>CANRIL010000013.1 GCA_947630625.1 uncultured Clostridia bacterium
GTCGAGGTCGGCGAAGCCGTCCTCCGCTCGTCCGCCGAACGCGGCGTGCCCGTTTACTTTCTCGGCGGGAAGCCCGGCGTAGCTGAGGCGGCAAAATCGCGCATGGAGGCAAAATATCCGGGGCTCGCCGTCGTCGGCACGGCTGACGGTTACTTTGACAAATCCGCCGCCGCGTCCGCAGAGGTGATATCCCGCGTCCGGGACACGGGCGCGCGCATCCTCTATGTCTGCCTCGGCGCACCGACGCAGGAGATCTGGATATACGAAAACAGGCGTCCGCTCGCGGATGCCGGTATCCGCGTCGCGCTCGCGCTCGGCGGCTCGCTCGACATTTATTCGGGAACAGCGCGGCGAGCGCCGAAGATTTTCGTAAAGCTGGGGCTTGAGTGGTTTTATAGGCTGCTCCGCGAACCGTACCGCATCGGCAGGATGATGGCGCTGCCGCGATTCTACATCGGCTGCCGCCGCGAGGCTAAGCTGAGGCGGAGAAAAAAATAAAAAAACGGGGCTGCCGTTCGGGCGTAAGAAACGCTCGCGCGGCAGCCCCGCCGATTTTATTGTCAAAACCGATCTGTCAGCCCGCCTCGGCGACAGAATTAACGATCCCGCAGAATATCGGCGTATGCGTAGCCGAATCGCAGATGAAGAATATAAACGGGCGCGTCAGACATACTTCGAGCTTTTCAACGATAACGTCCGCCGCCGTACCAGCCGCCACGCCGTAGATCGTCGACGCGGACGCCTTCGTGCCGTGCTCGTTCACCTCGATTTTCGCCTTATGGATCACGCGGGAAACGAATAAATTCCCGATATCAGAATGGCCGAGCGCCGAAAAATCGGCCTTCTCCGCATCAAACGCCGATCTCATTCCGAGCGACTTCAAAGCGTCTGCAAGCTCGCTTTCAAATTCGATCGAAAATTCCGGTATCGCCGTTATCGCACATTCCAAAGTGCCGGACAGCGCCGCCGTCAGCGTCTTGCCGTCAAGCTTTTCGGCGTATTTTTCGGGAGACGTTCCCTCGTCCGGCAGGATCGCGGCGAATTCGTACGCCCTGCCCGCATACAGACGCACGAGCCCGACGGCGCCGTCAAGCTTAAAGCCTCTGCCTTCGCTGTCGTGCATGAAACTGACCGTCTCTTTAGCTCCGGACGCGTTCGTAAATTTTTCATCGAAAACGCTGCTCTCTTCGAATTCTTTCTCCCATTCGGCGTCAAACAGCACCGCGTTCACAAGATATGATACCGTGTCGGGGAAAATTTCGTCGAGCATTTTATCTATCACGCCGTCAGTTTTGTCCGAGATCCATCTGTTTATATCCCTGAGCGTGCCGCCGTCAAACGGAGCGGAGAACGCGTCAGCGCCGTAAAGGTCGGCGTTCGTCTGCAAAAACTTCGGTTCAACGTAAAGCGAACCGTCGTCGCGGAACCATATCGAATTTGCCGTTTTAAACTCCGCATTCTTTGCCGACGGAAGCGACGCCGTATATGACGGCAGATATTCGTTCAGCTTACCGAGCTTCATGCCGATCGACCCTTCGATCTCGGAAAGCGTCTCGCCCCCGGCTCCGTTCGCGAGAAGCGCGGTCGCCGACAAGACCGAGAACGGGGAGATCACCGTGTTCCCCTCTCCCGACACCTCGCGGAGCAGCGAAAGCGCGAAATCTACCGCCTCCGGCGAGGCGACCTCATCTGACGCCTTAAATCCCGCGGACTTATATCCGTCCATGAGGTCAACGGCGTCTATCGGCTCAAGCAGCGCGCACGACACCGACGTGAATCCGATCGCGCACAGCGTCGCCGCCGCGATCAAAATTTTAAGCGTTCGTTTCATTGACTTTATCCCCGTTCCCTTTTCGATCGCTTATTTTGTTTCCGTCCCACCGTTCTGCTGCGCCGCCATCATCGCTGCGTATTCGCGGCGGCGCTTCTTGGCGCGCCTGCGCACGACGACAACGATGATTATGACAGCCGCCGCGGGAAGGATCAGGAACGGCAGAGCCGCCGCAAGCCCGATCGTCAGCGTCTCGCACATATCAACGAACGCGTCTATCGAGCCGATGAACGCGTTTTTGATCTTTTCGCCGAATGAAGCCGTCGGGCTCTCGGCACGCGACAGCTCCGCGACCTCGCTCACATTGACCGTCACGGTCGAATACTCGATCAGCGAATCGTACTTGTTCAGCGTGCCGGTATAAAGCTCGATCTGGTATATTACGTCTGTCAATGCGTCCGTCAGCCTGATTATATATTCCATATCGTCGGCTTTTTCCAGAAGCTCCATATATCTGTCGCGCTGCGTCTCAAGCGAGGCGAGCCGAGCCTCCGCGTCAAAATATTTATCCGTCACGTCGTCCGTCGTCGTGTATCTCGACAGCACGGAGCCGAGCTCGTCGATCCCGCCTTCAAACGTTTCAAGCTTATCCGTCGGTATCCGCAGGACAAGCTGCGCCTGCCGCGTGCCCGTGCCGTACAGCGACCGCCCCGTCTCGCGCGAGGATTCGATGTAGCCGCCCACAGTCTCCGTCCGCGTCTTCAGGGCGCCAACCGTATTTTCAAATTCGAGCGTCTCAAGATCGACCGTCACATACTGTATCCGCTTCCGCGCCGTGTCGGCGGGATTTGTGGTCCCTGAAGGAGTCGTCGGCTTAAGGCCGCCCTCTTCGTAACTGTCGTCCGCCTCGTCCTTCGATCCTCCGCCGGACGGCGCGCCCGGAGCCATATCGTATGACCCGTTAACGCTATCCTTCGCCGCGCATCCGAAAAGCGCCGATATGAGCAGCACCGCGAGCACGATTGAAATCAGCTTCTTCATTTCTTTGTTCCCCTTTTGTTTTTTCGCTTTCATCTGTTTAGACGCATGCAGTAGCTTTTTTGTTCCGCGCGCGATAAAAAATTTTCGGGAGATTTTTGTCTCCCGAAAATCGAGTATTACCGCCTGTTGAAAACGGCGAATCCGCAGAGCGCCGCGACGCCGAGCAGCGCGAGCGCGGACGCGGCGACAAAGAACACGTCGATCGTGTTCTTCTCTATCATGTACGGCGAAAGGTCGAATTCCGCGCCGGACGTGAACGATCTTGCAAACTCCGTGAACTTTTCCGCCGGGAGCACGTATTCTTCCTCCGCCTCGATCGAGCTCTTGTAGTAAACATAGTCTCCCCTGTTCGTAACAAAATATATATAGATCCCGTCGCCCCCATAAAGGCACCACACATTTTCAACCCGCGCGCCGCCCGGCAGTATGCGTTCGGGCGACGACACGATTTCGTAAACAGATCTGCCGTCAGGTTCACCGCCGTCAAGCGCATGAACCTCTCCGTCCTTTATAGTGCGGTAAACTTCGTGCCCGCGCTTCGGGCGCGTCATGTATACCTGCTCACTAACATATTCTTCTCCCGTCAGCGCAGCTATCGACTCGCCCTCTGCGAACCCGTCCATAAAGTTCCCGCAGTAAAGTCTCATCACAATATCCTCGTCGCCGCTGACGAGCAGTTCAAGCGTATCCCGCCCGATCCTTAGCGAATCGGAAAGCGATGTCGCCGCCGCGGGCTTCAAAAGCGGCATTGACGCCGCCGCCATTGCAGTTATAAACAAAAAAACAACTGATATTCTTTTCACGCTGCGCCTCCGTAATACTTCTTTATATATAAAGACGCAAAATTTTCGCGTTTCGTTTCAAATTTTCAAAAATTTTTCGAAAATTTTTTTCAAAACCCCTTGCTTATGCCCCTGCGTCATATGTTATATTGACGACAGAAACGAATCTATCAGCACAAGAGCGAAGGAGAAAAAACAAATGCAGATCAAACAGGCAGCAAAGCTCACGGCGCTGACCGAGCGGGCTATCAGACTTTATGAAGAGCGGGGACTGATCGCCCCGGACGTTATTGACAAGAACGGGCGCAATTTCCGGGATTACAGCGACGAAACGGTTTCGCGCCTCAAAACGATCTCGGCGCTGCGCCGGGCGCTCTATACGATAGACGAGATAAAGGAAATGCTCGACGACCCCGCCCGCATCCCCGCGATAACGGAGGAAAACTGCCGCCGCGTGCGCGAGGATTCGTCAAGGCTCTCGTACCTGCTCTCGCGCCTCGAAAGCGTTGACACCGACTCCGTGCGAAACGCCGGAGAACTGTCCCGTGCGCTGTTCGCAGCGGAGGAAACAAAAGAGACCACCGAGCGGGAATACGACGACGGCAGGGAGATATACGCCGAGCAGTACCGTGACATTTACGACAAATATTTTTCCGAGAACACCGGCTGGGACAGGCTGTACTCGACCTCGCTCGGCCTCGGCGGCGTCCTCTCGGCGGTGCGCGGATTCTTTTCCCGCCGCGCCGTCCGCATCTGCCTCATCGTCCTCGCCGCCGCGCTCGTGCTCGCCGCCGTGCTTCCGAACGTCGCCTCGATCGAAAAATTCAGCCGCAAATACTACGGCGGGATATATACGGCAGCTTTTGCCGACGGCGCACTCACGACAGGGGAAGAGACAGGTGAAACGTTCGGGCTCGCGTTCAAAGGAAGCATAAAGCGGTATCTTTTCCGCGACACGTATCTTGACGGCGAATTTAACGCCTCGGCGATAAAAAACGCCTCCGACCCGTTTGACTCGCAGACATTTGCAGTGAGCGGAAACTATTCGTCAGGCGGCAGGGAGGACGACGACATATATAAATCGAGCCTCTTTCTCGCCGAAACGCCGGGCGGGGAGATACGTGTATGCGAGCTTTATACGACCGGCACGTTCCGCGACGTTATAATCATCTTTTACCACACGGAAACAAAGCCGTTCGCCGACGGGGGCGGCGACGCGATATCCCTGCACAGCGGGCAATATAATTCATATTATTATAGGCTCGACGAGGATATCAAGGTCGCGATGCTGAAAGCGGACAACGGCGGGGAAAACGGGGATGACGGCAGCATTTCAAAGCTCTTATACCGCGTCTCCCGCGCGCTTAACGACATGTATTCCGATTCCTACGTCCTCGGATTCAGCATCAAATAAAGGGCTGCCTTCAATCACACAAAGCGGCCGCTCCGAGTAAACTGATAAAGGGCAGGCAAAGAGGGAATTTCTGCCGCACAAAAAATTCCCTCTCCGCGTTTATAACGCGCCTGCCGCGGCAATAATATAGACAGAAAGCCGCAAATAAGTTGAAAATCGGAGAAATACAAAATGAACAGTGTGAAACGCGGAGATATTTACTACGCGGACCTCTCCCCTGTCATCGGCTCGGAACAGGGCGGCGTGCGCCCCGTACTTATAGTCCAGAACGACATGGGCAACAGATACAGTCCTACCGTGATCGCGGCCGCGATCACGAGCCGCATGGGAAAAACAAATCTTCCGACGCATATCGGCATAGCCTCATCCGAGGCGGGGCTGGCGAAGGATTCGGTCATACTCGCCGAGCAGATAAGGACGCTTGACAAGCGCCGTCTGCGCGAAAAAATCGGACACCTCGACGGCGCGGCGATGAACGCCGTTGATTCGGCGCTGTCCGTCAGTTTCGGTCTTGGCGCGGCCGTTCCCGGAGAGGCGACAGTTTAAGATAATTTTAAATCGGGGGAGCTTCCGTGCAGCAGGGCGGCTCCCCCTCGTTTTTGACGCCTGACGCGGGGAATATTTTTACCGATCCTTCAAAAACGCCCGTCAATTTATGTCTTTTGAGCCCTTCACTGCTTGACATCGCGCGCTTCGCGTGATATAATGACGAATGGAAAAAGAGGGGCGCTGCCGCAAGGCGGCTGAGACGGCGGATACTGCTTCGCCGGACCCGCGAACCTGATTTGGGCAATTCCAACGTAGGGATTTTTTCTCGTTTGTTCGGCGCCCGTCGGGGCGTCTTTATTTTTTCTATCTCGTTTGAAAGGAGGGAAACGGGCGGTTGCGCCTTTGGCAGACTGGGGGGGAGCGCCCTTGGTCGAAGATCACACAGCGATGGGAAGCCGTGTTCCGGCGTGAGAGTAGGCCAGTAAGCCTTTACCGACTTTTTTCATTAACGGGGAAAGTGACGCTGTGTGTGCCGTTTCCCTCGGATTCAAAGGAGATTTTTTAAAATGGACTCAACCACAAAGACAACGAAAAAGAAAAAAACCGTAAACGTCAAAAAACTTGCGATCGCGGCGATGCTCTGCGCCGTCGCCGTCGTCGGCAGCCTGATCCAGTTCCCCGTCCCCGGCGTGGCGGGAAAATGCGCTCCCGTGCAGCACATGGTCAACGTCTTCTGCGCCGTTCTGCTCGGTCCTTGGTACGGCGTCGCCGTCGCGTTTGGCGCGAGCCTGTTGCGCAACATATTCAACCTCGGCACGCTGCTCGCGTTTCCGGGCTCGATGATAGGCGCGCTGCTTGCGGGGATTTTGTACCGCGTGATCAAAAAGCCGTGGCCGGCGCTCATCCTCACGCTTATCGGCGAGGTATTCGGCACGGGGATACTCGGCGGGCTCTGCGCTTACCCGGTCGCGCTGCTGTTCATGAATGCCGACGCGGCAACTACGGCGTTTACGGTCTACATAATCCCGTTCCTCGTCTCAACGGTCTGCGGATCTGTCATCTCCGGCGTCGTGATCGCGGCGCTCGAGCGCTCTCACGTGCTCGCTCAGGTGAAAAAAACTCTCGAATAAAACGCACAGGAAAGAAGAGGCGCGGGGAAGGAAGCCGGATACGGCTTCCTTCCCCGCGACGTTATTATATATTATATATGAATGCTGATATAATTTCGCGCGTCAGGGGCGCGCGCCCGATAATACACTCGATCACAAATTACGTCACGGCAAACGACTGCGCCAACATCCTGCTCGCCTGCGGAGCCTCCCCGATTATGTCCGATGACCCGTCTGAGGCGGAGGATATCGCCTCGCTCGCTTCCGCCGTCGTTCTCAATCTCGGCACGCTCTCGGAGCGCAAGCTCGACGCGATGATGATCGCGGGAAAAAAGGCGAACTTTCTTTCCCACCCCGTCGTCCTTGATCCTGTCGGCGCGGGAGCGTCCCGCAGCAGGACAGAGGCGGCGCAAAAGCTGCTCGCAAACGTCAAATTCGCGGTCATACGCGGCAACGTCTCCGAAATTCGCGCGCTTTCGGGCGAACATTCGGCGTCCGGCGGCGTCGACGCCGCAAGCGCCGACCTCGGCGATGACGCGCTTCCCTCCCGGATCGCGCTTGCGGAGCGGTTCGCATCGTCGACGGGAGCCGTCGCGGTGCTTTCCGGCAAAACCGATATCGTAACGGACGGCGCCCGCACGTGCCTTTTACATAACGGGAACGAAATGATGAGCCGCGTCACCGGCACGGGATGCCAGCTCACCTCGCTTGTCGCCGCGTTTGCCGCCGTATCGAACGGCGACATATTTGAGGCCGCGTGCACTGCCGCCGCCGCGATGGGGCTTTCGGGTGAGCTCGCCGCGAAACGGCTGCGCCACGACGACGGCAGCGGCACATACCGCGCCTATATGATCGACGCCGTATACAATATGACGCCCGATATCTTGACAAAAGGAACGCGATATGAAATTCGACCGTAAAATGCTGACGCTTTACGCCGTCACCGACCGTGCATGGCTCGGCGGGCGCACGCTTGAGGACGACGTTAAAGCGGCGCTGCGCGGCGGCGTCACCCTCGTACAGCTCCGCGAAAAGGAGCTCGAACGCGAAGCTCTCATCGCGGAAGCTGAACGCCTCGTACGGGTTTGTCACCGTCACGGCGTACCGCTCATCATAAACGACGACGCGGAGATCGCCCGGCTCGTTCACGCCGACGGCGTACACCTCGGTCAGTCAGACGGCTCGCCAGAGCTTGTAAGGCGGACGATGGGAGATGAATTCATCATCGGCGTCTCGGCGCGCACCGTTTCGGAGGCGCGCGCGGCGGAGGCGGCGGGCGCCGATTATATAGGCGTCGGCGCCATGTTCCCGACCGCGACAAAAACGGGGACCCGCCATATCACGCCGCCGGAGCTCGCGGAAATCGCCGCGTCCGTAAAAATTCCCGCCGTCGCCATCGGTGGGATAAACGCGCATAACATCCGCACGCTTGCGGGAACGGGAATCGCGGGGACGGCGCTCGTCTCGGCGATATTCTCCGCCGGAGACAGCCGCGCGATAGAGGAAGGGGCGCGCCGACTTTACGCGATATCAAAGGAGATCTTCAGATGATAAAGGCCGTTATATTCGACATTGACGGAACGATTCTCGATTCAATGCCGATCTGGCACGATGTCAGCCGTCTATACCTTTCCCGCCGCGGGATCGAAGCGCCGCAGGAGCTCGTTGACCGGGTCTTCACGATGACGCTATCAGAGGGGTGCAGATATATAAAGGAAATTTACTCTATCCCCGAATCGGTAGAAGAGCTGGAAGAGGGCGTGATGTCCGAGATCAGCGGCTTTTACTATAACGACGCGCAGTTTAAGCCGGGGGCATATGAGCTGCTCACATCGCTTCACTGGGACGGCATACCGTTTTCCGCCGCGACCGCGGGGATCAGAACGACGCACGAAGCGGCGCTTTCCCGTCTCGGTGTCCTTGATATGTTTTCCGAGCTTTTGATCTGCACCGAGCTCGGCACCTCGAAGCGCGAGCCCGCGATATATCTTCGCGCCGCGAAATTCCTCGGCGCGCGCCCGGAGGAGACGTGCGTGTTTGAGGATGCGCTTTACGCCGTCAAAACGGCGAAGTCCGCGGGATTTCACGTGATAGGCGTCGCCGACGAAGCGAGCGCGCACGAACGCGGCGAGATAATTTCAAATTCGGACGCGTTCATTTATGACCTTTCCTCCGCCTATAATATATTGAAGGAGTTTTGACGAATGAAAACGGCGCTTACGATAGCGGGGAGCGACAGCTCCGGCGGTGCCGGCATACAGGCCGACATCAAGACCATGACGGCGAACGGCGTCTACGCCATGTCCGCCATAACCGCACTGACCGCGCAGAACACGACCGGCGTATACGGCATATACGAGGTCACGCCCGAATTTCTGCGCGAGCAGCTTTACGCCGTGTTTTCCGACATTCGTCCGGACGCCGTTAAAATCGGAATGGTTTCGTCGTCCGCGCTCATAGATGTGATCGCCGACGCGCTTGAGCGCTTTTGCGCGCCCAACATCGTCGTCGACCCGGTCATGGTTTCGACAAGCGGCTCGCGCCTGATAGACGAAGACGCCGTCGAAACGCTCACGCGCAGACTGCTCCCGCTCGCCGACATCATCACGCCCAACATCCCCGAGGCGGAAATTCTATCAGGGATCAGGATAACATCTGAGGACGACATGGTTATGGCGGCGCGGAAGATATCGGAGTCGGCAGGCACCGCAGTTTTATGCAAGGGCGGGCACAACATCGGCGACGCCAACGATTTACTCTACTTTGGCGACTGTCCGAAATGGTTTTACGGCGAACGCATAGACAACAAAAACACGCACGGGACGGGCTGCACGCTTTCAAGCGCGATCGCCTCAAATCTCGCAAAGGGATCAGACCTTGTAAGCTCCGTTTTCCGGGCGAAGGAATATATTTCGTGCGCGCTGTCTGCGGGACTCGATCTCGGTCACGGCAGCGGTCCGCTCGATCACACCGCAGGTCTTCACGGCAGATTCATAGATGCCGAATAATATAAAATCAGGAGCAGAAAATGAGAAACTACGCAACGCAGATGGAAGCGGCACGGCGCGGCATAATCACGCCGGAAATAGCCGAGGTGGCAAAAAAAGAATACCGCACGGAGGAAGAGATACGCGACCTCGTGGCAAAGGGGCAGATCGCGATCCCGGCAAACAAAAAGCACACGTGCCTGGTGCCGAACGGCGTCGGCTCCATGCTCAGGACGAAGATCAACGTCAATCTCGGCGTCTCCCGCGACTCGAAGGATTATGATGTCGAGATGGAAAAGGTCATGGCGGCCGTCAACATGGGGGCTGAGGCGATAATGGACCTCTCCTCGCACGGCAACACGCAGCCGTTCCGCCGCAAGCTGACGAGCGAATGCCCCGCGATGATCGGGACAGTGCCTGTTTACGACAGCGTCATACACTATCAGCGCGACCTCGCAACGCTGACGGCGAAGGATTTCATCGACGTTGTGCGGCTGCACGCCGAGGACGGCGTGGACTTTGTGACGCTGCACTGCGGCATCACGCGCAAGACGATAGAACAGATAAAGGCAAACAAGCGCAAAATGAACATCGTCTCGCGTGGCGGCTCGCTCGTGTTTGCGTGGATGAGCATGACGGGAGAGGAAAACCCGTTTTATGAATATTTCGATGAAATTCTCGATATCTGCCGCGAATACGACGTGACGATCTCGCTCGGCGACGCGTGCCGTCCCGGCTGCATAGCCGACGCGAGCGACGTTTGCCAGATCGAAGAGCTTGTCCGCCTCGGCGAGCTGACCTCGCGCGCGTGGGAACGCGACGTTCAGGTCATGGTCGAGGGCCCCGGCCATATGCCGCTTGACCAGATCGAGGCGAACATGAAGCTTCAGTCCACGATCTGCAAGGGCGCGCCTTTCTACGTTTTAGGCCCGCTCGTCACCGATATCGCCCCCGGCTACGACCACATCACCTCCGCGATCGGCGGAGCCGTTGCCGCTGCAAGCGGAGCCGCGTTCCTCTGCTACGTCACACCTGCGGAGCATCTGGCGCTCCCGAACGTCGAACAGGTGAAGGAGGGCATAATCGCCTCCCGCATCGCGGCGCATGCCGCCGACATCGCGAAGCATATCCCGCACGCCCGCGACATCGACGACAAAATGGCTGACGCGCGCCGCAGCTTTGACTGGGACACGCAATGGGAGTGCGCGATCGACCCCGAAACGGCGAAGGGCATACGCGAGGCGAGCCGTCCGGAGCTTGACGAAAGCTGCTCGATGTGCGGCAAATTCTGCGCCGTCCGCAGCATGAATAAGGCGCTTTCGGGTGAATATATCGACATTCTCTGATGAAAGACAACAGCTTAAAGGAAAAAAGGCGCTGCGTCATAATCGGCGGCGCGCCGATCGGCGCGCCCGGTGAGATCAGATCATACATCCGCCCCGACGACTACGTAATCGCCTGCGACAGCGGGCTTTATAACGCGTCGCTGCTCGGCGTCAACCCGAACCTCATCGTCGGCGACTTCGACTCGCACCCGACCCCGGACACCCCGGTCGAGACGATAACGCTGCCGCGCGAGAAGGACGACACCGACACGGTTTACGCCGTCCGCGAGGCGGAAAGGCGCGGATTTTCCGACTTTCTGCTCCTCGGCGTCACCGGCGGCAGGCTCGACCACACGCTCGGCAACATTTCGATCCTGCTCTATCTCGACTCGCGCGGTCACACCGGCATGATCGCAGACGACACATCGGAGATGAGGATAGTTTCATCCGCGCCCGTCACGATCGACGACCGGTTTTCGTTCTTTTCGCTCCTGAATATTTCGGGCGAGGCGGAGGACATCACGATAACTGGGGCAAAGTATCCCCTTTCCGGAGCCCACATCAGCTGCGAATACCAGTACGGCATAAGCAACGAGGTAAAAAAGGGTATGACCGCGACCGTCACCGTCGGGCGCGGCAGGCTCCTGCTCATCATGGTGCGGCACGAATGAGGCGGAAACGAAACTTTATCAAACAGGCGAAGCATGAGGGCGCATCCCCTTTATGCTTCGCTTTTTTGTCCCGTCTCGCCGTCAGCGCTTCGCTTTTTTGTCCCGCCGCGCTGTCGGCGGTTTTCTTTTCTGACTTAATTTTTTCGGGACCGCACGATTTTTTTGTTGACTTCCCCGCATTTTTGATGTATCATGAAGACAGATTGATTTAGTGATAAATTAATTTTACATAAAAATCGGGAGG
The DNA here is from genome assembly GCA_947630625.1 of uncultured Clostridia bacterium. Classification (GTDB taxonomy): domain Bacteria; phylum Bacillota; class Clostridia; order Oscillospirales; family CAG-272; genus DTU064. Next base: position 11,834 of record CANRIL010000013.1, read on the forward strand.
CAAATTATTATGCAGAAACAGGTCAGAATCGAATCGGGCATACTCGAAGGCTATTTCGGATATGATCCGAGGATCACGGTTTTCAAGGGCGTTCCGTACGCGGCGCCCCCGGTCGGCGAGCTGCGCTGGCGTTCGCCGCAGCCGATGCCGCATTGGGAGGGCGTTCGCCCCGCGCTGAAATACGGCGCGATCGCCATGCAGTGGACTCCGGGAGCCGACCCGAATGATTTCTGGTCGCGCGAACTCCATCCGTCCGGTCCCGAATATGACATGAGCGAGGACTGCCTCTATCTCAATATCTTCACTCCGGCAAAAAGCACGGACGATAAGCTCCCCGTCCTATTTTACATACACGGCGGCGGTTATCAGGGCGGATATCCTTACGAGGTCGAATTCGACTGGGAACACGTGGCGCGGCGCGGCATCGTCGTTGTCGCCGTGACGTACCGCCTCGGCGTTTTCGGCTTCCTGGCGCACCCAGAGCTTTCGGCGCAGTCGCCCGATCTGCCGAAGGGAAACTACGGGATCGAAGACCAGCTCTGTGCGCTGTCGTGGACGAGGCGCAATATCGCCGCTTTCGGCGGCGACCCCGACCGCATCACGATCGCCGGTCAGTCCGCTGGGGCTGGGAGCGTGCAGTGCCTTCTGACCGCGCCCGCCGCGCGGGGTATGATCGCCGGCGCGATCATACAGAGCGCCGTCAGCGCCGATTTTGCCGACATGGGTCCCTCCTTCCTCCGCGCCGGTTCGCTCAGCCGCGCCGAGGACGCCGGAGCCGCATTCTTCGATAAGGCGGGGATCAGTTCGCTTGCAGAGGCGCGCGCGCTGCCCGCAAAGGAGCTCTTCCGCCGCTCGGCGGAGGCGCACACATTTTTCGCCCCCGTCGTTGACAACGTGCTTCTTTTCCGCGACGCGTTTGACGCCTACATGCACGATGAACATCACCGCGTCCCCGTTCTGACCGGGTACAACAGGGGCGAGGTGCGAGCGTTCATGAGAGGCGATCTCTTGCCTCACACAAAGCAGCAGTTCGAAGAATTTGCGGCGCGCTATGGCGACCGGGCGGACGAATTCCGCGCGCTCTGCCGCGTTGAAACGGACGAGGACGCAAAGGCGCTCTTCGCCTCCGACGCGTTTACGGGAATGGTCGCGGGCGCGTATTTGTTCGGCACCCTTCAGGCGCGCGAGTCAAGGACTGCGTACTTATACGAATTCGATCCCGACATTCCTGACGACAAATCGGAAAATGTCGGCTCGTTCCACGGCGCCGAGCTCTGGTTCGCCTATGACTCGCTCGCGCGCAGCTGGCGTCCCTTCCGCGGCCACCACTACGATCTTGCGCACAAAGTTGCGTCGTATTGGGCAAACTTCGTCAAAACCGGCGACCCGAACGGCAAGGACAATTTTGGCGACGAGCTGCCGGAATGGCGTCCTTTCACCGAGGATGACCCGTTCATGCTCTCGATCCGAAACGAGATAGGCAGGCGCGAGACGGAGCCCGACGAGGTGATGAAGTTCCGCATAAACTATACTCTCGACACAAAAAAGACGGTGTAATAAAAACTAAAAAATCAGGGGGACGGCTTCATGTCGTCCCCCTTTGCGGTTTTATATCGTCCACCAACGGTTTTTATGTCTTTCACTTGCGGCTTTTTGTCGTCCACCGTCGGTTTTCATGTCATCCGCTTGTGGATTCATACCGTCTACCGCCGATTTTCATGCCATCCGCTTACGGATTAACGCCGTTCACCGGCGGTTTTTGTCGTCCACCTTAATCCCCAGCGGCTTTTGAGCCGCCTTTTTCACTTTAAAAGCTCATCCGACAGGCGGATGATCTCAGGCGCGAGCTTCTTCCGCTTTTGTTCCGACATCCTTTTGTATATCGGATACGCGGCGGCAGTCAAACCGATCCCGACGACGCCGACGACGATCCCCGGAATGAAAAACAGCTCCCATCCATCTATCATCGTGCAGCACAGCCCGACCCCAAGCAGGAGCGAACCGATTATACCTATGACGGTCGAACATACGGCGGCGCCCCTCACGGCGCTTTTGTCAAGGCGGCGCAGCTGCTCTATCGGCGTCTCCCCACCTGACGGCACGCTGTATTTATCCCGGATATTTCTGATCTCCTCCTGCTCCCTCGCCGAATACGTGTAAGTGAATTTTTCATTTTCCCCGTTCATTTTTCTTTTCCCCTTTCTCGTTGTCTTTGCCTTTATTATAGCCGCCGATTTTTTATAAGACGTTTATATTATGTTTCCGAATCGTTAAATTTGAGTTCCCGGAGCATTTTGTTTGCCCTTAAGATCATGTATATCGCCATCCCGATGACGATGGTGCACACGCCTCCGCCCGTCGCCGCCGTCATCGACCGGCGGAACATCGCGTCGTCTCCGCCGCCGAACCGCGCCAGCATCGCCGTTTCAAGCGACAATATCGACACCATCGCGGCGACAAGATTTATCGCCTTCGCCGCCGAAAGGACGGGGCTTTTGCGGCGGCGCGTCCTCACCGCCTTCACGACGGCCGTGATAACGGCATAAAACGCGTAAAACGCCATCGCGTATATCAGATTGCCGGGATACACGAACCCTCTGTTTTCGTGTACCATAAATATGACGATCACCGCCAGCGCCTGATTCATCAAAAGCAGCATAATTCCGCATAGCCTGTACCGGCGCAGCTCTGCCGCCACGTCGTTTATATCTTCAAATCTGAGCAGCGACAGGCGCATCACCGCGAGCAGGATATAATATACGGCGAGCGCGACGAGCCACGCGGAGCGGTAATATATTCCCGCCGACAGCTTCATTATTATATACGCGAGATTGATCGTCAGCCCTATATGAAGCGATATCCTGCTGCGGAAATGAACGTCCGTAAAATACCGCTCACCGAGTTTGGTTGAGCGTAGCTTTCGCGCAATGCTGTGTTCCGCCGCCGCTTTCCCGATCCCCTTTGCCGCGCGCGAAACGCGCGGCAGCGCCGCGACAGTTACGGCAAGCGCATATGCGGAGGCGGCGTAGGAGATGTACCGCAGCACATCAACGCGCACGTCAAATGCAAAAACAAGTATTACGGACGCATACCCGAAAAGGGCGATCAGAACAGCCGCCGGCAGCGGCGGGCAGAAAATTCTTTTAAGCATGAGTTTCAGCTTTCTCATCCGCCCTCCTGTCTATTCTGACCGTAAACGCGCTGCCGCGTCCGACCTCGCTTTCAACCGAAATATCGGCGCCCACAATGTCAACGACGCGCTTTACGAGCGCGAGCCCGAGTCCGTTGCCCTGCGAGGCGTGCGAGGTGTCGCCCTGATAAAACTTTTCAAATATATGTTTCCCCGTCTCCGGCGAAATGCCGCATCCCGTGTCCTTCACCGTAACGACAGCGTATTCGCCGTCTGCTTTCATCGAAACGGACACGACGCCGCCCGGTTCCGTAAACTTGAGCGCGTTTGAAAAGAGATTGTCCCAGATGATGGGCAGAAGCTCCTCGTCGGAGACGACGGTCACATCGTTTTCGATGTCCGTCTCTATCTCAATGTTTTTCCGCTCCCACGTGCTTTCAAATTCGAGCAGGCACCTGCAAAGCTGCTCTCCGAGGTCGAACCGGCGCGCGGACGGGTATATCTGCTGATTTTCGAGCCTGTTCAGCCTCAGAATATTCGTGATCAGATCGGAAAGCCTGCGCGACGCGGACAAAAGCTCCTCCGCATATTCGATCCGCTTTTCGTCCGGAAGCTCCGGCGACTTGAGCATGACGCCGTAATTCTGTATGACCGAAAGCGGCGTTTTCAGCTCGTGCGACACATTTGCGATAAAATCCGTTCTCAGCGTTTCGACGCCGCCGAGCTCCTCCGCCATGCGGTTGAAGCAGTCGATTATAACGTCAAAGCCGGATTCGCTGTCGAGCCCGTGAAGCGGCTTGATCCTCACGGAAAAATCCCCGTCCGCGATCTTCTCCGCCGCCTCCGTTATGCGGCGAACCGGCCGCTCAACCATAAAGCGCCGCCGCACCGCGTCGACGGCCGTGCAGAGCAGGCTCAGAAATATTACGTTCCCCATCGTCAATATCGCCGCCATGCGGATATTTTCTTCCGTATACGTTATGTGCAGCGACCTGCCGAGGACGCTCTGAAACAACAGCATGCAGCATGTGATTATGAAAGCGATCAGAAGGAAAAAAGTGACGCAGCTTCGAAGCATATATAATGCGTGCCGATGATCGTTCCGCTTTTTCATTTCAGCACCGCCTTATATCCGAGCCCGTGGACAGTTTTGATCTCGAATTCGGAGCACATGCCGAACTTGCCGCGAAGCTTCGTCATATATACGTCGACGGCGCGCGGCGATGTCAAAGTTTCAACTCCCCAGAACTCATCCATCAGCTGCGTACGGGTGAACGCCTTTCCGGGATACGACAAGAGCTTGAACATTATGTTGAACTCGCGCGCCGTAAGCGGTATTTCGTCGCCGTCGTAAGTCGCCGCGCGCTTGTCCATGTCGAGCGAGAGACGCCCGATATCGAGCCTGTGCGAGCTCGCGATCCCGGCGCGGCGCAAAAGCGCGCCGATATGAAGGACAAGCTCGTCAAGGTCAATCGGCTTCACCATGTAGTCGTCGATGCCGATGCGGTATCCGCGCTGCTTTGAGGCGAAGTCGTCCCGCGCGGTTGCAAAGAGGATCGGTATTTCTTCGTTTATCTCGCGTACCGTTTTCGCGAATTCGTAGCCGTCTATATCTGGCATCATTATATCCGAAATTATGAGGTCAAACGTGCCGCTGTACATCGCGTCGTAAGCTTCCCCTGCGCCCTGACACCCCACCGCCTCGTATCCGTTTCCGGAGAGAAATGAACATATTGTGCGGCAGAGGTCGCGGTCGTCCTCAACGACGAGTATTTTGAACATATAAAAATTCACCTCTCGTTTTTGCTTTATATTATTATATCATGCGATTGTTAAAGTTTTGTTTGCGTTTTCACGCCACACAGCTTTTTCGCCGAAAAAACCGGGAAAAGCTTTTGTCTCGGAAAAGCTTTCCCCGGCGCGGTTTTCAGTTTTCGTCCGTGTCGGACGCGGATACCGGAGCACCGCTCCCCGCGGGCGGGATGTGACGCCGCATCATGTATATGTGAAACGGTATCGACACGACAAACGTCAGAAGGTCGGAGATCGCCTGCGTCAGCTCGATCCCGGAAAGTCCTATCACATGCGGCAGAATAAGTATCATCGGGATAAAGAAAATTCCCTGTCTGCACGAGGCGAGGAACGTCGCCGGGGCGACGAATCCAAGCGACTGATAAAGCTGATTTACAAATGTAGAATATCCGAGCACCGGTAGCGAAATGCTGAGATAGCGGAGCATGCGCCCGCCTATGTCGATCACCTCGGTGTCGCCGGGGCGGAAAATGCCGATGATGTCGCCGGAGAATAAAAACAGAACGGCTCCCGCGGCGATCCCGTATAGCGTGCCGATGAATACAGCGGAATTGAACGCGCTGCGCACGCGGTCATAAAGCTTCGCGCCGAAATTATACCCGGCGACCGGCTGAAATCCCTGCCCGACGCCGATCAGCATACTGCGGAGCAGCATATATATCTTGTTCGCGATCCCGACCGCGGACATCGCGGCGTCCCCGTACGGACGGACGGCTCTGTTGAGCAGCGTCGTCGCGACGCTGCCGAGACTCTGGCGGAAAACGGTCGGCAGACCGACGCGGAAAATGTCTATGTAATCCGTGAGCCTGCGGCTCGTTTTGAAAAGGTTGATTTCGACCGTCGATTTTTTGAAGATGAAAAACGAGATAAGGATCAGAAACGAGACGATCTGGCTCAGCATCGTCGCGATCGCGGCGCCCGCGACGCCCATTTTGAAGCCGAGAATAAAGAGCGCGTCAAGTCCGATATTGAGCAGCCCGCCGCTGCAAAGCCCGATCATTGAAAGCGTCGCTTTCCCTTCCGCACGCAGGATGTTGTTCAGCACGAACGAGGAGCAGAAGACGGGCGCGCCGAGAAGGATCCAGAATCCGTAATCGCACGCGAGCGGCAGAGCAGTTTCAGTCGCGCCGAAGAAATTCATTATCATCGGGACGTTTATAAGTCCGAGCGCCATAAGCAGCGCGCCCATGAGAACGGACGCGAGAAATCCCGATGTCGCAATGAGGTCTGCCTCTTCCTTTTTTCTTTCCCCTAGCCGGCGCGAGATCAGGCTCTGCGAGCCCATGCCGAAGCCGTATCCGACCGCCTGAATTATTGACTGAATCGAGAAAACGACGCCGACCGCGCTTGTCGCGGAATTTCCGAGAGAGGAAACAAAATACGTGTCCGCGAGGTTGTATATTGAGGTTATGAGCATGCTGAACGTCGTCGGGACGGACAGCCGGAGGACGAGCCCGAAAACGGGCGATTCCGTCATGCGCCTATATTCATTTGTATTCTTGTTTACTGTAACTGCCATCAGTTTCCACGCTTCCGGATAAAACTTAAACGCTTCCAACGCCGCGTTATATTATACATTATTGCGTCCGGAATTTCAAGGAGTTGCCGCGCCCGCGTCGTCATTTGACCGAGAATTATTGCGGGGTCAATCAAAAAAATCTATTACAAAAGCGCGTCGAGCACCCCTTTGATATCGCGGTTTATACATATCGAGCGGTTTTTTATCAGGTTCGGGCAGTCCGCCTCCCCGAAATTAACGCACGCGTAAACCGCCCGCGGGTTTTCCGCTGTCATTTGCCAGAACGGATATTTTATGATAGACGGGGTATTGTATCCGACGCCAAGCTCCAAAAAAAGAATACGTCCACGCCGCCTCGTGCGCAAAAATTCCGCGTACCTTCCGGCGGCTTCGTGCCACCCCGCGTCCTCGACAAATTTGTCGTCCGAACGCAGATTCATGGTCAGCGGTCTGCCGCAATGCGGGCACACCGGCAAAAGCTCCGTCGGTATCCGCATTCCGCGCTGTTCCCGAACCATCCGTATGATCTCGGTTTCGTTGTCATACGTCTCGGCGCGGCACGGCGTCGAGCATTGAAACAGACCGTAGTCGCCCTGCGTGTAAAAGAGGCGCTTTTTGTCAAAGCCCGCCTTCTGAAAGCAGTGGTCGACGTTTGTCGTTATGACAAAATAGTCCTTCCCGCCGACGAGCGCCAGAAGCTCGTCATAAGTGCGCCCCGGCGCGCTTGAATACCTGTTCAGATATATGAGTCTGCTGAAATACGCCCACCGCTCCTCCTCCGTTTCAAACGGATAAAAGCTGCCCGAATACATGTCGTGAAAACCGTATTTCGCCTCAAAATCGGAAAAATGCTCCCGGAACCGCTCCCCGTCATACGAAAAGCCCGCCGACACTGACATCCCAGCACCTGCTCCGATCAAAACCGCGTCCGCTCCCTCAAGCGCCGCCTTAAGCCTGTTTATACTGTCGGAGCAGTTCCCCGTAAATTTGAAGATCGAGCTTCTTCCAAACATCGAATATCACCTCAATATCGCCTCTGTATTTCCTTACCGCGCTGACCGCGATCTCTGCGGCCTCCGCGTTCGGGAAACGGAACTCCCCGGTCGAAATACACGGAAACGCCACGCTCTTTATCCCGTTTTCCTCCGCGAGCTCAAGGCACGAGCGGTAACACGATTCGAGCAGCGACCTCGATCCCTCCGTCACCTCGCCGTTTACGATAGGTCCCACCGTATGAATGACAAAATCGCACGGAAGATCATATGCGGGAGTGAGCTTTGCACGCCCTGCCGGTTCGCTGTGCCCCTGCTTTTCCATGATCGCCGCGCACGCGAGCCGCAGCTGGACTCCCGCAAACGTGTGTATCGCGTTGTCTATGCAGCCGTGGCACGGCAGATAACAGCCCGTGAGCCCGCTGTTCGCGGCGTTCACTATCGCCTCGCAGCGCAGCGTCGTTATGTCGCCCCGCCAAAGATATATGCCGTCTGAAACGGGGATCAGCGCATCAATATCCGTGATCCCCTTTCGGGCAGTTTCCTCCCGAAGGTATTCGTCCTGCAACTTCAAAAAATCGTCTCCCGCCGGGCGCGGCGGACGCACGTTCAAAAGCGAACGCAATAGCTTTTTCTGCGCCGCCTCCCCTGCCGGTATCCTTATCCCGGAGTATTCGTCATCCTCGTCAAGCAGCGCCCGTATCAGAAACACCCGGCGCGCTTCCTGCGTCTTCACGACAAAACACCTTCCCTGACCGCGTGCACCGGGCAGACGGCGGCGCAGTTCCCGCAGTGAAGACAGTGATTTTCGTTTATCCTGTACCGCTCCCCCGCCTCAATGCAGCGCTGCGGGCAGTTCGCGAGGCATTCCCCGCAACCGATGCAGTCCTCCGTTATGCGGTAGCCGCGCCGCGCGTCATTTCCCTCTCCGAGCGCGAAGCTTTCACGGTAAATCGGGTTCACGCCGAGATTGAAATACTCGATCGTGCCGTCCCTTATCTCGAACACGATGCCGGCGAGCTTTCGCGTGTCATTTGGGTACACGTTTGAAAGATACGGCTGCTCCTCAAATATTTTATCAATAAAGTATTCCTGCTCGGCGTCCGCCACCGGAACAGCCTTTGCCGAAAGCCTTATCATTTCCTTATATTTCGTGTAGCCGAGCACGGAAACGCGCCCGTCAGAAAGCAGCTCGCGGCAGAACAATTTTCCCTTCGCCGTGAAAAATATCATCCTGTCAGCCTCATAATGAATCGCGCTTATGTTGCGTATTTTCGGCGCGCCGTCGCTCCCGACGGTCGCAAACGCCAGAACGCCCACATATTCAAGCTTTTTTAAACACGTCCTTGCATCCATGCCGCAAATCCCCCTTATTTATCAAAACCGAAGCACGCGTCCGGCTTTTCTCGGCTTCGGCGTCGGGTGCGCGTCGCCCTCGCGCGGATAACCAAGCAGCACCTGAGCCACGGCGTAATAGTCGCGGCGGATATCCCAGAGGCGCAGCACATCCTGACCGTAGCCGTCATCGAACGCTGTCCACCCCTGCCCGATGTAGCATGACCCGACGCCGAGAGATTCAGCCGCGAGCATCATATTTTCAGCTGCGGCGGCGCAGTCCTCCGCCGCGAACAGGAAGTTTTTCGGTGCGAACAGCGTTACGACAGTCGGCGCGCCGTAAAACGCGCTTTTTATCTCCGGATCATCCGCGATGCTCGGCTGCTCCTTTGAAACGAAGCTGTCCTTTGTCGCCATTTTCGGGCTTGAATTCGCGCGCTTTATGCGCCCGAGCCGCTCGTTTACTTCCCTATTCTGGCACACCGCGAAGAGCACGCCCTGCCTTCCGCCCGCGCTCGGCGCGTAAAGTCCCGCTTCAAGGATCACCCGCAGCGCCTCTTCGTCTATCTGCCTTTCCTCGAAGCGGCGGATCGAACGGCGGCGGAGGATCGTATCGATTAACTCGCCCATATGCTATATCCTCTCCTCCTTTATTTCGTGCCAGCACTGCGGGTCTTTTGCGTAAAAGCTGCCGCTTGTCCCGTTCGCGACCGCGGGGCAGCCGCGGCACCACGCCAAAAGCTCGCATTTCGAGCATTTTTCAAACTTGTCATATTCGCGGTAGCGTTCCATTTCCGTGACCCATACGTCCGCCAGCCTGTCCTCGAACACGTTTCCGACGCGGCTCCCGGCAACACGGCGGCACGCGTATATGTCGCCGGTCGGCAGGATCGTCAAATGGCAATTCCCGCAGTTGCAGCCGCCGTATATCATGCCGCGTTCTCTTTCCGGCGGCGTGAACTGCCCGGTTTCATAGTCGTAAAGGGTAAAAAGGTGATCCTTTTTGCTGAAATATGTGCGGCAGCCCGCCGCCTCGTATGCTTTGAACTTTTCCTCGCAAACCGCGAGCAGCGCGCGGTATGCCTGCGGCGTCATCGCGGCGTCGAGCTCCCCGCCGGACGGAACGTAGCGCGAGAACGCGAATATGTCCGCCCCCGCCTTCACAACCTCGTCGATAATGCCCGGCACCTCGGCAATGTTCGCGCCCGACACCGTTGTCATGATGACGCTTTTCATGCCCGACCTGTTTATACATCCGATCTTCTCAATCGTGCAGTCAAACGAACCGGGCTTGCGGAACCAGTCGTGCGTCTCGCGCAGCCCGTCGAGCGAAAGCTGATACTTCCGGCAGCCGTAATTTTTCATCTCGATGCAGATTTTGTCGTCCAGATGAAACGGATTGCCCATGATCGTGAACGGTATCCCGTTTTCCCGCATAAGACCGAGCAGCCGCCAGAAATCGGGATGAAGTATCGGGTCGCCGCCCGTCAGATAAAAATACGGGAGCCTGCCGTAAACCTCGCAGAAATCAAGGCAGTTATAAAACGTGTCCTCGATCTGCCCCCATTCCATCGAATCCGGCTTTTTGCCGGAATCCCCCGAAAATATGTAACAGTGGCGGCAGCGCTGGTCGCATTCGTCCGTTATGTGCCACTGAAAAGCGAAATATTGCTTCATAATTTTTCCCCTCGGCAATTAAATCTGAGCGTCTCCCCGATCAGCATGCGCCCCGACCGGGAGCCCGATGGGCTCCCGGCAAAAACGCGCCCCGGTGCCGGCGGATCACTTGTCGCCGGCACCGCATGCTGTTCCGCATGCCGCAGGCTTTTCTTCCGGCTTGTCTGCCGCGCCGCACGCTGTCCCACATGCTACGGGCGTTTCGTCCGGCTTGTCTGCCGCGCCGCATGCCGTTCCGCACGCCGCGGGCGTTTCGTCCGGCTTGTCTGCCGCGCCGCACGCTGTCCCACACGCAGCGGGCGTTTCGTCCGGCTTGTCTGCCGCGCCGCACGCTGTTCCGCATGCCGCTGGCTTTTCTTCCGGCTTGTCCGCCGCGCCGCACGCCGTCCCGCACGCCGCGGGCTTTTCTTCCGGCTTGTCTGCCGCGCCGCATGCAGTTCCGCACGCGGCGGACGGCTTCTTTTCTTCGTCCCGGCTCCATGCTGACAGATCAGAGAGTGCCATCTTCAATATCCTCCGCTATGTATTCAGGGAATTGTCCCCTGTAACTAAAATTATACAGCGTTTTGCGCGCGGCGCAAGTACGCACCTTTTTGTGCCGTACTTACATTTTTGTAACCTCCGGCGGATTTTTGTCGGTATCATCTCCCGCATAAGCCAAAATTGCGCCGCGGGGCTTGACAAGCCGTGTACTGTTACAGTAAAATATGAATATAACATTCTATTTTGATGTAATGAGGCGCTGCATGAAGACAAAAGAAGAACTCATACCCGAATGTCCCGTTGCGACGACTGTACAGTTGATCGGCAACAAATGGAAGCTTCTGATTATACGAAATCTGCTTGAACGCCCGTGGCGGTTCAACGAGCTGCACCGCGACCTTGACGGGATCAGCCAGAAGGTTTTGACCGACAGTCTGCGCTCGATGGAGGCGGACGGCATCATCACGCGCACCGTGTACCCGGAGGTGCCGCCGAGAGTCGAATACTCGCTGTCCGAGCTCGGCAGATCGCTCCGCCCGGTACTTGACGCGATGAAATCATGGGGCGAGGACTACAAGGCCGCAAGGACGGCGGAATAATATTTCACGGAGGAAAACTATGAAGGTACTTATGCTGAACGGAAGCCCGCACAAAGACGGGAACACATCCGCCGCGCTCGGCGAGATGGAAAAGGTGTTCAAAGACGAGGGGATAGAGGTCGAAACGTTTGCGGTCGGCGTATCCCCGATCCGCGGCTGCATCGCGTGCGGCGCATGCGGCAAGACGGGCAGGTGCGCGTTTGACGACTGCGTCAACGAGCTTGCGCCCGTTTTTGAGGAAAGCGACGGTCTTGTCGTCGCGAGCCCCGTTTACTACGCCTCCGCAAACGCGACGTTGGTCGCGCTGCTCGACAGGCTGTTTTACAGCACGCACTTTGACAAGACGATGAAGGTCGGCGCCTCCGTCGTCGTCGCGAGGCGCGGCGGACTTTCGGCGACGTTTGACGAGCTGAATAAATATTTCACGATCTCCGGCATGCCGGTCGCCTCGAGCATTTATTGGAACAGCGTGCACGGCGCAGCCCCCGGCGAGGCTATGCAGGACGCGGAAGGGCTCTCGACCGTGCGCATTCTCGCGTGGAATATGTCGTTTCTGATCAAGAGCATCGCGCTCGGCAAGGAAGCGTTCGGTCTGCCGAAAAAGGAACACATCAGACGGACAAATTTCATCCGCTGACGTTATCACACCGAAAACGGAGCCGAATCCGCGCGAATAGCGTTAGTTATGCAGCTGTCTATTAGTCTTCGGCAGTTGCCGTTCAAATGCCGATTATTCGCCGACGCGTGTCTATGCAGTTATACATCCGCCGAAGATCGAAAGCGTGATGTCGATAACGTACATATAATGCGTGATTTTCATCTGCAATTTAAATTCAAAAGAGACGCCATCCCGATCCGGCGTCTCTTTTCTTATTCAAATTATCGCCCGCCGCTTAAATATCCGCCATGTCGGAACACCTCCGCCTCGCGCGGACGCGGCTTTTCTGCCTCAGATGTCCCGACCGTAGATCTCCCACTCGGTCAGCGCGGGGAATCCGGGATCGTCCGGGGACAATTTCAGATTTCCGAGCCGCATCCACGTTACGCGCTCGCCCCCGAGCGGGACGAACTGACGCTCCGCCGTCTTTCGGAGCGGGAACGAGATCGTCTTCCCGCTGCTCAATTCTACCTCGGCGGACGACCACCACGCATCGTGCGGAAAATCGGCTCTGATGACGATCGCCATCCCGTCGACCTCGACCTCACGCCCGAACTCGATCTTGCAGCACGCGTCGTCCCTGCCTCCGACGCCCCAGCTCTGGTAAGGCCAGCCCCAGTGACCGGAATTGCAGCGATATCCGTCGATCACGTTGCGGGCGGCAAATATCGCCTCTCCCCGCGTTTCGACGTTTGCGGTCATGTGCGGAAAGCCGTCCGTTTCCCCGCGCAGGTCGGCGGGGTTGCACGCTATGTTCCGCCGCGAATGCGTCTCCGCTTCCGTCATCACGCGCGCGGAGACAATATGCCTTCCCGCCACGAACACGCCGGGCGAATACGGCGTTCTCTCCGCTCCGCACGGCACGCGCCACGTAAACGTCCCCGACGGCAGATAAACCTCGCCGGGCATTATCGCGGCGTCCGGCTGAAGCCAAAGGTGCGTACGCGGCTCGGCGGTAAATATAATGCAGTCCCCGTCAACATAATCCGTCTCAAAGGCGAGCATCGCCTCGCACTCGCCCTCCGCCCGCGCGAGCAGCTCCCCCGTGGAATTTTTATACGATATGCCGATCATAAACGTCCTCCATTCTCAAATTCACCTGCGCGGCATCTACCGCTTTTTTAAAGCCGCCGCGCGCAAGCGCACGAGCGCGCCGTCACCGACAGCGCCTGCGTCGCTCCGGGCTTTTCAAATATATTGATTATATCAGATGCAGTGCAGCTTTGCAAGAGGTTTTACAATTTATGGGTAAAAGTTGTATAAAAATCGGACACATGAAACAGTCAAAGGTATAGTGTCGAAGATAAGAAGATAAAAAGAAAGTACAGTATGACACTTTGATACGCTCAATTTATAAGATTCTTTCAGCGCATCCTGATCATCATCGTCCTTACCACCCTATCTGAGGAATCGTACCTGCCCGTCCTCTACTGTATAGCCAAGCGCTGCACTTGCTTCACCACCGTCTTCCATATACCTTTCCTCCTCTCCTGTAGCAGCCTCATTATACAGCAGCGTTTTCAGCGAAACTATAATAATTCCGCTGCCGGGATCATCACCTGCATACTGAAACAGAAATGTTTCAAAAAAACGACATGGATCCGGTTCGTCCAGATTATTCAGGTGGTATTTTGTATCACCAAAGTCACTGTATAAATGCTGATAGGTGTCTGTTGCACTATTTCCGAGTGGATCTGTAATTTCAAATCCCTCTGCTGTGATTTCGAGAATTGCGTAATCACACGACGATATCTGTCCTATACCGACAAGTATAGGGAATTGTGAATTTGTTGTGGCCTTTCTGTCTGAGGGAATTTTTATTGAAACTCTAAGCGGAAACTCCGGCGGAGGCGCCCCTCTTATACAAGAGCATAACAAGAAAACGGAAAGCAGTGCTAAAGTAGTAGATAGTATTTTTTTCATATTAGGCCACCTTGCCTTATAATGATATGATAATTTATGATATCTTTTATTTAAAAGATGCGGCCCTTGCCGCCTCTCCTCCGGGAACTGCACGCATCCTTCGCGCTTTTATGTATACCTTGGCAACAGCTTTCAGCGAGAAAATTTCCGCCGCGCGAATATGCCCGTTTATAGTTTTATATTTTAAATATACTTTGAGCCGAGCTCCGGGGCTTCATACATACCCGTATCAATTTCATATATTATGAGGAATCCTCCGCAAATCATAGATGTACGCTTGAAATATATCCTTCCTTCTTTTATCTCATCTAACACGGGAAAGCCTCGGTATAAGGCTCGAAGGGATAGCCCACACTATTCGTTAGCATACCTGTCGTGACGCCTTGCCCTGATGGATGTGGGAAATACATCGGCGTGAAGTGTCCCGAAACAGGCGGTGTCGCATAGTGATCATACATCTGGAAGAAGTATGAATAATAGCATTCAACATAGATGTCTTCAGGCCATTCGGTCTTGTCCGTTATGACGCGCTCGTCTCCTCGCCGAAGACGTAGAGATAATAATCCTCAAGCGTCGGGGCGGCGTTCGCCGCGGTGTCGGTCGGCTTCTCGTCCGCGATGACGCGCAGAACGACTTCTCCGCTCTCCTCGTCGCGGGAGATATTCGTCACGCGGTGCGCGCCCTGCATCTTTGCCACGTCCGCCTCCGCGCAAGGCACGAGCCACACGCGCCCTTCGATCTTCTTCGTCAGCTCGTGCGGCGGCGCGTTGTCAACGATGACGCCCTTTTTCAGCATGATTATATCGCGCGCGATAAATTCAACGTCCGAGACGACGTGCGTCGCTATTAGCACTATTTTGTCAAACGCTATCTTCGATATGTAATTCCGGATAGATATTCTCTGCTTCGGGTCGAGTCCCGCAGTCGGCTCGTCAAGAATGAGGATCGACGGGTCGCCGAGCACCGCCTGCGCGAGCGCGAGACGCTGCTTCATGCCGCCGGAGAGCGCTCCGATCTTCCGGTTCGGCACGTCGTCAAGCTCGACCGAGGCGAGCAGCTCCGGTATCTGCCGCTTTGCGTCCTCGTTCTTCATGCCCTTGAGCGTCGCCATATAATATAGGAATCTCTCTACTGTGAAATTCGGATACAGCCCCGGATACTGCGGCATGAATCCGAGCTTTTCACGGAATTCGACTCCCATTTTCCCGACATCGCGCGGTTCCTCGTCAGCGTCGGCATACAGGATTTTCCCTTCGTCCGCGTTCAGATTGTCGGTGATGATGTTCATCAGCGTCGATTTGCCTGAACCGTTCGGCCCCAGAAGCGCGTATATGCCCGGTTCAAGCTCCGCCGTGAATCCGGATAATGCGCGGTTTTTGCCGTATGATTTTGTTATGCCCGAAATTAAAAGTTTCATCGTTTTCTCCTCGTTTCTATTATTTTTGTTGAACTTGCAAAATATTTTTCAATTTTTAGCAAATATCCCGTCACTTTTATTATATTGCTTGTTCTTATATTTGTCAAGACTAATTACTATTATGTATTTATTAAATTTATTGCGATTTGTGAAAATCCCACCCCCGCATGCGGGCCCCGCACGCGGGGCGGAGGCTGAAAAAAAGACCGGCTCCGCGCGGTTTTGCGTGAAGGTCGGTCTATTTTATAGTCGAATTTACTTTTCCATTTTCCAGAACGCGGCGTAAAGCGGGGGAAGCTCGCTGCCTCCGCCGAAGTCGTGCGGCTCGCCGGTCAGCATATCGACCGCGGTGCCGCAGCCGGCGTCAAAATGGGCGACGAACGGGGCGTCGTCAAGATTGACCGCGACGAGCACCCTTTCGTGCTCGCTCTTTCGCTCGAAAATGCACTGTTTGTTCGTCAGCAGCACGGAGCGGAATCCGCCGTAATTCAGCGCCTCCGAACCTCGCTTCGCGGCGGCGAGCCTGCCTATGAAGCCGCACAGATCATTCCAGACCGGAGCATCAAAGCACGGGCGGAGCGCATAGTCGCCGTCGCTCTTTTTGCCCTCGGCTCCCCATTCGCTGCCGTAGTATACGCACGGAACGCCCGGCATTCCGAATTCGATCGCGTATATAAGCGGGAGATGTCGGCGGTCGCTCAGTATGCTGGCGACGCGCGTCACATCGTGGTTGTCAACGAAGCTCAAAAGGTGCTTATTCTTATACAGGGTCCAGTATTCGGGGCCGAACTGGCGCATCAGCGAGTGGTTTATCTCAAACAGATTCTTCGAATTGAAGCTCGAATAAAGCCCCTTATAGCATTCGTAATTCGTCGCGGAATGAAGCATCCCGTCGTTGACGAGGCGGTTGTAGTCGCCGTGCAGCATCTCGCCGAGCAGCAGAAATTCGGGCTTCAGCGTTTCCGTATACGATCTGAGCCGGCGGATAAACGTTTCGTCAAGGCAGTATGCGACATCGAGCCTCAGACCGTCTATATCGAAATTTTCCACCCACGAACGTATGGCGGCAAAAAGATAGTTTATGACCTCCTCGTTTCTGAGATTCAGCTTCACAAGGTCATAATTTCCTTCCCAGCCTTCATAATAAAACCCGTCGTTATAAGGCGAGTTCCCGTTAAAATCTATCCGGTTGAACCAGCCGGCGTACGGGGACTGCCAGCGGCGCTCCTGCACGTCGCGAAACGCGAAAAATCCGCGTCCGCAGTGATTGAAAACTCCGTCAAGTATGACTCTTATCCCGTTTCGCTTCAGCTCGCGGCAGACATTCGCAAAATCTTCGTTTGTGCCGAGACGGCAGTCGATGCGCATATAGTCGCGCGTGTTGTAGCCGTGCGTGTCGGATTCGAACACGGGGCAGAGATAAAGCGCATTCACGCCGAGGCGTTTCATGTGCGGTATCCAGTCTATGAGCTTTTTTATACGGTCAACGGTCACGCCGTCGTTTTCATGCGGCGCGCCGCAGAAGCCGAGCGGGTATATCTGATAAATTACGCTTTCGTTATACCACATCTTGTATTTTTCTTCCCCGTTTTTAATGGTGACGACGTAGTATACCATTTTTGAGCCCGCGTGTCAAGACAGGCGCCCGCCTATGACTTTTTTCCCGTTTTGCTTGACATATTTTTTCTGATGGAGTATAACATTATTGCCGCGCGCAAAAACGGGCGCACCGCGCCCGCACAAAAGAACAAAAGGTACATTATGATTTTCAAGAAATTCATCGGCGACAGAGCGTTTTACAGGCGGCTGTTCGCCGTCATGACGCCGATCCTCATACAGAATGTTATCACAAACTTCGTCAGCCTGCTCGACAACGTAATGGTCGGTCAGGTCGGCACCGAGCCGATGTCAGGCGTCGCGATAGTCAATCAGCTTATGTTCGTCTTCAACCTCTGCATATTCGGCGGACTTGCCGGAGCGGGAATATTTACAGCGCAGTTTTACGGCAAAGGGGACAATGGCGGCATAAGGGAGACGTTCCGCGTCAAGCTATATATCGCGCTTTTATCGATGGCGGTGTTTATGGCGCTCTTCATCTCGTCCGGCAAAACGCTGATCTCGCTGTTTCTGCACGAGGGCGAGGAAGCGCTTGACCTTGAGGCGACGCTTGGGTTCGGACTTGACTACATGCGCGTGATGCTCTTCGGCATGTTGCCGTTCGCGGTCACGCAGGTTTATTCGAGCACGCTGCGCGAAACGGGCGAGACTATGCTCCCGATGAAGGCGGGGATCGTCGCCGTGTTCGTAAATTTCATCTTCAACTTTATCCTGATTTTCGGCATCGAGCCAATCGGAATTCCGGCGCTCGGCGTCGTCGGCGCGTCCGTCGCGACCGTTATCGCGAGATTTACAGAATGCGCGATCGTCATAATCTGGACGCACCTGCACAGGGATCGCAACCCGTATATCGTCGGCGTCTACCGCACGCCGCGCGTGGCGGGAAGTCTGCTCGGACAGATCGCAATTATAGGCGCGCCGCTGTTGCTGAACGAACTTTTATGGGCGAGCGGCATGACGATGCTGAATCAGTGCTACTCGGTGCGCGGGCTTGAGGTCGTCTCGGCGCTCAACATCTCAACGACAGTCTCCGACCTCTTCTTCTGCGCCTTTTTCGCGATGGGGACGACCGTCTCCATCATGGTCGGTCAGCTGCTCGGCGCGGGCGAAACTGAACGCGCCGTCGACGAAAACATAAAGCTGATCGCGTTCTCCGTCGCGCTGAGCGCCTGCGTCGGCGCTGTCATGGCGGCGCTGTCGCCGTTCATCCCGCTGATGTACAACACGACCGACGCCGTTCGCTCCCTCGCCTCGCGGCTTCTGACCGTCTCCGCCGTCATGATGCCGCTTAACGCGTTTGTCAACGCGAGCTATTTCACGCTGCGCTCCGGCGGCAAAACGGTCATAACATTCATTTTTGACAGCGGCTTCGTCTGGACGCTGTGCGTCCCGCTCGCGTTCGTGCTGTCGCGGTTCACCTCGCTCCCCGTCGTGCCGATGTTCATCTTTGTCGAGGGGCTGAATCTCATCAAAGCCGCGTTCGGATTTTATCTTGTTAAGAGCAGGCGGTGGGTCAACAATCTCGTCGACCGCGGGTGAAATATGCGGGAACAGATTTATAATATAAGGAAAGACTGACATGATATACATAACGGGCGACACGCACGGCAGATTTGAACGGCTCGGCAGCAGGCGCTGTCCCGCCGGTCCTGGCGACTTTGTCATAATCTGCGGCGACTTCGGCGGGCTCTGGGACGGTTCGCGCGAGGAAAACTACTGGCTCCGCTGGCTCGCGGAAAAGCCGTTCACGGTGCTGTTCGTCGACGGCAATCATGAAAATTTCGACATGCTCGGCGCGCTGCCTCTCTGCGATTGGAACGGCGGCTCCGCCCGCCGAGTCGCGGACAACATAATATGGCTCTGCCGCGGTCAGGTCTACGAAATCGACGGGATCAGCTTTTTCACGATGGGCGGCGCGTCCTCACACGACATGGAGGGCGGCGTCCTCTACCCGGACGACGCGGATTTTGAAAAAAAGCGCCGAAAGCTCAACAAGCTTCACGTCAGGTACCGTGTTGAGCACACGTCGTGGTGGCGCGAGGAGCTGCCGTCCGACGAAGAAATGGCGCTCGGCGAGCAGAGTCTCGCCCTCGCCGGAAACAATGTCGACGTAATTATCACGCACTGCGCGCCGTCGTCCGTTCAGGACATGATCGGCGGCGCATACGCGCACGACGTTCTGACCGATTATCTTGACCGTATACGCGCCTCGTGCGCATTCCGCGCGTGGTTTTTCGGCCATTATCACCGTGAGCTGTCGTTCGACGGCAGATTTTTCTCCCCCGGCGAGCGGCTCCTGCCGCTTACGGATTTTTTGTGATATCCGCCCCCATCGGGCATAAACACGCGGACGGCGTTGATCCCGCCGTCCGCGTGTCTTTTTATTTTATTCTGCCGCAAATGAGACGTTCTGCGCATCAGTCGTCGTCCTTGACCTTTTCCTTTTCGGGGAGCTCGTCAAACGGGACGAGGCACGGGTGCGTCTTCGCCATATCGTTTCTCGTCGGGGCGAACACGTAGCCCTCGGAGCGCATGTAGGCGTTCCAGCGCTTGTGTTCGAGAACTCTCAATCCTACGAGTTCCGTTTCCGTTCTGTCCTTTATCTCCTTTTCGATCCCCGGCATCCCGCAGAGTATCTTCGCCTTTTTGTGCATCGCGGACGCGACCGACGAGCGGTAATTGTACTCGTGCTTCCAGAAATCGTCTTCATCTCCCCATCTCATGTGGCGGCGCAGCGCGTCCTCCTCAAGCTCGCAGTCGATTATCACGTCTTCCGAATACGATGTCGCAAGGTCACCGATAAAGTCGATGTCATATTCCTGCCCGCGGTAATTCTTTATTCCCGTGAGCGCGTCCTTTACTGCGCTGTTCCGTATGATCGCCTGTATCATCGGCCTTCTTCCGAGCCGCTCATACAGCATCCTGACGTAAGTCGAGACTCTTATATTGTCTTCGTCGCTCCCAAGTGCGACAAACACGTATGTCGCACGGTCGATGCGCGACAGCTCTTCCGCGAACGTGAACGTGTCGGGGTCGACGCCAGAATGTATCCTTATTTTATATCGCGCCTCCCCCGGCACGTCGACCCCGTTGAACCTCTCCGACATGAGCTCCGGGCATGTCGCGCTGAATTTGTCACATGCGTCCGCGTCTTTGTCAAACGCGTCTATCTCTATTCTGTATCCGTCCATCTGGCAGAACCACGCGAGCGTCTTCACCATACATGCTCCGCTCGGGGAAAGCCCGATCACAACGGCAGAGATGAGCTTTTCTCCCGTGCCGTCGTCCTCAGCCGTTTTGAATATATTGATCCCGTCGTCATACAGCAGCCTGTTTATCAGCGAGCGCACTTCGTTTATGCGGCGCACCCTGATCGCGCCCTTGTCCGAGGATGAGAGCAGGATATCGCTGTCGGCGCGCGAGGCAAACACGTAAAGATTCGTGTTCTTCCTTTCCCTGTAATCGGATATGAGCCGCAGCGACTGCTCGATGTTTTCAGATTCGTCCTCGCCTATCGCGAAAAACGAAATCGAGGCACGCTTGCTGTGCCTCTTGAATTTGATGTTCAGGATATCCTTTTTGAAGCATATGGCGTCAAGCGCGCGTGCCCTCTCCATCATTTCATACGTCTCCTCGTCGTTCCCGGTGAAGACATCCGTGAAGACGATGAGCCCGGGGCGCTTGCCCTTCTGAATGCTCTCGGCGAGCGTCAGGGACTTGTCGTTGAGCTCCGAGAAGATATACGCATCGCTGAAAAATCCGGTGAAATAGTGCCAGTATGCGGAGATGTTCCGGAAAAACGAGAGCACGACTCCGAATGTCATGATAGGGGCGAGGACGAACAGCCCCGCGGCGAACGTTGAAAACGCCGTCGCGCCAAACGACGTGTCTCCTTTGAAATAATCAGTTATGACGGTGAACTCGCCGTCAACGATAAACAGCCTTATGGCGTTGTGGATCGACAAAAGCGCAATTTTCACGCACCCCATAAAATCAAGCGGGAACATCTGCCCGTATATCGGCACAAACATCGCCGCCGCCGAGCAGAAAACGAAAACCGCGAACACATTCACGGAATTGAGAAATCTCTTGCACCTCTTATCGGCGATGAAAAGCAGCAGCGCGCGGCACGCGCCGAAAACAAATATGGCAGCCGAAATAATAAACCAGACCTTCATCATTTTACCCCTTTGTGTGACCCCGTACTATATCGGCGCGCAACGGAACGCAGGAAAAAAGTCGCCCCGATCATCGAACATGACGGTTTATAATATGATATCATAACTTTTAATAAATCACAATCGTTTTCTCACAAATGATCGCCGCGCCGCCAAAGAATTTACGGCAGCGTCCGCCTTTATATGTGAAATTTTTACTTGAAAAATTCCCTCATGCGTAGTATAATACCGAAATAGTACAGCTGACCGCGAACGGGGGCGCGTTTATGAAGGCAGTCCGGTGTTTGTTCTTTGCCATAGGCTCGATATTTTTTCTGAGCGCCGCCGTGTCCGCGTTCACTTCAAATCTGCACGCCGGCATAATTTTCACGTTCGCCGCGTCTGCGCTCTACATTATAGCGGGAGCGTTTGCCTCAAAGCTCCCGAAGTGGGTGTCATACGCCGCATTGATCCTGACCGCCGTCGCTGCGGTCGTGATCTCATCTCTTTACATATACGGCTGCTTCGACACTGTATCATATGATGAAGACGCCGTGATCGTGCTCGGCTGCGGCATACGCGGGGACGTTCCGGCGCCCCAGCTCGCGCGCCGGCTCGACGCTGCCGCCGAATATTATCGGAAAAATCCCGACGTTCTGATCATTGTCAGCGGCGGGCAGGGCGAGGACGAGGACATTCCCGAAAGCGAAGCGATGAAAAAATATCTGATCTCGCTCGGCATTCCGGAAAGCTCCATATCGGAGGAATCGTCTTCAACGAGCACGGAGGAAAATTTCCGGTTTTCAAAAGAAGTCCTCGGCGAGCGCTTTGAAGGCGAGCCGGGCGTCGCGTTTATCACGAGCGAATACCACGTTTTCCGCGCCTCGCTTCACGCGAACTCTGCCGGATTTGACGGGATCGCGCATCTGCATTCGGTCACGCCGTGGAATCTCATAATTCCGAACGGCATACGCGAATGCCTTGGCATCGTGCGGCAGTTCGTCTTCGGCTGGCTCTAATTAAATAATGTAAATAAGATGTTTCTTGACAACCATCTTATAAATAAAAAACAAGGAAGGTACAAAAAATGTTCCACCGTATCGGGAAGGAAGTTCGCGAATTCGGGCTTCTCTTGCGCAGCACACCGTCTTTTCTCACCTCGCTCTTCATCGTCTCCGTCATCGCGATGAACCTGCTCGCTAACAAGAGCGTCAACCTGCCGTTTGACTGGCTCGCGCTCGACTGCGGTATAATCGTCTCATGGGTCGCGTTTTTGTCGATGGACATCATCACGAAGCATTTCGGGCCGAAGGCGGCGACCGAAATTTCGCTCACGGCGTCAGCCGTCAACCTGCTCGTCGCATTTTTCTTCTATCTCGCGAGCCTGATCCCCGGCGTCTGGGGCGAATCATACGTCGAAGGCTCTGAGGCGATAATTAACGGCGCTCTCGACCGCACATTCGGCGGGACGTGGTATGTGCTTCTGGGCAGCACGACCGCGTTCATCGTCTCCGCCATTGTGAACAACACGCTGAATTATGCGATCGGGAAGCAGTTCAAAAGCGACGGCTTTCTCGCGTATGCGTGCCGTACATATATTTCGACCGCGGTCGGCCAGTTCGCGGACAACATCGTCTTCGCGCTGATCGTCAGCCACTTCTTCTTCGGCTGGACATTGCTTCAATGCGTGACGTGCGCCGCCACCGGAATGGTGGTCGAGCTCCTTTGCGAGGTGCTTTTCTCCCGCCTCGGCTACGTCACCTGCAAGAGATGGCAGAAAAACGGCGTCGGGAAAGAATATTTTGATTACATACGGGATAAAAAGAAATGAAAGTTTTGCTGACCGGTTCGATCGGCGGCATCGGGGCTGCCATAGCGAAAAAATTTCTCGCCTGCGGGCATGAGGTCGCGGGGATAGACGTGCGCCCCGGCGCGATTTTTCAAGCCGAGGCAGCGGGCGGAAAATATACGCACTTTATCGCCGACATTTTTTCCGGCGAGCTGCCGGAGGTCGAAAACGTCGATATACTGATCAACAACGCCGGAGTCCAGGATTCGGGGCGCGACATAGACGTAAACCTCAAGGGCACGATCCGCGTCACCGAGAAATACGGCATCCGCGAAGGAATAAAGAGCATCCTCTTTATCGCGTCTGCCAGCGCCTCGACGGGGGCGGAATTTCCCGAATACGCCGCGAGCAAGGGAGGCGTCGTCGCATATATGAAAAATACGGCGCTTCGCGCCGCCGCCTACGGCGCGACCGTGAACAGCCTTTCCCCCGGCGGCGTCCGCACGAGCCTGAACTACCACGTCATGCGCGACCCCGATCTCTGGGCGCGCATTATGGCGGAGACGCTTCTGCCAAAATGGGCAGAGCCGGAGGAGATCGCCGAGTGGGCGTATTTTCTGACCGTCATAAATAAGTCGATGACGGCGCAGGACGTGCTCGTCGACAACGGCGAGGCAGCAAAATCGAATTTTATATGGTAAGAAGCCGTGGCTGATATAGAACGCGTAAAGCGAAACGAAAAAAACTACTGTGACGCAAAGGAAGCCGTAGACGCGCTGCTCTCGGCGCTCACCGCATATGAAGCTGCGCTGCCTTTGATAAAATCGCTTCGATCTTATTATGAGACGGACTGGATAAACGACGTTCGCGACGACGAAGCGGGGCTTTTCCCGCCGGAGCTCAGGCGCGGCGTGCTGACGGAGGATGCGATATTCGATCTTCTGACCTCCGACGCCGCCGTCAGAGATGACGCCGCACGGATCTTTTCAATTTAATTAAAGCGCTCGCCAGAAAAGGCAGGCGTTTTTTTCACGCCTGAGGGCGGTTTTTTTCGGGCACCGAAAAAAATTGACGAAAATCCTTCGGCAGTACGCAAATCATATTGACAATCGGCGCGCCATGTGACATAATGAAAACTCAGCGTCCGTACAGCGGGAAAACGGGAGGCAGGTATGATATTCGGTAAATACATAAATAAATACTACATAAAATACGCGCCGTGGCTGATCCTCGGGCTGCTGTCGCTTGCGCTCGTCGACTACATGCAGATGGTAGTCCCCAATCTCTACCAGCTCGTCGTCAACGGGATCAACGACGGCTCAGTCGTAATAGACAATGTCGAATACATCTTCAATATGGATTTTCTGCTCGACCGCGTCTGCATGCCGATGCTCGGCGTCATCCTTTCGATGGTGTTCGGGCGGTTTTTATGGCGCATATGCTTTTTCGGCGCGGCGATCAAGGTCGAGACTGACATCCGCGACAGGATGTTTGACCACTGCCGCAGCCTGTCCCATGAATTTTATCAGGTCAATAAAGTCGGCGACCTGATGAGCCTGTTCACCAACGACCTCGACACTGTGCAGGACTGCTACGGCAACGGCCTTCTGATGCTGTTCGACGCCGTGATGCTCGGCGCGCTCGCCGTCTTCCGCATGTGGAACATGAGCCGACTGATGACGGTGCTCTCGCTGATCCCGATGGCGCTGCTGCTCGGGGCGTCTACAGTCGTCGGCAAATATATGGAAAAGAAATGGGCGGTGCGCCAGGAGGCGTTTTCAAAGCTTTCCGACTTCTCGCAGGAGAGCTTCTCCGGCATCGCCGTTATAAAGGCATTTGTCAAAGAATCGAAGGAGCTCATGGCATTCCGCAAGCTCAACACCGAAAACGAGGTCGCAAACGTCGATTTTACGCGTTCGTCCGTGCTGCTCCGCATACTCGTTACGCTGTTTGTACAGTCCGTCATCTGCGTCATACTCGGCTACGGCGGCTATCTCGTTTACGCCGGCACGTTCAACGCTGGTCAGCTCGTTGAATATATCGGCTACTTCAACGCCATCGTATGGCCTATCATGGCGGTGTCGGAGCTCATCGACATGACGAGCCGCGGGAAGGCGTCCCTCAACCGAATCAGCAGGCTGCTCGACGAAAAGCAGACCGTCTGCGACCGTCCCGGCGTCGAAAAGCTTGAAGACGTGCGCGGCGATATTGAATTCAGGCACCTCACCTTCCGTTATCCGGACGGAGAATTCGACGTGCTGAACGACGTATCCTTCCGCATAAACGCGGGAGAGAACGTCGGACTTGTCGGGAAGACGGGTTCGGGCAAGACTACTATCGTCGACCTGATCCTGCGCACCTACAACGTCCCCGACGGCACGATATTTATTGACGGGCACGATGTCAACGACATCGCGATAAGCGATGTCAGGGCGGCGTCCGCCTACGTCCCGCAGGACAACTTCCTCTTTTCAGACACGATCGCGCACAACATCGCCTTCGCCGTTGACGGCGCTGACGAGGACAGCATCGAGGAAGCCGCAGTTCTCTCGGACGTTGACGGCAACATCCGCGAATTCGCGGAAGGATACGAAACCGTGCTCGGCGAGCGCGGCGTGACCGTTTCTGGCGGTCAGAAGCAGCGCATCTCGATCGCGCGGGCGCTGATGAAAAACGCGCCTATCCTGATCCTTGACGATTCTGTTTCCGCCGTCGACACCAAGACAGAGAAAACGATTCTTGAAAACCTGAAGTTCACGCGCGCGGGGCGGACGACAATTCTCATCGCGCACCGAATCTCGACGATCGAGCGCATGGACAAGATCATATACATAGACGACGGCAGGGTCGTCGACATCGGCACGCACGACGAGCTGTGCCGCCGCTGCCCGGATTACAACCACATGGTCGAGCTGCAGCGGCTCGAAGAGGAAGGAGGCGAGCAGAATGCGTGAATATCTTCCGATCCTCATAGCCGGGGCGATAATCGGCGTCTTCGCCGTCATCTTCGTCATCGCGTATATCACGCTCAAGCGGCGCGGGCAGGCGGTCACGTTCGACCGCAACATGCCGGACGGCGAGATAATGGCGCGCCTCTTGAAATATGCACGCCCGTACTGGAAAAGCTTCCTGCTCGTGCTGCTTATCATGGCAGTCTCCATCGCATACGACATAATTTCCCCGCTCATAATCGGCGACATCGAGGAAATAATCGCGGAAAAATTCGAGCTTTCAGCCCTGTTCATACGCGTCGCATTTTACGGCGCGATACTCGTCGTCTCGATGGTGTGCACCTATTTTCAGTCCATCATCCTTCAAAAGACGGGGCAGAAGATACTTTCCGCGCTGCGCCTTGACCTCTTCACACATATTGAGAGCCTGTCGCACAATCAGCTCAACAATATCCCCGTCGGAAAGCTCGTCACGCGCGTGACGAACGACACGAACGCCATCTCGATGATGTTCACCAACATCCTTGTCAACATGATCAGAAACGTCTTTGTCATCGTCGGCGTCCTCGCCGCCATGCTGATGCTCAACTACATGCTGACGCTGATGGTGCTCTGCTTCATCCCGTTCCTCGTTTTGTTCACGGTCATTTTCCGCAAATTCACGCGCCGCGTCTTCCGCACTGTCAAGGACAGGACGACGGACATAAACACGTTCCTCTCCGAAAACCTCTCCGGCATGAAGATCACGCAGATCTTCAACCGTGAGGACGCGAAGATGAACGAATTCCTTGAAAAAAGCGCCGCCCTGAAGCGCGCGAAAAACAATCAGATATTCGTCTTCGGCATATTCCGCCCGATGGTGTATATGCTCTATATCACCTCGGTCATGTGCCTGCTTTACCTCGGCGGAAGAGGATACATCAAGGATGTCGTCTTCCTCGGACAGACGATCACGATCAAGACGCTCGTCTCCTTCTATATGTATATCTCGACGTTCTTCAACCCTATCCAGACGCTCGCGGAGCAGTTCAACGCATTGCAGTCCGCGTTTGCGTCGTCGGAGAAAATTTTCTCCGTTTTCGACATGGAGCCCGAACTCGTAGACGAGCCGGACGCCGTCGAGCTTGAGGAGATACGCGGCGAGATCGAATTCCGCGACGTTTGGTTCGCATACAATCCGGGCGAATGGGTGCTGCGCGGCGTCTCGTTCCACGTCAACCCGAAGGAGACAGTCGCCTTCGTCGGCTCGACCGGCTCCGGCAAAACGACGATCCTTTCCCTTATCTGCCGCAACTACGACATACAAAAGGGGCAGATTCTTATCGACGGCATAGACATAAAACATATAAAAATATCGTCGCTGCGCCGCAGGTTCGGTCAGATGCTCCAGGACGTGTTCCTCTTCTCCGGAACGATAAGGTCAAATATCGTGCTGCGCGAAGAAAGCTTCACGGACGACGAGATCATAAAGGCGTGCCGTTACGTCAACGCCGATAAATTCATTGACAAGCTCGAATTCGGTCTTGACGAGGTCGTCCGCGAGCGCGGCAACAACTTCTCCGCCGGTCAGCGCCAGCTTCTCTCCTTCGCGCGGACGATCCTGCACCGCCCGTCCGTCATGATACTCGACGAGGCGACCGCGAATATCGACACGGAAACGGAGATATTGATCCAGGATTCGCTTGAAAAGATGAAAAACATCGGCACAATGCTCATCGTCGCCCACAGGCTCTCGACGATCCAGCACGCCGACAACATCATCCTGCTCTCTCACGGAAAAATTCGCGAACAGGGCACGCATCAGGAGCTTCTGCATCAGCGCGGCAGATACTATCAGCTTTATACGCTCCAGTACGGCTCCGAGACATAAAACGGCACATAAAACGGGAACGGTCTATTCAGTTTTATGCGCTCTTGTAAGTCACCGAGACATAAAACGACCACATAAATCGGGGGAACGGTCTATCAGAAAAGGCCGCTCCCCCGCATATTATTCGCACGGTTTTATTTATAATTCATTCCGCCGTCTCTCAGTTTCCGTCGCCGCCGTCGTCAAGGCTCGCCTTATACTTTTTCCCGACATCAATATCCGAGCGGTACGCGGAGCCGCGCACTATTGTATCAGCGCCGAAGCTCTGTCTTATCGCGTCCGCCGCACGGTCAAGCCGTCTCTGCCGTTCGCGCACCTCGTCGACCTCCGAAAACATTGAAAGCTGCTCCGCGTCCTCGCGCGTCAGCTCCGAAACCGAGACGCCGAGCAGCCGCAGCGGCGTCTTTTTGTCCCACAGCTCGGAAAAAAGCCGCTTTGCCGTTTTGTAAATTTCGTCCGTTATGTCGGTGGGCACGCTCAGCGCGCACTGATGAGAGCGCTCGCGGAAGTCGCTGTATCTTACGGTCACCGAGACGCAGCGCGCCAAAAATCCGTCCGCCCGCATCCTCATCCCGACGCTGTCCGACAGCGCGAGCAGCACGCAGCTCGCCTCGCGTTCGGTCACGATATCTTCCGCAAGCGTCGTCGAGTTCCCGTATCCCTTCGCCTCCTCCGGCACATCTCGCACCGGCGTGTCGTCGATGCCGTTCGCGAAATTATGTATCATGACCCCCAGCTTGTCGCCGACGAGGCGGCGAACGAAGCCCACGTCAGCATTCGCGAGGTCGCCGACCGTCATTATAGAGGCGCGTTCGAGCTTTGACGAGGTCGCGTTTCCGACAGAAAAGAGGTCGCGCACCGGCAGCGGCCAGAATTTGTCCGCGATCTCGCGTCTAAAAAGCGTATGGACGCGGTCGGGCTTTTCAAAGTCGCTCGCCGTCTTCGCCAAAAGCTTGTTTTCGCCGATGCCGACGTTTACAGTAAAGCCGAGAGTGTCCCGTATTTCGTCTTTTATATCCGCCGCCGTCTTAACCGGGTCGGGATATATTTTTCCCGTCCCCGTCATGTCCAAAAAGCATTCGTCTATCGAGAACCGCTCGACGACGGGCGCATATTTGCGGCATATATCCATAAATGCCCGCGAGCATTTGGCGTAAAGTCCGAAATCGGGCTTCGCAAGATACAGCTCCGGGCATTTTTTCTTCGCCGTCACAACGGGCTCGCCCGTCTTTATCCCGTATTTTTTCGCCGGGATCGACTTCGCGAGTATGACGCCGGTGCGCTTTTCGACATCCCCGCCTATCGCCGAGGGTATGAGGCGCAGGTCGTCCTCCCCGTTTTTCACGCGGCGCGCCGCTTCCCACGACAAAAACGCGGAATTTACGTCGACATGAAAGATCAGGCGCTCCATGTTCAGTTTTTGTCGCCGGTCGCCTTTTCAGGCGCCGCGATCGACTTCACGTGTTTTTTTATGCGCATAAGATCGCGCAGCATGCGCGCCGTGTCGCGCATCGGTTTTATCTTTGACGTTGAATCGGAGTGATTTATAACTCTTACCGGCGTCTCCGTGACGCGGAAGCCGAGCTTTTCCGCGATCAGCAGCGCCTCGATGTCAAACGCCCATCCGTCCGTCTCGCAAAGACTGAATACAGCCTTTGCGGCCTCGCGCCGCCACGCCTTGAAGCCGCACTGCGAATCCGTGTGGCGGAAGCCCGCGAGCACCTGCAAAACGACGATATACGTCTTCGACATGACGCGCCGCAAAAACGTATATCCCGCGTAGCCGTCGCGCTCAAGGCTGCGCGACCCTATGACCGCGTCTACCTCCGGCGCGCGGTCAAATATGCCGACGACATCCGCGATCTTGTCCGTTCCGTAAGCGTTGTCGCAGTCGGTGCAGAGGATTATGTCGCCCTCCGCAGCCATGACGGCGTGGCGCACGGCAGAACCCTTGCCGCGATTCTTTTTGTATCCTATCACGCGGACTCGCGGCAGCGCAAGCGCGCGTATAATGTCGGCACAGCCGTCAGTGCTGCCGTCGTCACAGTACAAAAGCTCGTAGTCCTCGCCAAACTCCCCGTCGAGCGCGCGCGAATACGTCATCGCGGATCCTTCCGCGATAGCGCTTTCGTTATACATCGGAATGCAGACTGATAGTTTCAAATTCTTGCCTCGCTTAATGTAAATATATAGGTCAGGCCTTGTTTTTCAGTTCTAAGAGCGTAAAATCAAAATCGACCGTCACCGTCAGCTTTGGAAGCGTGGAAAGCGCCGCCTCGCCCTCTCTCGGCGTGCGCCAGCGGTACGGGGTCATTGAATAGAGCGCCATGATATGCTCGCCCCCGACGATCTCCGCCGAAAACGTGACGCGCCGCCGCGACACCTCGCAGTATCCGAACGGGGCTGCAAGCACCGCGTGCTCTATCGGGACATTTTCCCTGACGTTATCGCGCCCGTATAATATCTCTTTCAGTTCAAATAGATGATCCCTGCCCGCCGAGCCGACCAAAAGCCAGCCTTCTGGAGACGTGACTCTCGCAAACTCCCCATAATCGCACGGTGAAAAAATCGAGAGCACCGCCGCGGCGGAATCACCCCGCAGCGGGAGCGCGGCGCTCGACGCCGTTATATATTTTACTCTGTCGGCAACTCCCGCGCGTGAAGCCCCCTTTGCAGCCGCCTCGCACGCGTGCTTTGACGCGTCGACTCCGAGAACGCGAATGCCGGGGGTGCGCCGCGCAATGCCGTTCGTGTAGTATCCTTCCCCGCACCCCGCGTCTATGAGCAGCCCGCCTTCGGGCATGATCGCATTGATGGCCTCGGCGGCATAGTCTAGGATCGGGGAATAGTAACCCGCCGAAAGAAATCTCCCGCGCGACAAAACCATTCCGCGGTCGTCTCCCGAGGTGCGGTTGCGAAGCTTGCCGGGGCGGAGAAGATTGCAGTAGCCGGAGGCGGCTATATCATAGCTGTGCCCCGACTCGCATCTGAGCGCGCGGTCGCAAAGGACGAGCGGCGCGCCGCATATCGGGCAGATAAGTTCCGTCATTCTATCACACCGCAAAGCTTCGCCTGCAGGCAGTAACGCTTCGTCCTGATGCCCGTCTTCGTACATGTCGAGAGCGTCAGGAGCCTGTCTGTCTCACTGAATTTCAGGTCTTTTTTGTATATCGCGTCCCGCGACATTTCATCTACGAACGAGAGAAAATCCTCGCCCCCGGAAAAACCGGTGCGGAAATAGAACGTGTCGTAGTCGAACATGCTTATGCTGTACGGCTCATATTCGTAAAGCCCGGTCGTCGTATAGATATATATATGATGAGAGTCGAAAAACTCTTCATCGAGCACGAACTTCATCACGTCGCCGAACATATTCCCGGCGGAGCTGTTGTGCCCGTAGAGCACGGTGTTGTAATTGTTCATTATATAGTCGTCGACCGAGTAGTCGGCGAATATCGAGCCGACGGACAAAGATTCGCCCGTGAACGCGTGATCGAGGTAAAAGCTGTTGTCCTCGCCGCGCACGATCGGATAATCTATCCTTGTATCCTCTATATATATCCAGCCGTACATATCGGGATACTGCTGCTTCATGGAGGATATCTGCGCCTTCAGTTCCTCCACCTGTTCGTTATGCTCCGTGCTTTCGATCGTCACACCGGGATCGGGCTGCGAGACTCCCATCTCATAAGGGGCTGAGGACGACGAGCTGACAAGTAGTTTTACCGTGCCGTTATCCTTGTCCTTGCCGGACAGAAGATGGCTCATCGAAAATTCGTCCGAGATCTGAGAATAGTATATGTCGCCCGAAAACTGCTCCCACAACGTCGCCGCGAGCTCTATCACGCAGACGACGAATACCGCGACGGCGAAGAAATATACGGAGCGCTCGATTATGTATGATACGAGGTCGCCGCCGGTGCGCTGCTTCCTCGACGTCTCGCCGCCGATCTCCTCCGGCGTTATCTCGTCGAGCGAGCGGAGAAACACGTCCTCGTCAGCGGCCGACACGTGCTCATGCACGGCGCGCCTACGCCTTACAGCCACAGTATTCACCTCCCGCCCTTGACATTTGAACTTCGCGATAGTATAATTTCCGTAACAGACACGGATAATTTCGCGCATGACACTATTATATAATTTTTATGCGGGTTTTACAATAGCGGGCACGCAAAATTAACGGATTGTTCACAAAACGACTGCCGGGAGGGACATTATGGAAGAGCGCTTTCGCGCGGAGATAACGGCGACGACGAATCTCGGCGCTGGCGTCGCCCACGCGCCCGACGGGCGCGTCGTTTTCGTCGCGTGCGCCGTGAAAGGCGACATTGCCGACATCGTGATAACGAAAGCGCATGCCTCTTACTGCGAAGCGAACATCGCCGAGCTCATAACCCCGTCCCCGCACAGAGTAACGCCCCCGCCCTGCTTTGACGCGGGCTGCGGCGGCTGCGTTTTCCGCCATGTCGCGTATGAACACGAGCTCGAAGTCAAATCTGACTATATACGGTCGGCGATGAAAAAATGCGGCATCGACATTTCGCCTGAGCCGTTTCTGACCGCCGGTGAGGGAGCGGTGCGCTCAAAAGTGACGGTTCCCGTCGGCGGCGGCATATCAGGTTATTATGCGCGCGCCTCGCACGATATCGTTCCGTCCTCCCGGTGCATGCTTCACGACGAGGAAACGGACGCGATACGCACATTTCTCGCCGGAATGCGCGTCCAAGCGCTGTGCGGGATAACGGTGCGCCGCGCCTCCGAGGGCACGATGCTCATCATGCGCGCCCCCGAAGGGGGCGCTTCCGAATGGGGCGCCTCCAAAGGAGGAGCTTCCAAAGTAAACACCTCTGATCTTTCCGAGCTGCGGCGAGCCGCGCTCTCTGCGTATGATAAATTTCCGGCTCTGACGAGCGTTTTTATCCGCGCGAACGGCAGATACGAGCACACCGCCGGGGACGCGGCGATATATGACACGCTTGCGGGCTGCCGCTTCAAAATTTCGCCCGATTCGTTTTATCAGGTCAACCACGCGTGCGCGGAGCTGTTATACGCGCGCGCGATCTCGGCAGCGTCGCTCTCCCCGGGGGAGAGTGCCGCCGACCTCTACTGCGGAACGGGCACGATCGGGATCGCCGCGGTCAAAGGCAAAAACGTCCGCCTGACGGGGATCGAGATCAACGCCTCCGCCGTTGAAGACGCGCGCGAAAACGCGTATTATAACGGCGTCGACGCCGAATTCATTCTCGGAGACGCCGCCTCGTACGGCGGTTATGCCGACTGCGTCTTCATCGACCCGCCCCGCGCGGGCTGCGGCGCGGAGCTTATCCGGTACCTCTGCAAATCGTCGCCGTCAAGAATCGTATACGTTTCGTGCAACCCATCGACGCTCGCGCGCGATGCCGCCCGCCTCTCTTCCGGAGGCTACCGCATCGTGAGCCT
The DNA here is from genome assembly GCA_947630625.1 of uncultured Clostridia bacterium. Lineage (GTDB taxonomy): Bacteria > Bacillota > Clostridia > Oscillospirales > CAG-272 > DTU064. Next base: position 45,202 of record CANRIL010000013.1, read on the forward strand.
CACCCCCGTAGACATGTTCCCCCGAACGGGACACGTGGAGTGCGTTTTGTTGATGTCACGGGAATAAAAATCCGAAGGATCATAAAATTTTATAAGCCTGATATTTTATAGATGCTTATCGTGAATGCAGCGCATGAATAAGGAAATCTGAAATGAAAAAGTATGTATATTTATTTGAACTGGATTCTGTCCGCAAAACAGATGAAGAAATAATAACAGGTCAGAAAGCTTTATATAATGAAATCGTAAGAAACGGCAACATTGTAGTTCTGACCTGCAATCAGCTGATAGATTCGAGAGGCTTTTTCAGCTTGCTGCATAATAAAGATTACTACGATAATTTTATCAAGCTGTTCCAAAGCGGTTCCATATGTATTTCCCAGTACGGAGATATTCGTACCATTTCTCAATACCTTATAGACAATATTTCAAAAAATCAAGACTTTATCTATTCCGGCTGGCCTCTGAAATCAACGCAGAAAAGACTGCTGGCTCTGATCAAGCGAAGCCTGATGTATTCGGATCTGACCGAGATATACGACTACTTAACTAATGCCAAAAGCGACGATGAAATTCTCGACTTATTTATTGAAGCGGATCGTGAAAATCACGTGTCGGATACAACGTTTACAGCAGATGAGTGCAGAGAGATACTTGACCATTTGTGCTATCTTCTTAAAACTGTTTTAAGATTGAGCCCTCTGAACTCGATTTATATTAATCCAAAGTCAGATGATGAATATCAGATGTCACTGGCAAAATATATAAAATGTGCTCTGCGTTTAACGCCTGAATCCGATGACAGGCTGTGGCCGGACGCAAAAAGAATAATTGAAACTATCGTAAGCCTGAACGGCGCCAAAATAGATAATATAACCGACCGTTCCAAGTACCATCACGCAATTAAAAGACTGTATGAAACGGAACTTGAAGGCGGGGAGCTCCCCGACAAAGATGCGTATCAATATGCGGAGGCGATAATCGATATATGCTATAATTATCAGCTTGAGTACAGCATCTGCAATTCTTCAAAGCATTATAATATAAGTGAACTTTTAAGTGATGATCCGGAAAGCTGGACAACCTTCAGGCTCGATTTCTTCTATAGATTGGCACAGCTCTGGGGCGACGGTTCAGACCGTGATATCCGTTTTTTAGCCGAAGAAACAAGCGATTTTGATACTTTTGAAAAAATCAGACGGGTGCCTGATTTTGAAAGAGCCTGCAGAATATTGGATTATTCAAAGAAACGAACGGCGACGAGCGACGAGCCGGCGGAGGTCTACAGATACGAACACGAGCTCAATAAGCAAAGGAAGAAATATAAGCGCAAGATCAAGTCTTCAATATACATAAGGCTGCTGTCCGCGCTGATCTGTATTTTTGTCGCCTGCTGCGTTGAGATCATGATCCAATTGCTGCAGAATGTTTTAGACAGTCTGAACAACTTCAGCTTTATTGTGGAGACATTGGCGTTTCTCGTTTTGACAGAACTTATCACGTGGTGGCTGTCAAAAATTTCACGAGGGCACCTCCTGCCGATGTCGGAAGCGTTCACGGACATTAAACTGGTTGCTTCCGACTGGTGTACGATCACTTTTTCAAAGCTTAAGACATACTGCAGCGGCTCTTTGGAAAATGAAGACGTTCCCGAAAAATACAATGCGGGCAGACACATTGAATTCGTCAGGTCTGACCAGATGAAGCAGTATCTGAGCTTTCGAAAAAATAACGCCTCGTTGTTTAAAGGATCGGACATTTATCCGATCGCGGATCTAAGCGACGATAACTGCGACAGAAACAAAGTATTGAAAGCGTTGGCAAGAGATGAGGAATTGTTCGGACGCCGATACGGTGTTGTTTACAAAAGCAAGTTCAACACGATGGTTGTAGACCCGATAATCGACAGGCGCGATTCGGCTGTATCATATTATCCGTATGAAAGGGTAGTTCCGACCTCCGGTAAAGACGGTGCTGTGATGATACCGAAGTGCGGAGATAAATTTATTATGATAGAGCAGTACCGCCACGCGATCAGGGCGGAGCAATACAGCTTTCCGCGCGGATTCGCTGATGAGAACGAATCGCCAGAGGAAACCGCAACCCGCGAATTAAATGAAGAGTTGAACGTAAAAGAGATCAGCCGCATCAACTTATTGGGAAGAACAGCCCCCGACAGCGGTCTGACAAGTTCTGTCGTGTATGTATATCTGGTCGAATTTGCGGCTCCCTCGCCAAGCATCGGTCACGAAGGGATCAAGGATGCCGTATATTTAAGCGAAGAAGAAGTGGACGGCTGGATAAAAGCAGGAAAAATAAATGACGGCTTTACATTGAGCGCCTGGACTCTCTTAAAGTCAAATAAAAAATCAGTAATTTAATTATATACTGCCGTATGATCATAAAAAACATTGATAAGCCTTGCGGCGCGATGGCGGCAAGGAGCGGCGCGCTGCATCTGATGTTAGAAATAAACTTTTGATATTTTACATAGATACACGCCGCGCGGCTTTGTGCGCCGCGGCGGAGATATACCTAAAAAAGGCAAGAGAGCTTGTATGAAAAAAATACTTCTCATAGGTACGGGCGGAACGATCGCCTCGGAGCTGACCGAAAGCGGACTTTCTCCGGGACTCACGACGGAGCAGCTTCTGGCGTTTACTCCGGCGGTCGGCAGGATATGCCATGTCGACTGTCTTGAGCTGTTCGCGCTCGACAGCACAAACATAACTCCGAAGCACTGGCAGATCATCGTCCGCTCGATAAAGGAAAACTACGAAAACTACGACGGATTTGTGCTGACGCACGGCACCGACACGATGGCGTACACGGCAGCCGCCCTCTCCTATATGATCCAGGACAGCCCGAAGCCGATCGTCCTGACGGGGGCTCAGAAGCCGATCGGATTTGACACCACGGACTCGAAGGCGAACCTCACGGACGCGTTTCTGTGCGCCTCGTCCGACATGCCGGGCGTCTCTATCGTCTTCGACCACAAGGTCATCCTCGGGACGCGAGCGAAAAAGACGCATTCAAAGAGCTTTGACGCGTTTTCGAGCATCAATTATCCCGAACTCGGCGTCGTGCGGGACGGCGTTCTCCTTCGCTACATACAGCGCTCTGCCGCTCTTTTCCCGACGTTTTATGAAGAGCTCGACCGGGATGTCGCCCTCGTCAAGCTGCTGCCCGGCATGGGACGCGACGTTCTTGATTTTCTCTTTTCCAAAAACGACGCCGTCATAATCGAGAGCTTCGGCGTCGGAGGTGTACCTGAGGCGGGCGGGTTCTATGACTGCATCGAATCCTGGAAGGAACGCGGCAGGCTCGCTGTTCTTACGACTCAGGTCGAAAACGAGGGCAGCGACCTCTGCGTATATCACGTCGGCTCCCGGCTTAAAAATCAGCTCGGCGTGCTCGAAGCTTACGACATGACGACCGAGGCCGTATATGCCAAGCTGATGTGGATACTTTCGCTTACAAAAGAGCCGGAGAAGATCGCGCGCATGTTTTATTCCCCGGTCGCCGGCGATATACTCTGGCCGGCGTCTGACAATATGGCGAACGCCGTGCTTTAACGAGGCAGACATATGGAAACAATAAAAGCAAAACTCAATAAAAAGCTGTCTTCGTCTCAGATCATCATAATCAGCTTCGCCGCGGGGATACTCCTCGGCGCGCTCATACTCATGCTGCCGATCTCGTCCGCGAGCGGAGAATGGACAAGCTTCGCGGACGCGCTCTTTACCGCGACATCCGCCCTCTGCGTCACCGGGCTCGTCGTGCAGGACACGGCGACGTACTGGTCGACGTTCGGCCATGCCGTTATAATCACACTGATCCAGATAGGCGGCATGGGGATCGTAACGATGGCGATATTTTTCTCGGCTCTGTCGGGGAAAAGGATCGGTATCCGCGGGCGGAGCATAATGCAGGATTCGATCTCCGCCGACAAAGTGGGCGGCATCGTCGAGCTGACCGGCTTCATAATCAGAATGACGGTGATATTTGAGCTTTTTGGCGCTGTCGCCATGGCGCCCGCGTTCTGCAGCGAATTCGGCATCCTCCGCGGGATCTGGTACAGCGTCTTCCACTCGATCTCCGCGTTCTGCAACGCGGGATTCGACCTTATGGGCGTGAACGGAAAATTTTCCTCCCTCACCTCGTTTGCATCGTCCCCTTCGATAAACATCGCGCTTATAGCTCTCATATTGATCGGTGGCATCGGGTTTTCGACGTGGGACGACATGCGCAAAAACAAGCTCCGCGTCACGCGGTACAGGATGCAGACAAAGGTCATCCTGACCGTCACGCTCGCGCTCGTCATTTTGCCCGCGCTCTATTTCTTCTTCTTTGAGCTTGGCAAGCTTCCGCTCGGCGAGCGCGTGCTCGGTTCGCTCTTTCAGTCTGTCACGCTGCGCACCGCCGGATTCAACACCGTCGACCTAACGCTTCTGAGCGAGGCTGGGATCGCGATCATGATCGCCGTCATGCTCGTCGGCGGTTCGCCCGGTTCGACCGCGGGCGGCATGAAGACGACAACGCTCGCCGTCATGCTCTCAAACGCGATCTCCGTTTTCCGTCGCCGCGAGCACACTCATTTCTTCGGGCGCAGGATACCGGAGGAGGCGGTCAAAAGCGCCGCCACGATCGTCACCATGTACCTCGTCCTCTTTATCGGCGGCGGCTGCATCATCAGCCGGATCGAGGGGCTGCCGCTTCTGACGTGCCTGTTTGAGACGGCGTCCGCCGTCGCCACCGTCGGATTGACGCTCGGCATAACTCCGGGACTCGGACTCATCTCGCGCGCCATACTGATCCTGCTCATGTACTGCGGCAGAGTCGGCGGGCTTACGCTCATTTTCGCCGCCGTTTCCGGCGTCACCGGAAACACCCAGCGGCTCCCGCAGGAAAAAATAACTATAGGATAAAGGAGCATCAAAAATCATGAAATCGATCCTCATAATAGGCCTCGGCAGATTCGGCTCGCATATCGCCCGCAAGCTGTCGGAACTCAATCATCAGGTTATGGCTGTAGACGTAAACGAGGAGCGCGCCAATTCGGTCCTCCCGTTCGTCACAAACGTTCAGATCGGGGACAGCACGAATCAGGCGTTCCTTGAGTCTCTCGGCGTCCGAAATTTCGACGCCTGCATCGTCGCCATAGGAGACGACTTTCAGAGCTCGCTTGAAACCGCGTCCCTGCTCAAAGAGCTGGGCGCGAAAAAGGTCATCGCGCGCGCCTCCCGCGGCGTGCAGGAAAAATTCCTTCTGCGCTGCGGCGCCGACGAGGTCGTTTATCCCGAAAAGCAGCTCGCCGCATGGACCGCGATCCGCTGCACCTCGGACAGCATCCTCGACTACATTGAGCTTGACGGCGAATACGCGATATTCGAGGTCACGATCCCGCGCGAATGGAACGGAAAAACAGTCCTTGAACTCGACATCCGCAAGAAATACGGGATAAACATCCTCGCCTACCGTGACAACGGCAAGCTGAACATGAACATTACTCCCGATACAAGGTTTGAGGCGGGGGACTCGATCTACGTGCTCGGCCATCCGAAATCGGTCAACAAGTGCTTTAAAATATAACTGACCAAAAAGCGAGGACACGATATGGAAATAAAAAAGCTCAACGACAGCACATGGCAGATAGATGACGGCGGCGTCCGCTTTTTCCTGCTCGCGGGAGAAAAGCGCGCGCTGCTCATAGACTCCGGGATGACGGTGCAAAACGCGGACGAGATCGCCGCCGGACTCACAGGCGTCCCGATCTCGCTGCTGACGACGCATGCCGACCCTGACCACATCGGCTCGGCGGAGAAATTTGACGGTTTCTATATGCACCCGGCGGAGGCAACAAACTATTATAAATCTCAGCGCCGCAAAGGGACGTTCACGCCGGTCTGGGACGGCGAGATAATTGACCTCGGCGGGCGCGAGCTCGAAATAATCCACATGCCGGGGCACACGCCGGGCAGCGTCACCGTGCTCGACCGCGCGGGGCGCGCTGTCTACGGCGGCGACCCAGTCCAGGACGGGAGCATATTCATGTTCGGCGCGCAGCGCGAGCTGCACGCCTACGTCGCGAGCATCAGAAGGCTCGAAAGCCAGAGCGGCCGCTTTGACCTGATCTACCCCTCGCACGGCACCTGCCCGCTGACGCCTGACATAATCCCCGCGCTGCGCATCGGCGCTGAGCGCATACTTTCAGGCGAGCTGCGCGGCAACGTCGTAGACTTTCACGGCAGCAGGATCCGCCGGATAGACGCGGGCGCTGCCACCTTCCTCTGCGACGCGGACATATGAAGGCTGCGCTTCCCGTCAGGGTGAAAATAACGGCGGTCAGGGCTGCAAGGTATTCCGACCTGATTGAAAAATACGAAAATCCGCTTGAGGACGAATGCAGCGTAGCTGTCGGCGACGTATTTTATTCGGACGGAGAACGCCCGGACGCGCTGTGCACCGAAGCGTGGCGCGCGATGGAGCCGTTTGTGGCTGAGCTCATGTCGGGCGGCGGCGACTTTTTTGACGGCTGGATGAAAGACCCGCACTCCGCGATGGTGTCATGCAGCGACGGGTTCCGCCCCGTCAGCTTTCTCTGTGAGGCGATATATGAATAACCCGTCGGAATATTACAAAAGCTGCACGCTCTGTCCCCGCGCCTGCGGCGTTGACAGGACTTCCGCGCGCGGCGCGTGCGGCGTGGGGGCTGACGTTTACGCCGCCCGCGCGGCGCTTCACATGTGGGAGGAACCCTGCATCTCCGGCGAGCGCGGGTCGGGCGCGGTATTTTTCGTCGGCTGCTCGCTCGGCTGCGTCTTCTGCCAGAACCGCGCGATATCGCGCGGCGGATGCGGCAAACCGCTCACCTCCGACGAGCTTGCCGATGTCTTTCTCCGCCTCGAAAACGTGTCGCACGCCAACAACGTCAACCTCGTCACGCCGACGCACTTCGCGCCGACCGTCGCCGAAGCGATAGAAAAAGCGAAGTCCCGCGGGCTCGATATCCCGGTCGTGTGGAATTCGAGCGGGTATGAATCGGTCGACACGCTCCGGCTGCTTGACGGGCTTGTTGACGTGTATCTTCCCGACCTCAAATACTTCTCCCCCGCGATATCGGCTGAATATTCGCACGCCGTTGACTATTTTGAGCGCGCGAGCGCCGCGCTCGACGAGATGTTCCGCCAGGTCGGGGAGCCTCTGTTTTCGGACGGCACGGGCGCGGTCGAAGCTGGCATCATGACGCGCGGGATGATAGTTCGCCACCTCGTCCTGCCGACGCACACCGTCGACAGCCGCCGCGTCATCCGCTATATACATGACCGGTTCGGCGACGACGTTTACATAAGCATAATGAATCAGTATACGCCCGCCTCGTCAAATCTGCCGCCGGAGCTCTCCCGCCCGCTGACGGAGGAGGAATACGACTCCGTTATCGGGTTCGCCGAATCAATCGGCGTGCAGTACGGTTTTTTGCAGGAGGGCGGCACGGTCGACGAGAGCTTTATCCCCGAATTTGACGGGGAGGGACTTTAATTTTAAGCGAAAGCCGCTTTTTGGCGGCTTTCTTTTTTTGCCGCCGCCTTACCTTAAAAGTTATAATAAATCCTTGCGTTTGAACGGAATATGTGTTATCATATTTGTATATTATACTTATTCGCAATAACTGCATGGGAGCATATATCCTTATGCTTAAGATCGTTCACACAGGCGACATACATCTTGACAGCCCGTTTTCCGGGCTGGACGAGCGGCGCGCCTCCGTCCGTAAAACGGAGCTGCGCGGCACGTTTTCCTCCCTTATGACGTTCGTCCGCACGGAGGGCGTCGATATACTGCTCATCGCGGGCGATTTCTTTGACCGCGGATTTGTGACGCGGGAAACGCTTGCAATAATCCAGCGCGAATTCTCCCGCGTCCCCGACTGCCGCATCATAATCAGCCCCGGCAATCACGACCCCTACGTCCCCGGCGGGCTTTACGCCCGCGTAAAATTTCCGCAAAACGTGTATATTTATAAGGATCCCGCGTTTTCAAAATTCGAGTTTCCCGAAATAAACTGCGATGTCTACGGATACGCGTTCACGGGTGAATCGCTGACATCATCCCCGATCTCAAAGACAGAGGACAACGGCAGGATACGCCTCCTTTGCGCGCACGCCGACCTCGACTCGCCGGCGTCCCCGTACGCGCCCGTCACCTCATCCCAGATCGCCCTTGCCGGATTTGACTATGCGGCGCTCGGCCACATCCACAATCCGCCGGCGCTTTCCGAATCGGACGGCTGCATTTTCGGCTACTGCGGCTGCCTTGAAGGGCGCGGGTTTGACGAAACGGGAGTCAAGGGCGCTTACTACATCGAGATCGGCGACGACGGAAAAAAGTCCGTCCGCCGCCTCCCCTTCGCGAAGCGCCGGTACGAATCGGAGTCCGTGAATGTATCGGGCGCTTCGTCTTCGCTTGAAATCAAAGAGCGCATAAAACAGCTGATACGCGAGCGGAAATACACCGATAACACGCTTCTGCGCGTGACTCTGACAGGCGAGCTTCTCCCGACGCTCGTGATCTCGCCGGAAACGCTTGCAGACGGGATCGACGAAGTTTTTGCGCTCGAGGTGCGGGATGAGACATCCCCCGCGCTCAACATTGATTACCTCGACTCCGACCCGACGGTCAGGGGCGCCTTCTACCGCGAACTGAAAGGCCGCCTCGCCGACCCCGACCCCGCCGTCCGCGCGACGGCGCTGCGCGCCCTGAGATACGGGCTGTCCGCCATGGCGGGCGAAAACATTGTCGACTGATCGCGCCCACTTATTCTTTTAACAGCAGGTGCTCGAATGTATATAGAAAAAATCAAAATAAACAGCTTCGGGAAGCTGCACGACAAAACGATCGAGCTGCGTCCCGGAATAAACGTGCTTGAGGGTGAAAACGAATCGGGCAAATCGACGATCGCCGCGTTTATCGTGTTTATACTTTACGGTATGAAATCATCCTCCGTGCGCACACGATATATCAGCTGGAACGAATCCTCAGCGTCCGGCTCGCTTACCGTCGTCACCGGAAAGGGGCGCATCCTAATCGAGCGTTCTGCCGTCATTGCCGGTTCAAAGGACGCCGTCCGCGAAAGCGTCCGCATGACGGTCACTGAAACGGGGCTTGAGATACATAAGGGGCAATGCCCGGGCGAGGCGCTCTTCGGCGTCCCGGAGGACGTATTTTTAAGCACCGCTTTTGTGCGCCAGCTCAGCGGCGCAAGATTCGACGGCGAGAAAATGAGCGCCGCGGCGGAAAATCTCCTTTTCTCCGCTGACGAGGCGGTCAACACGGAAAAAGCCGCCGAAAAGATAGACGCGGTGCGCCGTCAGCTCCTGCACAAAAACGGCAAGGGCGGCGCGATATATGAAAAGGAACAGCAGCTCGCGCAGCTGACCTCGCGGCTCGAGGCGGCAAAGCAGTCTTCGGGCGAGCTTATAAACGTCGAGGCTGCCATATCCGACCTGACCGAAAAGCGCGAGACTGCGATCGAAAGGCGGGAGCGCGCGAGGGAGAAGGCGAGAAATTATGAAACGCTCGAAAATCTCCGCCGCTTTGACAGGCTCGTCGCGCTCAAGGACAGCGTCGCCGGGCTTTATGCCGAAAAAGATGAGCTGCTTGCGCAAAACATGTCCCCTAGCGGGCATTTTCCCGATTCAAAATACATAGGCGAGCTTCACGCCGTCTCGGACGGAATGGCGGCGACATCGGCGTCTATCGCGTCCGTTTCCCGCCAGCTCGACGGGCTGCGCGACGAGGCATCAAAATGCCCGAATCGCGAGCTATACAGCCGGCTCACCGAAGAAGACGACGCCGCGGATGAGATCGTCTCCGATGTGGAGTCAACGTCGGCGAGAAGAACGACATCGGCGATCATGGCGGTGCTCACGTTCGTTTTCGCCGCCGTCTGCGCCGGGCTTGTATTCTACTTCCGCGAGCGGGGTCAGCTTATCACGATCTCCCTCTTCTCGGCTTCCGGCGTATTTGCCGCCGCAGCCGTTGTCTCTTTCATAGTTTCGGTAACGTCCGGCGTCAGGCTGCGCCGTGACCTCCGCTATTACGGCGCCGACACGACGGACGTGCTGCGCGACCGCATAGAGCAGATAAAGGAAGACGCCGAGCAGTTCCGCCGCGTAGACGAGGACATTGCATCTTCCGAGGCGGAGCTTTACGTTCAATATTCCGTTTACGACGACGAGGTGCGCGAGGCGCGCGAGCTGCTTGCCCAAAGGGGCATCGAGGCAGGCGGCGGCGATGACGAGCTTGCCGAAGCGCTGAACGAAGCGCTTGACAGGTGCGAGGAGCTTTACGACCGCGACTGCGATATCGAAGAGGAGATCAACCGCGAGCGCGCCGAGATCGGCGAGCTTGAACGTCAGCTCTCCGGCGTGAGCGAGGACGAGGTGCGCTCCGACGCAGAATTTATAAACGCCGCCGAGATCGGCGCGATAAACGCCGCCGACCTGAAGCGCGAGCGCGAATTTACGGAAAACGCCGTGCTCCGGCTGACCGAGGGCATACACGAGCTCGAAATTCGCCGCGCACAGCTCACCGCATCGCGCGACGACCCCGCCGCGCTCGCCGTCGCAATTGACAATATTTCGCGCGAGCTTGAGGCTGACCGTTCGCGTTTTGAGGCCTGCATCTTAGCGATCGAGGCGCTTTTTGCCGCCGGACGCGGCGTGCGCGCGAGCGTCGCTCCGAGTCTGCGCGAGTCTGCGCGCGCCTACATGGGGAAAATTTCAGGCGGCAGATATGACGAGCTCGGCGTGAACGCCTCGTTCGGAATGACTATCTTCGCTGACGGCGCGTATCGCGGGCTCGATTCCATGAGCGGGGGCACCGTTGACGCGGCGTATCTGTCATTGCGGCTCTCGCTCGTCCGTCTGCTCTTCCGGCGCGAGCTTCCGCCGCTCATATTCGACGAATCATTCTCCCAGATGGACGACGCGCGGACAAGATCGATGCTCGACATCATCTCCGGTGACGGCGAGCCGCAGTCCCTCATCCTCTCGTGCCAGGGGCGCGAATCGCGCATGTGTCCGGACGCGAACAAGATCACCATCGGTTAAAGAAAAAAACATTCAAAGGCAGGTGAAATGGTTTGATAGCCGATATTGTAAGCTATCTTCACAAGACGCTGAAGATGTCGATAAAGAATGTTTTTGCGAATATCGGGCAGTATGCCTGCTTTTTCGCGGCAATATTCATAATTCAGGTATTTTTCGCGACGCTTACGATAATCATTCACAATAACGATAATACAGAGTGGCAGCGCGTTCAGGACGAATACGACTATCACGTCGTCGTCTACGGTCTGAACGACGATCAGATGCTCTATGTCGACAACGAATGGCGGAACTATTTCGGCAAGGACGACGTTTACAAAAACATCCGCTCCTTCCGGCATTATAACGCCTACGACGACCTTTCGACATACGACATATACATAACGCTCAAGGGCGTTGATCAGGACGCGCTCGAAGAATCGTTTGACAGATTCTATATCCACCTGTCGGACCTGTCCGCGATGGGCTCCCTGCATTATGAAAAAACGCCGCTTTTGAACTTTGAAAAGAACCTTTTGACGAACAGGATCGTATATATTATCGCGATGGCGGCGCTTATCGTGCTGTCCGTATTCCTGCTCGTCATCCTCTACAATATCAGGATTAACCACTATAAGTTCATATACGGAATTTATATGAGCTTCGGCGCGGACTTCAAAAAGCTGTTTGAAACGGCGTTCTGGGAGATGTTCACCGTCGCCTCGATCACGTTTCTGCCGGCGACCGGCGTCTCGATCTTTATCTCGTGGCTCGTTCTGTTCGTGCACGGGCTTCCGTTTACGTGTCCGGTCTGGACGCTCCTTCTGACCGCCGTTTACGGGCTGATAGTGCTTTTGTTCTCGGTGTGGTTCCCGATGAAGCTCATGGCGGTCAAGCCGCCGATGACGCTCATCATCTCGCAGGACAACTCAAACCTTGTCTCCTCTCCTCGCCGTTCGCTCAACATTTTCGGCTCGAAATTCCCGTTCACATATGAATTTTATACATCATGGCGTTTCCGCGGCTACAATCTCCGCCTGCTCGTCTCCGCCGTCATCTTCACCTCGCTCTTCATCTGCGGGCTTTACGTCGCCGAGATAACGCGCGTCACGTTCGCGAACGAGTCCCCGCAATATACGATAGACCTTTCGAAAACAAACCGCAAATATGATGAGGACATGCGGGAGGACCTATATAAGATACCGGGCATAACGCTCGTGAGCAAATCAAACGTGAGCGACGCCGTATATCAGGGCAGCCACCTGCGCGTCCGCTCCGAATACACAAGGCCGTTTTCAAATCTCGTCGTGCCTGAGAATATGGACGGCTACAGGGTCACAAACGAGCTGCAATATAGAACGATAGACGCCGACATCGTGACGGAGCTTGAAAAATACGACTACGACGGCGACCTCTCCGCCCCGCTCACCGACGACAACGTGGTCGTAATCGCCGATTCGATTGCGAACACGCGCCGCTTCAAATATAAAGTCGGCGACAAGATAGAGATCGGCGTCGTTTCAGAGAAGCTCGGCGCCGTCGACACTAACCTCTCAGGGCTGCCGCTGCTGAAGGATCAGCTCGAAAAATACAGGTTCGAGTATCACGAATTCACGATAGGCGCGATATTATACGACATACCGACGCTTGAGATGCCTATATATCTGTCCGAGGCGTCATACGAAAAAATCACCGGCGAGACGGTGAAGTACGACACGCTTGAAATTTACGTCGATCAGTCGCTTTCGGCGGCGGACACGATAAATCTTGAAGCGGTGCTCCGCAACTGGGGAATGATATACGGCGGCGTGTCAGTCGACAACACGCACGCGCTGCATATCGCCGCCGTCAACGAGGATAAGCAGTACGACGAAATTTTCACCATCGTCGCGGCGCTGCTGCTCACGATTTCGCCGATGATATGGTTCTTCTCGCAGACGCTATACTACCTGAAGCGCGAGAACGAATTCACGATACTTCAGTCGATGGGCGCGCTGATGTCCGATATAAGGCGGCTGTACATTTTCGGCGGCATCTTCATGGGTATACTTTCGTTTATCTTCTGCCTCGGGCTCGGATATTCACTTTCGTACCTATTATACTTCTTCGTCAACGTGATAGTTCCGCAGTGGACGCTGCAATACGTGAGGTACAAATTCTACATGCCGTGGTACGCGATCCTGCTCGCCGTCGTAATGTCGGTCAGCTGCGGATTCCTCTCCGCATTCCTGCCGTACCGCAGCTTCAAAAAGCGCAAATCAAAGACACTCTCCGTCGAATACGGCGAAGTTTCCGAATAAAAAAGGAAAAGGAGAATTTACCATGGATAATGATGTTAGATCGAGATATATACTTCAGACAGAGAGCGTCATAAAGCAGTATAAGCAGTACGACGAGACGATCACCGCCGTCAACCGCGTCGATATAAAGATCGAGGAGGGTGAATTTGTCGCCATAATCGGCTCGTCCGGTTCGGGAAAAAGCACGTTTTTGTCGTGCTGCGCCGGGCTTGACAAGGTAGACGCCGGTCACATCTATATAAGAGGGCAGGACATAACAAAGATGTCGCATGACGAGCTCTCGCGCTTCCGCGGCGCCAACATGGGATTCGTCTTTCAGCGCCATAATCTGATCCCGCAGTTCACAGCCCTTGAAAACATCCTGATCCCGACGCTGATGGTGAACAAGAAAGACGGCTCATACGATGAAACGCTGCGCCGCCTCGTAAAGACGCTCAATATCGAAGACCGTCTGCACCATCTTCCGAGCGAGCTTTCCGGCGGTCAGCAGCAGCGCGTCGCGATCGCCCGCGCGCTTATAAATATGCCGCAGATCCTCTTCGCCGACGAGCCGACCGGCAACCTCGACCGCGCCAACGCCGACGAGGTGCTTGACCTGCTCATCAAGACAAGGGATTCGATCGGTCAGACGCTCGTCATGGTCACGCACGACCTGAAGATCGCGTCCCGCGCCGACCGCATCTTCCGCATGGACAACGGCGTCCTCACGCTTGACCGCGACTACCTCGACGGCAAAAGAAAGACAATAAACGGCTATTGATAATCGAATCCGAATATTTTGATGGGGAGCTTTTCCGGAAAGCTCCCCATCTTGATTTATTGCGAAAAAGGCGCTCAGCCGTTTCTGGCGAGCGCCTCAACTATTTCGGATATGTTATGGAGCTGACGTTTGTCAAGTCTTTTCAGATTGCCGATGAGAGCTTTCAATTCCTGCGGATCATCTGATTCCGTATCAAAAAATTCGCTCGGCGATATGCCAAGATATTCACATATATAAAAGAATCCTGACATCGAGGGCAGCGCCTTGCCCGTTTCGATATTGTTTATATATCCCGCATTCTGCCCGATCGACAAGCTCATATCCCTCGCGGAAACACCTTTGTTTATGCGCAGCTTGGAGAGCCGGATGGCAAATTCGTCCTCAAACATCTTATCACCTCTCTTTTATTCTATCCTACAGCGTTAGAATTATATCGGATTATTTCGCATATACCGCTTGACATATGTGATTTAATATGATATAATTCTATTTGTAAGTGATTCTATGCTATATTACATAGCAAATACTTAAATTTAGTGAGGAAGATATGCAGCCAGCCGGAAGAAAGGGCGCCTTGATTGCATTTGGCGTCATTCAAATTATTTTGGGAATTATATTGTTGGTAATTTACAACGCAGCCGGATTGAGAAACACCTATGAAGACTTTATCAAATTTATTTCTTATATTTCTATTATAATGGGAATTATAGTCATTGTTTTTGCATTCGTGACGAACAAGAATAATAATGATGGAGGCAATAATTTCTGAAATGTTATTTACCTTAAACATTGTCGGCAAAACGGATTTTGAAGACATGATAACAGATCCCGAATTTTGGGTGATAATACTTTTGCTGAGCTTTGCTGTTTGCATAATATCACTTATCGTTTCATTTGTGGCGCGAAAAAGTCAGGAGGCGAGCGATAATGCGCAACCTATTAATACTGCTTACGCAAAGGTAGTTGAAAAGCAATCTCTTCCGAGCGATGCCATCATTTTGTCGTCAACACTGATTTGGTTCTTGTTTGAAACTAAAGACGGTCGGCGCCTGCGCCTGAATGCAAAAGCACAGTGCGGTTTGGTCGTTGGCGATACAGGATTATTGACATGGCAGGGTACTGTCAAGGATTTTTCGCAAAATTGTATAGAAGAAAGTCACATTTCACTTTCATCACCCCTCGAATTCGAG
>CANRIL010000014.1 GCA_947630625.1 uncultured Clostridia bacterium
TGCTGCGCAACGGCATCGGATTTTTTCATGTCCTTTTGTGCTTTCCGCGCAGTGGAAAGGAATGGTCATAGCTATGATAAAATGTATCGACATCACAAAATCATACGGCGGAAACGTCGTCATCGACTCGTTTTCATATACGTTCGGCGACACGGGCTTTTATCTGCTTTTCGGCGAAAGCGGGAGCGGAAAGACGACGTTTATAAACGTTCTTTCCGGTATGATCCCATTCGATTCCGGAAGAATCACCCTTGACGGACGCGATTTTTCGGAAAACGTCGACATGGACTCAGCTTCTGCCGCCTTCGACTACATAACGCAGGACACGTTTTTCGTCAACTTTCTGACCGTCGCCGACAATCTGCGTCTCATAAAAAGCGACACGAAAAAAATAAATGAAGCCCTTTCCCGCGTCGGTCTTGACGACAAGGGAGCGCAACGCCCGGAGACGCTGTCCGGCGGCGAACGGCAGAGGCTTGCGATCGCGAGAGCTATGCTTTCCGATAAGAAAATCCTGTTTCTCGACGAGCCTACGGCGTCCCTCGACGCGGAAAACAAGCGGGCGGTGTTTTCGCTGCTCGCCGATATCTCGAAGTCTTGCCTCGTCATATGCTCGTCGCATGACGAAGAGGCGAAATCCTACGCCGACCATGTGATAGAATTCACGAAAAGCCGCGGTGCAGGCACCGCGCCCATCCCAAAACCTCGGCGGCGCAAAAAGCGCGCCGCAGTGAAACGGCGGCCGACGGCGGAGCTATACCCTTTTATGAAAAAATGGGCGTCGTCGCGGAGCCGTACCCGCAGACCCGACGTGCTGTTCGGCATCTTTCTCACGCTCGCGATGTGCCTTTTGATGCTGGCAGACACGCCGATGAGGAAGCTCGACGCAAACGCGGCGGGGCTTTACCGCATCAATGTCATGGAGGTGAGAGCGGAGGGCGACGAAAGGTCTGATTATGAGCTGCTATGCGGTCTTGACGGCGTGCGGGAGGTTTTGCCGCGGTACGGCTCGGTGCTGCCGGAGCTTACAGAAGATTACGACCCCGAGACGGGGGAATTTACGTTGCCGCCTGTCGATTATGAGCTCACCGAACAGTACACGCTCCCCGGCAGCGCCGACATTTTCCCCTTCTCCGACCGCATTGAATACGGAACGTACTATACGGACGAAAAACAGGTCATAATCTCGGACGCTTACGCGAGATACCTTTCTCCCGACGATCCTGGCAAAACGGTCGGTTTAACCATAAATAAAAATCTTTACGGTATCGGCGAGGTCGGCCTCACCGTCGTCGGGGTGCTTTCGCCTATAGATAATTTTGAATTCAGGTATTTTCAGATACAGACCGGGGGCACGGCGGATCTCTTTGTTGACTATGACGGTACGGTATCCGAGACGCGGACGCACGACAACGAAATATACATAAACGGCGATCTCTTTGACGAATATAAAAAGGACGAATATTTCATCGGCGGGCAGCGCTGCCGGTACTATTTCCTCTATTTCGACGGCTACTATGAAATGAAAGAGTTTATCGCCGCAAACGGCGATCTTCTGAAGGACAGCGGCATATACTGCCAGCCGTTCGCCGACGAGGAGTTTGTGCTGCCCTTATTCGAGGCTTTGTCGTATATCCTTTTGCCGCTTTCGGCGCTGATAACGCTTTTGTCGGTCGTGTTTTACGCCTGCATCGTCAAAACCGAGCTCGCGTACAATAGCAGCTTCGTCTCCGTGTTCAACTACGCGGGATTTACGATCGGGCAGGTCACATGTGTTCTCGCGAGGCTTAACGTGCAAAAGCTGCTCATGCTCTGCACGATTTCGGGCGCGCTGGCTGCCGCCGTGAGCGTCGCCGTAAACGCGCTGAACCGGCATTTCGTGTTCGTGAATTTTGAAATTTTCACGTACAATATCCCGCTCCTTCTCTCGGCTGCCGCCGTCATTGTCTGCTCTTCGTTTCTGGCGGTGAACTTCTTTCTGCGGCGGCTGAAATACAGAAGCTGGTATGAAAATCTGATCGCCGGACGCGACCTGCTCTGACGGAGGCAAAAGACATGAACGAACTGAGACTTGAACATATCACGAAAAGCTATGACAGGACTATAATCAATGACGTGTCGTACACGTTTTCGCCGGGGAAGCTATACGTGATAAAGGGCGTCAGCGGCTGCGGCAAGAGCACGCTTTTCAACATCATCGGCGGCGTGGAGCGCGACTTTGACGGCAAGGTCACGCTCGGAGAAAGAGCGTTGTCCGGAAAAGATGTCGGATACATATATCAAAAAAGCCTTCTGCTGTCGGGCATAACCGTATACGATAATCTGCTCTTCATAAAAAACGACCCGGCGGCGATATATTCCCTTGCGGAAAAGCTCGGCATCACCGAACTTCTCCGCAAGCTTCCCGACGAGCTTTCGGGAGGTGAGCGGCAGTGCGCCGCGATCCTTCGAAGCCTCATAAACGACCCCGCCCTGCTCCTTGCCGACGAGCCTACGGCGTCGCTCGACGCGGAAAATTCCCGCC
Organism: uncultured Clostridia bacterium; assembly: GCA_947630625.1. Classification (GTDB taxonomy): domain Bacteria; phylum Bacillota; class Clostridia; order Oscillospirales; family CAG-272; genus DTU064. The sequence goes on from CANRIL010000014.1 coordinate 2,525, forward strand.
TCACGGCGGAAATTATCGCGTCGCTGAAAAACGACGGCAAGATCGTGCTCGTCGCGACTCACGAGAGCTGCTTTGACGAACTCGCCGACGAAATACTGTATCTTGACTACGGGAAAATCGGGAGAGTCGAGGTGCGTGCGGCGCGCGATATACGATCGCCGCATAAAGCGGCGAAGACCGCCACGACGAAAAAGCGGCGCGGCATTAATCTATTTCGATTTGCGCTCCGGCGGAGGCGGGGCGAGTTCAGGCTCGGCGCAATTTTCCCGTTCGCGCTCGTCGTATTCCTCGTCATGCTCGCGTCGGCGGTGCAGAACAACTTTGAGATCGAGTACATACGCCGCGAAGCGTCAAAGACAAATTCTGACCTTTTATGCACGAGAGCGCCGGTCGAGAGGCTTGACGAGCGCTATCGCTCAAAGCTGAGGGTCTATTACCCTTACTATGCCGAGGAAGGCGGCGCCGTCGCCAACTATCTTGCCGACAAAAAGGACAGCGTTTTCGCGCTCGACGGCATGATAAAGTACGGCCGCTTCCCGGAGGCGGGAAATGAAATTCTCGTCAGCCCCGAATATGCCGAAAGACACGGCGGCAGGGACATAGTCGGCAAGACGATAACCTTCGCGGGGCGCAGTTTTTGCGTTGCAGGCGTTGCGTATTCCGTTGATATCGACGATTTTGGACGGAGTGAGGATTTTGAGGTGCGGTATTACGGGGACTATTACTACCGCCTGTATCATGATTCCGACAGCGGCGAATGCGAGATATATATCCCGCATGACACGCTCGCTCTCTTCGGGGAGTTGCGGCCGGAAAAAGAGAATTACGAGGGAATGCGCCAGCTGTCGTATCCAGGACTATTTTCGGATACGGAAACGATCATCGCCTTTCGCCGTTGGCTCGGGGCAGATAATGTCCCGGGCGGCTTTGACGCCCCGCCAGTGACGATAAATAATTTTGATCAAACCGTACAAGATATGCAACGAATGTTTGATTCCGCCGCGGTCATCCTTCTTGCCGTATTCTATATCTGTTTTCTCATCTTCTGCATTTTCATCCGCATGAATACTGACGCGGAGCTCTTTTACCGCCGCCGCGAGATCGGTTTTCTGCGTCTGTTCGGAGTCAGCCGCGGCCGCGTCGGCAGAGTCATCGTTTATGAATACGTGTGCAGGCTCGCGGCGTCGATGATGCTGGCGCTGCTCATGTACGCTGCCGCTGCAGCAATATACGCGCTCGCCGCGGGAAGATTCGTCATGTTCAATGTGCTCCATGTCGCCCTGGCGCTTTCGGGCGCGCTGCTCTTTTACGTCGCCGCCGTAGCCGCCTCGGTCGCCTCGATGACGAAAAAGAAAATAATCGACCTTGTGACCGGCTGAGATCACCTTTTTTCAGGCAGAGATAAGTTTTCGCGCCCTGCGCGTGCTTTGCGCTTTCCGGGGGATTTGCCAGGCTGCATTTGCATGCTCGCACACATTCGCGCTTTGCGCTTTCCGGAGCACCAAATATCAAATTATATCTTGATATCGGAGCTCTTTTGTGGTATACTGACAATAGATTTTAATCAATATATTGATGAGGTATTATCATGAGCGGAGAAAACAAGTACAACTGTGACTATGCCGTGCCTAAAAAGCCGGAAGGCTCGTACAAAACAAAGCGCACGCTGCTGCGCATCGCGTACATAATCGTCCCGATCGCGCTGATTGCCGGATTTTATCCTCTTTTAAACTTTATAGTGTTCGTCGTCTTCGTTCCGCTGTTCGCGATCCTCTCGCGCCCGATAATAAACGGCACGTGGAGATACGTAAACTATGACATGCGCTACGAGATACAGAACGCCGGAACGATCCGTTTCACTCACTACTACGGCAAGAAATTCCGCGTCGACAAAAACGACGAGCACGCCGACGAGAAAATTGCCGAAAAGCTGATCCTTGAGATGAAGATCAAGGATTTCGAGATCATCGCCCCGTATAACGACCCACAGTACCGCAAGGATTTTGACAGCCGCGGGATAAAGAATGTCATCGACCATTCTTCCTCCCCGTCAAATCCGAACGTCTACTACGGCATATACCAAAACGACGCGGGCGAGACATGCGCGATCCTCTTCGATATGATAGACAAGACGCTCGGCATTATGGAGCACTACAACAAAAACACGGTCGTCACCGAGCTGCACTTCTCAGGCGAGAACTCAAACAATTAAGTCATATCGGCTATTGCCCCGGAGTATATATATTACGGCGCGGTCGCGACCGCGCCGTAATATTACGTTTTACGGGGGAAAATATATTGAAAACGCGCGTCGTACAGCTTTTGCCGATACTGCTTGCCGCCGCAGTCGCCCTCTGCTCATGCGCGCCCGCAAACGCTGACCCGCTCGCGTATCAAAGGCGCGAGGCACGCGTCACGGGGACGCTCACAACGGACACGGGCATTTTTTCGATCATGATCACGCTTCCGAAAATGGCGGACGGCACGCCCCGGCGGGAATGTACGGTCGCGCTTTTGTCTCCCGCGACAGTTGAGGGGATCACGGTAAGCGTCAGCGGGCAGACGGTCACGATGTCTTCCGGCAGCGTGACGATACCTGTCTCCGCCGCAGCGTCTTCGCGATGGCAGAGCATACTCGCGCTCTTTTCGCTCGACGGGGATGTAAGCTCCGTCACCGAAAAGGACGGAGGTGTCACGCTCGGCGTCGGCAGCTCGCCGTCACGCGTCTTTGTGAGCTTTGCGTCCGGCTCATCCACGCCGTCCGAGATCAGGACAGAAGACGGCACGCTCGCGCTCGCCGTTCAGGAGTACGCTTTTACAGAACAAACAACCGAAGGGACTGATAATATTGACAACTGACGGAGTTATCGTCAAGCATAAGACGTGGGCGGAGATCGACCTCTCCGCGCTGCGCCGCAATTACAGAGCAGTTGATGCGTATACGGGAAACTCCGCCGTCATGTGCGTCGTCAAGGCGGACGCTTACGGTCACGGCGCGGCCGAATGTGCCGGAGCGCTTTACGACGAGGGCGCGCGCTGGTTCGCCGTTTCATGCATCGAGGAGGCGGAAGAGCTTTATGGCGCGCTATATGGTCGGGACGGAGTCAAAATCCTCATCCTCGGCTATACGCCTCCGGAAAACGCGCCGCTGCTCTCGGCGCGCGGATTCCGGCAAACTGTCTTCTCCCCCGAATACGCTGCCGCGCTTTCAGCCGCCGCAGAATCTGCGGGCGTGACTGTGACCGTACATTACAAGCTCGACACGGGGATGAACCGCATCGGCTTTGACGCCGGCAAAAACGCCGCGGATGAAATTCTTTGCGCCGCCTCGATGAAGGGACTTTTGTCCGAGGGGCTGTTCACGCACTTCGCGTGCGCCGACAGCGGCGACGGAAGTATAACCGAGGCACAATATGGGAAATATAAGGCGACGGAAGAGATCCTTTCCGCCAACGGGCTTCACCTTTTACGGCACGTCTGCAACAGCGCCGCCACAGTATTGCGGCGCGACCTGCACCTCGACATGGTGCGCGCGGGCATAATCCTCTACGGCCTCGACCCGTGGATACCGTATGACGGGGAGCTTCCGCTCTGCCCCGTTATGCGGTTCAAAAGCACGATCTCGCATATCCACACTGTTCGCGCCGGAGAAAGCGTCAGTTACGGCTGGACGTATACGGCAAGCCGCGACACGCGCGTCGCCACGGTGCCCGTCGGGTACGCGGACGGCTTTATACGCGCGTTCGGCGACGGCGGATGCGTTTATATAAACGGGGAGCCCGCACCGATAATCGGGCGCGTATGTATGGACCAGTGCATGGCGGATATAAGCCGCCTTGAAAACGTCTCTGTCGGCGACGAGGTCACGATCTTCGGAGACGAACCCGAAAAGATAAACCGCTTGGCCGAAGTCGCGAGAACGATAAATTACGAGCTCGTCTGCCTGATAGGCAAGCGCGTCGCGCGCATATACAAATACGATGATTGAAAGGGGATCCCCCGATGGTACTTGATAAAAAAGAAGCGACTGTCGCTTATAGATGCCTGTCCTGCGGCTCCGGAGTCTTGAGCCTTGTCGGCGCATTCTCCCTCTCCGCCGATATGATAAGGCTGCGCTGCTCGTGCGGCAAAAGCGAAATGACCGTGCAGTACAGGTCTGACCGCCGCGTCCGCCTGACCGTCCCGTGTCTCTTCTGCCCCACCCCGCACAGCTTCACGGTCAGCGACGAGCTGTTCTTCCGGCGCGAGATCACTTCATTTCCGTGCCCGTATACGGGCATTGACATCGCATTCATCGGCTCGAAGGGCGCCGTCATGAAATCGCTTGAGCGCTCCGAGCATGAGCTGCTTGAGCTGCTCGGCGAAGCCGACCCGGCTGACCTCGAACGCGTCAGGAATCAGGCGCTTACCGACCCGCAGATTTTCGACATAGTGAACTTTGTCGTCGCCGACCTGAAGGAGGAAGGCAAAATATACTGCAACTGCCGCGACGGCAAGGGCGATTACCGCGTCATGATCGGGGATAATTCGATCCGCGTCATCTGCGCCAGATGCGGCGCGCAGGCGGAGTTCCCCGCCGACAGCGTCACCTCCGCGCACAAATTTCTCGACGCGGATGTGCTCTATCTCGTGTAACACAAAAGCCGTCCGGGCATATGATGATATCGGAAGGGGGAAAACCCCGACCGGGCGCGCGGTGCGCGGCAGCGCCCCGCCTGCCCCCATCATATACATGGAGGTACTGACATGGGTAACTGCCTTTGCGGAGCATTTGACGACAACAACCTTTGCTGGATTCTCATAATCGCTCTCGTGATAATCTTCTGCTGCTGCTCCGGCAACAACTGAAAATATAACGCAACATCGGGGGAGTCATTCACATCATGAATGGCTCCCCCTTTACTATAAAAGACGCTTGTCCCGTAAAAGCCACAGTTGTCGCTCACATCGTCGCCGCCCTCTCGATCATTCCTGTGCGCAAACAAAAACAAACATATCGCGAGCAGTAGATTTTTTCGCGAATTTATGCTACAATATTAAAATAGAGTCGATTTTATGTCTGCGGGAGAAAAAATCTTATGCTGTTATACCTCACAGACAGGTATCCGAAATGCTCAGCTGCAGTGCTTGCCGTGGTCTTCACCGTCTTCCCGATGATTTTAGAGATCTTCTTAGGCGGTCTTTTAAACACGCCGCTCATAATATTCCTGTCCACACTCGCGGTCGAATTCATAATGTGGCAGAAGGTCGAGCGGATGGTGCTGATATTCTTTCCATTCATCATAATGATGTTCGGCTTCATCGCGGCGGAGATAATATATACGGTGTCCGAGGCGTCGGCAGCCCCCGGCGTCGGACCCGATTCGATGTCATTTTTAACGTCGTCACTGCTTGTGACCGTCTTCGGGGCGGAGGCAGCCGGTTTTATAGGGGCGCTTTTGCTTCACGCGCCCTTCGTGATTTTAAAAAAGATCGTCGAGCTCATACGGGAAAGATGAAAAAATTTGTTGATTTACGTCATCGCGGATGGTAAAATATTAAGGAACAAAAAGCTGAGGTAAGGACAAATGGAACGCGTTTCCAAGCACGAATATTATCTTGACATAGCCGAAACTGTTTCCGAGCGGAGCACATGTCTGCGCAAGCGTTTCGGCGCAATAATCGTCAAAAACGATGTCATCGTCTCGACCGGCTACAACGGCGCGCCGCGCGGCAGGAAAAACTGCTGCGACATCGGGACATGCTATCGCGACAAGATGGGTATCCCGCGCGGCGAGCGCTATGAGCTCTGCCGCAGCGTCCATGCGGAAGCAAACGCCATCATCGCCGCGCCGCGCGAGCAGATGATAGGCTCGGCGCTCTACATCTGCTGCACCGACCCGAAGACGGGCGAGGTCGTCCCCGGAACGGACAGCTGCCTGATGTGCAAGCGCCAGATCCTGAACGCCGGAATCGCAACGGTCATCATACGCGACGCCCCGGGCGAGCACCGCATCATCGACACGCGCGAATGGGTAGAAAATGACGACTCGCTCTCCGGCGTATATGGGTATTGATGCCATGACGACGGAAATGAAAACAAAGCGCGCCGAAGAAGAGGAGCCGTTTGCCGTCAAAGACGGCGCCGCTGACGAGGGGGACGCCGTCCTTTTCGTCTGCACCGGGAACACGTGCCGCTCCCCGATGGCGGAGGCGTATCTGAAATCGCTCGGATACAAAAACGCGTTCTCGCGCGGGCTCTCGGCACTCGAGGGAGCGCCCATATCCGACCTCGCGGTCGCGGCGCTCGAGGACGCGGGCATCGAGTCGACGCCCGATAACGACTATCGCTCTCACCGCGCCAGAAATATAAGCGAATGCGACCTCGCGCGCGCGGACAGCGTCTTCTGTATGACATCGGCGCACGCGAAAATGCTGATCTTCTCATGCCCTCAGTTCGCGGAAAAAATACACGTGCTGCCGCACGACATAAGCGACCCCTACGGTGGAAGCCTTGAAACTTATAAAAAGGCGTTTGCCGAAATATCTTCTGCAATTGCCGAAATATTTCCGCCGTTATGAACGACATCGAAATTTTGCTTGTAAATACTGAAAAAAACGACGATATTGAAACGATCGTTGACGCGTTTGTGCGCATCGAATCCGTCTGCTTTAAAGATGAAGCGTGGAGCCGGGACTTCATCCTCAGATTTCTCGATAACCAGACCTTTCTCACCTTAGCGGCGCGCAAATGCCATGACGGGAACATAATCGGCATGCTGTCATCATTCGCCGTTTGCGACGAGGCTGAGATCACAACGGTCGCCGTTCTGCCGGAATACAGGCGGCAAGGCGTGGCAAAACAGCTGATGTCGGCGCTCGAATCGTATCTCACCGCGCACGGAGTTTGCCGAATGCTGCTTGAAGTGCGCGAGGGGAACGCTCCGGCGCGCGCATTATACGCCTCTCTCGGCTTCAAAGAATATTCGCGGCGGCGCGGATACTATACATCTCCGCGCGAGGACGCGGTTCTGATGGAAAAGCACATCTGAAAATCAAGAAGGATATTTTACCTTAAAATAATGAATATACTCGCATTTGAAAGCTCATGCGACGAGACATCTGCCGCCGTCGTCACGATGGAGGAAGGCTCGCGCATTATACGCTCAAATATAGTCGCCTCGCAGATCGAGATACACCGCCGCTTCGGCGGCGTTGTCCCCGAGGTCGCCGGGCGCGCACATATTGAATGTATCGCCCGCATCACAAGCGAAGCGCTCACCGCCTCCGGGCTCGGCGGCGATATAAATTCCGCGCTCGGCAATATCGACGCCGTGGCGGTCACAAACACGCCCGGACTTATAGGCGCACTGCTTGTCGGCGTCAACTTCGCAAAATCGCTCGCGTTTGCAAACAATAAGCCCCTCATCCCCGTCAATCACATCCGCGGGCACGTCGCGGCGTCGTATCTCTCAAATCCGGAGCTTGAGCCGCCGTTTCTCGCGCTCGTGGCGTCCGGCGGACACACAAGCATAATTGACGTTAGCTCCTACACAGATTATAACGTCATCGGATACACGCGCGACGACGCGGCGGGCGAGGCTTTTGACAAGGCGGCGCGCGTCCTCGGTATCCCGTATCCCGGCGGCGCCGAAATGGACAGGCTCGCAAAAACAGGCGATCCGAACGCGATCAGGCTCCCTTCCCCCGCCATGAAAAAAAATCCCGACGACACACACGCGGAATATTTTGAATTTTCATTTTCAGGACTTAAAACCGCGGTCATAAACTATGTCAACACAGCGAAAATGCGCGGAGAGGAGATCAGCCGTGAGGATGTCGCCGCGTCGTTTACGAACGCCGTCTGCCGCGCCGTCACTCAGCACCTTTCGGGCGCGCTTGAGCTCACCGGCAGAGATAAACTCGTATTCGCCGGAGGCGTCGCCGCGAACTCGCATCTGCGCCGGGCAATCTCCGAAATGTGCGCCGCACGCGGCGCGCGCTTCTTCGCCCCGTCCCTGCCGCTCTGCGGGGACAATGCCGCCATGATCGGCGCGCAGGCATATTATGAATATCTCGCCGGAGTTCGCGCTGATACGAGTCTTAACGCGCGCGCGACAGGCGAGTAATGGCAGTTTGTGGAAAACTCTGTTGAAACTGTGGAAAATTATGGTTTTAGATACGAAGTGACGGAGAACAGCAGTGAAAATGATCGTCAATTATGCCGACGGGGTGATAAATCTGCCGCGTTCGGTCGCAAACAATATTAAATCGGCGACGCGGGAAGACCTCGCGGCGCTTATCGCGCTGCTCTCGGAGCCGCGCGCGCTCTTTTCGTCGGCTCCGCTTGACGAGTGCATGGCGGACATCGCCGCCGCCGCGGGGATCACGCCGGCCGAGCTTGATTCCGCGCTCTCATTCTGGCGCGGAGCCGGTGTCATCGGGCTGGAGGGCAAAACGTCAGCGCCGCATCCGGCAGCCGGAGTCGAGCCGCAGCCCGAAAAGCCGCCGCAGACAGAGACGGCGGAAGACGAGCAGAAAAAACCGCTTCCGAAGCGCGGACTGCCGGAGCTGACCGGAGCCGAAGCCGAGGCAATGATAGAGGCGTCTCCGGAGCGCCGCTCGCTTTTGAACGAGTGCCAGCAGGCGCTCGGCCGCATATTTGACAACAACGAATCGGCGACAGTGCTTTCGATGCGAGAATATCTCGGACTTGAGGACGAATACATACTCCTGCTCATCGCATACTGCGCAAAGAACGGCAAAAAGAACATCAAATACATCGAAAAAATGGCGCTCTCGCTTTATGAACGCGACGTTGACACGCCGGAGGCGCTCATCGATTACCTCTCCTGGCTAGACGCAAGCAAATCGACGGAAGGCAAACTGCGCGCGCTGCTCGGCATGGGTTCCCGTTCCTTTTCCAAAAAGGAGCGCGAATGCTTTGAGCGGTGGAGCCGCGTGTTCCATTACGATTTCGATATGATGGAAGCAGCCTACAACGCGACCGTAAACGCGATCGGAAAGCCCTCGATGCCTTACATGAACAAGATACTTGAATCGTGGCACGAGCTCGGGTTCAAAACGCCGGAGGAAGCCGCAGGGCGCGAACGACCGCACACAGACACAAAAGACAGCTTTGATACGGATGATTTCTTCCGTCTCGCCGTCATGCGCGGCGTCGAGGACGCGAAAAGCAAAAAGAAGGACGAGGGCTGACAAAAAAACCTTTTGTTCATCCACGCCGTCGCAGACAGTCGGCAACGATTCAAAAAGGCTTCCAAACGAATTGAAAATTTTTGCGCGTAATATATTTTCAGCGAACATAAATCACGCTTTGATCCCTCAAAAAACGCCCGCGTGACGGGCGACTGCAAAGAAAACGGTAAAAAATATGGGTTACAGACGCGAAGACTACATAAAGGTAAACGAGCTGCTGGCGGAGCGCCGACAGCGCGCCGAGGCGGACGCCGACAGCCGCCGCGACGAGATATACAGAAAACTGCCCGAGATCAGGCTGATCGACCGCGAGCTCGCGATGACGGCGGCGAAGATAATCGACCTGATCGGCGAAGGTCCCGACGCGGTCAAGCTCGGCATGGCAAAGATCGAGGCGGAAAATCTCAAGCTCCAGGCGCGCCGCGCTGAAATTCTTCTCTCTGCCGGATATCCGGAAAATTACACGGAACCGCGCTACACGTGTGAAAAATGCCGTGACACGGGATTTGTCGGTTCGGAAGAATGTATATGCCGCCGCCGCGCGCTCATCCTTGCCGGATATGAAAGCTCCGGAATCGGCGCGCTGCTCGGAAAGCAGACGTTTGAGACGTTTTCCCTCGCCTATAACAGCGGGAACGCCTCGATTTCGCGCGCTTACGAAAGGATGAAGTCGTATGCCGAGAATTTCACCGGCGAGGGCGACGGAAATCTCCTGCTCGTCGGCGCAACGGGGCTTGGAAAGACACACCTTTCGACCGCCGTTGCGGGCGTCGTCATCGAGCGCGGATTCGACGTTAAATACGAGACCGCGCAGAATATCATGTCGGATTTTGAGCGGTGGCAGTTCCACCGCAGGACGGGCGACGATGACCCGACAGAGCGATATTTTGAATGCGACCTGCTCATAATTGACGACCTCGGCTGCGAGCTGACGAACGATTTTACCGTTTCGTGCCTCTATAACCTCATAAACACGCGGATCAACCGCGGGCGCGGCATGATTATCAGCACGAACCTCTCCGCCGCCGACCTGCGTCGCCGCTATGAAGGCAGGATAACGAGCAGGCTTTTCGGCGAATTCACGGCGCTGCTCTTCGAGGGGCGCGATGTAAGAGCGGAAAAGCTGCGCGCAAACGGGCAGAAGTGACGAAAAAAGACATTGAACCGTTCATCATACAAAACGTGCAAATGATCAGCGGTGATGATGAAGCAAAGACCTTCTACCGTTCATCATGCAAAACGCGCAAACGGTCAGCGGTAATGAAGCAAAAACCTTTGACCGTTCAACATGCAAGATGCGCAAGCGGACAGAGGAAACCGCCGAAAGCTTCCCTTAATATTCAAAAAAACACCGCCTGAACGTCTGATTCGGGCGGTATTTTTGTATTTTCGGCTGTGTTCGCAGCCGCTTTTTATAATTTCGGCATCCGCCAAAAATTTCCGGCGTGTTATTCCCCGCCGTTCAGATTGCGCTCGTAATTGAATATATACTGCTGCAATATTCCCGCCACCGGCGCAAGGGGGCCGAAATCTATCTCGTCGGGGCGCGCGCCGTCAAAATATTTTCCGACCGTGCGGCGTATCCACACATCCACCGGAAACGCCTCATACCGGCAGAAGCCGAAGAGCAGCGTACATGCCGATACCTTAGGACCAACGCCGCGCAGACTGCGAAGTATCTCGTCCGCCTCCTCATAGCTGCCCGCCGAGGCAATAGAATCAAGGAATCCGCCGTCAAGAGCTGTGCGCTCGGCCGCGCCGTATACATATTTCGCGCGGAAACCCATCCGCGTCTCTCCGATCCCGTCCGCGTCCGCCTCAAACAGCACGCGCGCCGTCGGGAACGCGAATTTCTCCTCGTCCCTGAAAAAGAACGGAACTCCGTACCGGCGGGAAAGCTTGTCTATTATGCCCTTTATGCGCGGGATATTGTTGTTCTGCGAGATGATGAACGAGCAGAGCGTTTCCCACGGGTCCTGGCGAAGGAGCCTTATCCCTCGCCCCGCGCGCGCCGCCTCGGCGATCCGGCTGTCCTCGCCCCACCGCGCGGCGACATCCCTTATAATTCCGGCATAGTCCATGTCAAATCCGAAATACGGCGACCAGACCTCATCAAATTCTTCCGCCGTCACCCCCTCTATCACGACCGTGTCAAGGTCGGGAGACGAAACGTTTATGTATTTCCCGAGCGCCACGCCGCCGTATACGGTGTCCGACTCAAATATTTCCGGAAACTCAGGCGACGCGGGATCGAATCTGAAGCACTGCCCGCAAAGAAACGTCTGCTCCGCGTCAAACGGGTATACGCCCGTGACCCGAACGTACGGTACGCCGTCCGGCAAGACACCTTCCGTGACTGTTGGCGTCCCGGCGCTTTTGATCATTGTATCCATAAAGCCTCCCACCGAGCCGATAATCCGACGTTTAGCTATAATATGTGCAAAAACGGTTGATAAATCGGCGAGGATAGTATATAATTACTATATCTATACTCATAAGTATAATAGCTTTCGAGTAAAAAATCAAGTATAACGGCGGTATTTGTCGAAATGGAGCAAATTTACACTATTCCCGTAAACGAAAGATTTGAGGCGTCGGCGGAAGATCATTCGCTCGGCTGCCCCTTCTGCGCGCTCTATAACATGCTCGAGGAGGATGAACTCGGTCTAATCCTCGGCGCGTCGATGATGGAGCCGGATGTCCGCCTCAAGACGAACGAGCTCGGCTTCTGCAAGACGCACCTTGACATGATGTTTCAGCGGAAAAACAGGCTGCCTTTAGCTCTCATGCTCGAAAGCCATCTTTCCGACCTGCACTCCCGCGTCGCGGGCGGCGGCATGTCCGCGATGCTCAATCCCGGAGCGGACGCGATCAAAAATCTCACCGCGCTTGAAAATTCCTGCTACGTCTGCGGCAGGATCGAGCGAAACTTTAAAATGATGGTCGAAACGGCGGCGCTTTTGTGGGATCAGGACGAAGAATTCCGCAAAAAGACGGCGGCGCAGCCGTTCTTCTGCCTGCCGCACTACAGGCTTTTCATCGAAACCGCGAAGGCAAGACTCGGCAAAAAGCGGTTCCCCGATTTTTATAAGACAGTCTCGGCGATCGAGGTATCATACCTCGACGAGCTGACCGGCGACGTTTCGTGGTTCTGCAAGAAATTCGATTACCGTTACAACGATGAACCGTGGTACAACGCGAAGGACTCCGTCCCCCGCGCCCTCGCGTTCCTCTCAGGTCACATACACCTGCCGCCGGAAAAATGATAAAGGTTTATAATACGCTTTTAAACGTGCGCGACGGTATGCCGCGGATGAAGCATGCCGCCGCCGCGATCCTGCTGCTGCTCTACCTTGCCTCATCCGCCGTCGCCGGCGCATGGGGCGCGTCAGCGGCGCTGCCCGCAAGGCTTGCGCTCATCGCTGTCTCAACGGCGCTGCTCGCCGCGCTTCTGTTCATGTACAGACTGCCGGTGCTTTACGCGTTTCCGATAATCGCGGCGGCGATAACGTTTTTCCTGTCGCGCGACATAACGATCGCGCTCACACAGCTCATACTTCCGCTGCCCGCCGCGATCCTCATCAGCGCTGTGTTCTCGCTCGGCGCGGACAAAGCGCGCGCGGTCACGGTCGCGTCCGTCTCATTCGCCGTATCCGCGGCGATACTCCTCCTTGTATATAAGCTTTCAGGCGGGGAGCTGCGCTCGTTTGAAGCTATAATGAACTCGCTGTCGGAGTTTTTCGCCTCGGTCACAACGCCTTCGAGAAAGGGTCCCGTCCCTGCGTTCACGGAGGAGGCGGCGTCCGCGCTTGCGCGGTATATAACGCTGTCGCTGCCCGCGATCGTGTTCGTGTCGGTCACCGCCGCCGCGTTTGCCTCGGTGACGCTGTGCGCGGCGCTCATTGACCTGTTCTCGTTCGGCAGCTTTATAATTCCGGACGCGCGCGTTTACACCCCGTCCGTCGTGTCGGCGTCGCTGTATCTCATATCGTATATCGTATCAGCATCGCTCGTGTCTATCGCTTCGGCGGACATCATTGGCTTCGCTGCCGAAAACGTGCTTCTGTGCCTGCTCCCCGCGATGATGCTCTACGGCGAACGTTCGCTTTACAAGCTCGCGACAAAGCACGACAGGCGCGTGCTCTTCGCCGTTCTGACCGTGATCGTCCTTATGACCTCACCGTCAATGTACCTCATGTTCGTCTCATTCTCCGGCGCGATCGCCCTCATTTATAAGGCGCTCGCCCCGATAGTGCGCCGCTTTATGAAAAAACTGCGCGACGACGATGACGACGATGACGATGACAACAACGACAACAGATGGTAAATATTAAATTATAAAGAAAGGAGATAAGCTGACATATGCCGGTCAGGCAGAATAAACCGACAAAGCAGACAAAAAAGGCAAAAAAGAAAAACGTCCGGCGCGCGCAGGCGGAGCTTCTCTGCGTCGTCGCCGCGTTTATCCTGCTCTCCGCCGTAACGGTGGCCGCCGCCTTCTTTCCCGAATTTGTGACGGCGGCAGGCATCTCGGCAACTGTGTTATACGTCGCCGTCGCCGCCGTGATATTCATTCCGGGCAAGATGAAGAGTCTTGCCGCGGAGGATTCGGAGGCGGTGTCTCCATATCTCGGCGACATCATGACGGATGTCATGACGAACATCAGTCTCCCCTCGGCGATATGCTCCGAGGGCGGGATCATAATCTGGCACAACAACAATTTTGCGGAGCTTGCAGACACACTCGGAAGACACGGCAGACTGCGCGGCGCGCAGTTCTCCTCCGTCATGCCCATAGAATTTGACGAGATCTCCGCCGGCGGGAGCATTGTCCCCGTAAAGGCGGAAGAGATCGTTGCAAATATAGAAAGCTCCAGATTCCGCGTCAACGGCCGTCAGTTCTTCATCCTCATCATACACGACATGACCGAGACCGAATCTCTGCGCGCGCGCATCGAAGAAGATCACCCGCTCGTCGCGCACATACAGGTCGACAACTTAGGCGAGCTCGCCCAGCTCGAAACGGGCGAATACCGCGACGCCGGACGCGACGTTGACACGATATTGAAGGATTGGGCGCGAAGCATAGGCGCCGTTCTGCGCGAATACGACACGAGCAAATATATCATGCTGTTCTCGCAGAAATTTCTTGACGAGTTTACGGCGCGGAAATTCGACGTGCTTGACCGCGTGCGCGAGGTGCGCGTCGGAGCCGGGATGCTGCCCGTCACCGTTTCGATCGGTATCTCAACGCTCGGCGAAACGCTCCACGACAACGAGCGCGCCTCGTTTGCCGCGCTGAACACGGCGCTGCAGCGCGGCGGAGATCAGGTCGTCCTTGAATCGAAGGACGGCACGGAATTTTACGGCGGCAAGACAAAGACTACGCAGCGCCGCACGAAGGTGCGCTCGCGCGTCATAGCAAACGAGCTTTCCGCGCTGATCGCCCGCTCCGGCAACGTCCTCATAATGGGACACCGTTACCCCGATTTTGACTCTATCGGCTCCTGCATCGGCGCGGCGAGCTTTGCGCGCCGGCAAGGCGCCAACGTCCACATAATCGTCGACGTTGACGACGCCAACATCGCGCCCTGCATCGGGCACGTACAGACGCTGCCCGAATACAGAGAAACATTCGTCGACGAGCAGACTGCGCTCGACATGATACGTTCGGACACGCTCGTCATCGTCTGCGATGTCAACAGCGTAACGCATCTCTCGGCTCCGAGCGTCGCCAATTCCGCGCCGAAGATCGCGGTGATCGACCACCACATCAAGACGGAGCAGACGCCGAATCACGTTTTGCTTTCATATATCGAGCCGTCCGCGTCCTCCGCGTGCGAGCTCGTATCAGATATGATCGAACAGGTCTATCAGTCAAACGGCGTCCTTGCCGCGGAAGCCGATGTCATGTACGCGGGCATTCTGCTCGACACGAAGCAGCTCTCGCGCAGCACGACTCCGAGGACGTTCTCCGCCGCAATGTATCTTCAGAGCTGCGGCGCGAATCCCGAAACTGCCGTCGACTTCTTCCGCTCCGGGATTGACGATTTCATGAGCGAGGCGCGGTTTGAATCAAACGTCACGATATACCGCTCGGAGATCGCGATCGCCGCCTCGTCAGAGCCGGGCGAGGCGCGGGACAGGATTGCGGCGGCGAAGGCCGCCGACAAGCTCCTGACCGTCAAGGGCGTGACCGCCGCGTTCACCGCCGTCCGCATAGGCGACATCGTTCACATCTCGGCGCGCTCCTCCGGCAGCATAAACGTGCAGCTCATAACCGAGAAGCTCGGCGGCGGCGGGCACTTCGACGTTGCCGGCGCGCAGCTTAAAAATTCCGAACTCGACACGGCGCTCAGGAATCTCAAGGACGCCATTGACAACTATTTTTCAGAGCAATAAACAAGTTACAGAATAAAGAGGTATCCCACAATGAAAGTATTGCTGCTCACAGATGTAAAAGGACAAGGCAAAAAGGACGAAGTCAAAAACGTCTCCGACGGATATGCGCGCAACTATCTTTTGCCCCGCAAGCTTGCCGTCGAGCTGACGCCCGCCGTGCTCGCCGACCTCGAAGCGCGCCGCGCCGAAAAGCTGCGGCTCGAAGCTGAGGAAAGGGCGCGCGCGGAAGAGCTTGCAAAGTCGCTTGAATCGCTGCTCATCAAAGTTACCCTGAACTCAGGCGCCGACGGGAAAGTATACGGCTCCGTGACCGCGCGCGACATATGCGACGCGCTTTCGGCGCAGCATAAGATCGAGATCGACAAATACCGCGTCATCCTCCCCGAACCTATAAAGAGCTTCGGCACATTTGCCGTAAAGGTAAAGCTGCACGCAGACGTTCAGGGAACGCTGAACGTCCTCGTCACCGGTAAATAAGCTTATGCCGAACGAAATAACATCGTCCGGCCGCAAGATGCCGTTCTCACTCGATGCGGAGCAGTCCGTTCTCGGCTCTATACTTATAAAGCCGGATTGCTTTGACATCGTCGCCGAGATGATAAAAAGCGATGACTTCTATCTTGAAAATCACCGCAACATCTATATGGCGATGCAGGAATTGTTCCTGAAAAACAAGGACATAGACCCGATCCTCGTCGTGGAGACGCTTGTCAGGACCGGCGTTTATGATGACGACGTGACCGGAAAGGAGTATCTGCGCACGCTCGCGGAGATAGTCCCCTCAGCCGCCAACGTCCGCGACTACGCGAAGATCGTCCGCGACAAGGCGCGTCTGCGCGAGCTTATCACTATATGTGAGGAAACGGCGGAGCGCGCATATACGGAAGGCGACGAGACAGACCGGCTTATCGGAGACGCGGAATCCCGCATTCTTGCCCTCTCCGGCGGAGAAAAGCAGAACGGTTTCATACATATACGCGAGCTTCTGATGAAGCAGCTCTCCTTTTTCCAGCAGATCGCGGAGCATCCGGAATCAAACGTCGCGACGACGACGGGCTTTTCCGACCTTGACCGCACGATCGTCGGAATGTCGCCGGGTGATTTCGTCGTCATCGGCGCGCGCCCCGGCATGGGAAAAACGTCGTTCGCCATGAATCTCGCCGTCAATATCGCAAGGAGATCGAGAAAGACTGTCTGCGTTTTCTCGCTCGAAATGCCGGCGGAACAGATAGTATCGCGTCTGCTCGCGAGCGAGGCGCTCGTCGACAGCACCGCAATGCGGCGCGGCGCGTTCACAAAGGACGACTGGGGACGCCTTGCGACCGCCTCCGCCATCCTCTCCGAATGCGACATATATATCGACGACAACTCCGCCACGACGCTGACCGGCATGCGCGCGAAGCTCCACAGGATGAAAAATCTCGGCCTAATCGTCGTCGACTATCTGCAGCTGATGCAGAGCGATCGCAAATTTGACAACCGCGTGGGCGAGGTCGGCGATATATCGCGAAATCTGAAGCTGCTTGCGAAGGAATTCGACGTGCCGCTCATCTGCTGCGCGCAGCTGCGCCGTAATTCCGAGGACAGAGCCGAAAAGCGCCCTCAGCTGTCCGACCTGCGCGAATCCGGCTCGATCGAGCAGGACGCCGACATGGTCATGTTCATCCACCGCGACGAATACTACAAGAATACGGGGGCCGAGCAGGAAGAGGGCAAGATCATAATCGCCAAAAACAGGCACGGCTCCGTCGGAGACGTGCCGATAGGATGGATCCCGAAGTACACCAAATTTATTTCAATTTCCAAAAAAGAAGAAGGCTGACCGCCTTCACTGCTGCATAACTATGAAAAAAATTACCGAAAGATTGCTTGCGGCGCTGCTCGCCGTCATGATGACGGCGACCGCGTTCATTTGCGCGGGAATAAACGGCGCGCCGGAGACTTTGACAGTCAGCGCCGCCTCAGACGCGGTTTCCCCCGGCGTGGAGGTGCGCACAAAGGCAGAAATCGCCGCATTTTTGCGCTCTCACGAAACGGATATCAACGCGACGGTGAAATATTCAACGGCTCCCTCGCTTAAGGAGCCGTATTCGCCCGGACACATTACGGCCGCGACGGAAATATCGGCGCTCAATATGCTGAACCTGATGCGCTATATCGCAGGGATTTCGTCAGATGTAAAAATAAGTTCGGCAAAGACCGAATATGCCGAGGCAGCCGCGCTCGTCAATTACCTGAACAAAAGCATGTCGCATACGCCGGAGCGCCCGAAGGTCCTTGCCGACAAAAAGTACGACGAGCTCTACCAAAAGGGATACGACGGCGCAGGAAAGTCAAACATCGCGTACGCGTACATAATCGGCCAAGGAGGATCGCTCTCGCCGGTCATAAACGATACGATAGTCAACGGCTGGTTCTCAGACCATGACGATAACAATATTTCGCGCGTCGGGCACCGCCGCTGGTTTTTGAATCCGTTTTTGAAAACGACGGGATTCGGAATTTGCAGCGACTCGACCTCATATCACAGCGCCGTTTTCGTTCAGGGAGAGCCCGGTGGCGACAACTCGGAAAGCTTTTACAATGACTGGCAGGGGATGACGATCCCGTGGCCTGCCCAGGTCATGCCGACCGAATATTTTGACGCGAGCTACCCCTGGTCGCTGTCGCTCGGCGAAGCCGTGAAAAACGACAGCGTGACCGTCAAGCTCACCGCCAGGTCGAGCGGCAGGACATGGAATTTTTCCAAAAGCAAAAGCGACGGCGATTTCTACGTCGGCGCCGAAGGATACGGTTCGCCCTCGTGCGTCATATTCAGGCCGAAAAATGTCCCGAAATTTGCGGACGGCGATATATTTGACGTTACGGTAAATATGACGCTGAAAACAGGCGCGCAGAAGACTGTTTCATATTCGGTTGAATTCTTCAGGCTTTCAACATACAGCAGCGACGATGACCCTGGGGTTACGACTCAGCCGACGGAACCGTCTGATGACACAACGAAGCCGTCAGACACGACAAAGCCCGCAGACACAACTAAACCGGCGGACACAACGAAGCCTGCGGATACAACAAAACCGGCAGACACAACAAAACCGGCAGATACAACGAAACCCGCAGATACGACAAAACCCGCGGACACAACGAAACCGACAGACACAACAAAGCCCGCGAATACGACAAATCCCGACGGCGATAGCCAGACGGAACCGGCTCCGCCCGAAACAGACCCCGCATTGTCCGAACCTGAGGGAACGGCAGATACAGATAAGACCGGCACGCCGACCGATGAAACGATTCCGGCAACAGACCCTTCCCTGACAGACAATGAAGGCGAAGACCCCGACAAGAGCGCGGATACCTCGTACCCGACAGGCTCTGACGGCGATGACGACGGAGGCGGGCTGCCCACACCGGTCGTTATCATTATCAGCGCAGTCTTTTTCGCGGCGCTCGCAGCGGCGATATTCTTCATACTTAAAAAGCGCGGCGTTGTCTGATAGGCACAAAAAATCGCGCGTCACACGCGTCTCCCCGCGCAGACCCAACAGCAGGGACAAAAATAAATTAAATAAAAGGGATCGGCCGCGATATTGTGACCGATCCCATTTTATATTGCCATTTAGTTTCTATGCCTGCGCACGAAAATGCGCTCAGATATCGGCGGCGGAAATATAGTCGACGCCGTGCGACGTGATGAACGATTTGCGCTCCTGAAGGTCGTCTCCGAGCAGCGTTTCAAATATATACGCGGTCGCCTCCGCGTCTGCGGGAGTTATTCGAATCAGCCTGCGGGAGGCGGGGTTCATCGTCGTCTTCGACATCATTTCAGCCGTGTTTTCGCCGAGTCCCTTGCTTCGCTGGAGAGTGTATTTGCGCCCCTCTGCTTCGAGCTTCTGCGTTATCTCTGTTTTTTCGGGCTCGCTGTATGCGAACAGCGTCTCCGGCTCCCGCTCCTTCGTCGTGATCTCAAATAGCGGCGTCTCCGCTATATATATTCTTCCCCGCTCTATCAGCGTAGGCAGCAGACGGTAAAACATCGTCAGCAAAAGCGTTCTTATCTGGAAGCCGTCCTCGTCCGCATCGGTGCAGATTATTATCTTTGCCCAGCGCAGCGAATCGAAATCGAAGTCGTTGTTGTGCCGCCCCTTCGTCTTTATCTCGACCCCGCAGCCTATAACTTTCAGCAGGTCTGTTATGATCTCGCTTTTGAATATCTTGTCGTATGAGCTCTTGAGGCAGTTCAGCGTCTTACCGCGGACGGGGATGATCGCCTGAAAATCCGCGTTCCGGCTGACCTTGCACGAGGACAAAGCCGAGTCGCCCTCAACTATATAGAGCTCGCGCTTTTCCGGGTCCTTTGACCGGCATGCGACAAATTTTTCGACGCGGGACGCCGCATCCATCGAGCCCGTCAGCTTCTTTTTCAAATTGACGCGCGCCGTCTCAGCCTGCTCGCGCGAGCGCTTGTTTACGAGCACCTGCCCGCAGAACGATTCCGCGTACTGCTTGTTTTCGGCGAAAAAATATTCGAGCTGGCGCTTGATGTACGCTGTCATCGAATCAGTGATGAACTTGTTGTTTATCGCTTCCTTCGTCTGATTCGCGTAAGACGTGACAGTCGAGCGGCTGTTCGTCACGAGGACTAAGCAGTCTTCAATATCGGCAAACGAGATGTGAGTCTCGTTTTTTGTATATTTTCCGGTGTTTTTGAGGTAGTTGTCGACCGCGTACGTGAACCCGCTGCGTACCGCCTTGTCGGGGGAGCCGCCGTGCAGAAGAAAGCTCGCGTTGTGATAATATTCGAGCATGTTCACCCTGTTTGATATCGCAAACGCGATCTCGACCTTGAGTTTGTAGTCATCCTTATCGGCGCGGTCGCGCCCTGTATCATCGTACCGCCAGAGCACGGGCGGAACAAGAACGTCCTCCCCGGCTATCTCAGCGATATAGTCCGCGATGCCGTGTTCATAGAAGAATTCCTCCGTCTCAAATCCGTCCTCCGTCTCCCATCGGAACACGAACCGAACGTTTTCATTTACGACCGCCTGCTTCCGCATCGTTTCGCGGAAGTATTCGCACGGAATGTTCACGTCCGTGAAAACGTCGATATCCGGCTTCCAGCGGACGATCGTCCCGTGTTTTTTCTCGCGCCGCTCGAGCGGGCGGACGCGAAGCTCGCCGTCGGCTTCGCCGCGCTTGAAATCGATCTCCGAAAGCTGTCCGTTCGCATATGACCTGACGTGCATGTATTCGGACGCATACTGCGTCGCGCACGCGCCGAGGCCGTTCATGCCGAGAGCGAATTCGTAGTTCGACGATTCATCGTTGTTGTTATATTTTCCGCCCGCGTAAAGCTCGCAATATACGAGCTCCCAGTTATAGCGCCCCTCGTTTTCGTTATAGCCGAGCGGAACGCCGCGCCCCGAATCTTCGACCTCGAGGCTGTGGTCCATAAACGCGGTGACGATTATTTCATCCCCGTACCCCTCGTTCGCCTCGTCGACCGCGTTCGCGAGGATCTCAAAAAAAGCGTGTTCACAGCCCTCGAGTCCGTCCGAACCAAACATGACCGCCGGACGTTTGCGGACACGGTCTGCCCCCTTGAGCGCCGATATGCTTCTGTCGTCGTAGACCTGCGCCTTCTTCTTTGCCATATATGCTCCTGACATGCGTATTTTCGCTTTAGATTATTTTACCACATCTTATCCGAAAAAACAAGCGCGCCGCCCGTCTTTTTGCCGGTGTGCGTATATCCGCATGAGCGGCGGCAGGCTACAGACTCAAAATATTCCGGCGCACGAGAAAGGCGCGGCGAAACAGCCGCGCCCCTAACGTGCATAGAATTGCCCTTTACCGCATAATTATCGGTATGCGGGGTCCCGGGAAAAAGACTTATCTTTCGAATTTTCCCGCAGCAAAGAGCTCGGTCATCTTTTCATAGCATTCCTTGCAGATGAGCTTTCCGTTGAAACGAACCGTCTCGTCGGCGCTGCCGCAGAACATGCAGGCGGGCTCATACTTGCGCAGAATGATGCTGTCGTTGTCCATGTAGATCTCTACCGGATCCTTTGTGTTGATTCCGAGAATCTTTCTCGTCTCGATGGGAAGAACAATACGTCCCAGTTCATCGATTTTCCTTACGATTCCTGTTGCTTTCATAATCTTTCCTCCGTTTTGTCTTTTGCAGCTGTCGGCGGACGGATTCCGCCAACATTCAGGCTCAAGATACAGTATATCATGTAATACCCCATAAGTCAACATATTTTTCGACTTTTCAGTGTCATATTTCGCGATTTTTTCTCACTTGCCAATATTATACACGATGTAGGTGAACGCATGCTTGGACGATGTTTTTCGGTGCTCGTAATTCTGTCTTTCATATTTGCCGCCGCGACCGGCAATCTCCCGGCGCTGTCCGGCGCGATACTCGACGGCGCTTCAAAGGCGGTCACGCTGTCGATATCGCTGCTCGGAATAATGTGTCTCTGGGGCGGCATAATGTCGCTGCTCTCCGCGTCCGGGATAATATCGCGCCTGTCGCGCCTGCTGCGGCCGGTGCTCGTTCACGTTTTCCCGCACGCGTTTAAAACAGGCGTCGGCGCGGATGAGATCGTCGCGTGCGTCAGCGCGAACCTTTTCGGGATCGGCAACGCCGCGACGCCGCTCGCTATCACGGCGATGAAGCGGATGCAGGAGGAAAATAAATCAGACACGGCGACAGACGACATGGTGACGCTTTCCGTTCTCGGTACGGCGTCTTTCAACCTGTTTCCATCAACGCTCGTGGCGCTGCGGCGCGCTGCCGGCGCCGTCGACCCATACGCGGTCATAATCCCGATCTGGATAACGTCAGCCGCCGGCTGCATCGCCGCCATAATCCTGAGCCGCGCGATGGCTCCGTTTACACGCGGGCATCATAAATGACCGAGACTATAAGCGCGGCTGTCCTGCCGTCAATACTGTTTCTGACAGCGCTCATCGCGCTGTTTTCGGACAAGAATTCGTTTGATTCGTTTTTATCCGGCGCTGCCGACGGAATGAAAAGCGCCGCCGGACTCCTGCCCTCGCTCTGCGCTCTCATCGTCGCCGTCGAGATGCTGTTCGCCTCCGGCTTCGCCGAATTTTTGAGCGGCGCACTTTCCGGCGTTCTCGGCGCCGTCGGTATCCCGTCCGAAATTGTACCGCTGCTCATAACAAGACCTATCTCCGGCTCCGCCTCGACCGCGGCATATACGGAACTGCTCGACAAATACGGCCCCGACAGCATGGCGGTGCTGATCGCCTCCGTCATAATGGGCAGCTCTGATACGGTCATATACGTGATCTCGGTCTATTTTTCATCTGTCGGCATCACAAAAACGCGGCATGCGATGGCGGCGGCACTGCTGACAATGATATTTTCGATCTTCCTTTCCTCGATCGTCTGCCGCCTCTTCTTCGGCTGAAATGTTCCATTCAATCCCCGGCTTTTTCAAAAGACACTGAAAAGCCGGGGGCTTTTTTGCACAGCCCCCGGCAGTCCGGTATATTTAATTTATTTTGCGCCGCTGTCCTCGTCGTTGTCGTCTCCGTCGTCGCTGCTGCTGTCATTGTTGTTGTCATTGCCATTGAAACCGGCGCCGGGACGGAAATCTCCGCCCATGCCATGACGCTGCGCGGCCTCGCGCTCGCGGCGCTCCTCTTCCTCGTGGCGCTTGCGTTCCTTCTCTTCAAGCTCCTCAAGGTACTTGCGCCTCTTTTCGTTCTCTTCCTCGCTTCTGCGCCGCTTCTCGGACACCATCTCGTCAAGCTGCTCGTAAGTGACGCCCTCGTCGGACATCGCCGCCTCAAACTGCTCTTCGTCCATGACCTCGTGTTCGATAAGATAGCCGGCGACGAAATGAAGCTTGTCGATGTTCTCACGCAGAATGCGCGTTGCCTCGTTGTACGCTTCCTCGACGATAGACCTGATCTCGATGTCGATCTTGTACGCCGTCTCTTCGGAATAATTTCTTGTGGACGAGAAATCTCTGCCGAGGAAGACTTCGTCTCCGTCATGCTCCGCGCCGTAAACGACCGGGCCGAGCTCGTCGCTCATGCCGTATTTCGTGACCATGTTGCGCGCGATAGACGTTGCGCGCTGGATATCGTTTGACGCGCCCGTTGAAATATCGTCGAGTATGAGCGCCTCGGCGCATCTGCCGCCGAGCAGCGTCACGATCTCGTGCTTCATGTCGTTTTTCGACATGTACGACTTATCATCCTTCGGCAGTGAAAGCGTATATCCGCCCGCCCTTCCGCTTGGAATTATAGAAATTTGATGAACAGGTTCCTCCGGCTGGATGAACTTTGTCACAACGGCGTGTCCTGCCTCGTGATAAGCCGTCAGCCGCTTTTCCTTGTCGCTTATGACTCTCGAACGTTTTGAGGGACCGACGATCACCTTTATCATCGCTTCCTCAAGGTCGACCATGCCTATAAGCGTCTTGCCTTTGCGTGCGGCAAGCAGCGCCGCCTCGTTCAGAAGGTTTTCAAGGTCTGCTCCCGTGAAGCCGACGGTCGTCTTCGCGACAGTCGCAAAGTCAACGTCCGCCTCAAACGGCTTTCCGCGGCCGTGCACCTTGAGTATCGCCTCGCGCCCCTTGACATCGGGGTACGTAACGGTGATCTGTCTGTCAAATCTGCCCGGACGCAAAAGCGCCGGATCGAGGATGTCGGGGCGGTTCGTCGCCGCCATGACGATCGTGCCGCTGTTCGAGCCGAAGCCGTCCATCTCGACCAGAAGCTGGTTCAGCGTCTGCTCTCTCTCGTCGTGACCGCCGCCAAGGCCTGCGCCTCTGTGACGGCCTACGGCGTCGATCTCATCTATGAATATGATGCTGGCGGGATTCTTCTTCGCAGTCTCAAACAAATCGCGAACGCGTGACGCGCCGACGCCGACGTACATCTCAACGAAGTCGGAACCGGAGATCGAATAAAACGGTACGCCCGCCTCGCCGGCGACAGCCTTCGCCAGAAGCGTTTTACCAGTGCCGGGAGGGCCTACGAGCAGAACGCCGTGCGGGATACGCGCGCCGAGCTTTGTGAAATGGTTGGGATCGCGCAGAAATTCGACGATCTCACGCAGCTCCTCCTTCTCCTCCTCGGCTCCGGCAACATCGCGGAACAACACCTTCTTCTTTTCGTTCGTAACGAGGCGCGCGCGGCTGCGGCCGAAATTGCCCGCGCGTCCGCCGCCGCCCGATGTCTGATTTACCATATATATCCACGAGACGATGAAGAGCGCGATTATTATCAGGAACGGCAGATAGCTGACCCACCACGGCATCACCGTCGGAGGCGGAAAATCGAATTTGCTGATTATCCCCGCCTCGCGCTGCTCAACGATCGTATCATAAAGGTCATTGTAGAAGAGGTTGATGTCGCGCAGCTTATACTGCTTAGGCTCAAGCCGTTCAGCTTCGCCCTCTTTATTGACGCGGACATTCATCGTCAGCACGTTGTCGCCGTCGACGACGAAGCTCTCCACCTTTTCATCAAGGAAGAGCTGTCTCACGTCGCTGTACAGCATCCCGTCGGACGAGACTGAATTGAACAGCGACGCCGTCGCGACAACGATGACAGCGATCAGTATAATATAAAATACGATTACTTTAAGGTTATTCTTTCTCATGTTACATAACGGCCGCGAAAGTGATCGGAAGCGCGGCTTTGCCGTATCCTCTCTTTAGAATTTATTATTTCTCGTAAACTTTATGTTTAAGCACGCCGACGAACGGAAGTGCACGGTATTTTTCGTCAAAATCGAGCCCATAGCCGACAACAAACTCGTCCGGTATCTCAAATCCCCTGTAATCAGGCTCAAAATCGACCGTGCGGCGCGAGGGTTTGTCGAGCAGAGTCACCGTTCTGACTGATGCCGCGCCCCTCAGCTTCAGATAATCGACGAGATATGAAAGCGTCCTGCCGCTGTCGATTATGTCCTCAACTATAAGTATATCGCTCGTCTCGATGTCGCGGCGGCGTATATCGAGCTTGATCTCGACGTTACCGGTCGAGGTCGTGCCGCCGCCGTATGACGAAACCTTCATGAAATCTATCTCGACAGGGAGCCTGATCTGCTTCATCAGCTCCGCCATGAAGACGACCGAACCCTTTAAAATGCCGAGCAGTACAAGCTTGTTGCCGGAGTTTTTATAGTCAGCCTCGATCATCCGCGCGAGTTCGCCGACGCGCTCAACGATTTCATTCTCCGAGATCAGCACACGCTCAACATCGAGCGCCGCTTGATTCTCAATTTCCAGCTTCCCGTCCTGCAAAATTTCAGTCATAAGCCCCGCGGCACCGCTTTTGCCGCATTCCTTTCGTATCATTTATCTTAACGGTATATTCTATCCGCGATCTGCAAACATGCCGCGCGCGTAATAGATAAAAACAACACCGTCGACGCCACTTCCGTCGTCCTCGGCTGTCACGCCGTCGCGCACATCAAGCTCCGGTATCCACACTATCCCGTCGTCGTCGCAGAAGACGGGCAAAATGTTTCTCACATCGCGCGGTATCCTGCGTTCACAGTAGAGCTTCTTCGTCAGCCTGTTCATGCCGCCCGAAAAAATTTTATCGCCCGCCTCGCGGCTGCGGATATAAAGCGTGCCCTTGATGCTGTCCGCGCGGAGCGCGATGCGCGAAAAGCTTGCAAATCTGCCGCGCAGCGCGAATTCATAGTCGATATCGGGCTCGCGCAAAACGCTTATAACGGCGTCAAGCTCGGAGATTATGTGCTCGCCGTCATCCATGCGGATGTTGAATTCCGGGCAGTACATGTATTTTGAATCGTACTCCTCCTCGCCGAGGAACATGAAGTCGTCTCCCTCGACGGCGGCGAGTATCTTTCCGGGAAGCGAAATACGTGAATGTGCGCCGCCGCCCTTGATTATCCTTGTCACCGCCCTGACATGCTCAAAATCGAGGACCATATACGGTCTTCCGCGGCCGTAAAGCCTCTCCGCCGTCTTGTCGTACATATATCTGACGATCCTCGACAAAAGCGCCTGATCCTGACCGGAAAGCAGCTGCCTGCTGCATGAAGTCTCGATTCCGTTTTTTGACAAAAACTCGCTCGCCTGACGCTGAATATACACGTCGTCATTGCGCAGCAGCGTGCAGAGCTGTGATATCGCGATCTCCGGAGACGGATTTATGCGCGTAAGCCGCGGGAGGATCTCGGCGCGGATGTAGTTGCGTGTATAATCTATGTCGCCGTTCGTCGTGTCCGTGACATAGGGGATATCGTTTGCTATGCAGTATCCTATTATCTCGCTCTTGGTGCAATATATGAGCGGCCTTATAACGCGCTCGCCGCGAACGGGAGGTATGCCGGAAAGTCCTCTTATCCCCGTTCCCCGACACATATTGAATATCACCGTTTCCATGTTGTCTTCGGCATGGTGCGCAAGCGCCACCGAATGAAGCTCCGGGTGAGAATCGATGATCCCGCGGTATGTGCGGTATCTGACGCGGCGCCCCGTTTCCTCAAGCCCCTTGCCGTCGCTTGCCGCAAGCGCCGGAACGTCAACACGTTCGACGAAAAGCTCAATTCCGAGGCTTTCACAGACATCGCGGCAGAACTGTTCATCCCGGTCGGCTTCCGCGCCGCGGATGCAGTGATTTATGTGTGCGGCGGCGATATGTATGCCGTGCGCGCGGGAATATTTGTGCATGTAGGATAGAAGCGCGCCTGAATCGGCGCCCCCGGAATAACCGATAAGAACGCCGTCAAGCTTATTTGTCATTCCGAAGTCGATTATAGCCTGCTCGATTTTGCGCTCGACCATTCGGGTGATACTTTTTTTGTCCATATTCTCCGCCATCGCAGCTTCCGCGCCGCCGTCGTCTCTTTTTACCGCTGTGTCTTTCTCTTGTTTCTTAAGCATTTATATCAATACGCCGTGTAAAATATTCCGCCGGATGCCGTCCTCCGGCCTAGTTAGCCGGACGCCGACAGACATCGCAGAGGGACGCTGACATGTCGGGAACAAACAGCACCCCAAGTATGAACATTATGCTTTATTATACCACTGAAAGCCGGTTTCATCAACAGAATTCACATAAAAACCAAAAAAATTATACAGCGATTTCACATAAAACGCTTTCTCAAATAAAAAGATTTGGGGGAAACCTTTTTTGCGAAAGGTTTCCCCCGGGAACAAGTTGTCCTTACTGTGACGCGAGAAAGTCCTCAGTCACGTAGAGAAGCGTGCCCGGCGTAACTGCGCCTTCGGAGATCAGCTTGAATAGCTCTTCTGCAAGTTCGTATGACCCTGTTACATCGCGGATAAGCATCGAGTCTGTCTGACCGCTCTCGCCGCAAAGCGCGACGAAAAACGAAAACGCATGCCTGCCCGCCCCTTGCTCGTCGTTGATGGTTTCTTCTGTCAGTATGTACGACAGATAAAAACCGCCTTCAGAAGTTATAGCTATCTTCCGAACGCATCCGTCGATGGTCGTGCTGTATGCCGCTGTCAACGTAATAGTCCTCCTTTCGTTTGTTTTCTTAATCATATCATTTTTCAAAGGATACATTTTATTAAGAATACTTTCAAATAAACAGGCAGATCGGCGATTTTGTAAAAATATTTATTTACACCGCGATTTTCGTGAATAATTATGCAGTTCTGCGCCGCGAAAAATATCATTTTAGGTCGAATCCGATCACTTTATGTCAGATATTGTCATACTGTAAAAACTTGCTTTTACTTTATCCCTCTAAATTTAAATTTTATGATTTTTATTTATAAATACATTATTAAAAGGAAAAAACATCATATTGAAATATAATGACCGTTGTAATATAATAAAATTACAAAAAACATTTTATAAACCGGAGAAAAATAAATTTTGATCAGGCGATTTTATTCATTATTACATAATGCCGCGAATAAAAAGGTCGAAATGAGACGGGAGGCGCTTTATTTTACCGTGTTTTTCCTCACCGCGGCGTCGGTGTGGCTCATTATCGCGGCAGCGCTCTTTATCGCCGCGCGGCGCGGGCTCTGCGACTATCAGCTTGTCGTCAGGTACATTCCCGAAATGGTGCGCTCGGCGCTGATTTCAGTCCCGATCGCCGTCGTCGGCGGCTTGATATTCGATCTGCACCTTCGCGAGAACTCATAGGTCGGGTATTGACAAAAGCGAAAAATAAGTTTATACTTTAATATGTGTGAGGGGGAGTAAACCCATAACAAAAAAATCATCTCATACAAAAACTTCATACTCGCAAGCGAAACGGAGGGGATGACACCCATGACAAAAAACGTAACCGTGTTCGACAGCGAAGGAACGATTATCGGTAAGACCTACCCCAAACGGGCTGAAGGTCTTGTGAAAAACGGGAGAGCGCGCTATGTTGACGGCGCAGATTCCGCGATCATTCTTTCGCGTTCTCCCGACATAAAAACGTCAGAGGAGGACGAAACAATGAGTACTTACAGCAGTGACGAACTGCGCGCGCGCATCGAAGCTTTGGTGCACGAGGCAAGAGAAAAGCTTGACGCCGTATGCAAGACTGCATCGGACGCGATAGACGAACTCGTTACAAAAATCGACGACGGCGAAGATGTCACGGTCGAGGTAAACGGCGACGGGGACACAATTCTCCATCTCGATAACGAAAACGGCGGCGAAGGCGAAAGCGAAAATGCAGACGCCGGGCAGCCGAACGAACCGAAGGAACGCGGCCGCTTCATCCGCATATCCGATGAGGATATGGAAAAGCTGCGCACGAGAATGGCAGGGCTGCGCGAATCATTCTGTCATGTGACAGAGGAGGCGAAGAACGCCGCCGTCCGCGCGGGCACCGAGATCGGCAAATACGCCGAAACGGTCAAGGCCAAAGTATCGGAGAAGCTGGCGGAACGCGAGGCGGAAGCCGCTTCAAAGGCGAGCGAGGACGCCCCCGGCACGGAAGCCTACTACCTGCGCCGTATAGAGGAGATCGGTCGTGACGACTCGCATTTTGCGTCGATGGAAAACACGGTCAAGGAATTTGTCAGGAACGCTTCCTCAGATGACGACGGAATGTCCGACACCGTTGAGGCGCTCGCGAGTGTCGCGCGCGAACACGAATACACGAACCGCAAACTGCTCGAATTTTATATAAGCCGGCTTGAGGCGCTCAAGCAAAACGGGAATCAGCAGCAATAAGCGAAAAAGCTCGCCCCCGCAGGACCATCCGCGGGGGCGCTCATAAATAGTATATAAAATGGGGGAAATTATATGAAACTGCGTGAAAAGGTAAGAGACACAAAAGCAGAGATCAAGAGAAAACCCGCCGTGTCGGTCGTATATTTTCTTTTGCGCATTTCCGTTATCGGCGTTATGATAGCGCAGATATTCAACAGGAACTATGAAAACGTCGCGCTCTGCGTCCTGACGCTTATTCTGTTCCTTTTGCCGACTATCGTTGAAAAAAAGCTCTCGATCGAGCTGCCTAACACGCTTCAGATCATAATCCTTTTGTTCATATACGCGGCTGAAATACTCGGTGAGATCAGGTCGTTTTACACTGAATTTCTCGGCTGGGACACGATGCTGCACACGCTGAACGGATTTCTGTGCGCCGCCGTCGGCTTCGCCCTTGTCGACATACTCAACCGCAACAAGCGTTTTTCAATGTCACTTTCCCCGTTCTTCATGGCTGTCGTCGCGTTCTGCTTCTCGATGACGATCGGCGTGCTCTGGGAATTCTTTGAGTGCGGGATGGACATGCTCTTTCTGACCGATATGCAGAAGGACGCCGTCGTAACGAATTTGTCAACCGTTTTGCTTGACCCGACCGGCGGAAACACGCCTGTCATAATAAAGAATATAGAAGACGTTATAGTCGTCTCCGGAGGCAAAGAAATTCCTCTCGGCGTCGGCGGATATATTGACGTGGGCATACTTGACACGATGAAGGATCTGTTCGTCAACTTCATCGGCGCCGTCGTCTTCTCGTTCATCGGTTATTTCTATGTCAAAAACCGCGGCAAAGGCAAATTTGCCACCCGCTTCATCCCGCAGGTCAACGACATCGACAACGGCGACAGTGCTGAGGTCGGTTCTGCCAACAGCGAAGACAGCGCTGCAAAAGCCGATTCCCCCGACAGCGAAGACAGCGCGGACGGCAGACGGAGCTGATCTCTGACACAGAGCGAACGATTTTAAAATACAAATAAGCCAGGCACCCCGGTCATTTGCGATCAGATGACCGGGGCGATTTATGATCAGCCGTATTCTTTAAAGCTCTCCCTGACGAGCGACAGAAACCTTTCCGCAATCGGCGTCAATGTCCCGTATTTGTTCCAGATAAGATAAAGCTTTGTCTCAAGCCTCGGAGAAAGCGGTCTGAACACGAGCCCGTTTTCCGGAGAAGTATTTACGAGATGTTCAAACGAAAGCCCGTATCCGAGCCCTTCCTTCACAAATACGGACGCGTTATACGCGAGCCGGAAGGAGCCCTCGAGGTGAAGCTCGTTTATCCGTTCGCCGCACCACCTGCCGATGTCGTTTTTCCACCCCTGCTCAGAGGCGAACAGCGGGATCCCGATAAGGTCGTCTATTTCGACGGCCTCTTTTTTTGCGAGCGGCGCGTCCCGCGTCATGACGACTCCCCATACGTCCGCCTCCGGAAACAAAAGACTTTCATATTTGCGCGCGTCCGGAGTGTCGCAGAGGACGGCAAAATCGAGAAGTCCCTTGTCAAGCTTTTCCGTGACCTGCTCTGTATCGCCGCTCGTGATATGATAATTGAGCCCCGGATAAATGCTTTTCAGCTTCTGTATCTCCCTTGCAATATACCTGATCTGATATGATTCGGCGAGCCCCAGAAACAGCTCCCCGCCCGTTACGCTGTCGAGCGACAAAAACTCTTTCTCGATCTTATCCGCCATGCCGACAAGGTCCTCCGCCCTGTCGCGAAGAAGCATCCCTTCCTCGGTCAAAGCGATGCTGAAGCTGTGCCGGTTGAATAGCTTCTTGCCGAGCTCGTCTTCGAGCGCGCGCAGCGCCTTTGAAAGCGTCGGCTGGGTGACGTGCAGCATCTCGGCAGCCCTTGTCATATTCTCTTCCCTCGCGACGGCGAGAAAATACCTTAACGTGCGTATCTCCATCTCGTTTCCACTTCTTGATATTCTAAAAATGAATATCATGATATTCATTATAACCATTAGCGAGGGAAATGTCAAGGCGTTATAATATATCCGAAGAGAAAATCAAGCGGGAGAGCGGCGGCATGGAGAAAGACGAACTTATTGAATATCTGCTCGCGGGACTTTCAGACGCGGGATGCGCCGAAACCGACATTAAGACTGCCGAAAGGCTCATCTCCGCGGGGCAGACGGAAGAACTGTCGAACCATCTCAGAATGTGCCGCGCCGCGCTGCTCGATAAAATGCACGAAAGCCAGCGGCACGTCGACCGCATTGATTTTTTGATACGTCAGACAAAAAAAATTTTTAATATAATGAAAGGAAACAAACTTAAGCTCATGATACGGAAAGAAGAACTTAAACTTACAAAAGAATGGGACAAGACGTTCCCGAAAAGCGACCTTGTAGATCACGAAAAGGTGACGTTCGTCAACCGTTACGGTATTACGCTTGCGGCAGACATGTATGTGCCGAAGCATGCAGACGGCAGACTCCCCGCGATCGCCGTCTCCGGTCCCTTCGGCGCCGTCAAGGAACAGTGCGCGGGACTGTATGCGCAGACGATGGCTGAGAGGGGATTTTTGACCGTCGCATTCGACCCCTCGTTTACGGGAGAAAGCGGCGGCAGCGTCCGCTATATGGCGTCCCCCGATATCAACACCGAGGATTTCATGGCGGCTGTCGATTTTCTGTCTCTCAATGAATCCGTCGACCCCGACAGGATAGGCGTCATCGGAATTTGCGGCTGGGGCGGCATGGCGCTGAACGCGGCGGCGCTCGACACGCGGATAAAGGCGACTGTCGCCTCCACGATGTACGACATGACGCGCGTCAACGCCAACGGATATTTTGACAGCGAGGACAGCGAAGAACTTCGCTATCAAAAAAAGGCGGCGATGTGCGCGCAGCGGCTTTCCGATCTTCGGGCGGGCGAATATAAGCTGGGCGGCGGAGTCGTCGACCCGCTCCCAGAGGACGCGCCGTTTTTCGTGAAGGATTACTACGATTATTATAAGACTCCGCGCGGATATCACGTTCGCTCGCTGAATTCAAACGGCGGCTGGAACGTTATCGGATGCGAATCGTTCATGAATCAGCCTATCCTCAGATATATAGGCGAAATTCGCAGCGCGGTGCTCATAATGCACGGCGAGAAGGCTCATTCGTGCTATTTCTCAAGGGATGCCTACGATGCAATGACAAAAAACAACCCGCACAAGGACAACAAGGAGCTCCTCATCATCCCCGGCGCGGTCCACACCGACCTCTATGACGGCGGCGGAAAAGGCGCGATCCCGTTTGACCGGCTTGAGGAATTTTTCGCAGAATATTTAAAATAAAGCCACGCCAGACTTTAAGAAAATAAGATGAGAAGATTTCTTGCAATGCTGCTCGCCGTCTGTATCTCCGCATCGCTTTTGTCATGCGGAAATCATAGCGGCGGCGCATCCTCTGTCAATGGATCGGATGAAGGCGGCAGCGAAACATTTGCGGCATCCGACACGAATAATAATGGTTCAACTGTTTTGCCGGAAGGCAAAAATCATATCCTCGTCGCATATTTTTCATGCACCGGCACGACAAAGGCGCTGGCAGAATACGCGGCCGACATTCTTTCGGCTGATATTTACGAGATCGTGCCGGAGGTGCCGTATACGGAGGAAGATCTGGCATATTACACTGACTGCCGCGCAGACAAGGAGCAGAATGATCCCGCCGCCCGCCCCGCGATATCGGGCACGCTTGAGCACGCTGAGCAGTACGATGCTGTTATTCTCGGATATCCCATCTGGCACGGGCAGGCTCCGAGGATCATCTCCACGTTTCTTGAAAGCTATGATTTCTCCGGCAAAACGATCCTGCCGTTCTGCACTTCGCACTCAAGCGGGATCGGTTCGAGCGCCGACAACCTCCACGCAGCAGCGCCCGGCGCAAACTGGCTCGACGGCAAGCGGTTTGCGTCCGGAACATCAAAGGATGAAATAAAATCGTGGCTCGACGGTATTGAAGGCAGCATCTTCCACGCACCGGTCAATAATGAAATCGGTAATTTCGACTTTGAAAAGAAAACGGTTTTATTAAACAGCGGCTATGAAATGCCTATCATGGGACTCGGCACATACAGCCTTGACGACGAGGAATGTTATAATTCCGTCACCGCGCTTCTCGAATCGGGCGGCCGGCTGATAGATACGGCGTACATGTACGGCAATGAAAAAGCCGTCGGCAGGGCGATTCGGGACAGCGGCGTACCGCGGGAGGAGATATTCGTCATCACAAAGCTTTATCCCGGCGAGCAGTTTGCGGAACCGGAAAAGGCGATAGACGACGCGCTCCGCAAGCTTGACATCGGCTATATCGACATGATGCTGCTCCACCATCCGGGTGAAAACGATGTAAAGGCGTATCTTGCGATGGAACGCGCCGTGGCTGACGGTAAAATTCATTCGCTCGGCCTTTCAAACTGGTACGTAAAGGAGCTGAAGGATTTTCTGCCGCAGGTCAATATCACCCCGGCTCTCGTACAGAATGAAATTCATCCATACTATCAGGAAAACGATGTGATCCCGTATATACAAAGCCTCGGCATCGTCGTGCAGGGCTGGTATCCGTTCGGCGGCAGAGGTCACACGCAGGAGCTGCTGGGGGACAGCGTGATCTCGGATATCGCAAAGTCGCACGGCGTTACATCCGCGCAGGTGATTTTGCGGTGGAACCTGCAAAAAGGAGTTGTTGTAATACCCGGATCGAGCAACCCCGAACATATAAAGGAAAATCTTGATCTGTTCGGATTTGAGCTGACAAGCGATGAAATGAGCCGGATCAACGCGCTCGACAGAAACGAAAAACACGACTGGTATTGATTTATACGTCAAAGCGGCGCGGCTCCGTTTAATGGTGCCGCGCCGCCTGGCGCTTTTTTATTCGTTTGAGCATTTTAACGCGTTTATCGCGCATCTGCTGCGCCGCTTACCTCTCGTTTACCGTGCGTCATCGCTCATTTGCAGCTCGTCTATTGCTTTGTTTACCGCGCGTCTATTGCGCGATTACCGCTCAATATCACGCCTTTTCAAGCTTTGCGTAGGATGCCATGAGCTTTTTCGTTCCCACCTCGTCGAAGATGATCTCATACATCATATCCGCGCCCATCATCACGGCGGAAATTATCTCGCCCCTGCCGAACGTGCGGTGATGCACGATATCTCCCGGCCCGAAATATTCCGTCGGTGGCGGCGGCGTTTTCGACACATTGACGCGCACTCCTGCCCCGTCCTTGTATTTCGGCTTCGGCGGTTCGTTTTTGACAAACTGCTGTCGCCGCGCATACTCCGGGACGGGAGTCTCATCCGAGATGCACTCGGACGGCATTTCGGCAATAAAGCGCGACGGCGGATTGAATCTCGTCATGCCATAGAGCAGCCTGCTGTGCGTCCGCGTCATGTAAATTCGCTTCTTCGCGCGCGTGACCGCGACGTATGCGAGCCTTCGTTCCTCTTCAAGTTCCTCGCCGCTCGTCGACTGCATTCCGGGGAAAATGCCGTCCTCCATTCCCGGCAGAAAAACTATCGGGAACTCAAGCCCCTTCGCGCTGTGTATCGTCATCATCACAACGGCGTCGGCAGTTTCGTCGTATCTGTCGACCTCCGAAACGAGTGCAACATCTTCGAGGAAGCCGGTCAGCGACGATTCTTCCGTACCGCTCTCGTATTCATACGCATTCGACATGAGCTGGTCGAGGTTTTCAAGCCTGTCCCGTTCGGCTTCGCCGCCCGCGATCAGCATTTCGCGGTAGCCCGACAGCTCAAGCGTTCTGTCAATCAGCTCGGTGACAGACGCAGATGCGGCAAATTCGCGAAGCGTCTCGATCAGGCGGACAAATCCTCCGATCGCGGCGGCGGCTCTCGAAAGGGCAATATATGAATCCGCGCGTGTCAGCACATCGTAAAGCCCGCACCCTTCAACGGCAGCGATTTCCTCAGCCGCGGCGACGGCGGAATTTCCGATCTTGCGCTTCGGCTCGTTTATAATGCGCTTCAGCCGCACCGAATCGTTTGGATTGGCGATAACCGAAAGATACGCAACAGTATCGCGAATTTCCTTTCTGTCATAGAAACGCAGCCCGCCGAGCATCCGGTAAGGCACCCCCGCCTTCGCGAACGCGCCTTCGATCGGCGCCGACTGCGCGTTCATGCGGTACAGCACCGCGAAATCGCGGTACTTCATCCCCTCGGACGATATGAGTTTTTCCACGGTG
The DNA here is from genome assembly GCA_947630625.1 of uncultured Clostridia bacterium. Taxonomy (GTDB): domain Bacteria; phylum Bacillota; class Clostridia; order Oscillospirales; family CAG-272; genus DTU064. Next base: position 38,549 of record CANRIL010000014.1, read on the forward strand.
TCGGCGATATATTTCGCCTCCTCTATCTGGTTCGGAAGCTCGCAGAGCGAGATTTTTGACCCCTTTTCACCCGCGCACCACAGCGTTTTCCCGTGGCGGCGCTCATTTTTCGCGATGAGCGCGTTTGCGGCGTCGAGGATCGTCTGGGTCGAGCGGTAGTTCTGTTCAAGCCTGATGACCACCGCGTCGCTGTACTCGCTGTCAAACGTGAGTATGTTCTCGATCGTCGCGCCGCGGAATTTGTATATACTCTGGTCGTCGTCGCCGACGACCATCAGATTGTTGTGCTTCCCCGTCAGAAGCGAGGTAAGCCTGAACTGCGCGTGGTTCGTGTCCTGATACTCGTCGACGGACACGTACCTGAACTGGCGGTTATAATGTTCGCGTACGTCCTCGTGCTCCGTCAGAAGGCGAACGGTCTGCATGATTATATCGTCAAAGTCGAGCGCGTTTGAAGAAAGAAGGCGCGCGGCATACATTTTGTATATCTCGGCGATCTTCCCGCCTCTGTAATCGTCTCCCATGACGGCGGCGAACTGCTCCGCGTCGATCAGGCGGTCTTTTGCCCTTGAGATAGTGTTCATGACCGTCTTGACCGGCAGTGTCTTTTCATCGATTTTGAGGTCGCGCATGCAGTCCGAGATCAGCCGTTTCGTGTCGTCCGTGTCGTAAACCGTGAATCCGCTGCTGTATCCGACAAGCTCACCCCACCGGCGCAATATCCGCATACAAATCGAATGAAACGTTCCCGCCCAGATCTCGGACGCGGAGCCGAACGCATCCTGCCCTTCAAGCGCCGACGCCAGCCTCGATTTGATCTCGCCCGCCGCCTTGTTCGTAAACGTGATCGCCAGCATCTCCCACGGACGGCACGCATCGACACGGAAATCGGGGAGCACAAGCTCCCCGATCTCATCGGGTGTCATAGTTTCAAGCGCATATTTATAGCGCAAAAGCGATGCCTCATCCGCATCTTCCGGGACATAGTCGGAATTATATGCGTCTCCGTATTTGATTATATGTACTATCCGCCGCACAAGAACAGTCGTCTTGCCGCTGCCGGCACCTGCGAGGACGAGCAGAGGTCCGTTAACGGTCGTGACGGCTTCGCGCTGCCGCTCGTTTAGATCTGAATAAAATTTGTCAAACAGCGCGCGCTTTATTTCGTTGTAGCGGCGGCGAAAATCACCCGTCTGCAAGCTCACGCGTCCTCCCGTGGGAACTCAAAGACAGGTCTTCCCTCCGCGTCAAACCCGACCTCCATCACATGCGCGTGACGGTTAGGATCGTAGAGCGGGTCGCCGACGATTTTCTCATACGGGCGCGCGTGATATACAGAGAGCACGGTCTCCCCGTCCTCCGCGACCGTGAAGCAGTTGTGGCCGGGACCGAAAATTCCGAGCTCGGCGTCCGTTTTCAGGACGGGATATCTCGATTTTTTCCATGAGTTGCGGTCAAGCAGGTCAGCGCCCTCGTCCGCCTCCATCATTCCCATGCAGTAGCATGCGCCTGTCGCCGACGACGAGAACGTGAGGAACACGCGCCCGTTCTTTATGAGCGCGGCAGGACCTTCGTCGACCCAGAAGCCGACGCGTTCCCAGTCGTAATCCGGCGTCGTCAGCTCCATCGCGGGAGTCGAAAGGCTGCACGGCGTCGCCATTTTTGCGATATACAGATTCGAGGTCAAAAGCCCGTTTCCGAATCCGACCTTCTCAGCCCAGACATAATAGCGCTCTCCCGCCGCCTCGAATACAGTCCCGTCGAGTGAAAAGCCCGTAAACGACGATTCATCATTCGCGGCGCGCTGCATCATGCCAAGCTCGCGCCATTCGTCCTTCATCGGGTCCTGCCCCTGGCATTCAAGGACATAGGGACGAAGCGCCCACTTGTTTTCCGCCTCTCCGGCGCCGAAATAGATGTAGAATTTTCCGTCAAGGTAGTGAAGCTCGGGAGCCCAGATGTGATTTCCCATAGGTCCGTGCTCGTGCTTATGCCAGATGTCGACGGGTTGTGCCGTAGAAAGACCGTTTATCGTCTTTGAGCGGCGCAGCTCTATCCTGTCATATGACGGGATGCTGCCCGTGAAATAATAGTACCCGTCCGTATGGCGGTAAACAAACGGATCGGCACGCTGTAAAACGAGCGGTGAATTGTATTTCATCTTCATGCCTCCTTGCGCGCGGCTGACCTCCGCTTTGTCCCGGCAAGCCTCCGCGCCTTTATTCTGAATTTATTTTACCATAATAGGCCGTTCTTTTCAATCACAAGCCCGCATTTTAAAAAAATTTCGCCGCGCTCCACGTACGGCGATAAGATTTTCCTCAGCGACAGACGTTTAATATGCGATTCTATGCGATTGGCTAAAATAGGCGGCTCTATTTAAGGCAGCTGCATAATAAATTTTAGGCAAAAAAGAACGCCTTGTCTGTGACGGCAAAGCGGAAAAGACCGAGGACGGCATTTGCCGTCCCCGGAGAGTTTTGTATTGTTTGGTTATTTGGATTTTTGCCTGAGAGGTTTTCCGAAAGGACTTTCTATAGGATTTCCGAATTACGTTATCGTGCGGCGCGCCTTCTCATACTTCGGGTCGGGAAGCAGGATCACGGACAGGTGCGATTTCGTGTACGTGTGCATCGGATTTAGGAACATCTCATCAGGATGCGTAAATAAACTCATTCAACCTCCGGTTCGGGTTCGAACAATGAGCCTGAAGGAGCAGAAATATGAATTGATGTTATTTCAACTCTCTGCGAAAGCTCTTTTATTGCCTCCACATTAATATCTTCATATTTTTCTTTTACGATCATTCGAGCGGGATAATCAGTTTGAAGAATATCTGCATAGTGCATTTCCTCAAATATTTCTTCCGTTAACGTTCCATCATAATAGAACGTGAATTCAATATGATCGTAGGTATATCTCCATTTTTGAATTGTTTCGTTTAACAGACTTACTACTGCTTAATCGCTGTGAGGCTCATCGTATCCGGCACGGGACGCCAAATGCAACGAATAGTCAGTAATATTATCAACATCAATAGCTTTTAATTCGGAAGGGGTAATAAATAAATATACGTTGCCATTCTTATAAGTTACTGAATACTTATCAAAAGCACTGATAATAGTGGGAGCGATATTCTCATCATATGCCTTTAGCAAATTAGAAATGGTAGTTTCTTTTTCAACAATTTGGTTTTGGTTATAAGCTATCCTGGATTCTAATTGCTCAGCAAGGAAAACTCCGTCAACAATAAACTCAGCTAAAATATCCGATCCATAGTATGCAACTCTCTCGTCATAATAGGCTTTTGTCCATTTTGTTCCGTCCGACAATCCTTCTGTATATAGGAGTTCGCCGAATTTGAGCTGCTCGCCTTCTTTTTGTAATTCTCCATATTTTTCAGATAAAGCCTCCAGCAAATTTAAATCACTAACATGTTCGGAATATTTTTTATTATCAAATACAAAATTGTTCAGTCTATCGTTATTTGCGTATTTAACAATGATGGCGATATATTTATCGCTTGCACTTTTTTCCAGTGCATCATACAAACTGAATGATACATTGATCCCGTTCCATTCCACATCCGCATTTGACACCACGGTATTATCATCAAACCATAATATATTATCTGCGGATGTGGGCAGGGCAAAAGTCGGCTCCGAACTGTTGCCGAAGAAATTAAATATCATTACAAGACCGGTCGTTAAGACGAGACAAAACGCAGCTGCAAGCGCTCCCCATTTTATAAATGGGCGAGTTTTTGTTTTCGATTTCGCCCTGTTTTCTCGCTTACCTTTATTATCAAAAAAATTTTCAACAATGTCATCGTCAATGTAAGACATTACATGATTAAATAATACTTGATTCACAATAACGCCCCTTTTTCTTTAAGAAATATTTTTAAATCCGCTTTCAGCTTAGTGAGTTTTTTGTAGATTGCGCTTTCTGTGACGTTTAATTCCTTGGCGATTACCCAGGTGGGCTCAACGAGATAAAATCTGCTCATGAAAATATACCGTTCCCTTTCATTTAATGACCTTAGAAAACAGCTTATCATTTCACCGAGTTCTTCTGCCAATAATTCATCATCGGGATTTTCGTTGTGCGATATGAAATCTTCGATTTCTTCCATAGATACAGTCAATTCGCTCGGAACCCTTTTCTTGTTTGTTTTTTCGTAATATTTATCTATCGCAATGTTTCTCATAATACGTGCAATAAATGCACGGAATGATCGAGGCCTCGTTGGTGGAATCGAATTCCAAACATTAAGATATGTATCGTTTTGGCATTCTTCACAATCGCAATGGTCGTGAACAATGTTATAAGCAATTCGGTATAAAAACTTGCCATATTTATCGCTCGTTATCTGAATTGCCGCTTCATTTCTTTGCCAATATAACTCTACGATTTCTTCATCAGAAATTTGTCGTTGCGATGTTGTATTTCTTTTTCCCATCCTTTCCTCCTTATCTGCACTATCTAAAGACGCCTTCATATATATATGTCTGCTTTTTTTCAATAAATCGGAATGATTTTTCAAAATCATCATAATTATTTTTCATAATTGTTATACCTCCTTGTACTTAATTTTGAATTTCTTGATCGGTGAATTGGCGATTTTCAAGAAAATATTGTCCACAGCGTCGGTGTACTTGCCTTCGGAGATCAGTTTGTTCCGCATCTTGTTCAGGCAATTGATGGCAATTCTCCGCTCGCTCACGTCTGATAGTATGCGGTATTTAAGCTCTTGCATATCAAGCTTCACCTCATTTGCCTATATTATAGCAAAGAGGTATTCACTTGACAAATGTACGATTTGAATTTGAGCATAAAGAAAGGCAGCGCAGAAAGCATTTCTGTTCTCTGTGCTGCCTTTGTCCTTTGCTAACGCCTGTTTGGTAATTTGGATTTTTGCCCGAGAGGACTTCCGTCAGGGCTTCCGAGATGACATCCCATCTGGAGCTTCAAAAGAACATCCGTCAGGAAAATCTTTATCGAACCTCTCACCATGACATTCGGGTCAATTCACTTCCCGTCTGCCGAACACTGACGCGATTATATCGCGTAATATATCAGCAGCGCGATCAGCGAGGCGGCGAGAAATGCGAACGCCACGATCAGCATCGGTTTTGCGGGACGCCTTGACTTTTCCTTGCGTTCGCGATATTCCGAAAAATCCTCGCGGTCGCGCAAATCCCTTGACGCCGGAAAATGTATGTGGAAGGTCGATTTGAGTCCGTAACCTACGGTATCGAAAGCACCGCGGTTGACCACCCACTTTATCCCTCCGACACCGACGAGCGCCGCTCCGGCGACAAACAGCCCGTCGCATACGGAGCGCATAACCCCGTTTGAACGCGACATGCCGAGCGCAAACACGGCGACTGCGATCGCGGAACCGACAAAGATATACGGGATCAGGTCTTTTTTATTGAGCTTCATTATTTGAGCTCTTTCATGTACCGCTCATATTCAGCATCGTTGCACATGACGAAATGCCCCGGCTTCAGTTCGCGGAACGACGGCTTATCGACGGAATAGTCATGAGCCGCGAGCGGATTGTACGTTATCCTGCGGCGCGCCTTCTCATACTTCGGGTCGGGAAGCGGGATCGCGGACAGGAGCGATTTCGTGTACGGGTGCATCGGATTCAGGAACAGCTCGTCAGAATCTGCAAGCTCGACCATCTTTCCGTAATACATAACGCCTATGCGGTCGGAGAAATATTTTACGACTGACAGGTCGTGCGCGATGAACATGATCGTCAGACCGAACTTGTCACGCAGGTCATTCAGAAGGTTGATGACCTGAGCCTGAACCGAAACGTCAAGCGCGGAGACAGGCTCGTCGGCGATGATAAGCTCCGGATTCATGATGATCGACCGCGCGACGCCGATCCTCTGGCGCTGACCGCCTGAGAATTCGTGCGGGTAGCGGCTCGCGTGCTCTCTTACAAGACCGACGAGTTCAAGCATCTCGTAAACCTTATCGTCGATGACCTTCTTGTTGCGTTCGCCCTGGATTATAAGTCCCTCGGCAATGATCTCGCGAACCGTCATTCTCGGGTCAAGAGACGCGATAGGATCCTGGAAGATCATCTGTATCTGCGTCACGAGCTTTGTTTTTCTCGCCTTGCGCATCACGTCTTTATATTCGGCTTCGAGTTTTGCCTTATTTTCCCCCTGCGCGGCGGCGATTTTAGGCAGATATTCGCTCTTCGCCTTCTCGATCTGCTGGCGGGAATATTCGCGGTCGCAGTTTTTCTGGTCGTGATCCGCCGTCTTTATGGCGGCGCGGTTCTCGGCAATTATCCTGTCGCATTCCGCCTTGTCTATCTTGCCTTCCTTGAGGTCGGCTTTTGCCTTTGCGATCGCTTCCTTATACGACTTTTTGCCCGCGGCTATTCTGATACCCTTGAAATAGACGCTTCCGGAAGTGATATCATAAAGCTTGATTATCGAACGGCCTGTCGTCGTTTTGCCGCAGCCGGATTCGCCGACAAGACCGAAGACCTCGCCGCGCTTTATATCGAAGCTGACATCGTCGACGGCTTTCGTATACGCGTTCGGACCTATCTTGAAATACTGGCAGAGGTGTTCAACCCTGAGTAAAACTTCGTCATTGCTGCTCATTGTTTGTATTCCTCCCTCTGCTCATTCTCTCGATCCTGTCACGTAATATCTTCGGCGGCTCGACCTTCGGCGCGTCCGGATGCAGAAGCCATGTCGCTGCCGAATGTGTCTCGCTGATCTTAAACATAGGCGGCTGACGCTCGAAGTCGATCTGCATTGCGTATTTGTTGCGCGGCGCGAAAGCGTCTCCCTTCGGCGGGTAGATCATGTTCGGCGGCGTGCCGGGGATCGATTCAAGCTTTTCGTTCGTGTCGAGGTCAGGCATCGAGGACAGAAGCGCCCACGTGTACGGATGAGCCGCACGGTAGAAGATGTCCTCCGAGGTGCCGTATTCGACGATTTTGCCCGCGTACATGACGGCGACATTGTCAGCCATGTTCGCGACGACGCCCAGGTCATGCGTTATGAATATGACCGAAAGGTGACGCTCTTCCTTGAGCTTATTGATCAGCTCAAGTATCTGGGACTGGATCGTCACGTCAAGCGCCGTCGTCGGCTCGTCGCAGATGAGAATGTCGGGGTTCGCCGCAAGTGCGATCGCGATGACTATCCTCTGGCGCATACCGCCGGAAAATTCGAACGGATACTGGTTATATCTCTTGTGAGGCTCCGCAATTCCGACCTCGTCCATCAGCTTGATGGCGCGGTCCTTCGCGATGCTCCGCGTTACCTTGGCGGCGACGCCGGAAGCGTTCGACATCAGATAGTCAATGGCGGCGATCGTTTCAGCCTTGAAATCGCGTGTGTCAAACGATTTGATCATCTCGCGATAGTGTTCGTCGAGCCTGTCAAAAATGCGGGCGATGTTTGCCTTGATCAGCTCAAGGTCAATAACTGCCGCGTCCGCGACTTCCCAACCGGGTTTCTTTCCGGAGGCGAGCTCGCGCTCATATTTGCGCTTATCGCGCTCATAAACCTTGACTGCCTTCGCGTTCTTCTTTATCGCCGTGAAATACGTATCGAGCTCGGATTTCACACTTGTCGGGAACGTATATGTCAGGCTGTCCTTGGTGATCTCAAGCGGGTCGATCGTTGCCTTGACCTTTTCCGCCAGCGATTTATACGCGGCGTAGCACGCGGATTTATCGAGCTTCTCGCTCGCAAACACTGCGCGCTCCTTGGCGAGCGCTTCAACCGCCTCCGCCATTTTCTGCTTCGATTCTTTAGCGGAGAACTCGATCGCTGTCATTGCGTCCGCGATAAACGCGATCATAAAGTCACGGTCAAGATAATCCTTCAGAAAATCGTTGAGCTTGTCGACCGGCATATCCGGCAGCTCTTTCCCGCTGAACGTGAGATAATATCCCATGCGGAAGAAGTTCGGCGCCGGGCGGGCGGCTCCTTTTTTAAGGATCTCCACAAGCTCGGAAAGCAGTGCCGCCGCCTTCGTATAATCGCCCTTCGCGTGCGAAAAAGCGCCGGGAATGGCTGATGTGAGCTCTGATGTGCGCTGCTTGTCGGATTCCGGTACAACGTAAGGATGGATCGACATCTTTGAGCGCTTTACGATGTCCTTTATGCGGTACGAAGCGTCGCGGCTCGGCTGCTTTTTCTCAAGCTCAAATATGAGCGGCTCAGCGTCGTCGATCGCCTCGATCGCGGCGTCATGCGACATATTGTAAGCTGATTCGAGCTCAACATGCTTGAATTCAAACTTGTCGAAATTGCGGCAGCTTCCCTCGGCTCTTGCAGCGTCGACACCGGCGCTGACCATCGCCTTGCTGAGATTTTTGATATACGTGTTGAAAAGCCTACGGCTTTCCTTCTGCCTGACCTTGCCCTTAAGGATCATCGCCTCAGTCAGCTGTTTGCCTATCCTGACGATAGGGTTAAGGCTGGACATCGGATCCTGGAAGATCATCGCGATCTTATCACCGCGGATATGATGGAAGTCTTCCTCCGAAATTTTCAGAAGGTCGCGCCCGTCATATATGATCTCGCCCGACTCGACGATGGAGTTTCCGGCGAGAATGCCGAGGATCGCCTTCGAGGTGACCGATTTGCCCGAGCCGGACTCGCCGACGATGGCGAGCGTCTCACCTTTGTGCAGATCAAAATCTATGCCGCGGACTGCCTGGACCTTGCCGTTTGACGTGCGAAAGGATATACGTAAATTTCTTACCTGTAACTTGTTTTCCATCAATCGTCAACTCCTCTCGTTGTCGGGTTGAAGGCGTCGCGCAGACCGTTGCCGAACAGGTTGAAGCATATCATAAGGAGCCCCAGGAACACGCTCGGCCACAACATCGCGTGCGGAGCCGTAGTCGCGGCGGCGTTGCCCTGCGAGAGCAGCGTTCCTATCGTTGTTCCGGCGAACGAGCTGAGGTTGACGATCCCGAGGTATGTCATTGAAGTCTCGGAATTGATAACGCCCGGAATGATGAGCGCGCAGCTCGTGATGATCGTTCCGATCGCGTTCGGGAAGATATGCTTGAACATAAGCCTTCTGTCGGAGGCGCCGAGCGTTCTCGCCGCCATGACGAATTCCTGGCTCTTAAAGCGGTAGAACTGCTTTCTTGTAAGCGCCGCCATACCGATCCACCCTGTCAGCACAAATGCGAACAGGAATGACGGAACAACGCCGACTCTTCGTGAAAGGTGCAGCTGGAACAGCGTCGTTACAACGACGAACGGAACGCCGGAAAGAACGTCCGTAATTCTGTCGAGCGTCATGTCGATAGCGCCGCCGTAATAACCCTGGATAGAGCCGTAGATCGCGCCGATCGTCATGTTGATCGCGCTGACAATGATCGCGAATATGAGTGAGAAACGTGCGCCTACGCCGATCGCGCAGAAGAGGTCCATGCCCATGACGTTCGTTCCCATCAGATATGACGGTTCATGACCGTTCAGATAGATGTAATAGTTATAGTAGCAAATACGGCACTGAACGGAACCGGATTTCGCTTTTGAGTATACAAGCGAACCGTCGTCACCCTTCACACGGATCGAGTTGTAGGGCGCGCCGGCGTTTGCTGCGTCGGTAGAATAAGCGGGAATGAAATCGCCGTTCTTATCCTTCTTCGCGTTGCCCGACCTGTCAAGCTCAAACCAGATATTCGGGTTGTCGCTGTTGTTTGTCTTTTCAGCGTCGACATAAGGATATATTACCTGAATGCCCGACTCGTTCTGCCATTTCTGGAGCGCTTCATACTGTTCGTAGTTGAAGTTATAGTAAATGATGCCGAGCGCATAGTACATATTGACTTCAATGTCATACGTCGTGCGCGTGACCAATTTACCTCTCTGCTTGACCTGCGTCGTATGCGTGTCGAGCGTGCGGATGACAGGATTCATTCCAGTCTCAACGCCAAGACCGTTCCAGATGTCCATAGCCTTGTCATTCTGGCTGTCCATCTTGCGCGCGCCGTTGAGGAACCCGGCATTTGCGAACGCCGGTGAGAACGGAGGATAGTTGACGTATCTCGGGTCAGTATCTTTTATGTCATACTGAGAGATCATCGGAGCAAATATCGCGTACAGAATGAGGAAGATCAGTATATACGAGGCAATGACCGATGACTTGTTCTTACGGAATCGGAGCATGGCGTCCGCGAAAAAGCTGCGCGCCTTAGTCTGGAGCTCCTTATCGTGGAGTCTTTCGTTCTCCTGAACAAATGCAAATTTTTCGGCGGGTATCTTTTCGTATGTCACATCATTGTTATCTGTCATGTTAAATACCCCCTTATTTCTTCGAACCCATACGAATACGCGGGTCGATAAATCCGTAGCTTATGTCGACCACAAGGCTTGCGGCAAGTCCTATGGCCGTATAGAAGCACGTGGACAACATAAATATATTGTAATCAAGCGCCGTTATAGCATCAAGCGTCAGTCTGCCGACGCCGGGGACGGCGAATATTCCCTCGATAATGAGCGAACCGCCGAGGATGCCGATAAATTCACCGAAGATACCGGGAACGATGACGACGAAGCAGTTGCGGAGCGCATGGCGAACGGTCGCCTGTGCCTTTGTAAGTCCCTTCGTCCTTGCGAGCAGCATAAATTCGCTCGTCAGAACTTCCGTCAGCTCCGCGCGCGTCGTTCGGCAGAATCCCGCGATAACGCCGAATGACAGCGACAACACGGGAGGAATTACACTGACAAACATATCCCAGCTGAAATAGTCCGTACCGCCTTTCATGAGGAACGGGAACCAGTGCAGCTTGAAGCAGAATATGTACTGCACGAGGAACGCGTAAACGAAGCTCGGTACCGAAATGACTACCATCGTCGCGGTCGAGAGGAAATAGTCTACCCAGGTGTTCTTTTTGAGCGCCGCAATTACGCCGAGCGCGACTCCGACCGGAATACTCCAGATGATGGAATAAAGGTTGACTATCATCGTCGCCGGCAGCTTGCCGACAAATATCTGCCACACGTCCTGACCGTATGCAAGTCTCGTTTCCGAAAGACCCCAGTCCCACTTGGTAACGATGTTCTTCAGGAACAGCCAGAACTGTACAAGATAAGGTTCATTATATCCGAGAGCCTCACGGCGGCGAAGGACCTGAATATTGTGCGGATCTTCAGGCGGAAGCATCGGAAGCGGGAGCATTCTGATTAGGATAAAGGACATGAAGGTGATTATCATGAACACCAGGAACATGTACAGTATCCTTTGGAGAGTATACTTGATCATTAAACTGATTATCCTCCGTTTCATTTGGCACTCATGCGCCTCGCGAAATGCTCCGCGGGGCACATGAGAGTCCATGAATACGCAAATATGAAATATTTTTGTAAGTGCTACTACTTAAAATAAAAGAATAACGACGGGGGCGAGTTATCGGCCCCCGCCGTCATTTCAGTTAACTGTGGTTATACGTCAGTATAGTGATTAATAACTAAGCGTATTGCCCTGGCTCTTAACGTAATCAGCCCAGTCAGCATCACTGTAGTTATACTTCATGTACTGGATTCCGCCACGACCCATCATCGGGTTGTAATCCTCGACGATGTAGTACACCTGCTGGCTGAGCAGGAAGCCTGAGCCGTCCTGCATGATCGGCACGCAGTTGTAAGATGTGAGCATGACCTTCTCGATCTCAGCGAGGATCGTAAGACGGTTTTCAACAGATGTCTGACCGTAACCGAAGTTGTAGTCCTTGCCGTTGACTGTCTTCATCGTTCCGTTGAGGCAGAGAGCCCAGTCACGGACGCTCATCGTGAGGTCTTCGCCGTCGATCTTGATCGTCAGATCGATCGTCTCAGCCTTCCACCAGTTGCCCCAGTAGGATCTATCGGAGTCTGTCCACGTATCAGCCATTGAGAACGGATCGAGAACAGCGCCCGACCAACCAGCAAGCTGAGTATCATACTCGCCGTTACGAATAGCATCAGACCAGCTGTTGCCGAGGTCGCCGGATGAGTAGATGTCTATGTTGATCTTGCCTTCGAAGCCTGTTCCTGCAGCAGCGCCGTTGAGCGAGTCGTTGAGGAACTTAGCGGTCTTTTCATAGAAGTCGTTTACAGCACCGGACATAGCGTACACCATCGTGACAGTCTGGTCAGACTTGCCGTCGTTGTCGCTGTCGGTGATGTAGCCCTTGTCAAGAGCTTCCTGGTAAGCTTCTTCGAACTTCGCCTTAGCCGTTACAGGGTCATAACCTGTGATAGCGTCAACAGCCTTATCGAGGTCGTTGTCATAGTCAGCGAGGTTGATGGAGTAGAAGTCTACGAGAGCCATCTTAGCCTGATCGGTGTCGCGGTAGAACGCGCACGTCTCGGGGTCGTAAATGTAGGTGTCGCCAATGAATGCGTATCCTCCCGTTCTTGCGGGAGATACTGTAGCTGCCATCTTGTCGCGGTCGATGGAGACTGCGCAAGCACGGCGGAAGCTTTCGAGCGTCTGAACCTGGAGGTCAAGCTTCGTCTTGTCGAACGTATCGGCAGCTTCACGCTTTTCGATCATCGACGTGTAGCCGTTGAAGAGCAGGAAGAAGATCGTCTCAGCAGGGCTCGTGTAGTAGTACTCGGATGAACGGTACTGATCGTAGTCGTCAGACTGCAGACCGTATGTCATAAGCTGACCGGAGAGGAACATCTGCTTGCGCGTCTCAGCTTCCGGTACGCTCTGGATGTCAACATCCGTCGTCTGATACATTCTGTATCTTTCGTTCGTGTCGGGGTCGACGTACGTATAAACGTCGCTCTTCCAGCCCCACCAGTTCTCGTTCTTCGTGAAGTGCATGAGCTTTCCGCTCTGATACTCGGATACCTTGTAAGGACCGTAGGAAACGGATGTATCCATGCCCGTTCCGTATGTGCTGGTCCAAACCTTGCCGGCAGCCGTCTCGGAACTCGAGAGGCTCTTGTCGTAAAGGTCAGTCTTGACGAGGTAGCTCGTGGACATAGCGTATGTCATGAGGTAGAAGCCGTCAAGAGCGTTCGGGTATACGAACGTGAGCTCGTTGTCGCCGCTCACATAGAGGCCGACGTTGTCAAATGAATAATCAGCATCATACTGATGGTTGACTATCAGGAGGTAGCAGGGGATGTTAGCCTCTGTCTCGCCCCAGTCTTCGCTATAGGTGATGATCTTCTTGAGCAGCTCAAGGTTCTCATCGTTGCAGACTGCGGTGCCGTGACCGTCAGTAGCTTCCATAAGCTTGTCGAGAGCTTCCTTATCGAACATCTCCATGCCGTAGGAATCATGATATACGTCATAGAGGTCAGGGAGCGTGTCGCCGCCCGTCCAAGCGAGCGAGTAGTTGGTGCCGATGAAGACGAGGTTGCCGTTGTACGTGTACTGACCGTCTTCATTCTTCACGAGGTCGGACATCTGAACAGCGCAAGCTGCGGGATCGCCGTTCGGGTCGTTTGCAGCGCCCTTGCCGTTGTCATCATAATCATAGAAGCCGGCAAGACCGTAGTTCTTTGCGTTTGCAACAACGTAAGAACCGCTGTAGTAGTCAGCTGCACGGTAATTCATGAGCTCAGCGCGGAGGACTCTTTCGAGAGAGTCAACGAAATCCTGAGCCGTGATCGGCGTGCCGTCGTCCCACTTAAGATCGTCACGAAGCTTTACGCTCCAGGCGTAACCGCTCGTTGCAGATTCAGGAATGTTGAACTGCGGATGATCTTTCTTTACGGACTCGGTAACGTCAACGGGGTAATCAGCCGCCATGGACGGAACGATCACGTAACCGTCAAACGCTTCGCGCCCTTCCTGCGGATGTACTTCATCGTTGAAGAACAGCGTGTAGAGGCTGTCCGTCGTGTAATCGAAGTACACAGCGTCGTCAGCGGTCTGGTATGTATGAGGGTTCCAGCCGCTCGGAAGTGTCTGCGCCGAGGTGGTATATGTGTACTTCGCGTTCGCGTCAAATTCTTTTACGCTCGGAAGTCCATCTTCAACACCCGGTGCATTTGTTCCCTCTGTCCCATTGTCACCGGTTTCGTTCGGTTCTTTCTCAGGATTGCATCCTGCGAGAACAGACACTACCATCATGAGAGCGAGAAGGAAAGCAAGTGTTCTTTTCATAAGGTTCCTCCTTAAAAATTTCCCGTCTGCCGTGACTTCATCACGGTCACCGGACCGCCGGGTTCCGACCGACGGATTGATTAAAGCCTTATTCCATCTGTCATGGAATCTTGCTTTTGCATATTGTAGCATGCCTAACTTTCATTTGTCAAGCTTTAATTGGCCGTTTGGCGAAAAACTACTATTTAAACAAAACAGCATGCCGAATATGCGCCGTCTATTGTATATTTTTATGCCGGATTTCGACTTAATAAGCCAACTCCGGGCGAATATGGCGGCATCGCTTGAATTCCTTTGCCCTGCCTGCGGTTTGGAGCATATGAGTCGTCAACATTCAAATATTCTCTTTTGCGGCTAATTATTCATTGTTTCATTCATTTTCATGAAGGATATTATTTCTGACGATGCAATATTTCCCCCGTCCGGCGTCTTATTTCACGAAAATCGCCGTTTTTTCGTCTCCGCACATGATGTCAAACGTTCCGGGCGTGAAAACGCGTTCGCCTTCGTCATTTATATGATAAAATGCGCCGTCCTCCGTCTTAAGGCTGACTTCCCTCTCCTCGCCCGCAGGGACGCTGACGCGCGCGAACGCGGCGAGCTTCTTTATCGGCGTGCGGCAGCCGGCATCCCGTTCATGTATGAACAGCATGACAGTCTCGTCCGCGTCGACGCCGCCGTCGTTTTTCACAGTTACCTTGAAGTCTGCGCCGTGCGGTTTCGGGTGCGCGGTCAGGTGCGAATACGTGAAGGTCGTGTATGAAAGCCCGTGTCCGAACGCGTAAAGCGGCGTTCCGCGGAAGAATTTGTACGTTCTGCCCTCCATCGAGTAGTCCTCAAACGGCGGCAGATCGTCCGTCGAGCGGTAAAACGTGACCGGCAGCCTGCCGGAGGGCGAAATCCTGCCGAATATGATGTCCGCCATCGCCTCGCCGCCGCGCGCCCCACCGTAGAAGAACTGGAGCACGGCGGAGCACTCCTCGTCCTGCCTTGTCAGGTTCATCGCGCTGCCGCTGACGTTTATGAAAATTATCGGTTTGCCGCGCGACGCGACGGCTTCAAAGAGTTCCCTCTGCACTTGCGGCAGCTCGATATCGGTCTTATCGCCTCCGTGCCCGAACGAGCCCTCCTCGCCTTCATATGCGGGCGAAAGTCCCGCGCACATTATGACGACATCTGCTCTGTCGGCTGCGAGCAGCGCTTCGCGCAGACACTGTTCACCGCAGTCGTTGCCGTCGCCGTGGAAGTAGCCGCGGCAGCCGCGCGCGTAATATACCTGTCCGAGGCAGGCGCGGCGGATGCCTTCGTATAAAGTCGTGCTGCTTTCGGGAGTGCCGTTATAGTTGCCGAGCAGCGTGCTCGTGTCGTCGGCGGCAGGACCTATGACGGCGATTTTCAGCGCTCCGGAATTTTTCAGCGGGAGTATTCCGTCGTTTTTAAGGAGCACTATCGACTCGCGCGCCATTTTGAGGTTCAGCTTCCTGTGTTCGTCGCAGCAGACAACGTCATATCCGATCCTGTCATATTCGCAGTCGTCGGCAAACATTCCGAGCCGGAATCTGGCGGCAAAGAGCTTCACCGCCGCCTCGGTGATCGTTTTCTCGTCGACAAGTCCCATCTCGTGCGCCGCCAGCATATGCGCGTATGCCTCGCCGCAGTTGAGCACGCAACCAGCCGAAAGCGCGAGCGCCGCGCTCTCTGCCGGCGATTCCGTTACGTGATGATGCGCGTTGATATCGTTGATGGCTCCGCAGTCGGAGAGATAGTAGCCGTCAAATCCGAGCTCTCCGTAGAGCAGTCCGATCAGCGTCTCTGACGCGCAGCACGGCTCGCCGTTCGTACGGTTGTAGGCGCCCATGACGGCGGCAGGATGCGAATGTTCGATGCAGTACCGGAACGCTTCAAGATACGTTTCGTGCAGGTCCTGCGCGCTGACGCGCGCGTCGAATTCATGGCGCAGCGATTCGGGACCGCTGTGGACGGCGTAATGCTTGAGCGTCGCGTCGACCTTGCGATATTTGCCGTCGCCCTGCATTCCGCGCACAAAGGCGGCTCCCATGCGCCCGGTCAGATACGGGTCCTCCCCGTACGTCTCGTGACCGCGTCCCCAGCGCGGGTCGCGGAAAATGTTGATGTTCGGCGACCAGAACGTCAGCCCCTGATATATCTGTGTGCTGCCGAAACGTTTGTATTCGTTATATTTCGCCCTCGCCTCGTCCGAGATCGCGCCGCCTATCTCTTCGAGCAGCGCGTCGTCAAACGACGCCGCCATCGCGATCGCCTGCGGAAACACGGTCGCGACGCCTGACCGCGCGACGCCGTGCAGCGCTTCGTTCCACCAGTTATAAGCGGGTATCCCGAGCCGCTCTATCGCGGGCGAATCATATTTGAGCTGCGAGCATTTTTCGGCGAGCGTCATTTTGCCAACGAGCTCGCGCGCCTGTTTTTCAAATTCGTTCATATCCTGTCTCCCATAGTTAAAAGCGTTTTCTTCTATATATCAGATATTATCACACCGCTCCGAAAAAGGAAACACCGCATCTTCAAACGGACAAAAAATGTCCGATTATTTCCGTTCGTTGACGCTCTGCGTCAACGAACTACGTTGATGCGCTGAGTTGGGGAGATATGTTGATGCGCTGTGCCGGAGCTATGCGTTGATGCGCTGTGTTGACACGCTATGCCTCGATGCGCTGTGTCGGCGCTCTACGTTGTCTCGCCATAATGTCAAGCGTCAGAATCCGCCCCAGCGTTCGGATATTGATGCCGATCAGTCTCCGCCCACTGCCGTCCGCCGCACAATGCCATTTCCCCGCCGAATCCCTATTTCCTTTTTTCGGCCGGCACATAAAAAAACCGATATCGCTTGACAAAGCAAGCGCGATGTTGTATACTTGTATACATGTATACAGCGCGATAAATAATTATTTCAGGCAAAGGAGCCTTTTGTCATCATGAACAATAACGGCATTAAAATTTCTCTTTCCGACA
The DNA here is from genome assembly GCA_947630625.1 of uncultured Clostridia bacterium. GTDB lineage: Bacteria > Bacillota > Clostridia > Oscillospirales > CAG-272 > DTU064. The sequence continues at coordinate 55,664 of CANRIL010000014.1, forward strand.
AGGTATTCGAATCGCTTGAAGGCGGCATTCTCGACGGGGCTTACAAGCCGGGCGAATATCTGTCTGAGAACCGCATATCGGAGGAGCTCGGCGTCAGCCGGACTCCGGTCAGAGAAGCGCTTCGCAGGCTTGAGCAGGACGGTCTGATAGAACAAACGCCGCGCGGCGCGCTCGTTATCGGCGTCACCGAGGACGACATCAACATCATTTACGAAATTCGCGCCCGCATCGAAGGCTACGCGACGCGACTTTTTACAGAGCGCGTCACTGACGAAAAGCTTGCCGCGCTTGAAGAAAATCTCGGACTTCAGGAATTTTATCTGGAACGCGGCAGGGCGGACAGCTCCGGAGACCTCGATTCCAGCTTTCACGATATCATATATGAAAGCTGCGGCAGTCGAATACTTGACGATATTCTTTCATCGCTTCACAATAAAGTACGGCGCTGCCGCCGTGCGTTCTACGCAGATTTTGACCGCGCCAGCGCCGCCGTCGCAGAGCACCGCGCGATTTTTGAAGCTGTCAGACTGCGCGACGCGGACGCCGCCGAGCGAATTGCGTCGTCACATGTCAAAAGCGCGCGAGAAAGCATTATCGGCAGCTTTATAAAAAACAGGGAGGATAACGCATAATGGGTTACACGATCGCTGAGAAAATAATAAAATCGCATCTTTGCGGCGGCTCGATGAAGGCGGGCGAGGAAATTGCGCTCCGGATCGATCAGACGCTGACGCAGGACGCGACGGGGACGATGGCTTATCTCGAATTTGAGACTATGGGAATTCCGCGCGTCCGCACCGAGCTTTCCGTCGCCTATATCGACCACAACACGCTCGGCACCGGCTTTGAAAATGCCGACGATCACCTCTATATCGCGAGCGCCGCGAAGAAATTCGGCGTCCGATTCTCGCGTCCCGGCAACGGTATCTGCCATCAGGTGCATCTTGAACGGTTCGGCCGTCCGGGCGCGACGTTGATAGGCTCGGACAGCCACACGCCGACGTGCGGCGGCATCGGTATGCTCGCGTTCGGCGCCGGCGGGATGGATGTCGCGGTCGCTATGGGCGGCGGCGCGTACTATATCACGATGCCGAAGATATATAAAGTCGAGCTTTCCGGCAGACTTCACGCATTTGTGACGCCAAAGGACATAAGCCTTGAAATACTCAGGATTTTATCGGTCAAAGGCGGCGGCGGCGCCATAATCGAATGGGGCGGCGAAGGCGTTCTCTCGCTCTCCGTTCCGGAGCGCGCGACGATCACGAATATGGGTGCGGAGCTCGGCGCGACAACGTCGATTTTCCCCTCCGACGAACAGACTCGCCGCTTTCTCGCGGCACAGGGGCGCGAATGCGACTTCGTCCCGTTATCCGCCGACCCGGATGCCGTCTATGACCGCGTGATAAAGATCGACCTAGACGCGCTTGAGCCGCTGATCGCATGTCCGCACAGTCCGGACAACGTCGTTGCCGTCAAAACCGTCGCCGGGAAGCCGATAAGCCAGGTCTGCGTCGGCTCCTGCACAAATTCTTCGCTTTACGACATGCTGAAGGTTTCGTCACTGCTCCGCGGACGCGTGATCGCGCCGTCCGTGTCGATGTCCGTTTCGCCCGGCAGCCGTCAGGTCCTCTCGATGCTCGCCGACTCCGGCGCGCTCTCTGATATTCTCGCCTCCGGCGCGCGACTGCTCGAATGTGCGTGCGGTCCCTGCATCGGCATGGGCTTCTCGCCCAATTCCGGCGGCGTCAGCCTGCGAACGTTCAACCGCAACTTTGAAGGGCGTTCCGGCACGAAGGACGCCGGAGTCTACCTCGTCTCCCCGGAGACGGCAGTCGCCTCCGCGCTCACGGGCGTAATAACCGACCCACGCACTCTCGGCGAAATGCCGGAGATACGCATGCCGGAATCGTTCGCCGTCAACGACAGCGCCATAATACAGCCGGCGTCTTCTGAGGACGCGGCAGACGTTTCGATCGTGCGCGGTCCTAACATCAAGCCTTTCCCCGCATCGTGCCCCGTCACGGACGCGCTCAGCGCCAAAGTCTCGCTGAAGGTCGGCGACAACATCACGACCGACCACATCATGCCGGCAGGGTCAAAGATACTTCCCTATCGCTCCAATATCCCGTATCTTTCGAAATTCTGCTTCTCCGTCTGCGACGAGAGTTTCCCTGAGCGCGCACGCGCGCTCGGCGAGAGCATCATTGTCGGCGGAGCGAATTATGGACAGGGCTCGTCTCGCGAGCATGCGGCGCTCGTGCCACTGTATCTCGGCGTCCGCGCCGTTATCGCAAAGAGCTTCGCGCGCATACACGCGGCAAATCTCATAAATTCGGGTATCATCCCGCTGACGTTCGCCGACCCTAACGACTATGACAAGATCAGCGAGGGCGACGCGCTTTCGTTCGAGGGACTTCACGCCGGAATGGAGCGCGGCTCCGTCAACGTCAAAAATACAACGACAGGCGAAGAATACCGCCTCGTCTGCGCCTTCACGGAGCGGCAGCGTGAAATGCTCATCTGCGGCGGGCTGCTCGAATATACGAAATCTCACGTCCCGGACAAAAAAGCGTAAGCTACCGCACAAATTAGTTTAAAAACTTCATTATATTATAAAGGAAAGGTTAAAACGAACATGGAAAAGGAAAAAATACTCAACGATGCGTGCGACCATTTTAGGGCGCTCGTCTCCGAACAGCTTGACCGCGCGGAGAAACTGAAAAATCGCGAAATTTTGGACTATGAAAAGCTCGACCGCATCATCATCGGATTCTGCGGCGGGGACGGCATTGGTCCCATCATAACACACGAGGCGATGCGTGTGCTCGAAGAACTGTTAAAAGACAGGATAAACGCCGGCAAGGTCGAACTCCGCCCGATCGAGGGCTTGACTATTGAAAACCGCAAAGCCGTCGGCAAAGCGATCCCCGACGACACGCTCAGCGAGATAAAAAAGTGCCACGTGATCCTCAAGGGACCGACGGAGACACCGCACGGCACCGGCATGGAGAGCGCCAACGTCGCGATGCGCCGCGAGCTTGACCTTTACGCAAACGTCCGCCCCGTAAAGGTGCCGGAAGAAAACATCGACTGGACGTTTTTCCGTGAGAACACCGAGGGAGAATACGTTCTCGGCAGCAGAGGCTTCGACGTGCCGGACACGCTGGCGTTCGATTTCAAGGTAACAACGGATGAAGGCACGCGCCGCATCGCGCGTGCAGCGTTCGAATTTGCGAGAAAGACGGGCAAAACGAACGTCTCCGTCGTCACAAAAGCAAATATAATGAAGAAGACGGACGCGAAATTTTCCGCCATCTGCCGCGAGATCGCAAAGGATTATCCCGGGATCACGGTCGACGACTGGTATATCGACATCATGACCGCGAACCTGCTGAACAAAAACCGCCGCTCGCAGTTTCAGGTGTTCGTTCTGCCGAACCTGTATGGCGACATCATAACAGACGAGGCCGCCGAGATCGGCGGCGGCGTCGGCACGGCGGGCAGCGCCAACATCGGCGACAGATACGCGATGTTTGAGGCGATCCACGGCTCCGCCCCGCGCATGATAGAGCGCGGTCACGGCGCATACGCGAATCCGGCAAGCATCATGCGCGCCGGAGTCCTCATGCTCAACCATATCGGGTTCACATCTGAAGCAGACCGGCTTTCGTCCGCGCTTGACAAATGTACGACCGGCAGCGGCAAAGTCATCATGACCGGCCGCCCGGACGGCGCAACGGCAAAAGAGTTCGCCGAGGCTGTGATGAAGGAGATGTAAAATTTACCCGGGGGGACTTTTGGAAAAAGTCCCCCCGGACCCTTTCAAAACTTTTTAAAATATATATGTCCGGGACGTTAGCTTGTGCTGGATATTGAAACACCGACCGAGGCATCAGCCGGGACGCCCCCATAAAAAGAAAGCAGGAAACCTTTTTGATTTCCTGCACCTTAAAAAGCTGCTGCCCATGTTCAGCCTATCGTACACAATTTTCCTCTGAGAACATAGCCGATCTTCTCATAACATGCGTTAGACGCGGCATAGTCTGCATCCGTATAAAGCGTTGTCGTTCTTAAACTCAACTCGCCAAATGAGCAATTACTTTAT
>CANRIL010000015.1 GCA_947630625.1 uncultured Clostridia bacterium
GTTTGATAGGTCGGAGGTGGAAGTGCCGTAAGGCATGCAGCTGACCGATACTAATTGACCGAGGGCTTGAACTTCTATGGTTCATTTTCTATCAGTGTTTACGCCTTGTATCTTCTCCTTTTCGGTTGGAAAAGGTTTGCACCATTAGCTCAGTTGGTAGAGCAACTGACTCTTAATCAGTGGGTCCCGGGTTCGAATCCCTGATGGTGCATATTTTCCTTTTTTATTTTGTGTACGCCTCCTTAGCTCAGTCGGTTAGAGCATCTGACTGTTAATCAGGGGGTCGTTGGTTCGAGTCCATCAGGGGGCGTCAATGAAAAATCCGTCGGGAAACCGACGGATTTTTCTTATGCGCAAAAAACGCGTTTTGATGAATTTAAATTGGCGGATCGGGCGCATCAGTGCCGCATCGGAAATATCATAAAACAGGAAACTATATATCGAACAGAAATACATTCGGCACAGCGTCAATGCCAAAGGTCTTAACAGCCATTCGGTACATTGCCTTTGCGTGGATCCTGTCGTGCCAGATAAACCGCCTCAATACTTTTCGCAAAGACCATTCTTCATCATAACTTCCGACATAAACCGTATTTTTTAAGAAACCCTCCCGGCGTTCAAGTGCCGAAAAACCGCGCTCCCGACAATCTGAAATAGTGCCTTCATTGTCCGCGGGTACGCCTATTTCGTCAAAATAATATTCGTTGACATTCTTTGTGTGTTCGTACATCTCAAGCGCAGTACGTGGGACATGCCCGTAGAATGTTTCCCTTGCCGGAAGGCAACTCTTATTTTTATTCGGCATTGCCTCGTACAGCGTCAAAAAATCCTGGGCAGATTTTAAGGCGAGCGCTTTCAAATCCTCATATTCAGCAAGGCTTAATTCTTTTCTCTCATCATCAAAGATAACATCGGAATCCGCGTCGGAAACAGTTAACTCAGACCGTTTTTCACCGATTATTTCCGCCTCAAGCGAATCGGGTATTAAATCGCCCTTCCATCTGAGGTATGATTTGATCTCGGCAGGCATTTTCCGAAGCGCCTCATCTTTTGACGCGCCTCGTGTAAATGCGCCGGGGAAATTGCTCGCATATAAAATACTGTCGTCTCCGTTATGCTCCCATACGCATCTGATTTTCACGGCGAAAAATCCCCCTTTCCTGCCTGAATTCGTGTAATTTCAAGGTGCTTTCGCATTCTATTATGAATCAATCTTAAAACTCAAGCTGCCGACTGAGGCTTTGTCCTGCGCCTTGTAAGTATGAGCCAGACAACCGCGACGGTGAAGAGAATTATGCTTATGAACTGCGATGTTGACAGCAAACCGTTGAAAACAAATCCGCGGATCGCGTCGCCGCGCAGGAATTCATCGAAGAAGCGCAGCGTCGGATAAAGGATCAGATAGAGCGGGAAAAGCCTGCCGCGCAGCGGATGCGAAGACGGCTCCCGTGTCTCGCCGCGAAGCTGCACACCCCATATTTTTACGTACAAAAGCTCAAGTATAAGGAATATCAGAAATTCTCCCGCCGACTCAAGCAGCTGCACGGGGAACCGGCGCACGTCGTTTATCTCTGGAACGTACGGATTTCCATGCACAACAAACCCGAAATCCGACTCTATGCCGTAGCAGCAGCCGCCGAAAAAGCAGCCGAGCCGCGCGAAACCGTGAAACAGCGGGATGAGCGGAGCCATAGCGTCGAGATATACGGTTTTATCGAGCTTTTTGAATACGGCATACAGCCATCCGGCAGACGCGCCGCCAAGGAAGCCTCCGTAAAAAACAGAGCCGCCGAACAGCAAATTTAAATATAACAGCGCTTCTTTGACGGACGACGACGCGAACAGCTTTGGAAAGTATTGCAGATTCGTTATCGCGTAAAGCAGCGAACCTCCGACGAGCACGCCGATGACTACGAACAATAAAAACATTATCGCGTCATTGTCGTCAAGGCCGAGGCGCGAAACGCGGCGGCAAAGCAGCACGCCGACAAGCATTCCGGCGGCTATCGCGATCAGAGCATATATTCCGATCGTCTTTCCGAATATCGTTATGTCGGGAAACATTTAATGCCTCTTTAAAACATACATTATAATATATAAGAAGAACCGGCGGCAGGAATGCCGCCGGTTTATCAATTTGCCTGTATCTTAGAACATGCCGTTCATGCCGGCAGCGCCAGCAGAGCAGATGGCAGCGGTGCAAACGATCGTGCAGAGCAGACCGAGCACAGCGAAGCCGACGCCGATAGCGCCGAGAACAAGACCGGCAGTTGCAAGCCCGGAAGCCTTGCCATAAGCAAGCGTGGACTTTTTGCGCCCCATGATACCGAAGATAAGGCCGAGTATCGCGAGGACTGTCGTGAAATATGAAACGAACGGGATAAAGCTTCCGACGATTCCGAGGATACCGCAGACGAGAGCTGCGATCGAAATTCCCTTGCCGTCATTTACAGGACCCATCGGGGGCTGAGGCGGCATGTAATTCGGGTTCTGGAAACCCTGGTTCGGGTTCTGGAAGCCCTGATTCTGATTCTGGTAATTCTGATTCTGGTTCGGGTTCTGATTCTGGTTGTTCGGATACTGATCCATACTGATCCTCCTTGCCAAAAATTACGGCAAACATATAATTTTTTGATACGCAAAGCAAGGGGGATAAACCCGCGATCCTTTTTCCCCGCATATCACGATTTATTATATTATATATATTGCATTTTGTCAATCGTTTTTGTTCAAAAAAAGTTACAAAATGTTCACAATTGACTTTATCAACAAAAGTGTGTCAGGTCGGCAATGCCTTATCGGCTTAATGCCTGTCCATGCGCGTTAGGCTGATGGCGGATATAAAAATGACGGCGGGCATCGACGCCGCCGTCACGAATTTGCTTATTTTATTTCTCGCCGAGGATGACGGGCAGCGCCTTCAACGCCTTTTCGATGTCGCGGCGCTCCTTTTCCACATTGTATGTAAAATTCTCCGGAACGTCGTCAAACAGCTCGACATGCGTCATCTCGGAATTCTTCGGCAGCTCTCCGATGCTCTCCGCCTCCGCGAAGAAAACCCGACCGTTGCTGCGCCCGCGCCTGTTGTCCCAGATGTAGATATAATCCCAAAGCGGCACGAACTTTGCAGAGCTTATTCCGGTTTCTTCATAAAGCTCGCGGCGCGCAGCCTCAAGCGCGGTTTCGCCGCGCTCGACATGACCGCCCGGATGCTCGAAGCTCCGGCGCTTTTTGTGAAATGCGTAGACCCATTTTCCGCGATACCTTGTCAGGATCGCTACATATTTTATATTGTCGAGTCTGCCCGCGGGGTATTCCTTGAACATGACGCACGCTCCGTCCACCGCGCCGCAATAAATTAAACGGTCGGAAAATTGATAAAAAAGTTTTGTAAAGGGGAACGGGCGGAACACATACGAAAAAGTGTTCCGCCCGCAAAAAAGGCAGTCTTACTTCATCGCTTCTTCGACAGCGACCGCGACGGCGACTGTTGCGCCGACCATCGGGTTGTTGCCCATGCCGATAAGGCCCATCATTTCAACGTGAGCAGGGACGGACGAGGAGCCCGCGAACTGCGCGTCGGAATGCATTCTGCCCATCGTGTCCGTCATGCCGTATGAGGACGGACCTGCAGCCATGTTGTCGGGATGCAGTGTACGGCCTGTGCCGCCGCCGGACGCGACGGAGAAATACTTCACGCCGTTCTCGTTGCACCACTTCTTGTATGTGCCCGCAACCGGATGCTGGAAGCGCGTCGGGTTCGTCGAGTTGCCTGTGATGGAAACGCCGACGTTCTCAAGCTTCATTATTGCAACGCCTTCGGGAACGTTGTCAGCGCCGTAGCACTTGACATCGGCGCGAGGACCGTTCGAGTAGGGAACTTCCTTCACGACCTTGACCGTTTCCGTGTAGGGGTCAAACTCTGTCTCAACGTAAGTAAATCCGTTGATACGGGAGATTATGAACGCAGCGTCCTTGCCAAGACCGTTCAGAATGACGCGGAGCGGCTTTGTACGAACCTTGTTTGCGTTTAGAGCGATCTTGATCGCGCCCTCTGCCGCTGCAAAGGACTCGTGACCTGCGAGGAAGCAGAAGCACTCTGTCTCATCGGACAGAAGCATTGCGCCGAGATTGCCGTGGCCAAGACCGACCTTGCGGTTTTCGGCGACGGAGCCGGGGATGCAGAAGCTCTGAAGCCCGACACCGATCTTTGCCGCAGCGTCGGAAGCCTTTGTGCAGCCGGACTTGATGGCTATAGCCGCGCCGACCGTGTACGCCCAGACAGCGTTTTCAAAGCAGATAGGCTGTGTGGAGCGGACGATGGAATCAACGTCTATGCCCTTGGCGAGAGTGATCTCTTTGCACTCGTCGATAGAGGAAATGCCGTATTCTTTCAGAACGCCGAGGATCTTGGCCTCGCGTCTTTCGTAACCTTCAAACTGTGCCACTTTGATTTCCTCCTTTATTTATTCCTTGCGCGGGTCGATGTACTTGACGGCCTCGGCGAACCTGCCGTATGTACCCTTGGACTTCTCATAAGCCTCGTTCGGCTCCATGCCCTTCTTGATGAAGTCGGTCATCTTGCCGAGAGAGACGAATTCGTAGCCGATCACCTGATCGTCAGCGTCGAGAGCCATTCTTGTGCAGTAGCCCTCTGTCATTTCGAGATAACGGACGCCCTTTTCCTTCGTTCCGTACATTGTGCCGACCATCGAGCGCGCGCCCTTGCCGAGGTCTTCCATGCCGGCGCCGATAACAAGACCGTTGTCGGAGAATGCGGACTGCGTTCTGCCGTATACGATCTGCAGGAACAGCTCGCGCATGGCGGTGTTGATGGCGTCGCAGACGAGGTCTGTATTGAGCGCCTCAAGAATTGTTTTGCCGGGGAGGATCTCAGCTGCCATTGCGGCGGAATGTGTCATGCCGGAGCAGCCTATCGTCTCGACGAGGGCCTCCTCGATAACGCCGTTCTTGACGTTCAGCGACAGCTTGCATGCACCCTGCTGAGGCGCGCACCAGCCGACGCCGTGAGTGTAGCCGGAGATATCCGTGATCTGTTTCGCAGCGATCCATTTGCCTTCCTCCGGGATCGGAGCGGGATCGTGACGCGGACCCTTGGCCACAACGCACTGATGCTGAACTTCCGCACTCATTGCGTACGGAGCTTCGCTTACATTGCTCATAATATGTGTCCTTCCTTTCATATAAGAAGATCTTCTTTAGACGGGGAGAGGTCGCCCAATAAAAACCATTGGCGCCATGACAAAATCAGCGGTCAATGTCCGTCACTGCGCTAACAAACCCGTACTAAGCCTTACAAAATGTATTATACCACGGTTTTTTTCTATTGTAAACGATTTTAAGCGAAAAATGGGCGTCGTTCGGAGGAAAGTTTGCAATAACCCTTTTTATTTGCCGGTCGATGTGATAGAATAGACAAAACGGCAACTCATGCGACGGCATCGCTATATTATATAAATGTAGAAAAGGAGCGGCACGTATGTACCCGAACGATATATTTCCCGGATTTGACTTCTATGCGCTGTTTTATCTTTTGGCGCTCGTGTCCGCGATTTTGCTTTTGCGGCTGCTCGGGGACAAGTGCGGGCTGGAGACGAAGGTATATAATCTTGCGCTCGGCTCCGCGGTGGCGGCGATCGCGGGCGGATATGCCGCGTCGATACTTACGCAGTCCTTGTACGATTGGCTTGAGACGGGTGAGTTCCGGTTCGGTACGGGCATGACGTTTTACGGCGGGCTTCTTGGCGGGATCGCGGTATTTGTCGCCGTATATTTTTCAGTCGGCAAACGTGTTTGCGCGGAGGACAAACTTCACGTCAAGAGCGCGCCGCTTCTGGCCGATATCGCCGCGTGCTGCGTCTGCTTTGCGCACGCGACGGGGCGGATCGGGTGCCTTTTTGCCGGATGCTGCCACGGGGCGAAGACGGACGCGTGGTATGGGATATACCATGTCAACCTCGGCTATCGCGCCGTGCCGACGCAGCTCTTTGAATCGATCTTTCTTTATGCGCTGTTCGCCGTGCTCGTGAAACTGCTTTTGAGCGGCAGGCGCGGCGCGCACATAATATATCTCGTCGCTTACGGCGTCTGGCGGTTCTTTATCGAATACCTGCGCGCCGACGACAGGGGAGCGTCGTTCATACCCGGACTGACGCCGTCTCAGGTGGGGGCGATACTGTTTGCAGCCGCGGGAGTAGTATTATATATAATGGAAGCAATCGCATTAAAGCGCAGCACATTGAAACACGCGGGGGCAGACGATGGGGAAAGCGGCAGGACGTGAGATAAAAGTCGGCATGGCGCTCGCGATTTCGGGGCTCGCCGCGCTGATCGTGCTTTCCGCGTGCGGATTTGCCGGATTTGACGGCGCGGACAGCACAAAGCTGACGGTGACGCGCGCGTGCGGCTCTGTTTCATTTGTCGGCGTCATACTGTATCTCGGATATTCTCCGCGAATGAGAGATGTCACATGCTGGGGCGTCGCGTCCGCCGCCGTCGCGCTCGCCGTCGCGGTGAACAATTTTCCGATACTGCCCCTTCTTTCGGGGGACGCGCGGCTGACAGCCGGTGCGGGTGAGATCGCATCATATGCCGTCGAGTCGCTGTTTGTCGGACTGTTTGAGGAAACCGCGTTCCGCGGCGTGCTGCTTCTCGCCGTCGTTGAAAAATTCGGCAAAACGAGGCGGGAGCTCTTCATGTCGGCGGTCATAACGTCGGCGGTGTTCGGCGCGTCGCACCTGTTCAATCTGCTTTCCGGCGCGGGCGTCGGCGCGACGCTTCTGCAGGTGTCGTATTCGTTTCTGATCGGCGGCATGTGCTCGCTTTTGCTGATGCTGACGGGGAGCCTCGCCTTGTGCGTGCTGATACACGCCGTATACGATTTCGGGGGATACCTCATCCCAAGACTTGGAGAAGGGGTGATATGGACGGCGCCGGAGATCATCCTGACCGCGTCGGTCGGGGTGTGCGCGCTCGCGTTTTTCCTTGCAGCAGCTTTTAAGCTGTCGCCGGAGAGGGTGAGACTTATGACATGCGCAAAGGAAGCGGGACGGGAAAAAACGGAATATAAATCATGATCTCGGCTTAAAATACAGCGTCTGCGGGATGGAAAATCTTAAATAAATTATTTGGGCAGATGAAATGAAAAAGTTCATATTTTGTTCATAAAATTTCCGCAGAGGTGTTGACAAACGGTTTTATATAGGGTATAATGTGAAAAACGGTATCAATCGGGTACTGAAAAAAACAAAATCACTTCATGGAGGAAAAGAAATGAAGAAGATTCTCGCGCTCATCATGGCTATTGCTATGGTAGCATGCTTCGCTTCCGTCGTAATGGCAGCTGACAGCAATGTTGTTGCACGCTTCACCTTTACGAACGGCAAGGACGAGGGACTTACCGAGAACGGCTCTAATTTTACATATGCTAACGGTGCCGTAACACTTGGTGCAGAGTCCTATCTGACGGCTGATGCGTCTGCTCTTAAGGGGCTGACCGCGATGACCATCGCTATGAAGGTCAAGGGACCGGCTTCCGACACAGGCAAGGCTGCTTGGGTATATGAGATCTCGTCTGAGGATCAGCACTCTTGGCCGAAGGAGCATTACCTCGGCATGTACTACGACAACAAGGATAACCCCGGCAAGTTCTCCGCACAGCGTTATTCCAACCCGGACGGTCGTCCCGCTGACGCGAACAAGATGGAATACAACCCCGACGCTTTCATGAGCATCGTCGTTGTTTACCCGGAGGACGGCTCCATCATCGTTTATGCTGACGGCACGGAAGTTGCAAACGTTCCTCAGACTGAGGGCTTTGACCTCTCTCTTGCAGGCTGCATCGGTGAAAACCCGCATTTCCAGATCGGTAAGGCTAACTGGGAAAACGGCGAGTATGCTGAGGGCGTTACGCTCAGCGAGCTCGTTGTTTACAACACGGCTCTGACTGCTGAAGAGGCTGCTGCTATCACATACGAAGCAGACGAAGCTTCCGCTCCCGCTACCACGCCTTCCCAGGGCGGTGACAAGCCGACAGCTCCGCAGACCGGTTTTGCTACGATCGCTCTCGCAATCGCTGCTATCGGTTCCGGCGCATACATCGTTTCCAAGAAGCACTAATATAGGATTTCTGAAATAGGAAACATATAATGCTTGATCAAGAGCGCTCCTTTGAAAGGGGCGCTCTTTTCTTAGGTATGACGGGCATGCCGTCGGTCTTACGAACTTGAAGCAAGGGGGCTTCGCTTCGAAAGATATGCGGACGACTGTGTAATCACAGCAGGCGGCAGCGCTGCGGCAAACAGAGTCATACATACCATAACGAGCCCGATCGAAAGGAAGCTCGGATCAAAAGTCAATATCAAGGCGAAAGCCACAAGACCGAGCTAAACGAGTCCTCATTTGCTGCTTAAATTATTATCTGAATTGAACCGCCGTATGCCGAACGGAGCGTACGGCGGCGTGAGAGGCGCTGCTTGTTAGCGCCTGCATGATCAGAAGTCATAAATTGTTCATATTTTATACGAAATCTGTTGACAAAGCTTTACCAAATGGTTTATAATAAAATAAAACCGATAAATGAATATCGGAAAAGAAAAATTTTTTGGAGGAACACATGAAAAAGATTCTCGCGATCATCGTTGTGATTGCAATGGTCTGCACGTCATTGGTACTTATCGTGCCCTCGTCCGCGTCCGCTGCGGGCTTGGGTAAGGTAACGTATGCTGTGCCGGCAGACGAGACAGGCGTTACGGAAACAGATGGCGTAAAGTCCGTTTCCGTCGGCGAAAAGGCTACCCTTACTTGGGCAGGCCTCAGCGATATGGGCATTCAGACGAAGGGATCAAGTAAGCAGCTCGGTCTCGGTCCGAAAGCTGATGCGAAAGATGCTTATGTCAAGTTTACCTTTGACGTAACAAAGGCGGGCGAATATGAGCTCACACTCGAGTATGCCGCAAAGGAAAGCGCGGACGGCCCGAGAGTTGCCGACATCATTGTTAACGATGGCGAGCAGACAAGCCTTGAAATCGCCACGAACGACGATTGGAACAAGACAATGACTCTGACCGTGAAAGCGGAGCTCAATGAGGGCACGAACACGGTCGTAATAACGAACCCCGCACCGGTGGAGGATGTAGTTCACAAGTACATAAACGTTTCTTCACTCACAGTTAAGGGCGAAGGCGTTGTCACTGAAGAGGTCGACTTTGTTGAGCCTCTTGCAGCTTATGATTTCCAGCAGGGACTTGAAGATCTGACTGGCAAGCATGACGATATCGTTCTTGACGCTGAGCATTCGCTCAACGCAGAACTGAAGGATGGCGGCATCGATTTCACGGAAGGCTACTTCCTTCTGCCCGACGATCTGTTTACCGATGTTCCGGAAGATGAGATCGAAGGCTTCACATACTCAATGACACTTACGACGCATCAGGCGGCTGATGAAGGCGGCAAATGGTCGAGAGTTCTGTTTGCTTTCTCTTCGGATAACATTCCTGAGCCGGTAGGTGAAGATTCCGGTGATGATCCGAACAGAGCGGCAGCTTCTTTCTATGCGTCTTGGTCCGGGAACGTAGGAACCGCAAGACGGCCGTACTCCGGACAGGGCAACTGGCTCGACGGATGTATGTGGTGGGTTCTCCACTGGGAACAGAGACATGTTTACACGCTTACATACGATGTTGAGACGAACACCGTAAAGATTTATGTTGACGGCAACCTTCAGGCTGATTCTTCCGCACCGAAGAATTGGGAAACACTCGCATCTCTCACTGCGGCAGATATAAAGAGCTTCAAGGTCAATTCGGTCGGCAAGTCCTTCGGAGGAAACTGGGCGGAAAGGCTCGCTTCGATGCTTGTTGAAGACGTAACGGTTTACTCGAAGCCTCTTTCCGAGGATCAGATAAAGCTTCTCAATGCGGGCGGCTATGAGGCTCTGCTTGACGGCGACCATGTAATGGAAAAAATCACCGATAACGAAGATGGCACGCATACCATTTCCTGCACGAACGAAGGCTGCTCCTACTCCGTAGTTGAGGATTGCGCTTCCTCCGAAAAGGACTGCACGAAGGACGGTTACTGCGACAAGTGCGGCTCTCTCGTAAGAGAGGCGGGCAAGCACGTCGTTGAAAAGTGGGAAGACGCAGGCAACGGACTCCACAAGGGCACCTGCACATCCTGCGGCGAAGAAGTAACTGCTCCGCATACGGCTGCCGAGAGAACCGACTGCACCGAGGACATCGTCTGCAAGGACTGCGGCGCTGTCATCGCTGAGGGCTGCGCGGATCACGCATGGTCCGAGTGGAAGGACGACGGCGAAGGTCATCATGTGAGAACATGCCAGAACGAATGGTGCGACGGCGAACAGACCGAGGCTCACACCTACACGGACGAGATGAACGTCTGCCCGAAGTGCGGCGCTGCAAACCCGAACTTCAAGGCACCCGAGACAGATCCCGGTGAGAAGGATCCCGGTGAGAAGGATCCCGGGGAGAAAGATCCCGAGAAGGATCCCGGCGAGAAGGATCCCGGAAAGGATCCCGGCGAGAACCCGGGCCAGGCAACGCCTCCGCAGACTGGCGACCCCGGCATCGCGCTCTTCGTTACGCTTGCAGTTGTAAGCGCGGCTTCGATCGCGATCACGGCTGCTGTTCCCGGCAAAAAGAGACATTGATAGCGAACAGCTGACTTGAGGGGACGCGAAAGCGTCCCCTCATTTTTTGGATCATTATCTGAATTGGATCGCCGTATGCCGAACGGCACGTGCGGCGGTGTGAGAGGCAATATTGGTCAGCGCCTGCTCGATTAAAAGGAAATCTCTGCATAAAATGAAATTTTAAAATATGAAAAAAACGACGAAGTTCATAATCTGTTCATAAATTTTTCGAAAGGTACTTGACAAGACGGCGCGTTTTGTCTATACTTAATACAATACGAGTGCGTTTTTTTCGCACGGAATAAAAGAAAAACTTCATGGAGGAAAAAAATGAAGAAATTTCTCGCTATTATCATGGTAGTTGCCATGATGGCAAGCCTCGCGACGGTTGCTTTCGCCGAGGATGCACCGAAGCCGGTTGCTTCGTATGACTTTACCGGCGGCAAGATGAAGGATACGACGGGCAATAATGCTGACCTTACAATCGAAGAGGACTTCAGCAAGGTCGCAGCGGAGAATGCCGAAGAGACTCTTTGGCCGAACGTTACGGATGACAGCGGTGTTACAAATTATGTAAAGGCGACCGATAAGGGTCTTGTTATCGCCAACGCATACGTGAAACTGCCTGCAATTTTTGAGAAAGTCGACGAAAGCTCTATCACAGGTCTTACCGTTTCCATGACTCTCAACAAGATGCCCGATAAGTGGTCGCAGAACGAGTGGTCTGAAAACCTCTTCTCGTTTGCAAGCGCCTGGACATCCAACGAAGGCACGAGCGACGACAACGACCCGAAAAGAGCTGAAGCTTCCTTCTACTGCTCTGACAATGGAAACGTCGGAACGGCAAGAATTCCTTATCAGGGACAGGGCAACTGGCTCGACGGTTCGCTGAACGGCTTGCTCAAGGGTGATGAGAACAAGTATCACAATGTAACCGTTACATATGACATCGCCTCCAACAAGGCTGTTATGTACTTCGACGGCGAGATGCAGAAAGAGTCCGGCGAGTGGGAGACAAAGTGCTCGCTCACGGCTGCTCAGATCAAGACGCTCACCGCTAACGCTCTCGGCTTCCACACCGGCGGCAACTGGGGCAACTGGGGCTTCTACACCGTTGCAAACTTCAGCGTTTACACGTCTTCTCTCACGGCTGACCAGGTAAAGACCGTTGCGACGACTGCTATCGGCACGCTCAATGACGCTCCCGCAACGCCTCCGGCAACGGAAGGCAACAAGCCGGGCGAAGGCGGCAATCCGCCCGCTCCGCAGACCGGTTTTGCTACTGTGGCTCTCGCAGTTGCAGCTATCGGCTCCGGTGCTTACATCGTTTCGAAGAAGCGCCATTAATGATTTTAAAAATAGCCCCCTTTAACGAGGGGGTTATTTTTGTTTTGTATGACGGGAACGGAAAAATCCGCCGCGCATTTGACGTAAACTTGAAAGTTACCGTGCTTTTACGGAAGCGAAAAAATCCGTCACGCCCTCGGAGATAACGGAAAAGCCGCCGCGCCCTTGACGGGCGCGGCGGCTAAAATACAATATTTTAAAGCTGTCATGTAGTCAGATCATAAAAATGTCATGTTGCCTGCCTTAAGTCTTGCAGGGGAGCGCATATGAGATATGCTCAGACGCTCGCGATGCTGCATACTGCGGCGAGAGCCGAACGCGTGCGCGCGGCGATTTCGTCCCACGCTTTGGCGGAGATGAGCTTTTCCGTCGCCATGAAAGACCCGCCTACGGCGAGCACACACGGCAAGGACGTATATTCGCGCAGATTGCGCATATCTATGCCGCCCGTCGGAATGAATGATATCCCCGGAAACGGCGCGGACAGCGCTTTGATCGTCGCCGCTCCGCCGAAAGCCGCCGCGGGGAAGAATTTGACCGTCGAAAGCCCGAGGGAAATTGCCGCCATTATCTCAGACGGCGTCACGCATCCAGGAACGACGGCGACGCCGACCTTCTGGCAATGGCGAACGACATCGGCATCAAACCCGGGAGAAACGATAAAGTCCGCTCCGGCGGCGACCGCCTCGTCGACCTGTGATGTCGTGAGCACGGTGCCCGCGCCGACGAACATGCCGGGCCTTGAATTTTTCATTCGCGATATGGCCTCTGCCGCGCAATCTGTGCGAAACGTGACCTCTGCTACCGACAAACCGCCTGTTATCAGTGCGTCGGCAAGATTTTCGGAGCTGTTCGGATCGGTGATTTTTATCACGGGGACGAGCTTCTTGTCGATGAGCGTCGAATAGAGAGAGTCGTTCGATTTCATTTTGTCTGCCTCCTTCTTTTGAATTTTTATACCTGTATAGATTTTACATCATAAGATGGTGATTTGTCAAGTACCGGAACGCACCATGCGCGGATAAGTTGAAGCGCGAAAATTTCCATATACAGGGCGATGAGGGCGGCGCAAAGGCGCGAGAAACGTTTCATTTGGAACATGTACACAAAAAGCTCAAAACTTTTTTACAAAAAGAACGCAAAAATGCGATTAATGTTCAATTTGTTCACATAACCGTCACAAAGGCGTTATATAATAACTATCACAGTATCTCTTGATACATAACGAGGAGGAAAAAATGAAGAGATTTTTATGTCTGCTTCTCATCATTGCGATGGTGGGAATTCCGATGGTTGCATGCGGGCCCGGCGATGACGGTCCTGTAGGACCGGGCGGCGACGGAACGCAGGCTCCGAACACAGAAGAAGGTAAAGACACACCGAACCTTCCGGACAAAAAATACGGTGGTATGGAATTCAACTTCCTTACAGACAAGGCCCAGAAGTGGGGCTATTATCCGCTCGATGTTGACGAAATAAGCGAAGACGACGCATACGCTAACGCTATTCACGAGCGCAACGGTCTTGTTGAGGACCGCCTTGAGATAGAGCTTGTCGGTATGCAGTGCGACGGCTCCGGCGACGTTAAGTCCAAGTTTGATACGGACGTTACGACGAATGCGAACAACTTCCAGGCTTGCTTTGGCACAGTTGAGATGACGCTTCAGTCCACTTACGCGGGCAACACGCTTCCGTTCTCGGAAATTCAGTACATCAACCTTGAAAACGACTACTGGAACCAGGACTGCTATGAGCAGCTGAAGCTCGGCGGCGAGTCCTACATGAACTCCGGCGACATAATGCTCTCCGACAAAGAGGTTCTTTGGGCTGTTTACTTCATCAAGTCCCGCATCGCGCAGGCCAGCCTTGAGAGCCCGTACGACCTCGTCAACAACAACCAGTGGACATGGGACAAGATGATGGAGATGGCTGCGGCCGTTGCTGAGGACGTTGACGCAAGTGATACGATGGTCATCAACACCTCCGATATCTTCGGCCTCTGCACACACCCTGAGAACATCCCGGCAAGCTGGGAGTCCGCAGGTCTTAAGACAGTTCAGATCGGTGAAGACGGTATGCCTTATATGGCGTGGGGCGAAGATGAGTTCTACACCGTATACGAAGGCCTCAAGGAAATCATGAACAACAAGATGGTTGTTTCCCCGAAGGACATCGACTTCATCTCGACCGCTATCACGAAGAACAAGACGCTCTTCGGTACTGAGGTTATCGCATTCGTTCGTTCCTACCGCGAGAGCGAGAACGAATTCGGAATCGTTCCTTATCCGAAGTACAACTCGAACGTTTCCAGATTTAACTCCTATGTTGCTATCAACTCCGGTGTTGTCAGCGTCGGCTACACCAACCCTGAGACAGAGTACATAGGAATCGTTCTTGAGACGATGGCTTGGCTCGGCAGAGATCATCTGCTCCCCGAGTACTATGATAAGCAGCTTAAGGGTAGATACGCATCCGATAGAGAATCTGCCGCAATGCTTGACATCATATTCAACTATCGCTGCTATGATATCGGCGCTCTGGCAAAGGGCGATGGTATCCAGTGGTCACCCTTCAATATCCTTGTTGCGGATAACGTAAATTCCGCAAGCAAGTGGGCTTCCAGCGGTATGAAGGCAGAGGGCTTGATGCTCGATGCTCTTGCAAAACTGCTTAACAGATAGTATTTTTGCCTGAAATTGACCGGCGATTTTAAATCGCCGGTCTTTTTTTCGTTTTTATCAAAAAAAGTTTTAAATCGGGTATTTATTTCTGTCTCCGAATGTGATACAATACTGATTTGTGATTATGCAAGGATCGGACAGGTGATTTTTTTGGTTAGAAACGATTTACGAAATATCGCGATCATCGCGCACGTTGACCACGGCAAGACGACGCTCGTCGATGAAATGCTCAAGCAGTGCGGCGAGTATCATGAGAAGCAGCAGATAACGGAGCGCGTCATGGACTCCGGCGACCTCGAACGCGAGCGCGGGATAACGATTTTGGCGAAGAACACGTCTGTTGTATATAAGGATGTAAAGATAAATATCGTTGACACTCCCGGTCACGCCGATTTCGGCGGCGAGGTCGAGCGTATCCTTAAGATGGTGAACGGCGTCCTTCTGCTTGTCGACGCCGCCGAGGGACCTATGCCGCAGACGCGGTTCGTGCTCGGCAGGGCGATGGAGCTCGGGCACCGCGTGATCGTTGTAATAAATAAGATCGACCGCCCGGACGCGCGTCTCGGAGAAGTCGAGGATGAAATACTTGAGCTGTTGCTCGAACTGAACGCCTCGACCGAGCAGTTTGATTCTCCGATGATATACTGCTCCGGCCGCGACGGAACGGCTTCGTTCTCTCCGGATGAAAAGGGAACAGACTTAGTACCGCTGTTTGACACGATCTTAAAGTACATGCCCGCGCCCGAAGGCGACCCGGAAGCGCCGCTTCAGATGCTGATCTCGAACATCGACTATAATGATTACGTCGGCAGGATCGGCATCGGGCGCATCGAGCGCGGAACTATCAAGGTCGGGCAGGTCGTCGAGGTCGTCAATTATCATAGCCCGGATGCGCCGTCGAAAAAGACGAACGTTGTCTCGCTTTACGAATTTGACGGGCTTTCCCGCCAGCCTGTAAACGAGGCGAAGGTCGGCGACATTGTGTGCTTCTCCGGCGCGTCCGATATAACGATCGGCGACACGCTGACAGACCCGGCAGCTCCGGAGCCGCTTGAATTTGTCAAGATAAGCGAGCCGACGATCGAAATGACGTTCTCGGTAAATGACAGCCCGTTCGCGGGGCGCGAAGGAAAGTTTGTCACATCGCGCCAGCTTCGCGCGCGCCTCTACCGTGAGACGCTCCGCGACGTGTCGCTCCGCGTTTCCGACGGAGACACGACGGACTGCTTCTACGTTGCCGGGCGCGGTGAAATGCACCTCTCCATACTGATCGAGACGATGAGGCGCGAGGGGTACGAGCTCTGCTGCTCAATGCCGCGCGTGCTGTATCATGAGATAGACGGCGTCCGCTGCGAGCCGATGGAGCGCGTTTCGATCGACGTTCCGGAAGCGAGCGTCGGAACTGTCATCGAGAAGCTGGGGGCGCGCAAGGGCGAGCTGCTTGAAATGAATTTGACCGGCTCCCGCATGAGGATCGAATATCTGATCCCGTCGCGCTGCCTGTTCGGTTACAGAAGCGAATTCCTTACCGACACGTGCGGCGAGGGTATCATAAATTCGCTGTTCGCCGGCTATCAGCCGTACAAGGGAGACATAACGCTGCGCTACACGGGGTCGCTTGTCGCGTCCGAGTCCGGCGAGGCGACATCTTACGGGCTCTATAATGCTCAGGACCGCGGCGCGCTGTTTATAGGTGTGCAGACCGAGGTTTACGAGGGGATGATCGTCGGCGAATGCCCGCGCATGGAAAACATCGCGGTCAACGTCTGCAAGAAGAAGCATCTGACCGCCGTCCGCTCGACCGGCGCCGATGAGGCGCTGCGCCTCACGCCGCCGAAGATATTGTCGCTTGAGCAGGCGATCGAGTTCATAGCCGACGACGAGCTCATCGAGGTCACGCCGAAATCGCTCCGTCTGCGCAAGCGCATTCTGAATACGGAGCTTCGCCTCAAGGACGAGGCGAAGAGGCGCAAATAAATTTTCCGCTTGGCGTCTGAATTGACAATTTCATCGGGATTAATTGACGACGGCGCGCAACGGCCGAGGCGACGCAGAATTTTTTCAATTTAAATTTTCAGCCCTTGACAAGGGGCGCGAAGTATTATATAATGTTTCCACTTAAAGGCGATGACGGGGAGGAGTACGTCCCGACGCTGCCGGGCAGCGAGCCGACGACGGTGAGAGGTCGGCATGGCAGATAAAGGATCGGAAGGTCGCCCCACGAGCCGCGCGCGTGAAACCGGGTAACGGTCAAGCGTGCGCCGCGTTCCGAGCGTTATATCGGGCAAGAGTGGGCGCAATGCGCCAGCTCGGGTGGTACCGCGCGCAAGCGCCCCGGGATTCCGGGGCGCTTTTTACATTTATGCGGGCGCGTGAAAAATTTAAAAGATCATTTTTTAAAGGAGACTGTAAATTATGCCGAGAGAATTGCCGAAGACGTATGATCCCGCCGATTTTGAAAGCCGGATATACGAAGAATGGTGTGAAAAGGGCTATTTCAAGCCGTCGCACGAGGGCGCGCCGACTTATACTATCGTGATCCCGCCCCCGAATATCACGGGTCAGCTCCACATGGGACACGCGCTTGACAACACGCTTCAGGATATCCTTATCCGCTACAAGCGCATGAAGGGGTTTGATACGCTGTGGGTTCCCGGCACTGACCACGCCTCGATCGCTACAGAGGCAAAAATCGTCGAGTCGATGCGCAAGGAAGGGCTTACAAAAGAGGATGTAGGAAGGGAAGGATTCCTCGAACGCGCGTGGAAGTGGCGCGAACAGTACGGAAACAGGATCGTTTCGCAGCTCAAGAAGCTCGGTTCGTCGTGCGATTGGAGCCGCGAGCGCTTCACGCTTGACGAGGGCTGCTCGGAGGCTGTCCGCGAGGTGTTTGTCCGCCTCTACGAAAAGGGACTTATCTATCGCGGCGAGAGGATCATAAACTGGTGCCCGCACTGCAAAACATCGATTTCGAACGCCGAGGTCAATTACGAAGACCAGGCGAGCCATTTCTGGCACATCAAATACCCGCTCGTCGGCGGTGGCGGATACGTCGAGGTCGCGACGACGCGGCCTGAGACGCTGCTCGGCGATACTGCCGTCGCCGTCAACCCCGAAGACGAGAGATACAAGCATCTGATCGGGCAGTACTGCGTGCTCCCACTCGTAGGCAGACGCATTCCGATCGTCGCCGACGAGCACGCACAGCTCGACAAGGGGACGGGCTGCGTCAAGATCACGCCCGCCCACGACCCGAACGACTTTGAAGTCGGCAGGCGCTGCCATCTTCCGATGGAGGTCGTTCTGACCGAGGACGCGAAGATAACGGACAATTATCCGAAATACGCCGGGATGGACAGATACGAGGCGCGCAAAGCGATCGTTGATGATCTTGAAGCCGGCGGGTATCTTTGCGGGATAGAAGACCTTTCACACGAGGTCGGGACATGCTATCGCTGCGGCACGACGATCGAGCCGATGATAAGCTTGCAGTGGTTCGTCAGGATGGAGCCGCTCGCGGGTCCCGCGATCAAGGCCGTTAAAGAAGGCAAAACGCGGTTCGTACCCGAACGGTTTGACAAGAACTACATGCACTGGATGGAGAACACGCAGGACTGGTGCATTTCACGCCAGCTCTGGTGGGGACACCGCATACCGGCGTTTTATTGCGACGAATGCGGAGAGACGGTCGTGACGAAGGAAACGCACGCGGTCTGCCCCAAGTGCGGACGCGAAATGAGGCAGGACCCCGACACGCTTGACACGTGGTTCTCTTCCGCGCTCTGGCCGTTCTCGACGCTCGGCTGGCCGCACGACACGCCCGATCTGCGCCGGTTCTACCCGACAAACACGCTTGTGACCGGATATGATATAATCACGTTCTGGGTGTCGAGGATGATATTCTCCGCGCTCGAATATACGGGGCAGGTCCCGTTCGACACGGTGCTCATCCACGGCCTTGTCCGCGACGCGCAGGGGCGCAAAATGTCAAAATCGCTCGGCAACGGCATCGACCCGCTTGAGATCATCGACAAATACGGCGCGGACGCGCTGAGATTTGCGCTTGCAACGGGAAATTCGCCCGGAAACGACATGCGTTTCTCCGATGAGAGGATCGAGGCGGCGCGCAATTTCGTCAACAAGCTCTGGAACGCGGCACGGTTCGCGCTGATGAATCTCGACATTGACGAGGTGAAAAAGCCCGAGGCGGAGTCGCTTTCGCCGGAGGACAAGTGGATACTGACGCAGTATGAATCGACGGTCCTCTCCGTCACGGCGGCGCTCGAAAAATATGAGCTCGGCATCGCGCTCTCAAACCTTTATAACTTCGTTTGGGACGTGCTCTGCGACTGGTATATCGAGCTTTCAAAGACATCGCTTTCGGACAAGGGCACGGAGGCGAACAAGCGCACGCAGAACACGCTCGCGTTCGTGCTCGGCGGCACGCTGCGGCTGCTGCATCCGTTTCTGCCGTTCGTCACGGAGGAGATATTCATGTCGCTGCCGCACTCCGATACGGACTGCGAGAGCATCATGATCTCGCCGTATCCGGAATATGACGAAAGCCTTGTGTTTGACGCGGAATCGAAGGAGATGGACGCCGTTATCGAGGCGATCCGCGCGATCAGGACGCGCAGGGCGGAGATGAATGTTCCGCCGTCAAGGCGCGCGAAGGTCCTGCTCGACGCGAAGCAGCCGGCAATATTCGCCGGCAAGGAGCCGTTCTTCTGCCGTCTCGCGTCGGCGTCCGGAATAGAGATGACTAACGGCGCGCCGGAGGGCGCAGTCGTGAGACTCGTCACGAACGCGGCGACCGTTTATATGCACCTCGGCGAGCTCGTTGACCTTGACGCGGAGCGCGCAAGGCTTAAAAAGGAGCTCGAAAAGTGCGATAGCGAGATCAGGCGGCTTGACGGGAAGCTTTCAAATCAGGGATTCATTTCGAAGGCGCCCGCCGCGGTCGTCGAGGGTGAACGCGCGAAGCTTGAGAAGGCGCGCGAGCTGAAAAAATCGCTCGAAGCGTCGCTCGCGGAGCTGTGATTGCGTCATTTTCGCAATTTTATCGGAAAATCTCACCTTTTATGATTGACACGCAAAATCATTTGTGGTATAATGTCTTAGTCTGGACAACTTCCTTACCGCTGCGGAGTCCGACAATTATCATGCGGCGGTCACAAGTCCATGAGGAGGTAAAACATGGAAAACATCAAAAACACCTATGAAGTGCTGTATGCTCTCAGCCTGAAAAACGGCGAGGAGACGGCACAGGCGACATCTGAAAGGCTGAAAGGTCTGATCGAGGCAAACGCTGAGATCGTCGCCGTCGACGTATGGGGAAAGCGCAGACTTGCTTATCCCATCAATTACGAAAAAGAGGGCTATTATGTGCTCATCTATTTCAGCTCAGCGCCTGATTTCGTCGCTGAGCTGACACGTGTCCTCGGCATCACAGAAGATGCGCTTCGTTACATCGTTCTCGCCGTAGACGAGAAGAAGCAGACGATCAGCGTCAGAGGCAGCGCACCAGAGCCCGAAGAAACAGAAGACGAAGAAGAAGCCGTTTCGGCAGCAGAGGAAGCTCCGGCAGAGGAGCCCGCAGAGGCTGAGGAAGCAGCTGCTGAAGATGCTGAAGCCGCACCGGCAGAGGCTCCCGCTGAGGCGGAGGCTCCGGCAGCGGAAGAAGCTCCTGCTGCTGAATAAAAAGGAGGGGTAAGAGTTGGCTAATTTTAATCTGAACCGTGTCATCCTCGGAGGCAGACTCACTGCTGACCCCGAGCTCAGGATGACACAGACAAATACACCTGTAACGTCATTCACGTTGGCCGTAAACAGGCATTATCAGTCCAAAAATCAGGACGCTCAGCAGGCGGATTTCATCAGATGCACTGCATGGCGCAACCAGGCGGAGTTCATTTCCCGCTATTTCAGGCGCGGCAGCTCCATCTGCATCGAAGGTTCGATCCAGACGAGGTCATGGACTGACCAGCAGGGACAGAAGCAGTTTTCGACCGAGGTACAGGTTGACAACGTCTATTTCGTAGACGCAAAGGGAGAGGGCGGGGCCGCTCCGTCTTCATACACACCCGATTCATACGGCGCGCCGACATATACGGGCGGAGGTTCATCCGCTCCCAAATTCGAAGAGATCTCTGATGACGACGATCTGCCGTTCTGAGCGGAATTATATGAAAGGATAAAGGTTTTATATTATGGATAACAATAACAGCGAAAACATGACGCCGAAGACTGACGCCAAAGCAGTCGAGGGCAAGGCTGCCGAAGCGAGAACGGACGCTGCCGGACAGCGCCAGTACCGTCAGCCGCAGAAGAGACGCAAGAAGGTCTGCGTTTTCTGCCAGGACAAGATCAGTTATATCGACTATAAGGATACGGCTCGCCTCCGCAAGTTCGTCTCCGAGCGCTCGAAGCTTCTGCCCCGCAGAGTTACAGGCACGTGTGCAAAGCATCAGCGCCAGCTCACGCTCGCTATAAAGCGTTCGCGTCAGATGGCTCTCATGCCGTATATCTCCGACTGAGAATAAAACTTTATCTGGGGAAGGACTTTTGCAAAAAGTCCTTCCCCTGTGATGTTTTCGAAATTTTTTACGGGAGGCGCGAGATGCTGTTTGATAAATTGAAGAAATATTCCGCCGGCGGCGCGCTCCCGATGCACATGCCGGGGCACAAGCGCAACGCGGAAGCTTTTCCGTGGCTCTCCGGGCTTGCCGACATCGACATAACGGAAATCGCGGGATTTGACAATTTAAACGACCCGCACAGTATCTTCGCGTCGCTTGAGGAACGCATGGCAAATCTGCGCGGAGCCGGGGGGTGTATCTGCCTTGTGAACGGCTCAACGTCCGGCGTGCTCGCCGCAGTTTCGGCGGTGCTCGAGGGCGGCGGCGATTTTCTGTTCGCGCGCGGTTCGCATAAATCCGTATACAGCGCCGCCGAGCTCATGGGGGCGGACGTTTTTTATCTTGTGCCGGAAATTGAAGAGGGGTTTGGCGTATGGGGCTCCGTGCGCGCCTCTGACGTTGAAAAGGCGCTAAAAGAGCACCCACGCGTTAAGCTCGTGTCGGTCACGAGCCCGACTTACGAGGGCGTTATAAGCGACATCCGCGAGATCGCGGATGTGTGCCACGCGCACGGCGCGGCGCTGTTTGTTGACGAGGCGCACGGAGCGCATCTCGGTTTCGGCGGATTTCCTGAAAGCGCCGTTTCATGCGGCGCTGACCTCGTTGTCGAGAGTCTGCACAAGACGCTGCCGAGCTTGACGCAGACGGCGGCGCTTTATGTGAGCGGGGATATCGTGGACGCGCGCGAGGTGAGGCGGTGCGCGGCGATGTTCCAGTCGAGCAGCCCGTCGTATATTCTCTCCGCGTCGATAGACGGCTGCGTTGAATTCATGGAGCGGAGCGGCGTGGAGGCGGCGGAGAGGTGGCTCTGCGCGCTCACGGAGTTTTATAAATCGACGTGCGGGCTAAAAAACGTTAAATTTTTGTCGGGCGACGGATTTTTCGCGCGGGATATGTCAAAAATCGTTTTCTCCGTGCCGGGATTCAGCGGGGAAGATATAATGAACCTTTTCCGCCGCAGATTCAATATCGAGCTTGAAATGGCGGCGGGAGGATACGCGGTCGCGATGACGGGAATGGGCGATACAGACGCTTCGATCAAAGCGCTGGCAGACGCGATCATCAAGATGGACAAAATATCAGTCGGCGCGGTTGGGTGCGGCGAGGCGTCCCGGTGCGAGGTACAGGGCGGCGCGGTTGGATGCGGCGAGGCGTCCCGGTGCGGGGCACCGGACGGCGAGGTGTCATGTGACAAAGCGTCATCCGGCAAAGCGCCAAACGGCGAGACGCCATTTTGCAATGTGCCATCTGGCAAAGCGGCAAACGGTGAGGCGCCTTTCTGCGCGGCAAAATGTGCGAAGGGATGCGCGGCGTTTACGCTGCCGGAGGTCAGGATGAAGGCGAAGGACGCCGTGACTGCCGAGGGGAGATTTTACCGCGTCGCGGACGCGGTCGGTAAGATATCGGGCGAGTACGTGTGGGCATATCCGCCCGGCGTGCCGCTGCTCGTCCCCGGCGAGGTGATCGACGGCGAGCTCGCAGAGAAAATTTTGACGTCGGGGCTCTATTCGACAAGAGGAAAACTTCCGGCGCAAATATTTTGTGTCGGGGAATATTGACGGACTCGCAAAAGTGTTGTATAATATATGAGCATGAACTTTGGAGAAAGGGGGATATTCAGGATGAAGCGCATCAAGACCATAGAGACCCGCGATCTCAAGAAGAGCGCTGTCAACGGCGGATGCGGCGAATGCCAGACCTCCTGCCAGTCAGCGTGCAAGACCTCCTGCGGCGTCGCAAACCAGAAGTGCGAGAACAAGGGGGCAAACAGCCGCAAGGCGTAAGACCGAGTGATACCGCCGGCGCCGGGCGCAGGCGGTATTTTTTTCGGTTCACGCATAAAAGCGAGGAAAATATAATGATACATCAATATAAATTAAACGGATATAATATCGTCCTTGACGTGTATTCCGGTTCCGTCCATGCGGTAGACGATGTCGCATATGACATGATCGGGATGTATGAAACGCTGCCGCGGGAAGAGATAATTTCCGCGATGCTAGAAAAATATTCCGACCGCGGGGACGTAAATGAGGCGGAGCTGTCGGAATGTCTTGACGACATCGAGACGCTGAAAAAAGAGGGGAAGCTGTTTTCCGACGACCCGTATGAGGGCATCGTCGACATGGCGGCAGAATATAAGCGGCAGTCGGGCGAGATTAAGGCGCTGTGCCTGCACGTGGCGCACACGTGCAACCTGAACTGCGAATACTGCTTCGCGAGCCAAGGGAAATATAACGGCGAGCGGGCGCTTATGTCGTTTGAGGTCGGAAAGCAGGCGCTCGATTTTCTGATAGAACATTCGGGCAGAAGGCGAAACCTCGAAGTTGACTTTTTCGGCGGCGAGCCGCTGATGAACTGGGACGTTGTAAAACGTCTCGTCGCGTATGCGCGCAGCATCGAAAAGGAGCACGGGAAGAATTTCCGGTTTACGCTGACGACGAACGGCGTTCTCGTCGACGACGAGGTGATCGAATTTGCGAATCGCGAGATGAACAACGTCGTCATGTCTATCGACGGTCGCCCAGAAGTCCACGACCGTTTCCGCCGCGATTACGCCGGAAACGGCAGCTTCGGCCGCATTCTGCCGAAATTTCAGCAGTTCGCAAAGGCGCGCGGCGAGCGCGAATACTATGTCCGCGGTACGTATACGCACTACAATACAGATTTTACGAACGACCTGTTTTATTTATACGACCTCGGATTTACGAGGCTGTCAATGGAGCCGGTCGTATGCGCGCCGGACGATCCGTGCGCGCTGACGAAGGATGATCTGCCTGTGCTGTTCCGACAGTATGAGATACTTGCGGAGCGGATGCTGCAGTATGAGCGCGAGGGCAAGCCGTTTACGTTTTATCACTACATGCTCGATCTGTCGCACGGGCCGTGCATATATAAGCGGATCGCG
This sequence comes from uncultured Clostridia bacterium, assembly GCA_947630625.1. GTDB lineage: Bacteria > Bacillota > Clostridia > Oscillospirales > CAG-272 > DTU064. The sequence continues at coordinate 24,250 of CANRIL010000015.1, forward strand.
GGCTGCGGCTCCGGCACGGAATACCTTGCCGTGACGCCGTGGGGCGACCTTTATCCGTGCCACCAGTTCGTGGGCGACGAAAAATATCTCATGGGCAACGTTTGGGACGGCGTTACAAACACCGAGATGCGTGATAAGTTCGGGCACTGCAACGTGTACGCCCGTCCGGGGTGCGCGGACTGCTGGGCGAAGCTTTACTGTTCCGGCGGCTGTGCCGCGAATGCTTACCACGCGACAGGCGATATCACAGGTACATACGAATACGGCTGCGAGCTTTTCCGCAAGCGCATGGAGTGCGCGATAATGGTCGAGGTCGCAAAGAGCCTTGAAGAAGAATGAATGAATAAATAAAGCCGTGGAGGATCATTTTTGACGGGTGATCCTCCACGGCTTTTTGCGTATGAAAATTATTTCATATATTCAACGGCTGCCTTGAGCCGTTCGAGCCCGTCTTTGAGCGTTGAGCGCGGGCAGGCGATATTGAGGCGGATGAAATCGTTTCCGTTCCCGCGATATTGGGCTCCGTTCGAGACGAAAAGCCCGCTCTTTTCGCGGACACGGTTCGCGAAGTCGACGGAATCACGGCCGAACGCGGATATGTTGAGCCACAAGAGATACGTCGCGTTCGACGGCGTGAGCTTTATCATCGGCAGCTCGCGGCGCAGAAAATCGGCTGTGGCGCGCTTGTTTTCGTATATATACTCTCGCAGCGCGTCAAGCCAATCGCCTCCGCGCGTGAACGCGGCGACGGCGGCGGGAACGGCGAAAGCGTTCGGTTCCGCGACCTCGTCCGTGTTGAGCCCGCGCCACATCTTGTGCCGGAGAAATTCGTTCGGAACGATGACGGCCGCCGTCTGCATTCCGGCGAGGTTGAACGTCTTCGTTGGCGCGACGCACGTCACGCTGATCTCGCGGCAAGTCTCGGATACGGAGGCAAACGGCACGTAGCTGCAGCCGGGGTCGGTTATGTCGCAGTGTATCTCGTCGGAGATCACGGTGACGCCGTGGTCACGGCACATCTCGCCGACGCGGGCAAGCTCAGACCTGTTCCAGATCTTGCCGGTCGGGTTGTGGGGATTGCAGAGGATCATGAGCGATACCTGAGGGTCGGAGAGCGCCTCTTCGAGCGCTTCAAAATCGCGGCGGTAGTCGCCGTCCTCATATATGAGCGGCACCTGCTTGACGTATCTGCCGTTATTCTCTATCGAATTATAAAACGTGTTGTAAACGGGCGTCTCGAGCAGGACCTTTTCCGCGGGCGTCGTCAGCTTGCGGACGGCGGTCGAAATTGCGGGGATGACGCCGGTACAGAAGATGAGCCAGTCGCGCGGGACATATAGCATGTGGCGCGTTCCCCACCAGTCTGAGTATGCGTCGTACCATTCGTCCGGGATCGTGTTGTAGCCGAAGACGCCGTGCTCCGCGCGCGATTTTATTGCGTCGATTATCTCAGGCGCGGTTCTGAAATCCATGTCGGCGACCCACATCGGAAGCTCACCGTCGGCGACATCCCACTTGACCGAGCACGTATTCCGGCGATCGACGGGCGTGTCAAAATCGTAAGTCTTCATTATAGTCGGCTCCTTATTTTCGCGTTTGCCGTCAGGATAGAACATTGTCGGCGCGGCAGATTATCTTCGTCTTCGACGGGTCTATTTTGTCGGGCTCGATTATGAGCTCGTCAATGCTCTCGGCGCGTATCACGCCGGAGGACGGGTTTATAACGCTGTCGATCTTCCCGACAATGTCCGCGTCCACGCTTGAATATTCGAACGCGAGCGTCGTGTTTATGAGCTTGCAGTTCTTCATCACGAGGTTTTCAATGTAGCACATTCCCTGAAGGCTCTCGACGGTGCAGTCTATGAGGGTCAGGTTTTTCGCGTTCCAGCCGAGATATTCGCCGGAGATAAAGCAGTTTCTGACCGTCACGTTTTCGCTGTTCCAGAACGCGTCCTTTGAAAGCAGGTGGGAATTTTCTATAGTGACGTTCTTCGCGCCGTCAAACGAATAGTTGCCGTAAAGCGTCAGCCCGGAAACGGTCATATCAGAGCAGTTCATGGCGAAATAGTCCCCGTTCGCCACGACTTCCTCAAGCGTGACGCCGTCACAGCTCCAGAGCGTTTCTGCGGCGTCCGGGAATGAGACGCGGCGCAGCGTCAGTCCGCGGCAGCGGCGGAAATTTTTCGGCGCTTCGATCGCGCAGTCCTCGACGGTCACGTTTTCGGTGTACCAGACGCCGGCGCGCGCCATTTTGAACCATGTGCAGTTTTTAGCCAGGATGTTTTTCGTGTACCAGAGCGGATATTTCCAGCGGAACATGGAGCCATAGAGCTCGATATCGCGGCTCTCCTTCAGCGGGGACTCGCCCTCGTCAAATATCGTGTCGTATATTTTAAGTCCTCGCGAGCCGAAGAGCGGGCGCTCCCCTTTATAAAGTTTGCCGTGAATTTCTGTGTTTTCCATTCAATATGACCTTTCCGCGCAAATGCCTGTGTTCATGCCACGGACATTATACAACAATATAAAAAATAAGGCAAATGTTATTTTGCTAAAGTTTATGTCAGGTGCGCGTCCATCCATTCGTACCGCTGGTTGAGGAACGTGAGTATATAGTTGACCTGTTCATCCCATGTCTTCATCTTAAGCGTCGTGGCGCGCGCAAGCCCGATCTGATGGCGCAGCACCTTTGGCCACTTGGAGAAGTTATATACCGTGGACGGTTCGATCTCGGCGGCGCCCGCTTTGACGGACGCTTCCGCTGTTTCCATGAGCTTGTCCTTCATCTCGCTCCATCTTGCGCGGACGAGGGACATAAAGTGTTCGTCCTTGGTGAGAAACTTCATCCAGTTGTCGTAGAGGTATTCGTACGTGAAATCGACGGACGCCCATCCGTCATAGCCGCGGATGTCGGAGAGGTTGTTGCCGAACGCCATGTCGTAGTCCCAGATCGGCCCCGCCGTAAGCTTGCCGCCGACGGGCTTATACATATAGAGGCTGCGGTAAAAGGCGCATTCGGTGCAGTTTGTGAGCTCGTTTACGATAAACCAGTCGACCCACGAATCAACGTCGATATATTCTTCATATCCGGAGCCCTTGACGATGGCGTCCTCGGCAGCCTTTACATAATTATATATATATTTGTACTCGGCGTTCCGCGCCTTCAGTATCTCCGGCTCCTTTATATACATGCGCTTGCAGTACCGGGTGTCGAAGTAATCCTTCGCCCATACGTTATCGCTTTCGTAGTTCCAGCCGAATTCGATCAGAAATCCCATGTCGACGATTTTTCCGGACTCATCTGTGACGCGCTCACCGCCAAGCGGCACGCGGTCCTCGTCTTCCTCTATCTTTTCGGAGAGCATGAAGATCCCCAAATATTCCCCGTTGATAAATAGGTCGACAGAGTGGTACTGCGGCGTGAAAGGCAGGTTCGTCATGATCGACGCCATATCTGAGGCGACTTTGTTCCGCAGCAGCGACGGGTCTGCGTAGTTGCCAATAAGGCACCAGTCGCGATCCGATTTCATGCCGCAGAGTGGGGCCTTTTCGTCGAGCTTTATGCGGTATGAATGCTTCGGGAACATGCGCCACGAGGCGTTGCCGCGGCCTTTGACCGAGAGGGAATATTCCTTGCCGTCAAGCGTCATGTGACCTGTCTTGTATTCGAGCTTTGAGGTTATGTCGGCGCCGTCGTCGGTGTAAAGCGACAGGATCGGAATGTCGAGGCGGAGCCGTTCGACGGAGAGGCGGTAGGTGCGCGTGTGCCCGCTGTTGTCGGACGTGTTTATGAGCATGGGAGAGGTGAGGTCGACGGTTTCAGTCAGCGTGCAGCTCCCGCCCGTTGTTTTGACGGTCAGGGAGAGGGCGGAGATATCTTTGTCGGAGATGTCGTGAGGGACATAAAGCGTCACGAGATTTCCGTTTACGACAGAAACCGCGTCCTCTTTGACGTTCGTTTTCTTTTTATCCGTATAAAGCGTCACGGATTCGATGCGGCCTTCGCCGACGCCGCCGAGCGTGTCCCCGTCGGCGGCTCCGTCCGTCGTCGTGCCGTTATAGGAGGCGACGTTCTGTATCTCCGCGACCTCGCGTAGAAACGGGATATCGCCGCCGTCGAGAAAGAGCGCGCATTCGGGCGCGTCAATGTCGAAGCGGCTGATCGGTTCGTTGCCCGAGATCGTTATCGTGTGTTCGCCCTCGGCGTGGATCGAAACCTTGATATCGTCTGACCCCCAGTCAACGGAGCCGAGGAACATGAGGCGGACGGGGGAGGCGATATTGACAGTTTTGTCGATCGTTATTCCGTCGTCAAGTATGATGAACGGCTCTTCCCCGTGAAGGCGGAAATATTCCCCGAACGCGTCAGACTCGGCGAGCGTATAGAGCGTTTCGGCGTCGCCGATGCGGAATACCACGTCCCCATCGGGCGAGCCGAGCGTTTCCGTGCTCGGCGGTTCGTCAGTCATTTTGTCTATCGTGCCGGGCGCTTCATCCTCCGCCGGTGTCTGCGGCTTCGCGGCGCCGACATAGGCGACCGTAAGCGCCATGAGGACAAAGGCGACGACTATAAAAATAAGCGCGATATATGAGCGTTCGCTTCTTCTCTTTCGTTTTTTCAAGCGCCGCCTCCTTGCAAAGCGGCAATTAAGCCGCGGTTTTAAATTCGATAATAACATTAATATCATACCACAAAAAACAGCTCCGGTCTACAAAAAAACAGAGAAAATCGGGAAATCTTCTTGTAACGCGTCCGCGTGTGTGATATACTTTGTTTTGTGGTACAATATCTTTAGAAAATAAAATCACTGAAAGGTGTCGTCCCTGATATGAGCGAAGACGCTAAAGAGGAAAAAAGCAAAGACACAGATAAGGACAGCGCGAGCGCCGGATCGACGGTCGGCGAAAAGGCGCGCGAGTTTGTCCTTCTTACGATCGCGACAGTTATGCTCGCATTCGGAATTTATATGTTCAGGTTCCCGAACAATTTCACGTTCGGCGGCGTGACGGGCATCGCGCTTTTGCTTTCGGAAGTGACGAAGATTCCGGCGGCGACGCTTGTCGTCATTCTGAACGCGGCGCTGCTCGTCGTTGCGTTCATTCTGCTCGGGCGCGATTTCGCCGCCAAGAGCGTATATGTGACGGTGCTTTATTCGGCGCTGATGTATCTGTTCGAATTCATCATCCCGATGGAGCATCCGCTGACGGACGAGCCCGTCATCGAGCTTGTGTTCGCCATAATGGTCCCGGCTACGGCGTCGGCGGTCATATTCCATTTCGACGCGTCGAGCGGCGGCACTGACATTATCGCCATGGCGCTGCGGAAGTATACGAGCGTCAATATCGGCACGGGGCTCCTGATCGCGGACGCAATAGCGGTGCTTTTCTCGTTCTTCATCTTCGGCGTCAAGACGGGGCTCTTCTCCCTCTGCGGATTCCTTGCAAAATCGCTCGTCATCGACAACGTGATAGAGAGCATAAATATATGCAAGTATTTCCATGTCGTCTGCACAGACCCGGAGCCGATATGTAATTATATATGCGACGTTCTGCACCGCGACGCGACAGTTTACACGGCGACGGGCGCGTTTACGGGCAAAGAAAAGCGCGTCATAATGACGGTCATGACGCGCAGACAGGCGGTAGCGCTGCGGGGCTTCATACGGAAGTGCGAGCCGAGCGCATTTATAATGATAACGAACACGAGCGAGATAATCGGAAAGGGATTCCGCGCGTCCGTATAAATCGGTTTATTCCTCCGATTTTTTGCGGCTGCCGGAGCCGAAATAGAGCTCGCGGAACGAGAGGGCGGACATTTTCTCGTGGTATTTGAAAAATTTCTGGAAGCTCTTTGAATCGTCGAATCCGCACGCCTCGGCGATATCCTTGATTTTCATGTCAGTCGACAGCAAGAGTTCGCGAATTTTTTTGAGGCGGGCGGCGTCGATGTAGGATTTTATGCCCGCGCTGTAATGTACCTTGAACATGCGGGTGATGTAGTCTTCGTTGTAATTGAAATGCTCCGCGACATCCGAAACGCGGATCTTGCGCGTGCAGTTCTCGTTTATCCATTCGCATATCGCGAAAAGCTTTGCATACGGGGCGTCCTCGCTGACGGCTCCCGCGCGCGCGATCTCGTATAGAACGAGCTTGAGGGCGCACGTGCACGCGTCGTCATCGTATTCGGGGGAGCGGGAATACATTATCAGGTCGTCGAAGAGGCGGGATGTACGCGCGGGCTCCGGCGTGCTGTGCGTCGGAAGCGTGCCGAGCTCGCCTGAGAAATGCGCCCAGTAAAATTCGGTCTGCTGCGTGCATTCGCGGTACCCGTAACGCCTTGTAGACGCGGGGAGTATACATGATTCTCCCGCGCGAATTATGAACCGTTCAAAGCCGAGCCCCATATAAAGCGCCCCCGATGTGCAGAAAACGAGCTCATGCGTTTCGGTGCTGCTCGACGGGTGCGACCAGCCGACCGGCGCCGTTGTTTTCCCCGCAACCGCATACTGTATGCTGAAATTCATGCGCGCCTCCAAACAAAAGTAGGTTTTTTGTACCCTTATAATATTGTATCAAATTATTTCGGCAAATGCAAGCCTTTTCCGACATTTAATGTAAAGAAAAAATACAAAATCTTGTCGCATTTTGGGAGCGGCGCCTTTTGCGCGAAGGCTTTTTTTCGTTGCGCATTAACCGTTCCGTCACACTGCCGTCACAATAAAGTGGTAACATTTTATAATCATAAATTTGCTGTGATGTATGATAAAAAGAATCAGAAAAAAACGTGCAGGAGGAAACTGATTTGATTGAGGTACGCCACCTAACGAAAAAATACGGGAATCACGTCGCCGTCGACGATATCAGCTTTACGGTTGAGCCGGGGAAAATATACGGCTTTCTCGGTCCGAACGGCGCCGGAAAATCGACGACGCTGAACATAATCACGGGCTGTCTCGCGCCGACAGACGGCGAGATCTTAATCGACGGTTACAGCGTCATGGACGAGCCTATAATGGCGAAGCGCGCGGTCGGATATCTGCCGGAGGTCCCGCCGCTTTATCCGGATATGACGCCGGAGGAATATCTCCGATTTGTGGCGGAGGCGAAATCGGTGCGCCGCGACAAGATAGCGGAGCAGGTCGAAGACGTTATGGCGAGCACCGGCATAACGGAAATGAGACGCCGCCTGATACGCAGCCTTTCAAAAGGATATAAGCAGCGCGTCGGCATCGCGCAGGCGATGATCGGCGACCCGGATATAATAATACTCGACGAACCGACGGAAGGGCTTGATCCGCAGCAGCGCGCGGAGATACGCGAGCTGATCGGTGTGCTCGGGCGTGAGAGAACTGTCATCCTCAGCAGCCACGTGCTTTCCGAGGTGCAGGAGGTATGCGACAACATAATCATGATCTCGCACGGCAAGCTCGTCGCAAACGATTCGATGGAAAACATCAGCCATTCCTTCAATCAGGACGTGACGATGACGCTGACAGTCATGGCGTCCCCGGAAGAGGTCGAGGCGGTGCTTTCAAATATAGAAGGCATAAAGTCATACGAGATAACGTCAACGAGCGGCAGCGAGACATCCGCGAAGCTCAGATACTCGGCAGAGCTCGATCTGCGTGAAAATATTTCGTTCGCGTTTTCCGACATAAGGCGCGCGGTAGTTTCCATGGGCGTCGAAGAAGAGTCTCTTGAGGAAATATTCTTAAGACTTACGGGCACGCCTGAAACCGGCGCGAAAAAAGCTGCGGACGGTGACGACGCGGACGAAGACGGCGGCGATGAGGCGGAAAACGAAGATGACACCGACGACGAGGACGAAGATGTGACATACGATCCCGCCGACTACGTTGACGCCGCCGACGGCGGAGATGATGACAACGATGACGGTGACGATGACGATGATGACGACGACAGCGGCGAAGACGGCGGCGGGGACTACAAGCCGGTGTTCGGCGGAAAGTGAGGGGGAAAATGTTCGCGATTTATAAAAGGGAACTGAGATCGTATCTCTGCGGCATGATAGGCTGCGTGCTTGTGGCGATAATCCTCGCTTTTCTCGGATTTTTTGTGACCGTCATGAACATATCGGGGCAGCAGCCGCACTTTGAATATTCGCTTATAACCGCCGTTTCGTTCTGGGTGTTCATACTTGTGATCCCGTTTGTGACGATGCGCTCGATCGCGGAGGAACGCCACGCGAAGACGGAGCAGCTGCTGCTATCGCTCCCGATCCCGACGCACAAGATCGTGCTTGCGAAATATCTCGCGATGCTGACGCTCGTCGGCATCCCGATGGTGATATCGGCATCGTATCCGCTTTTGTTCTCGCTGTTCTCACAGACCGAGGACGCCGTCAATCTCGCGACCGCGTATAACGGCTGGTTCATGCTCTGCCTGATGCTCGCGGCTATGGTGGCGATAGGAATGTTTGCGTCAAGCCTCGTCGAGAATCAGATAATCGCGGCGCTGATCGCGGCGGGAATTTTCTTCGCCATGTTCTTTATGAACACGATCGCAGCCGTCATTCCGTATACGTCGCTTCCTTCGTTTATCGCGCTGCTCATCTGCGCGGTGCTCCTCGGCGTAATCGTGCTCGTTGTGACGAAGAACAGCACGGCGGCGTGCATAGTCACGGGCGTGATCTCGGTCGTTCTGATCGGGCTTTACCTCTACGACGCAAGCCTCTTCTGGAATCTGTTCCCGGAGATACTTTCGTCCCTCGCGTTCTTTGACGTGTTCATGAACGGGGGAGCCTATATCGGCGCGTTCGATCTTACGAACGTTGTCTATTACGTTTCGTTCGCGGCGGTCGCGGTGTTCTTGACTGTCGAGTCTGTTGAACGCCGCCGTTACAACTGAAGGGAGGGGTGACACGTGAAGGATAATGATAAGACAAACGCGAAGAACGGCGGCGGTATGCGCCGTCTGCGCATGGGCGGATACAGCATCGTGCTCGTCGTCATTGCGATCGCGGCAGCCGTTATCGTAAATATGATCGTTGCAGCGCTTCCGCCGAAATATACGCAGTTCGAACTGACGGGCTTCGGTCTTCTCGACGTTTCCGAAACGTCGCAGGAGATGCTCAAAAACCTCAAATATGACGTTACGATATCCCGCGTCACTTCGGTGAGCGGGGAGGACCCGCAGATAACGGCGTTTCTTGACCGCTATCTCGACTACACTGACAAGGTGACCGTCGTCGATGTCGACCCGAACACTAATCCCGAATTTGTCAACACATACGGCGTCGAATCTGTAAATTCCCTCGTTATTCAGAGCTGGAAGAAGAACCCGGAGACGGGCGAAAATGAGCTTTTGCGCTCAAAGACCATAGACTACTACGAAATTTACGGCTTCTCCGACGAGGTGATGAACAGCTATTACAACAACCCGTCAAACTGGCAGTATTCGATCGACGATATATATCAGCGCGACATGTTCAACGCTGAAAACAAGATCACCTCGGCGATAGATTACGTCACGACGGACGATCTGCCGGTGGCATATACGCTCAGCGGGCACGGCGAGATCGCGCTTTCGAGCGTATTTACGAACTTCATCGACTACAACAACATCCTGATGGATGAGCTGACGCTGGCTCAGGGCAGCGTGCCGGAAGACGCGGGGATCTTGATAATCAACAATCCCTCGCAGGATCTGTCGGAAGGCGAGCTTTCCGTGCTCAAGTCGTATATTGACGGCGGCGGAAAGGTGCTGCTCGTGACGGATATAACCTCGTACAGCACGGAGAAAATGCCGAATCTCACCGCTTTCGTCAACTACTGCGGGCTTGACGCCGTTGACGGACTTCTGCTCGAAGCCGACGGCAGCAACAGATATGTCCAGAACAGGTATAACGTTATCGCGACGCTTGAAAGCGTCGATATAACGACGGCGCTCTACACAAATCCGACCTCGGCGTTCATATATATGCCGAGCTCGCACGCCATAATCGAAAAAGAGGATTATGACGGCAAAATGACGGTCAGCGCGATAGCGAAAACGACGGAGAACGCGTACATCGTCGACGCCAACGACGGCGACCGCGACCGCAAGGACGACGACGTGACGGGAGAGTTCTATGTCGGCGCTATGTCGCGCGACGCCGAAACGGGCTCAGCGCTCGTGTGGTATTCGTCCGAATTTATAAACGATGAACAGTCATATCAGGTGACGCAGTCGAACCTGAACGTCTTCGCTTCGTCGATCTCGACGATCTGCGATAAGCCCGTGACCGTTTCGGTCGACGGAATAGCGACAAACGCGAACGCGAGACTTATCCTGAAAAATTCGACCGCGACGGCGCTGACGGTGTCGATACTGTTCGTTATCCCCGGAGCCATACTCATCGCCGGATTCGTTGTCTGGCTCGTGCGCCGTCTGCGGTGATCGGGAGAAAGTCGGGACGAATATGAATTCAAAAAAACGCAGAGAAAGAAAACAGCTGATCACGATCTGCATATTTGCGGGGGTGCTCGTCTTGCTTGTGATCGCATATTTCGCCGTCCGCGGCTTTGTGTCGGACGGGGAAGAGGCGGGAAACAACAACCCATCTGACGTAGGTCAGCCCGGGACGTTTGATATAATCGATGAGAATTATCAGAAGGTCACGGCGCTCGAATACGGCTATAACGGCGAGACGCTGAAGCTGCATATCGAGAACCAGAAGTGGGTGCTCGACGACGACCCCGAATATCCGATAGATCAGGCAAAAATCGTAGAGATGTCGCAGGCAGTTTCCGATTACGGCGGATTTGCCAAGATCGTGTACGACAAGTCGCGCGTCTCCGCTTACGGAATTGACGACCCGGCGCTCGACGTGACGGTGACATATCTCAACGACGACAATACAACGCGTTCGCGCCGGTTCATAATAGGCGCGAAGAACAACGCGACGGGATATTACTATTTCTACGAGCAGGGCGACAGCTATATATACGCGGTCAATGATTCGATGCTGAAATATTTCGAATTCAGCAAGATCAGCCTGTTCGCGGACAGCCAGACGCCGACGCCGAACGCGTCAGATATAATTTCGCTGACCGTCGAATATGACGGCGGCACATACGAATACGACGCGGAGCGCGACGGCGTGATCGGATCGGAAGACACGGATCATCCCGTGAAAAAGATCATGGAATCGATGCCCAAGGAGGCGAATCTCCAGTATCCCGACCTTGCGGCATACGGCGTCGACGAAGATGAGCTTTCAAAATACGGGCTTGATGAGCCTTCGCTCAAAATAAAGCTCACGTATAACGAGCGGACATCAGTCTCCGCCTCCGACGGAAACGCGACGGCGCAGCTCAAGCGGGAGCGCGAGTTTACGTATTTGTTCGGCGACCACTTCACCGAGGGAGAGGGAGACGACGCTGTCGAATACGTCTATGTGTGCGAGGAAGGTTCAAAGGTCGTATTTAAGGCGAGCGTAGACAGGTTTGACGGAATATATTCCGCGGCGTCAGGCAGCGGAGAATGACGGAGGGGCGAAGACGGACAGTTTTCCCCCGGAAAGGATAGCATATGAACAAAAAAGTCTGGATGGCGTTTCTGATTTTCTTCATCGTCGCCTTCGTTTTCAGCGCCGGCATGCTGGTGCGGCAGGAACTCCAATACAAGGAGGCGGAAGAGCAGAACGAGGAGGCGCAGAGCCTTTTCGAGTTCCCCGATTTGAGCACGATCGATTTCGGAAATTTTAACGACACGGACGAACCGACCGAATCCGACGATCCGAACACGGACGAGACTGAAAATCAGCCTTCGCCGCCCGAAACGAACGGGAACGAAACGGTTGCTCCGGGAGACGTGACGGATGCGCCGCCGGAAACGACGGCTCCGCCGAAGCAGGAGGAAGACCCTTATCAGAAGGCGCTTTCGACGGCAAATCTCGCGGCAGTTCAGAAGGTCAACAGCGATGTCAAGGGATGGATATATGTGACGGATACAAAGATATCGTACCCGATCATATATTATAAGGACAACGACTACTATCTGCGCCGCAGCTGGAAAAAGAAATCGAGCGTCGCGGGGACGATCTTCATGGAATGCAAGTGCAGCCCCGATTTCAGCGACTTCAACACGATAATATACGGGCACCGCATGAACAACGGAACGATGTTCGGCGACCTTAAGTATTACAAGACGAAGAGCTATTGGAAGGCGCACCCGAACGTATACATCGTGACAAACGACGGCGTTTCAGTCTATAACATTTACGCCGCGTATGAGGTCAGCACGTCGGGAGAAACGTTTAAGATCTCGTTCAGCAACGACGAGGCAAAGCGCGAATACATAGATTTCACGCTTAAGAATTCCGTCATTAATACGGGCATCATCCCGACGGTCAACGATCATATAATAACGCTCTCGACCTGCCCGACAAAGGGATATGAAACGCGCTGGATAGTTCAGGCGGTCAAGCGCGGATAAGATCGCGTGCTATGAGCTATATTGAAGTTACATATCCGACGGAAAAGCGCGAATTTTACCGAATGCTCGACTCGCAGCTCCGACTTTATACGGAGAGCGAGCCTGACATAACGGCGGCGATGGCAAACTTTTCGTCGGTGCTCGCGCAGGCGTTTTCCGGTGTGAACTGGGCGGGATTTTATATCGTCCGCGGCGGCGAGCTTGTGCTCGGTCCGTTTCAGGGGCGTCCCGCCGTCACGAGGATCATGTACGGGCGCGGCGTCTGCGGCACGTCCTGGCAGCGACGGGAACCGATCGTTGTCGAGGAGGTTGAATGCTTCGAAGGTCATATCGCCTGCGACTGCAACACGCATTCCGAGATCGTGATCCCGATTCGGGACAGGAGCGGCGAGATATGGGGCGTGCTCGACATGGACAGCGTGACGCCGGGCTATTTCACAGACGAGGACCGCGACGGGCTGACGGATATGGTAAAAATAATAGAAGAAAAACTCGGCGGGGCTGTTTGATGCAGTCCCGCCGACAGGCGTTTTCACACCATTTTTTTGACATGGGACGGCAAAAAATCCCCGAATCATACTTTACAAAACGGCGTTCTTGTGGTATCATAATATCGATGATTTTTAACGTCGGTACGGCGATGCCGGCAAGATCGTCCTGATGTGCCCCGGCGCCCGCGGGCGAACGGAGAATAGTTGGATCTGATCCTGCCGGAGGCAGGATCTTCTTTATTTTACGGCGGCGATGTCCGCCGGGCGTGATAGTTGGTGGGGTATGAGGACGAAGGCAGTGCTTATGGACGAGGCGGCGTTGACGCGCTCGGTCGTGAGAATAACGCATGAGATAATAGAGCGCAACCACGGGACGGAGGGGCTTCTTCTGCTCGGGATCAAGCGGCGGGGGCTGCCGCTTGCGCGAATGATCGCCGGATACATAAAAAAATTCGAGGGCGCGGAGGTGCCGGTCGGCTACATCGACGTGACGCGGTACCGCGACGACCTTGAAGACACGGATATTCTGCCGGACGCGGGCGAAACGCTCATACCTGCGGGACCTGACGGGATGAGAGTCGTGCTTGTCGACGACGTGATCTACACGGGGCGCACGGTGCGCGCCGCGATAGAGTGCGTCTTTGCGCACGGCAGACCGGATAAGATCATGCTCGCGGTCGTGATAGACCGCGGACACAGGGAACTGCCGCTTCGCCCAGACTTTGTCGGGCGCAACGTGCCGACCTCGAAGAGCGAGCGGATAGACGTTCACGTGCCGGAGATCGACGGGGACATGTGCGTTCTTTTGTCGGGGGAGTGACGTTTTTATCAGGCGGTGCCCCGGCGTGCCGGGGGAGCAGTATTATAGGTAATGACCCGGCGTGCCGGGTGGTTATAAATAACAAAATTTCGGAGGAAGTTCTAAATGAAACTCGTCTACGGTGTTTCGGATAAGCCGAAATTCAGTCAGCTTATCGCGTTCTCGTTCCAGCAGCTGCTGGCGATAATGGCGGCGACGATTGCAGTCCCGCGCATCGTCGGAAACGGAATGTCCGCGTCAGCCGCGCTTTTCGGCGCCGGTGTCGGTACGATCGTGTACCTGCTCTTTACAAAGTTTAAGAGCCCCGTGTTCCTCGGCTCGTCGTTCGCCTTCATCGGTTCGATGGGAGCCGCGTTCACGGGCGCCGTTTCGGTGTCTGTCGGATATCTTGGCCTCGTGATCGGCGCGCTCTTCGCCGGCCTCGTGTATGTCGTGATAGCGCTCGTCGTCAAGTTTGCCGGCGTCAACTGGATAAATAAGCTCATGCCGGCGTCGGTCATAGGTCCTACGGTCGCGATAATCGGGCTTTCCCTTTCCAGCAACGCCATATCCGATCTTCAGAGCCTTGACGGAAACGGAAATCCGACAGTCAACATTTACATCTCGATCCTCTGCGGATTGGTGACGCTCGCCGTGACGATGATATGCTCCGTCTACGGCAAGAAGATGCTCAAGATGATCCCGTTCATCATCGGCATCGTCTCCGGTTACGCGCTCGCGTCGCTGTTTACCGTCATCGGCATCGTAGACGGCAACGACGCGCTGAAGCTCATAGATTTCACGAAGTTTACGTCGATGGACTGGATACCGGATTTCACGTTCATCGGCATATTCAAGGAACCGCTCAAATTCGGCAGCGGCGGGGTCGGCTCATATATCGCGACTATCGCCGTGGCGTACATACCCGTCGCGTTCGTCGTCTTCGCTGAGCACATCGCAGACCACAAGAACCTTTCCTCCATCATCGAGCATGACCTGCTTGAAGACCCGGGCCTTCACAGAACGCTTCTCGGCGACGGCGTGGGCTCCATCGCCGGTGCGGTTTTCGGCGGCTGCCCCAATACGACATACGGTGAATCCGTCGGATGCGTCGCGATAAGCGGCAACGCCTCCGTCGTGACGATCCTCGGCACGGCAGTGATGGCGATGCTGATCTCGTTCGTCGCTCCGTTCTCAACGTTCCTCGCAACGATCCCGTCCTGCGTCATGGGCGGCGTCTGCATCTCGCTCTACGGATTCATAGCCGTTTCCGGTCTGAAGATGGTGCAGAAGGTCGACCTTGAGGACAACCGCAACCTCTTCACCGTCGCAGTCATCCTCATCTCCGGCATCGGCGGACTTGAGATCACGATCGGCGCCGTGACGATCACGAAGGTCGCCTGCGCGCTCATCCTCGGCATACTCACGAACGTAGTCCTCGGCGGCGGCAGACTGCTCACCGACCCGGAACCGCAGCGAATCATTCACCACAAGAAGAGAAGAAAGTAAAAGATTTTGCTTGTGCTGCCGCGCAAAAAGCGCGGCAGCGCTTGTATAGACGATAAAACAGGAGACGTATGAAAATCGTTATAAATTTCAGAAATCTCTTGCACCCCCGCTTTTTGCGGGTGCGCAAAGAGGCAAAGCGGATAGCGGATGAAATTATAAAGCGGCAGGAAAGCTATATCTCAATGACGAAGGAGGAGCTTGCCGCGCTCGATGACGAGGAGCTTTATTCTGCTCTGCTTGACAGGACCGATCAAAAAGTCGAAGAAGGCGGCAGCATCGAGGCGGGAATCGAACTGATGAATGAACACGAGCGCGTGTTTTATGCCGTTTCATATCTTGAGATGGAGGTCGACAACGGCGGGCTCTGCCAGTTTTTTATAAATTCAAGCCGCGCCGTCGCGCCGCTCGTCAGCGATTATATGGGCGTTATCGGCGCCGACGAACATAAAGCACTGTACGATAAATTCATCGCGGAATACGGGATAGACGTTAACAACCTTGAATCGTTTGACTGTGACACGGATGAAGAGTTTTCGGCGCAGTACGACAGATATCCGTTTGACGAATTTGACGACGCGTTTTGCGAGCTGAAGCCGCTTTCGGAGTATCTTATCGCGTATGCGCGGGAACATATCGACAGCTTTTAGGCCATGACGAAGTATAAATAATGTGAAAAAGACCGCGCGAGCGGTCTTTTTCATCCTTGGGTCATGAGATGTGTGGCAATATCGGGGATAAAGAAAAAAGCGGCGAACGAAAAAAGTGCGCGGACGAGCCGCGCACCGAAAAACGCACAGCCCGCTTTGTTACCACACAAAGTTCAACCGCTATTATCACTCGCAACTGCAACAAAATAACAACGCGCCAAACAGGAGCAATGCGCTTTTACCATGATATAGTAAAATTGCATTGTTATCTTGTCGCATTTTGCGAATGATCATATGAACTTTGTGTGGTGACTAAAGTTTACCACAAACGAGGCGCGGAGTCAAGCGCATACATAAAAAATCGGGAGTTACGAAAACGCTTTTCCGGAAATTCACGCGAGAAAATCTGTTGACAAGCGCCCGACGCGGGTATATAATATCATTTGACCTGACATAAGGGGGAGAACCCGAGGGAAAGGCGAACGCATAACGGCAACGCTCCGCCTGCCCGTATCAGGGCTGGCGGTTTATTTTTTGGAGGGAAACATGGAAACAAGAGTTGCGATCATCGGTATCATCGTCGAGGATAAAAATTCCGTCGGCGCGCTCAACGAGCTTCTGCACGAGTACGGCGAGTACATCATAGGCAGAATGGGACTTCCGTACAGGAAGAAAAACATCAACATAATCAGCATCGCGGTCGACGCGCCGCAGGACGTGATCGCCGCGCTGTCCGGCAAGGTCGGAAATCTGCCCGGCGTGAGCGCAAAGACGGCATATTCCAACGTAATATCGAATGAATGATGAGCTTGTCCGCCTCGTTGATAAGCTGGCGGCGGAGCATTCGCTTTCCGTCGACGAATACGAGGCGCTGGTCACAGGTTATTCGCCCGACCTCGCGGCGGAGCTCGCAGCCAGGGCGGTCACGGTCAGGCAGAGCATTTACGGCAGGGACGTATTTGTACGGGGTTTGATCGAGATATCGAATTTCTGCCGCAACAACTGCCTTTACTGCGGCATCAGGCGCGGCAACAAAAACGTTGACCGCTACCGGCTCACCGAGGACGAAATATTTGAGTGCGCCGACGAGGGATACTCGCTCGGTTTCCGCACGTTCGTGCTCCAGGGCGGCGAGGACGCGTATTTCACCGACGAGGTGATGTGCCGCATAGTCGCGGGGATCAAGTCCCGACATCCGGACTGCGCCGTAACGCTGTCGCTCGGCGAGCGTTCGCGCGACAGTTACCGCCGCATGCGGGAGGCAGGGGCAGACCGGTATCTTCTGCGCCACGAAACGGCCGACGGCGCACATTATGCGCGCCTTCATCCGGCGGAAATGTCATACGAGAACAGGATCGGGTGCCTTTACACGCTGCGGGAGCTCGGTTATCAGGTCGGCTGCGGCTTCATGGTCGGCAGCCCGTACCAGACGGCTAAAAATCTCGCCGCCGACTTAAAATTTATCGAGAGCTTCAAGCCGGAGATGTGCGGGATCGGTCCTTTCATACCGCATCATGACACGCCTTTCCGCGATTTTTCGCCGGGAACGCTTGAGATGACATGTTATCTGCTCTCAATAATAAGGCTGATTATCCCGCCCGTGCTTCTCCCGGCGACAACGGCGCTCGGCACGATCGACCCGCGCGGCAGGGAGCGGGGCATACTCGCGGGGGCGAACGTCGTCATGCCGAACCTCTCGCCAACGTCTGTCAGAAAAAAATATGAGCTCTACGACAACAAGATCTGCACGGGCGAAGAATCCGCGCAGTGCCGCGGCTGTCTTGACGCGCGCATGGAGTCGATAGGGTATAAGATCGTGGTCGACCGCGGCGACGCCGCCGGATTTAAAAAATAAATGCAAAAATTCGAAAGGATATAAAAAAACAAATGGCAATTTACGATCCGAAATCACTTAGAGCCGAAGAATTCATAAACGACGGCGAGATCAGGGAAACGCTCGAATACGCCGAGGCAAACAAGAACAATATTCCGCTGATAGACAGCATACTCGACAAGGCGCGCCCGAAAAAATCAGGCAGCGGGCTCGTGTCTGCCGGGCTCACTCACAGGGAGGCGGCGGTGCTGCTCCTTTGCGACATCCCCGAAAAGGTTGAGGAGATATATAAAATCGCGGAGGAGATCAAGCTCGCGTATTACGGCAACCGCATCGTCATGTTCGCGCCGCTCTACCTCTCGAATTACTGCGTCAACGGCTGCGTTTACTGCCCGTATCACATGAAGAACAAGCACATCCCGCGCCGCAAGCTTACGCAGGACGAGGTTCGCGCGGAGGTCATCGCGCTTCAGGACATGGGGCACAAGCGGCTCGCGATCGAGGCGGGCGAGGATCCGGTCAACAATCCGATCGAGTACATACTTGAGTGCATCAACACGATCTATTCCATCAAGCATAAAAACGGCGCGATCCGCCGCGTCAACGTCAATATCGCGGCGACGACGGTCGAAAATTACCGCAAGCTCAAGGAAGCCGGCATCGGGACGTACATCCTCTTCCAGGAGACGTACCATAAGGAAAGCTATCTGAAGCTCCATCCGACGGGGCCGAAGCACGATTACGATTACCACACGGAGGCGATGGACCGCGCGATGGAGGGCGGCATCGACGATGTTGGGCTCGGCGTTCTGTTCGGGCTTGAGCTTTACAAA
This sequence comes from uncultured Clostridia bacterium, assembly GCA_947630625.1. Lineage (GTDB taxonomy): Bacteria > Bacillota > Clostridia > Oscillospirales > CAG-272 > DTU064. The sequence goes on from CANRIL010000015.1 coordinate 42,798, forward strand.
TATGAGTTCGTCGGGCTCATCATGCACGCCGAGCATCTTGAGGCTGTCCACGGCGTAGGTCCGCACACGATAAGCGTCCCGCGCATCAAGCACGCCGACGACATTGACCCGTCCGCGTTCGACAATTCCATCTCGGACGAGATATTTGAAAAAATCACCGCCTGCATCCGCCTCGCCGTCCCGTACACGGGCATGATAATTTCGACGCGCGAAACGGAGGCTGTGCGCTCAAAGCTGCTGCGCCTCGGAATTTCGCAGGTGAGCGGCGGTTCGCGCACGTCGGTCGGCGGTTACACCGAGGAGGAGCGCCCGCACGATACGGAGCAGTTCGACGTTTCCGACCAGAGAACGCTTGACGAAGTCGTGCGCTGGCTGATGGAGAACGGGCACATCCCGTCATTCTGCACGGCGTGCTACCGCGAGGGGCGCACCGGCGACCGCTTTATGTCGCTCTGCAAAACGGGACAGATACTTAACTGCTGCCACCCGAACGCGCTGATGACGCTGACGGAATATCTCGTTGATTATGCGTCGCCCGAGACGAAAAAGATCGGATTTGAGCTGATCGAGCGCGAGCTTCAGCGTATACCGAACGATAAGACGCGTTCGATCGCATCTCGCCACATCGAGGAGATCAAAAACGAAGGCAAGCGCGATTTCAGATTCTGATACCGGAGGGGACACATGGGACTTAACGACACCGTTGCGGCTGAACGACCGCATATATCGTTTTTCGGCGTCCGGAACGCGGGCAAATCGAGCGTTGTAAACGCGGTCACGGGGCAGGAGCTCGCCGTTGTCTCCGAGGTGCGGGGAACGACGACCGACCCTGTCAAAAAGACGATGGAGCTTTTGCCGCTCGGTCCGGTCGTCATCGTTGACACCCCCGGCATCGACGACGAGGGCGACCTCGGCGGGATGAGGGTCAAAAAGGCGAAACAGGCGCTCGGATATACGGATATAGCCGTTCTCGTCGTTGACGCCGTGCGCGGGCTTTCAGATTATGACAGAGGGCTGATCGCGGAATTTGAGGGGCGCGGCATCCCGTATCTTACGGCATACAATAAATCAGACCTGCTCGAAGGAGACGTTCCGGAACCTGATGAAAAGTCGATCTACGTCAGCGCTAAGAACGGGAGCGGCATATACGAGCTCAAGGAGAAGATCGCCCGCATCATCGGGGAGACGGCGCACGACAAGCGCCTCGTGGCAGACCTGCTCACTCCGGGGGACACGGTAGTCCTCGTCGTTCCGATAGATTCAGCGGCTCCGAAGGGGCGGCTGATCCTGCCGCAGCAGCAAACGATTCGCGATATTCTTGAGGCGGGCTGCATCGCGAATGTCTGCCGCGATACGGAGCTGAAGGAAACGCTGTCGGCGCTCGCGAAAAAGCCGCGGCTCGTAATAACGGATTCGCAGGCGTTCGGCAGAGTGTCAAAGGACGTTCCGGACGACATAATGCTCACGTCGTTTTCGATTTTGTTTGCCCGGTATAAGGGCGAGCTGAAAACGCTGCTAGGCGGCGTGTCCGCGCTTGACAGGCTGAAGGACGGCGACACGGTGCTCATCTCCGAGGGGTGCACGCACCACAGGCAGTGCGACGACATTGGAACGGTGAAGCTGCCGAGATGGGTCGAGGGTTACACGAAAAAGCACATCAATTTCGAGTTCTCGTCCGGGACGGGGTTCCCCGACGATATAACAAAATACGCGCTCATAATACACTGCGGGGCGTGCATGCTGAACGAACGCGAGATGATGTCGCGCATAGAGCGCGCGGTGAACGCGGGCGTGCCGATGACGAATTACGGCATGACGATCGCGCATGTTCACGGCGTTCTCCGCCGCAGCCTTGAGCCGTTCCCGGACATGCTTAAAATTATCGAATAAAAAAGCGGGAGATGATTTTCCGTTGTCGGAAAATCATCTCCCACCTGTTTTTTGCGGTTTAGTTCTGCATGAGGATATCCTGACCTTCGATCACGGGATAGCTGACGAGCTCCGAGCCGTCAAGGTTTTCTCTGTGCATGTCGACGCCGGTGATGCGGCTGTTTTCGTATGTCGTATAGTAGTAGATGCCGCGGTCAGTATTGCAGCACGACGAGTAGATCGTGTATTCGAAGCCGTGTTCGACCCGGCAGCAGCCCTTTTGCTGCGCGACCGAGGCGAGAATGTGGAAGAACTGGCTGACGCTCTCGCCCTCCGTTTCGCCGGACATCGAGTTGAGCCGCGTGAACGCCGCCTTTATGAAGCGGGAGGCGGAAGAAAGGTCGCCGGGCAGCCCGACCGCGCCCATGCCGCGGCTGTAAGGCTTGATCTCAAAGCCTTCAGCAAAGCGGCTTACGGGCTCCTCGCGCGTCAGCCCCATATAGTTGGCGAGGTTGAGCATGTGGAAATCGAACGTCGGGTTGTTTGTCATAACGCCGACGGGGTTGTCGTAGACCTTGAGCCCGTCTTTGACAGATTCAACGACGATGCTTTCATCTCTGTCCGAAATCATCCAGTGCAGCGGCGACAGCTTGAGGCTCGGGCTGAAATCTTCATTCAGCAGGCTCATTTTTGCGAGCAGCACGCGCGCCTCCGCGACCGTTTTGCACTGGCATAAGATCCACGGGATGAATTCAAACGGGGTGACGTTATCGAGCCCTTTCGCTTCCGGCTTATAGTCGGCGTTGCCGGGAAAGTTCAGTCCCGCCATAGAGAGGCCGTGTTCGTTTGTGGCGTCGTAGTAGAGGGGATAATTTTCCTGCACAAATGCCATGCCTATCATGGCGAAATGGCGCTCGATCGTACCCCTCCGTCTGAATTTGAGCGGGAAGCTGCGCGGCGTCACAGTGACGGTTTCACTGTACGAAAATTCGTAGTCGAGGTTTCTTCCGAAGTAGTGGTCTTTCGTCTTGTACGTTGCTGCTGTACACATAGCGTTTATCCTTTCTCTTCTGTATTTGTAGTTTCCTCAGTTGCGTTTTCGTTTATGCCGTCCGCGTCCTTTTTCGATTTTTTGCCGAAGCGCGGGCGGCGCTTTTCTTTCGTTTCGGGCGCTGTATGAAATTCCGAGTCATACGCTGCCGCAAGCTCCGTTCGGTTGTGCTTTTCAAGCCCGTGGAGCGTCAGGCGGCGAATGATGTCGTATATGACCGCGAAAAGCGGGACGCCGACGATCATTCCGAATATGCCCCACAGCCCGCCGAACAGAAGGATCGAGAAGAGCACCCAGAAGCTTGAGAGCCCCGTTGTGTTTCCGAGTATTTTAGGACCGATGAAGTTGCCGTCGACCTGCTGGAGCACGACTATGAAGATCAGGAAGTAGAGGCAGTGCAGCGGATTCTGGAAGAGCAGCAGCAGCGCGCACGGCACGGCGCCGATGAAGGGACCGAATATCGGGATGATGTTTGTTATGCCGACGATAACGCTTATAAGCAGAGCCGAGCGGAAGCGCATTATGGACGTTCCGACGAAGCAGAGCAGCCCTATGATGGCGGAATCAACGAGTTTGCCGAACAAAAATCCGTTGAACATTCTGTCGATGTAGTGTACCTCGTCCTCGATCAGATCAGCCCATTTGCCGGGGATAACCGAATAGAGTATCATGCGCGACTGCGCCGCGAGGCGCTTGCGGCAGCCGAGAAAATATGCCGAGATGAGGATGCCGAGCAGGAAATTTTTCAGTGTGCCGAAGAAAGCGAAGATGTGCGTGCTCACGCCGTCAATTATGGTGCCCATCGTGGAGAACAGGTCGGAGTGGAGCCATTCTGTGACGCGCGCGGCCGCGCTCACGTAGATCTCATCCCAGTAAGCCTGGATCTCCGGGCGGTTTGAAAGCGTTTCATGAAGCCATGCGTTCGCCTTGGTGAGATATCCCGGTATGGCGTATGCGATGCCGATGATGCTGTCCCATACGTCGGGAATGACGAGCACGGACAGCACGACGAGAAACGCGGCAGCCAGAAAGAGCGTTATCGCGATCGAGACAACGTCGATGACCTTGTTTCTCTCATCGACCCGGAACAGCTTCGAAAACAGCTTTTCAAATCTGTTGCATATCGGCGACAGAATATAGGCGAAAACGGCGCCGTAAATAAACGGGGCGACGATTTCAATGATCGTTCCGAGCGCGTGAAACAGCTCCCCCAATCTGAAAAGCAGGAAGAAAAAGAGGAGGCTGACGACGATCACGACGATACCCGTGACGCCAAGCTTTATATATTTTTTTGAATCCTGGTCCTTCATCGCGGCACTTCCGTATTTATATTCTCTTCGCCCGCACCGGAAGCATCAAAATTTCGACCGAAAGCGAGCAAATTCATCATATATCAATTATACTCGCATACAGTTTATAAGTCAAGGCATAATTTAATTAAAGTTCTGCAATCGACTAAAATAATTAGACAAGCGTATAAGAACGACACGGAATTATAGACAAACGTATTATATCTCGCCGTTTAACCCGTCGACAACGGAACCGGGCTTTACGGTCATCTCGACCCACGCCGGTACAAAGCCGCTCCTCAGCGCGTTTCTGACGGAACGGATATTTGACCACGCGGCGCAGTAAAACGGGACTTTTCCTCTATTCAATATCTCATGTGCCAGTCTGCCCGTGAGCGCGGACGCGATCCCCTTTCTCCTGTGTTCCGGCAGCACGTCGACCCCAATCTGCCACATTTTTTCGCAGTCGGCGGAACAGCCCGCAAGCCCGACAAGCTTGCTGCCATCATAAGCCCCGACGGCGAGCACGTCAAGCTGCTTTCTGTCTTTACAGAGCGCGTTCCCCCACTCCGACAGATAGAGTTCCTGAAAATCCTGCCTTTCAAGGACTCGCAGTTCATAACCGCACCCGAGCAGACGGGGAAGGCTTTCACCGGGAAGGAAATACTCCGCCATAAAGCAGATTTTATATCCCATATCGGCAAGCCTTTCGCTCAGCCAGTTCATGTTCGGTGTTTCAAAAAGGTGATAGAATTCGAATTTGTCAACATACTCTGCCACGAGCTCCCTGACATCGTCGGCGACGGCGGCGACAACGCCGTTTCCGTATGAAACGAAATTTGCCGTTATCGGCTCTTTCAGATATTTTCTTGCCTTTCCCCCGAGATGAAACGGAACTATAACGTTCCGCTCGTTCATAAAGTCCGTGTAATCGCAGCCGATGTCCTCGGCGGACTGCTCCATCGCGATGCGAAGTATCTCATTTGCTGTCATAAGGCGCGCCTTTCTGATTGGGAATAATTTGCTGCGGGAAATATATTCGCTTTTATGTTATAACAGCAGGTGCGCGGATGTCAAGACAGCGGCTGAAAAAAGTATTTTTCTCTGCGATTTCAAAATTTGATTTTGCGCTTTCGACATGCACACCATTAAAAAAGACTTGTGCCCGCGATATTTTGGTATATCACGTATAGCACAAGTCTTTAAATGCCGCGTCTATATTGAAGGATAATTATCCATACTCACGGCGGCGTAATCCCGCCCGATTTATTCAAATCGCGGGACAAAAGTGACGTTTGCCGGTTCATGACCGGAATCCGCACCAGTTTTCCTTGAAATCGGACAGCTGCTCGGCGAGGGACAGGATCGGATATATGAGCAGCGTGAGCTTGTGGTCGCCGAAATGACTGTAAATGTCTATCCTTTCTCCCGTGCCCATGTCGACAGTATCCTTTCTTGCGAGAGCATACTTCACCATAAGGTCAAGCGCGCGCTTCGCGTTTTCTTCCGCGATCCCGCATTTGGCGGCGACGGACGATGCCGTGTAAGAGACGCCGCGGTTTTCGAGCTGATATTTCAGTATCGTCCGCAAGTCGGAATTTGAAAGCGCGTTCAAAAATTCCGCCGCGCCATCCGAATTCAAAAGCTCCGCGGACGAGGCGGAGTCCGCGATATACGAGAGCGCCAGATTCCTGTCGGCGTAAACGCCGCCGCGCGTCATCGAGACGAAGCCTGAATGAAAGCTCTCATTTTTCATAAGATTGCTCTTGATTTTTTCAACCGATCCACCCGATTCATCCCATGCCCACATCGTTTCAAGGACGGCGTCGTAAACGGCGAGCGGCGTTTCCTCCACCGGCGCCGCGTCATGCCTTGATTTTGATTCAACTGAAAACAGCTCGTCGACAGTGACCTCAAAAATCCCGGCGATGATCGGTAAAAGCACAATGTCCGGCATCGTCACGCTGTTCTCCCATTTCGAGACGGACTGTGAGGACACGCCGATCATATTTGCAAGCTCTTCCTGCGTCATTTTTCTTTCGCGGCGCAGCTCCGCAATTTTTTCTCCTATGCTGCACATGGCAAATGCTCCTTTGCGTTTGTTTTTGTTTCGGTCGACCGTGACTTTATTATATCGTATCGCGCCCGAACAGTCCATATACGATTTGGCGAGCGATCCGCTCAGATGTAGAGCGGCTGTCACATAAGGCGCGAAAATCTGACCGCGCGTTAAAGCGCGCGCCGCGGTCTGCCCGAAAAAGCCGCCTTTTGACCGCGGCGGACGTGCGGATACGCGTAAGCGGCGAAAAGATGAAGTCGGTTCCGGAAGATGAGGCTTTGGTGAACAAAGTTTTCGCAAAAAGAACATTGCTCCGAAAAACGGCCGCATGATCGAAAAAAGCGCGTAAAATAACGCTTTTTCGTTCATGTCAAACGGGATTTTTCACGTCAGATCGAAAAAACGGGGGACGTAAATTCGCGCCGCACATGTTCCCGCAGCCAAAATTGCCGATTTTTTTTGCGATTTATGACGCTTTTCGAAGAAAAACATCTTGACTTATAATTGTTGTTTTGATATAATACATGACAATATAGTTTTTGAACATTTTGCCCTCCGTTTGAACGGCGGGCCTAACTTGCGCAAAAACGGGGATTTTTCCTTAAAAAGCGTTCCAAACTTTTTTCAAATCGCTTGCATTTTGAAACAAAGACGGACTTATTTGAACATCAATGAACAAAAAAACGAAAGGAAAATAGCGATGCAGGAAATCACTCGCAAACAATTCGGTATACTCTCGGAACTTGCTTGCTTTAAAGGAGCCCTTACCCAGCGCCAGCTTGAAGAAAAGACAGGGTATTCCCTCGGCACCGTAAACAAGGTGTCAAAGGAGCTCGCAGACCTTGGGTACATAAGAAACAGCGAAATAACAAATTCCGGACTTGACGCTCTGGAGCCGTACAGGGTCAAGCGCGCGGTATTCATCGCAGCCGGCTTCGGTTCGCGCATGGTACCGATAACATTTAACACGCCGAAGCCGCTCGTGCGTGTTCACGGCACAAGGATAATCGACCGCCTGATAGATGCGTGCCTCAATGTCGGGATAAATGAAATATATGTCGTGCGCGGTTATCTTGCGGAGCAGTTCGATCAGCTTCTTTACAAGTACCCCATGATAAGATTCCTCGAAAATCCGGCTTACAATGAGTCGAACAACATCAGCTCCGCACTTGTGGCGCGGTACATGCTTTCAAATGCGTACGTTTTCGAGGCCGACCTTCTGCTTTCGAACCCCGATATAATCAAAAAATATCATTATACCTCCAATTTCCTCGGAATAAAAAAGGACAGGACCGACGACTGGTGCTTCACGGTCAAGGACGGGATAATTGCCGAAGAAAAGGTGGGCGGCACGGACTGCTGGCAAATGATGGGAATATCATATTGGAACGAAGCGGACGGGCACAAGCTGTCTCAGGATATCGCCGATGTTTACGCGTCTCCCGGCGGAAAAGAGAGATACTGGGAGCAGGTCCCGCTCGTATATAAAAGAGAACACTACGCCGTCGAGCCGCGCGAGTGCTTTGAAAGCGATATCGTCGAGATAGACACGTTCCGCGAGCTTAAAGCAATAGACAAGACGTATGACGTGTGACGAACGCATTTCCTGACGGCGGAAATATGAAAGAAATGCGCAATATAGCGATCCTGTCTGATCTGCACGGAAATCTTCAGGCGGTGCAGGCGGTTATGCGGGATATGCAGAAATATGACATAAGCGGCGTTATACTGCTTGGTGACATCATCGATTACGGCATGCAGTCAAACGAGGTTGTCGGGTATGTGCGGGAGAATATCCGTCTCCCCATACTCTGCAATATATGGGGCAATCACGAGCGGGCGATCATGCTCGAAGATTACGCGCGGTTCTCCTCGCCGAGGGGCGTTTCGTCGGCGATGCACACTTCAAAAATGCTGGGAGAGGGCGAAAGAGCGTATCTTCGCGATGAAGTTGAAAACGCCGGAATGCTCGAATTTGAGATAGGCGGCAAGCGGTGCCTTTCCGTTCACGGTTCGCTTGAGGATCACTACTGGAAATCGATCTCGCCGGACAATGTCCGCGGCGATTATGAACTGTATGATATAGTCTTTTCCGGTCACTCGCACTATTCTCATTTTTTCACGAAATTTTATGACAGAGACGACCCGGAGATGAGAAACAAACACGCGGTCTTCTTTATAAATCCCGGCTCGGTAGGGCAGCCCCGCAACCATCACCCGGAGGCGCAGTACGCGATCATGGACATTCAGACGATGTCGGTCAACATGCGCTGCGTCCCGTATGATATCGAGGCGGCGCAGTCGTATTTCGACGGGAGCGTGGACGGATTCTACAAAGACAGACTTACAAAAGGAATATAACTTTAAGGAGAGAAAGAGCAGCACATGAAGACCTTATACGTTATCAGCGGAGTGACGGGCATGACGGGAAACGAGCTTGTCCGCCAGATACTTGCCGAAAAAAGCGGCGAGAACCATATCATAGGATTTGACAATTTCTACGCCTCGAGCATAGAGACGGTCAGGGACTGCATCGGCGACTTGAGATTTGAGTTTTTTGAATACGATCTCAATAACAAGGAACAGATGGCTGATATCGAGCGGAGAGTATCCGGCATGAAAAAAGACTTCGACGAGGTCATATACATCAACTGCGCCGCCGTCGTGCATACGGAGCATTTCTATCACGTTTACGAGACGTACGAGACCAACGTCGTCGGAATGGAGGCGTTTTTGCAGCAGGCGATCCGCGTCGGCGCGCAGAAGTACATAAACTGCTCAACGTCTGAGATCTACTCCATGAATTCGTGGAACGAAAACGGCGGCGTCAGAGAAGACGATTACGTCACGATGGCGGACGCGGAGCACAGCCAGAGAACGAGCTATGCAACGGGCAAGATGCTTACCGAGTTCTTTATGAAGGACGCGGTCGACAGCGGCAAGATCAAGGGTTGCTCTATCCGCTTCGCAAACGTGTACAGCAAAAACGAGAGATTCCCCAAGCATATCATTCCCTTTATTATAAACAGCCTCAAAAATGACGGCAAAGTCGTCCTTCTCGAAAACAGCCGTAAGAACCGCAGAACGTTCCTCAATAATTTCGACAGCTGCAGCGCCGTTCTTGCGCTTGCAAAGGAGGATTCCGCGCTCGACGGAACTATCTACAACGTAGCTACTGATGAGGAAATAACGATCATAGACCTCGTAAAGCTCTGCGCCGAAAAGATGGGCATAGCGGAGCCCGTTATCGAATTTAAAGGATATCGCGCGTCCGACCCCGAGCGGCGGCTGCTTTCGACCGAAAAGATACGCAAGAGAACGTCCTGGAGACCTGTCGTAAATCTCGACATCGGTCTTGACGAATGTGTTTCAAACTATCTCGGCGCCGGAGAGTGACCGCTTATGTCGAATGATAACGGCAAAAGGATCGCGATAATCACGGTCGCGGGGATATCGAGCCGCTTCAACGAAGGGATAGACGAGGAGCGGAAGATACTTAAGGCAATATATTCGGACGGCGACGACGGAAAGACGCTTCTGTCGCATCTCATCGGTCAGTGCGGATATGCCGACAGGATCATCATCGTCGGCGGCTATAAATTCGGCGATCTGAAGGAGTATGTTGAACACGAGCTTCCGGCATGCTTGAGAGAGAAGACGGAGCTTATCGAAAATGAGCACTATTCCGATCTCGCCTCCGGATACAGTCTGTATCTGGGGCTCGAGGCGGCGTTTGAAGAGAAAGACATACGTGATATCCTCTTTGTGGAAGGCGATCTTGATATAGACGACGACTCGTTTCAGTCTGTCGTCAGCTCAAACATGACCGTGCTTACATATACGGACGAGATGATCGTCGCGAGCAAGTCCGTTGTTTTCTATAAGGACGCGTCGGACAGATTCAGATACGCATTCAACAGCCAGCACGGTCTGTTGACGGTCTCCGAGCCGTTTTCTGTCATCCTCAATTCCGGGCAGCTCTGGAAGTTCACCGATCCGGGCGCGCTGAGAAAGGCGAACGCCGAATTCTTCAGCGCCGATAAAGGCGGAACGAATCTCAGCATTATTCAGAAGTATCTCGACGCGGTCCCGCCATCGGAGGTTGAAATAATGAAGCTGTCTGAATGGACAAACTGCAACACGCGTGAAGACTACAAAAAAATAAGAAACCGTTGGGAGGGGACAAAATGAAACCTATAAAGGAAAGGCTCGGCACCGTTGAGAGTCACGTAAATTCCGGCAGCGCGACCGTTATGATAATCGGGCTCGGCAGCGTGGGAACATATTTGCTCGATTATCTTGTTTCCATGAACGATCCCGCGATAAACATCGTCGTTGTCGGGAGAAATTTTGCGAAGATGGAACAGAACGTCAACATCGTGCGCGTTTCCGCTCTTATACGCGGCCTCAACAGGACGCAAATTACTATTGAGGCGGGCGTCGATCTGAACGACGTTGATGCGATCAAAGAGGTGATCGCGAAGCATTCGCCCGACTTTATAGTGAATTCGAGCCGCGCATATCCCGGCCTGAAATACGGCAGCATCAGCTGGGGAAATGTCAGGGCATACGGGATATGGACGCCGCTGTCGATCCGCTTCACCAAAAATATCATGGAAGCCTGCGAGCTCGCGGACACCGATGCGGTCGTTATAAACACTTCGTATTCGGACGCGGTCATCCCGTGGCTCAGGAGCGCGGGCAAGGCATACCCCGATCTCGGTTCGGGAAATCTCAACCACCTTGTGCCCAGGATCAAATTTGCGGCGGCGGAGATGCTCGGAGTCAAGGATTTCTGGAACATTGACGTAATGTTTGCGGCGGGTCATTTTCACGACGTGTGCATAAGCAAAGAGGGGCATACAGAAGGCGTGGAGCTTCCGCTTAAGATATACTATAACGGAAAAGAGCAGCAGCTCCCTCACGATAAAATATTTGAGGCATGCAAAATTTCAATGCCCGTCGACGCTCAGAGAAATATGATGAACGCGTCGAGCAACTACCGGATCATCGTCTCCGTGATAGAGGCGATCCGCACGAAAGAAGACAGACTGATCTTCTCCCCCGGGGCGTTCGGAAATATAGGCGGCTACCCGGTGCTCATCGGATACAGAAACGGCGAGCTGAACGCGTGGATCGACGACTCGGTCTATAGCTTCGAAGAGATGAACGCCGCGAACAGGCGCTCGATGTACCTTGACGGTGTCGAGGATGTTCGCGACGGGAAGCTGTTCTACACGGACGAGCTGATAGAAAAGGCAAAAAAGGCATTCGGAGCGGAGCTGCCGAAATGCGTTGATTATTCCGATATCGAAGACACGGCGGGATTTATAATCGAAAGGATCATCAAGCCGCAGACAGCCAATAAATGACATGCACTATAATTTAAATGATGAGAAAGGCGAAGAACAGATGAAGACCGTTTATACATGCTTTTGCACGGATGTTATCCACGAGGGACACATCAACATAATCGAGCAGGCTCATAAATACGGAAAGGTCATAGTCGGAGCCCTTACAGACGAAGCGCTCATCCGCTACAACAGATTCCCGACCGTTTCGCTCGAGGACAGAATAAAGCTCTACAAGAGCCTTGACGGTGTCGAGGAGGTCGTCATTCAGGACGATATGCTTTACGACAGCGTGATCAAAAAGCTCAGGCCGGACTACGTTATCCACGGGGACAACTGGAAGGAGGGCGCGATGTCGGCAATACGGCAGAACGTTTTAGACCTTCTTTCCGAATACGGCGGAGAGCTTATCGAGGTAGGATATACGTATAACGAGAAGGTCAAAAAAGTCGATTCTCAGCTTGCGGAAAAGCTCGCCATGCCTGAATACCGCCGCAAACGCCTGCGCCAGCTTATAGACATGTGCCCGATCGTAAAGGTCATCGAGGCGCACAGCGGTCTTACGGGGCTTATCGCAGAAAAGACGACCGTCGTTGAAGAAAACGGAAAGCTCGACCAGTTTGACGCGATGTGGGTCAGCTCCCTCTGCGATTCCACCGCAAAGGGAAAGCCGGACATCGAGCTTGTAGATATGTCGTCAAGACTTCGCACCATAGACGATATCATGGAAGTCACGACAAAGCCGATCATCCTTGACGGCGATACGGGCGGGCTTACGGAGCATTTCGTATACAATGTCAGAACGCTCGAGAGAATGGGCGTTTCCGCCGTCATAATCGAGGACAAAAAGGGACTGAAGAAAAACAGCCTGTTCGGCACCGAGGTCGAGCAGACGCAGGCGTCGATAGAGGAATTCAGTGAGAAGATCGCGGCGGGAAAGCGCGCTCAGCTCACCGATGATTTTATGATCATCGCAAGGATCGAGAGCCTTATCCTTGAAAAGGGAATGGACGACGCGCTTGCGAGGGCATATGCGTTTGTCGAGGCGGGCGCGGACGGCATAATGATCCACAGCCGCAAAAAAGACCCCGCAGAGATACTCGAATTCTGCGACAAGTTCCGCGAAAAGGATAAGCACACACCGATAGTAGTCGTTCCGTCTTCGTTCAACGTCATAACGGAGGACGAGCTCGCCGCGCACGGCGTGAACATCGTAATTTATGCAAATCAGCTCACAAGAAGCGCGTTCCCCGCGATGGAGCAGACCGCAAAGGACATCCTCCGCTATCACCGCGCCAAAGAGGTCGACAGCAGGCTGATGCCGATCAAGGATATTATCTCGCTTATAGACGAGCTTTGACGAGGTGAACGATGAAGGCAACATCACTTATAAACGCAATAGGCGCCGATTTCTTTACAGGCGTACCTGATTCGCAGCTGCGCGCGCTGTGCGACTATCTGATCTATACGTACGGCACCGACCCGCATCATCATGTTATAGCGGCAAACGAAGGAAACGCCGCCGCGATCGCGACGGGATATCATCTCGCGACCGGAAAAGTGCCGGTGGTATATATGCAGAACAGCGGCGAGGGCAACATCATCAACCCCGCTGCAAGTCTGCTCAACGAAAAGGTATACGGCATTCCGTGTCTGTTCATCGTCGGCTGGAGAGGCGAGCCCGGCGTTAATGACGAACCTCAGCATATCTATCAGGGAGAGGTGACGCTTAAGCTGCTTGAAGATATGGATATCGCGCACTTCGTCATCTCGAAAGAGACGACCGAGGACGAGATCGTCACGAAAATGGCGGAATTCAGAGAAATTTTCGCCGCAGGGAAGCAGGCAGCATTCGTCGCCAGAAAGGGCGCGCTCGAATTCGACGGCAAGGTCAGGTATGAGAACAGCAACAGCATGACGCGCGAGGAGATAATCCGTCACGTTGTCGAGTTCACCGGCAGCGATCCTATCGTCTCAACGACGGGCAAGGCGAGCCGCGAGCTGTTTGAGATACGCGAGGCGCGGGGAGAGGGCCACGAACGCGACTTTCTGACGGTCGGCTCGATGGGACACGCTTCATCGATCGCTTTCGGGATCGCCGTGCAGAAGCCGGATACAAGGGTATGGATCATAGACGGCGACGGGGCGGCGCTCATGCACATGGGCGCGATGGCGGTGATAGGTGCGAACGCCCCCTCAAACATCGTGCATATAGTCCTCAACAACGGCGCGCACGAATCGGTCGGCGGCATGCCGACGGTCGCCGAAAGCATCGATCTTGTCAGGATTGCGCAGGGATGCGGATATAAAAACGTGTTGAGCGCCTCAGATTTTGACGAGCTTGACGCAGCGCTGAAGTCTGCAAGCACATCTGGCGCGCTCACGCTGATAGAGGTCAAGTGTGCGATCGGCGCGAGAGCGGATCTCGGAAGACCTACGACGACCGCAAAGGAAAACAAAGAGGCATTTATCGAACATCTTAAACGCAGCTGAATACTGAATCAAAGCGTTTTTGATCCTGACAAAGAAAATCATGCCTTTCGGCTATGATAATAAACAAAAAAAAGACCTGCTAACAAAAGTCAAGCCCCAAAATGAAAAAAGTTGAGATTTTTTAAAAGCATCATGCAGGGACGGC
>CANRIL010000016.1 GCA_947630625.1 uncultured Clostridia bacterium
AACTCCTCTATCTCTACTATCTCGACTTGTCCTCTTCCTTTTACCGTGTCCCGTGTCAGCATCTCTTTTTCCCCTTGTTCTTTTTTCCCCCATCTATTTTACCATATATACGCAAAAAAGCACAGCCCTTCGACTGTACTTTTTCGACAGACTGTTTCCCCGCAAACGGAATCATTTCCGTTTGCGGGGAATATATTTATTTTTGAAGCATTTCTTTCGCGGAGGTCGAAAACCGACATGAAAATCAAGTGGAAACCGCTCCTGATCTCAATACTTATTCCGCTCATTGTCGGCGGCGCCACGGCGCTCTTGTCGCGCGGCGGGATGGCAGAATTTGACATGCTCGAAAAACCGGCGCTCGCGCCGCCCGGCTGGCTGTTCCCCGTAGTCTGGACTATACTTTACGTCCTGATGGGAGTCGCTTCATATCTCGTGATACAGTCCGGGAACGACGTGTCGCGCGCGATCCCGCTTTACGCGCTCAGCCTCGTCTTCAACTTTTTCTGGCCGATCATTTTTTTCGGCTTTGAAGCTTACCTTTTCGCGTTCTTCTGGCTTATTGCGCTCTTCATCCTCGTACTGCTCACCGCCGTCTCGTTTTATAAAGCGTCGCCGGCAGCCGGATACCTTATGATACCGTATTTATTATGGGTGGCTTTTGCCGGATACCTGAATCTTTCGATCTATCTTCTGAACTGAGCCGAAATCAAACGCTTTATTTGCCGTCAAATCTGATTTTCGTCTCATAATCGCCGCCGCTCTCGGCAATTCCCTCGTCTATCATTTCCTTTATCCGCTCCCGCCTGTCAAGAGATGTGAACGGCACGGAAATATCAAATTCGAGCGTCTTTTTCCCCGCTTCCCTTATGAGCCTGAAATCGTGCATCGTATATTCGGGGTCGATCCCGCTGACGACGCTGCCTACAAGCTCCATCGCCCTGTTCTGCTCGTCGTCGTCCGTGACAACGGGGTCATAGTGAAGGACGGTGTCGACGCCTGTCATCTCCGTCACCTCGCGCTCTATTTTGTCTATCAGCTCGTGGCACAAAATCACATCCTCGTCGGCTCTGATCTCAACGTGTGCCGACGCATAACGCCGCCCCGGCCCGTAATCGTGAACGAGCAGATCGTGCATGCCGAGGACCTTGTCATGCGACGTTATTATCCTGACTATTTCGTCCGTCAGTCCCTTGTCAGCCCGCCTGCCGAGCAGCGGGGAAACGGCGTCCTTCGCGATGCCGATGCCGGAATAAACGATGAACGCCGCCACAGCGAGCCCGACGTATCCGTCAACGTTTATATCGAAAAAATACGTGACAGCGCACCCCGCAAGCACCGCGAGCGTTGAGATCACATCGTTTCTGCTGTCGGCGGCGCTCGCCTTGAGCGTTTCCGAGCCAATATGACCGCCGAGCGAATTATAAAACCTCGAAAGCCACAGCTTCACGGCGACGGATAACAGCAAAACGATCGCCACGGGCACTGTCACAAAAACATGTTCCGGGCGGAAAATTTTTTGAAGCGACGTTTTTCCGAGCTCCACCCCGATCGAAAGGATGAGCGCGGCGATCACGGTTCCGGCGAGATACTCATACCTGCCGTGCCCATAAGGGTGGTCCCTGTCGGCGGGACGCTCCGCGAGGCGAAAGCCGAGCAGCGTCACCGCGGACGAGGCGGCGTCGGACAGATTGTTCACACCGTCTGCAATGACGGAGACGGAGCCCGAAAGCAAGCCGACAATCAGCTTCGCCGCGGTCAAAAGCGCGTTGCACACGATGCCCGTGATGCCGGCAAACTTGCCTATGGCGGCGTGCGCGCCCGGCTCCCCGCCGTTTTTAACTATTTTTTTAAGCAGCCATCCCGTCATGCGGCGCACCTCCCATAAATATAGAAAACCAACTGTCCCATTATATGCGGAGTCGGTTTTATCTGATTATACTACCTTCTCGCGTCACTTTCAATACGGCGCGCAAAGTTTGCTCAAAAACGCCGCCGGAGGTTTTGTCCGGCGGCGTTTTTTCATGATAAAATGTGCGGCTTCGCTTACAAAAACTGCCTCATATCGCTTGCGAGTCGTTCTTCGGCGCTTATCAGGCTGCCTGTCAGGTCCTTCGACCTCTGGTCAGCCGCCTTATATTCGTTCAGATACCTGTAAAGCGACTTGACGCCCATGTTGCAGCCGTCCGTTATCAGGTCGGCAATCGTCTGGTCAGACCCGCTGACGCCGAGCATGACGTTCGTCTTTACCCACGACATTCCCTTCGCCATCGGATTCGGCTCCTTGCCTGTGTCGTGATACTCGAAGAGAAGATTCTGTATCTCGTTCTTGATCGTGTCGTTTTCGTTTCTGCTCGATGTCAGCTTCTCGCGGAGCTGCGGGTCGCGCGCATAATCGCGCACCTCGTCTATCGAAGATATCCCCATTCTGACGCCTGCGTCGCATTCGCGCAAAAGCTTTATTGTGTCCTGTTCCACCATTTCGCGGTGCTCCTTTTTTTATTTATTATGAGCGCGCGATGCGGAAAAAATTCATGAGAATATTTTATAAAAGCCTTTCGAGCCGCGACTTAACATCGCGCCGGAACGACTCGATATATCCGTCTATATAGTCGGAAACGGACATTTCCGGGTCCCTTATAAGCTCCGTCATGTCGATGGCGAAGCTGATCTCGTCGTCCGTGTCGACGCCGTGAGATTC
This sequence comes from uncultured Clostridia bacterium, assembly GCA_947630625.1. Taxonomy (GTDB): domain Bacteria; phylum Bacillota; class Clostridia; order Oscillospirales; family CAG-272; genus DTU064. The sequence goes on from CANRIL010000016.1 coordinate 2,699, forward strand.
GCCGAACGTGGCGTTTGCGCGCCGCCGCCCGATGACGGCGCTGTCATATTTTTTCCCGCCCGCGATCTGCGAATCGAACACCCGGAGCAGCGCCCCTTCAAGCTCCGCTCTCCCGCCGACGGAGAATGACACCTTCTCAGAGTCCGTCACCCAGTCAAGCCCGCGCCAAACCTCGCAGCCGTATAAATGCTCCGGCACGTAACCAAGCTCGCGCAGCGCACAAATCAGCCGGAGCGCCGCCGCCACATGTGTGTCATGCTTGTCGGCTGGGTTGTGCGTATATATGACGCGCGGGCGCGTCCTCTCGATTATCCGTTTAAGATTCTCGGTCGCCTCCCTGTCGCGCGCGTCCTTTATTCTCGCGGACGGCAGACCGAGCATTATAAGCGCGCCGTATTTGCCGATATCGGCGGCTCTCATCTGTTCCGATTTGCGCGCGCATATCATCTCTTCATCAGAAAGCGCCGCATATTTCCCGCTGCGTGGGCTGCCGCCGCCGTTGCCTTCGACAACTGCCGTAAACGAATTTCCCGCGCTGTCATAACAGCGTAGTATCCCGTCGTAAGCCATAAATTCGATGTCGTCCTCGTGCGCCGACACCGCGAGATGCGTCGTTCTCGCGAGCGCTTCATCCTCCGGCGTTCCGTCCGGTATGTAAATTTCCATGCTTTATGCTTTCGCCGTCCTTTTGAAATTTCAATAAATTTTGACGACCGACCCCGTGCGCCTCGCCTCGTCGGCGCGGAAAACGGTCAGGTGGCTCACGGTCGAATCCTCGAGCGTCGCGCATGAATCGGACACCTCATGCCCGTTTATGTACTTGACGAAGTCGAGCACAAGATTTTCGTCTCCGCCGCCGTGCCCGCCGGACGCGCCTATCATGTCGCCCTCGACGCGAAGGTCATGCGCTTCCTCGATGTAGCCCGCCTTCGTGTCCGGAGCCATTCTGCGCACCACGTACTTTGAATCCTCAAACGTGCCCTTGACCTCGCCGCGCGTGCCGATTATATGTATGTTCCGCTCGGATTTCGCGCTCCCGCCTATCATCGAGAAGCTGCCGACCGCGCCGTTTGAAAAATTGATTATGACATTCTGGTGGTCGACGTTGCCGTCGCGGTCAAAATCCCACACGCACCTGCCGTAAGGGTTATCTTTACGCAGCGATTCCGCCTTGCGCTCGTCTGTCAGCTCCTCCCCGTCAAGGCAGCGCCACACGTACTGCCCCCACCTGACGGCGGCGAGATAATTCGCCTTCGCCGAGAAAATGCACTCGTTGACAAATGGGCAGTCCGCCATGCAGCGGCTCCCCGCGCCTTCGGGCTTGCGTTCGCGCCCGAACTGAAAATCCGAACCGAAGCTCGCCACAGACGATGGCAGCGCGCCGCTCCCCTTCATCATCCAGAGCATGATGTCGATGTCGTGACACGATTTCGCGAGCAGCATCGGCGCGAAGCACACCTTCTCCGAGCGCCACTTTCCGCGCACGTATGAAACCGCCATATGATGGTAGTTTACGTGCTCGCACATCTCGATTGAAATTATATCGCCGATCCCCGCCGCCGCGCGCTTTATCGCGCGATAAAATTCCGTATACCGCAAAACGTGGCATATCACGACGCGCCGACCGCACATTTTTGCCGTGTCGTTTAGAAGCTTCATCTCCGCCTCATTGACCGCAAACGGCTTTTCGAGCAGCAGATCGTACCCGCGCTTCAGTATCGGCACAGACGTAATAACGTGCAGATGATCCATCGTCCCGTTTATCACCGCGTCCGCGAATTTTTCCCGCGCGGTAAATTCCTCAACGGACGAAAAACACGTCTCCGCTGAAACGTCATATTTTTTCCGCATCAACTCGCGCCTCTTCTCGTCCGGCTCGACGATGCCGACTATTTTGATCTTGTCCGGGTGCCGCTTTGCAACGGACGCGTAAACGTCCGCCCTGTTGCCCGCGCCGACCAGCACCGCAGTTATAAGTTTATCCATTGTAGTTATCACCCCGCATTTTTGCGCGGATATATTGTATCACAAAAAGTGTTGCCCCGCAATCTGTTTTGTGGTACAATATGAGAGATTCATGTGACAGGAGACGAAAACGATGTATCTTATCGGAATTGATCTCGGCGGGACGAGCCTTGCCGCCGGCATCGTCGGCGAGGACGGAAAGATCGCCGCGTCCGGCAGTGTGCCGACAGGCGAACACACGCCGTCCGCGATAGCGGAAAATGCCGCGTCGCTAATAAAGAGCCTGATGGGATCCCTCGGCATCGGCGAGGACTCCGTATCCGTCATCGGCGTCGGCGTTCCCGGCACCGCGAACAGGACAACGGGCGAGCTCGAATACGCCAACAACCTCGGAATGGAAAACGTCCGCCTCGCGGACTATTTGCACCCCTATTTCCCGACTCTGCCGATAACGCTTGAAAACGACGCAAACGCCGCCGCGTATGCCGAATATCTCTTCGGCGCGGGAAAAGGCAAAAACTCGGTCATAATGATAACTCTCGGAACCGGGATAGGGGCCGGGATCATAATAAACGGCGCGCTTTTCGAGGGCGTCAATTATGCCGCGGGCGAGCTCGGGCACACCGTCATTGAAACGGACGGCCTCCCCTGCAACTGCGGACGCCGCGGCTGCTTTGAGCGGTACGCTTCGACCTCGGCGCTGATGGAACAGGCTCGGCATGAGATGGAAAGCAGCCCGGATTCGCTTTTGTGGGAGCTGACCGGCGGGGTCAGCGAAAAACTTGACGGCAAGCTTTTCTTCTCCGCCGTCCGCAGCGGCGACCGGACGGCGCTTTACGTCCTTGACCGCTTCGCCTTCTATCTCGCCGCCGGTATAACAAACGTCATCAACTTCATCGAGCCGGAGCTCGTCGTCATCGGCGGCGGCATAAGCCGGGAGGGCGAGGTGCTTCTTGCCCCGGTGCGCCGGTATCTTGCGGGCGAACTATATTCCCGCACCTCGAAAGTCCAGACGGAACTGAAAGCGGCTGAGCTCGGCAACGACGCCGGGATAATCGGCGCCGCGTTCCTCGCAAAATCGAGGATGTGAGGCGAGTTCGCAAAAAGTCGAACAGAAAAACCGCTGATGCAAACTTTTTCTTGCATCAGCGGTTTTTATTATACTATAATTTATTTTGCGTCGCGGCGGCGGGAGCGCTCGTTGATCAGGCGCTTTTTCTCGTCCCAGAGCTTCTGAGAAAGGTCGACGTAGTAGTTGTGCGGATTGTCAAATCTGAGCACCTCTTCCCACAGCGTCCCGACTTCCGCGCGGCAGTATTCGCGCGTCGCCTCCAGCGTCGGCACATCGTAGACGAGCTCGCCGTTTTTGAAAATATCGACAAGCAGCGGGCGCGCCGTAATGTTTTCGAGCGTCTTGCGCTTCCAGGTGTAATCGGGGTCGAATATCTCAAGCGGTTTGCTTGTGTCGACGACCTCGTCATAAACCGTGATAAGGTCTGCCTCCGCCTTGCCCGTCTCGTTCGAATAGAGGCGGTACACTTTCTTATAGTGCGGATTCGTGATCTTCGTGACGTTCTCGCTGATTTTTATGCGAGGGATGACGGTCCCGTTTTCGTCCTCGACTGCCGAGAGCTTGTATACGCCGCCGAACACCGGAGATGTCATAGACGTTATCAGCCGTTCGCCGACACCGAAGGCGTCAACTTTAGCGCCCTGTCTTATCATGTCGCGTATCAGGTATTCGTCAAGCGAATTCGAGACTACGATCTTGCAGTAATCAAATCCCGCGTCGTCGAGCATTTTGCGCGCGCGGCGCGACAGATACGTAATGTCGCCGGAGTCAAGGCGGATCGCGCATTTCTTTATCCCGCGCGGCACGAGCACGTCACGGAACGCGCGGATCGCGTTCGGTATGCCGCTTTTCAGGACGTTATAAGTGTCAACAAGCAGCGTCGCGGATTCGGGATATATCTCGCAGTATGTGCGGAACGCCTCATACTCCGTATCAAACATCTGCACCCATGAGTGCGCCATCGTTCCCGTCGCGGGGACGCCGTAGAGCTCATCCGATGCCGTGCATGCCGTACCGGTGCAGCCGCCGATATACGCGGCGCGCGCGCCGAGGATCGCCGCGTCCGCGCTGTGGGCGCGCCGTGAGCCGAACTCGGAGATCGAGCGCCCTTCCGCCGCCATCACAATCCTGTTCGCCTTAGTCGCGATAAGGGACTGATGGTTGAACATCAAAAGCAGGTATGTCTCTATGAACTGAGCTTCTGCCGCGGGCGCGCGGACTGTTATTACAGGCTCGTTCGGGAAAATGACAGTCCCCTCCGGCACCGCCCACATATCGCCCGTGAAGTGAAAACCGCGCAGGTACGAAAGAAAGTCTTCCCCGAATATGCCCTTCCCGCGCAGATATTCAATGTCCTCGTCGTCAAAATGCAGATCCTTTATATATTCAATGATCTGCTGAAGTCCCGCGGCGATCGCATAGCCGCCCTCGTCCGGCACGGAGCGGAAGAAGGCATCGAAATACGATATCTCGTCTCCCTTGCCGCACTTGAAATATCCGTTTGCCATCGTGAGCTCGTAAAAATCACAGAGCATCGTCAGATTTCGCTTATTTTCCATGATCTATCGTCCTATCTTCATCCGTAGACTTTATAAAAATCAGCTTTTCGCGAATAATATTATATTGCTTTGACAAGAATTTTACAATGTCAAACACGACAAATTTACATATTCCGCGCGCCGTCCGCTTGTGTATTTTAAAGAATTCCGCCAAAAAAAGCGCCCGGCCGCATCCGGGTGCGTAAAAAACGGCGGGCTGCCGCCCGCCGTCTCTTTTTTCAGTTACGCTTCGAGATTTTCCTCGACCTTTGCGTCTTCTGCGTTCTTCTTTACGGACGCAATGCCGTTTTCGCAGCTCGGCTTCGCCTTGTAGCCCTCGGACGTTGCGATGACCTCGCCGTTCTTTGCCTTGAGCCTGAAACGGAACTCGCCTGCCTTGTCCGTGTACATCTCAAACTTAGGATGCTTCTGCTTCTCCCAGCCTTCGACCGTCTGGTCTTCAACGTTCGCCACAGGCGCGTTGTTCATTACAGACTGGACGCCGTTTCTTGCGGATGCGAGCGACTCATAAACTTCGGATGTCGCGATGACCTCGCCGTTATTTGCCTTGAGGTCAAACTTAAAACCGGTGTTCGTCTTTCTGATAACAAACTTTCCCATGATAGATCACTCCTGTAATCGCCCGGCGAAAAAACCGGGGTTTTTCTTTATTGTACCACACAAAACAAATAAAATCAACGTTTTTCGTCAATTTCGCACAAAAAGGCAAGGAAATTTTCTGTCACGGCGCTCCTATGATGCTCGATTATTCGCCTTCTCCTTCGTCGCCGGAGTCCTCGTCGTAATCAATATCCTCGTAGAGCTCGTCGTCAAAGATGGAGGCGACGCGGTCAAACTCGTCGTCATCCGTGATCGTCGAGAGTATCATCTCGCCGTCCTCGTCGCGCTCAAGCTTGAGTATAACGTATTCCTCATCGTTGTCCATCGGCGCGAGCGCATAATATGTGCTCCCCTCAGACTCCGTCTCGCCTATGAGCTCGTATTCGCTCTCGTTGCCCTCGTCATCCGTGAGTGTTACAACGTCGCCGATGCTGTATTCTTCGTTATCCATTTTGCTTATTCTCCTTCCCGTTATAAGGGTACTATCTATAGTATTATAAATTTGCGCGTTTGTCAAGTGCATTCCGCGTCCGAAGCGCAAATGGTCCCGGCATTTTGCGCCGCTTTGTTGTGCGCGCAGACGACGGAAAGCCTGCATTCGCCGCAGCGCGGCGCGCGCGCCGTGCAGACATCGCGCCCGAACAGGACGAGACGGTGGCAAAAAGCCGTCTGCTCGCACGGGTCGACGAGCTTTTCTATTATTTTCTCCGCCGTCGCCGGCGTCTTCATCGATTCGTCGTAGGCTCCGAGCCTGCCGCAGATACGTATGCAGTGTGTGTCCGTGACGACTCCCGGAACGTTGAATACGTCGCCGAGGATCAGATTCGCGATCTTTCTTCCGACGCCTGGCAGCGACAAAAGCTCCTCCATCGTGTCGGGAACTTTCCCGCCGAACCGCCCGACTATCTCCTCCGAGATCGCCTTTATGTCCTTCGCCTTGACGCGGTAAAGCCCGCACGGGCGCACGATCCGTTCAATATCGCCGATATCCCCGTTCGCCATCGACTCGGCATCCGGGTAAGCGGCGAACAGCTCCTCCGAAACGATATTCACTCTCGCGTCCGTACACTGCGCCGAGAGGCGCGCCATTACGAGCAGCCTCCACGGGTCGCCTTCGTATACGAGAGAACATACAGCGTCCGGATACAGCTCCTTCAATATCCCGACCGCCTCCGCGAACCGCTCCCTTATTTCAGTATCATCCATTATCCTGCCTCACATTTTACGGCTCCTCCGGTTCTGCCGGAAGTTCGATATCAAAATATTCAAGGAACACGTCGCGCACTGACATCGCTGCCCACGCGCCGGACGAACCGTGCTCAATGACGCTCGTTACGACGATTTCCGGGTCGTCAAACGGGGCGAACCCGACGAATACCGCGTTCGAGCTGCCGGAGCCGACCTGCGCCGTCCCCGTCTTGCCGCCTACCTTTATCGGCAGCTTGTCAAAAAGGGTCGCCTGCGTGCCCGTCTCAACGACTCGCTGCATCGCGTTTAATATGACCGTCACGTCGTGGCTGTCAAGCTCGATGGAACTCATCGTCTCCGTCTCCGCTTCCCGTATGATCCTGCCCGTGCCGTACTCCCTGACCGAATCAAGTATGTGCGCACGGTACCGTTCGCCGTCGTTTATAAGCGCCGACATATATACGCTCAGCTGCAATGGCGTGAACAGATTGTCCGACTGACCGATCGCCGCGACAAGCGTGTCTCCGGGGTTCCACCCGCCGAGGCCGTGCTGTGTCCTGTAATCGGGTCCCGCGAGCACTCCCTCGGATTCAGGCAGCTCGATCCCCGTCGGCTCGCCGAGCCCGAACGAGCGGCAGTACCTGTTCATCGTCTCGATCGTCAGCCGACGACCGAGCTCATAGAAGAAGTAATTGCACGAAACCTCGATCGCCTTGGAGAGGTTGATCTTTCCGTGGCTGCGGTGGCTTGAAACATAGAGCCAGCAGCGCGGCGTGAAGCCCGATTCGGCGTAATATGTATATATTCCCTTAGTCTCAATTATCGTGTTCTCGTCGATGATCCCCTCGGTGAGCGCCGCCGCCGCGACTGCCGGCTTAAACGTGGAGCCGGGAGGATATTTTCCGTTGAGGGCGCGGTTCAAAAGCGGCGTGTTCACGTCCTGATTCAGCAGCGGGAGATCCTCGCGATAAGTTGTAAGATCGTATGTCGGATACGTCGCGAGCGCCTTGACCCTGCCGGTCTTAACATCGACCGCCGCGATCGCGCCTGCGTTTGCGTCCTCGCCGTCGGCGTCGCCGTCGTTTTTCTCCGCCTGCGCGTGTATGTATTCGACGTTATCCTTCAGCGCCTGTTCCGCGGCGCGCTGAAGCTCAACGTCGATAGTCAGATAAATATCGTTGCCCGCCTTCGGCTCCTTCGTTATCTCTCTGCCGATAATGTTGCCGTATTCGTCCTCCGTGATCGTCATCTGCCCGTCCATGCCGTGCAGTTCCTCTTCGAACGCGAGCTCGACTCCGGAAACGCCCACGATCGCGTCAAGCCTGTAACCGAGCGACGTGTAATGCTCAACGTCGCCCTCCCTTATCTTGCCCGTCATACCGAGGATGTGTGATGCCACGCCCGGCTCGCAGTATATCCGCTTCGCCTCGACGCGGATATCGTATCCGCGCTGCGACCCCTCTTTCAGATACGAGATCAACGAAATATCCGCATCCGTCGCGACCGTATACGGATTCTGCGCGGAAAAATCGCGGGACTCCATATCGTACCGCAGACGAAGGAGAAAATCTGCCGTGTCCGGTTCATACAGCAGCTCCCCGTCTCCGTCGACGATCCCATACCTGTACGCCAGCTTGCCGATTATGTCATCGAGCGTGACGGCGCGCTCCTCGACGAGGCTGAGCGCGTAAAGGTCCCTGCCTATCTCGTATTTTGAGAGCGTGTTTTCAAAATATGAAAGCGCGTACGGCAGCTCGCTGCCGCCCACGATCGTGCCGATGTCCTCGATTCCGAGCGATGAGATCAGGCGCGAAAAGCGCGCCTTGTTTTCGGTCACAAGGAAGAAATTCTCATCGAGCGTGTAATCCGGGTACATGCCCGTCGCCGGAAACGTTATTTTTGAAAGCGTGTATTCGGACTCGGACGAGAGTATCCGGTCATAAAGACGCAAAAGCGTGTCGTTCTGGTCGACGTTGTTTCTCGGCAGCGTCCCGCGGTCGAGCACGATGCTGTATGAATAATCGTTTTTTATGAGCGGCTTGCCGTTGCAGTCGTAGACTTCTCCGCGCTGCGCCTGTATCGTCACGGTGCGCGTATACGTATCGTCGGAGACGAACGTGTAATAGTCCTGTCCCGCGATCTGCACGTTTATAAGCCGCGCGGAATACAAAAGGCATATGAACACAAATAAAACGACGAGCGAGATCAACCTGCTCTTATGTCTGTTTTCCAAATCCGTCTCCTCCCTTCATTAATTCAAAGCCTGTCAGTCGAGTTCCTTCTTCTTTTTTCGGAACAAAAGGTATATGGGCAAAAGCAGCAGCGCCGGAACCGGTGATATCGCGAGCGTTGCATAGAACTCCGGCAAAAGCACGCCGGGAATAACGACCGACAGATCGACCGTGTGCCACACGAGCAGCATATAAAGCAAAGATACAAACATCCGGACTATCGACGCTGCAAGGTCGAATATCAGAAACAGAAGCACCGAGCGGCGGTAATACTCCGTCGCAACGACGCCGCATATGTATCCGACGAGCATGTAAGCGAGCGGCAGAAGTATCACGCCGACGCCGCCGAGCGCGTCCGCGATAAAACCGATCGCCACGCCATATATCGCGCCCGCGCGCTTCCCCTCAAAAAACGCGATCACCGCGACCGCGACGATCAGAATGTCGGGAGACGAGCCGAACGGGCGAAACCGGGCGAAAAACGTCGTCCTCATCAGTATAAGAAAAAGCGACATCAAGGCGTAAAGGACATACTTGCAGACGGCCGCCGCTGTCACTCCTGACCTCATTTTTTCCCCGATCACGAGGCTTTTTTCCGGGAAAAGCCTCGGCAGCGAAAGCCTTCTGCGCCCTTCCCCGGATTTATTCTCTGACCGTCTCATACGATTTTATAACCATCACCCGCGAGAGATCCTCAAGGTTTGCCGAAGGTCTGACATACGCCGTCACGGAGCGGCTGAACGTGTCCGATTCGACGCGTTCAACAATACCGATCACAAGGTCGCGCGGATATATGCTTCCGAGCCCGCTCGACAGCACGCGGTCGCCGACCTCGACATTTGAGTCAGTCGCGAGATACGTGAGTCTGCAAAGTCCTTCGAGGCGCAGATCGAAGTCTCCCTCGATCAGTCCGACCTCGCCCGTTCTCTGAACATACGCGCCTACGGACGATGCGGATTCTATTATCGTCAGCACCTTGCACCAGTTAGTCCCCGCCTCGTTGACGTAACCGACGATGCCGTCCGACGTTACTACCGGCATATCCTTTGTGACGCCGACATCTGTCCCAACGTCGAGCGTGAAGACAGACATATAATTTCCCACCTCGCGCCCGACTACGTTCGCGACCGCGAAATCGTATTCGGGGTGCTCGCGCGCGAGGTCGAAATAGTTGTAGAGCCAGTCGTTCATCCGCTCGATTTCCTCAATTCTGTAGTTGCGGTCCTCGAGTTCGGCGAGCTTGTCCTTCAGTTCCTCGTTTTCCGCCTTCAGGCGGTCATACTCGGTAAAATAATCGGTGAATCCCTCTATCGCGTTCGTCGCCGCGGTCATCGCATGCTCAAACGGCGAGAGCACCGTCACGACGGCGCCGCGCACATAGTCCGAAAGTCCCATGATAGAAAGGACGGACGGCACGATGACGAGCATCAGCGCGATGCAGAACATTATGACAAAAAATTTATTTGCAAACAGCTTTTTCACGGCGTCCTCCTTTCGTTAAAGAATGCCTTATTATCGTCCGGCGGTTTTATAGTTTGAAATCGGGCGTAGTGTCGGAGCCCCGTATCTCAGCCAACGGAAAACCGTTGACCGTCAGCCGTTGATCGTCAGCCGTTGACCCTCATCCCGCTTTCACGCCGCCGAAGCACGATCATTTTTTTCTGATGTTCAGGATGAGCGAAAGCGCGGCAATTATGAATACCTCTCCCAAAAACGTGCCCCAGAGGATAAACGGAGTGACAATGTTTTGGAACAGATAGCTGACGACGCCGAGCGTGTCACAGAGGATGGAGAAAATTCCGAACGCGGCGATGATGAACTCCATGTGCCGCTTTTTATTCTCCGATTTTTCCTCCTGTATGTGATTTATCATGTTCAATTTGTCGTCTATCAGCTTCAGCGTTTCGGGGATTTCGTAAAGCTCCCTCTGCGCGCTCAAAAAGCTGTTTTCGTTGCTGTACGGCGTCATATCGCACGGCATGACGTTTCCGAGCGCCTTAAGCACTATCATCTGCTCTTCCGCCCAGATGTTGACCTTTTTTGCCGAGATGTCGTTCCTTTTGAATATTTCCGAGAAAAACAAATACGAATATCTTTCGTAAAGCGTGATGATCATGAACGGAAGATAGTTGTCTTCCCTGTTTTCGCTGTACACGTTTATCGGGTCGGCAGAGTCTTTATCGGATTCGTCGCAGAAGATGACCTGCGTCGTCATTTCAAACAGCGTATAAAGTCCCCATCTGACCGTGATCTTCCCGTTTCTTGTGCTTGTCGAAGCATACTTGCAATAATATGCCTCGTCAGAGTTGCTGTAATCGTTTGCGCTCCCTATCCTCTGCCCGTGACGGATATTGAGGCATATATGTCTGATCTTTTCCTTAATTTCGTCGCTGCAGCCGCCGTAGACGTACCCCGGAACGATTGCGACCGTGTACGGCACAGCGTCGCGTAAAATTCTGTCGTACTGCCCCTTATCGATATATCTTGCGTAATCTGTCATATCGACGCTCTTCAAAAGCTTCTCGATAAACGATCCGAGGCTCACGTTTACGTTCGGATCGTCTGCAAGTCCGAGCTCCATGCGGCTGTCGTTATGACCGGAATTTAATATGAGATCGTACGTCTGAGGCGTGTCTGATTCGATGCCGAGAATAAAAAAGCCGATGCCGGTGTGCATGAGAACGATCTGCACGCATCTGAAGCGGAACATCATTTTTTCGCCGTTCTCGCCGTCCACATAAAATATCTGCCCGCCGTCTATGTCTTTCCCGATCTGGCAGCTGAAAAATTCCATCGCCTTGTCGACGGTCAGCGAATAGTTGATGCCGATTTTATTGCGCGTGCCGGAATCCGTCTGCTTTGAAAACAGCTCGTTTATATGCTCGTACAAGTCGTCATAATCCCACTCGTACTGCTCCCAGCCGTTCTTTTCAAATATCTTCGCATATGACTCAAGCGAAAAATCAGTGACGGCGCGTACGTTCGCCCGCAAGGGCAGTATGTAATACGTACCGACCCTCGCATTTTCAAACAGCCTAAGCTCGCTTTCCGAAAAGGTTATATTTTTCGTGTCATCAGTCATATTCCCGTTCATTTTATGTATCCGCCCTTCAGAAGGCGTTTTTTCATCCCATGATCCCCGCGCCGGTCGGCGCAAAAGTGCGGCTATACTATAATAACAGCTGACCGGGGTGTTAACCCCCGCCGCCTTTTAAATGACCTTACTTTATGTATTACGTTCTATACTGTACGGCGCCGGGGAATTTGTCCTCCGATTCGAGCACGCGCCCGATGCCGAGCGCCACGGAATCGAGCGGATTTTTCGGTCTTCTGACGCGTATTCCCGTCACGCCCGAAAGCAGTATGTCGAGCCCGCCGAGCAGCGCGCCGCCGCCGGCAAGCATTATCCCGTTGTCATATATGTCACCGGAAAGCTCCGGCGGCGTCGATTCAAGCGTCGTCCGCAGCGCGTCGACGATGTGAGAGACAGGCTCCTTTATCGCCTCACGTATGTTGGCGGAGTTGATCCGCACAGTAGCCGGAAGTCCGGAGAGCAGGTTGCGCCCCCGCACCTCCATCTCGCCCCTGTCGGCCGCCGGATGTATCGAGCCTATTGTCTTTTTCAGCATCTCCGCCGTTGTATCCCCGATCAGGACGTTGCACTTGCGGCGGAGGTAATTGACGATCGCCTCGTCAAGCTCGTCTCCGGCGACGCGCAGCGAATTTGAAAGCACTATCCCGCCGAGACTTATGACCGCGACCTCCGTCGTTCCGCCGCCGATATCTATTATCATGTTGCCGCGCGAGCTTCCGATCTTGAGCCCCGTTCCGATCGCGGCGGCTATCGGTTCCTCGATCAGCGCCACATATTGCGCGCCCGCCTCTCTCGTCGCGTCCTCGACGGCGCGTTTCTCGACCTCGGTGACTCCGTAAGGAACGCATATTACGACGCGCGGACGCGTCAGCATCGTATTCCCCGAGACTTTTTTGAAAAACTGGTGCAGCATCGCCGCCGCAACATCAAAGTCAGCGATGACGCCGTCCTTGAGCGGCCTCATCGCCGTGATCGAGCCGGGTGTTCTTCCGAGCATGCGCTTCGCCTCCGAGCCGACGGCGACGACTTTTCCCGTCCTCGCCTCGATCGCCACAACGGATGGCTCGCGCAGCACTATTCCCTTTCCCTTGACGCACACAAGCGTGTTCGCCGTTCCGAGATCTATTCCAATGCTTCTTGACATTTCAAAGTTGGCGGCAAAAATGCCGCGGCCTTTCAGTTTTTATTCTTGTTTCCTGTTTCCCTGCTTTGCGCCTGTCTGTTCGTCTGCTTTTTCCCTGTATGTCCGATTTTTCGTTCGTCCGCGCGCCGCTTATGTATCGGCGTTCACCGCGAAAATGTTGACGCCGGCAAGGCCGAGCAGCCGCGCCGTCGCTTCCTTCGGCATGCCGGTGACGTTAAAATATTCGCCCTCGATGCGCGTCACAAATACGCCGCCTAGCCCCTGTATTCCGTAAGCGCCCGCCTTGTCGCGCGGCTCGCCCGTCTTGATATAGTCTTCGATCTCGTCCTCCCGGAGCTTTCGCATATAGACATCGGTCGAGACGACATCAGTATAAATCTTCCCGTCCGAGATCACGGCGAGCCCCGTGTCAACGGTGTGCCGTCCGCCTGAAAGCATGCGGAGCATCCGCCCGGCGTCGGAATCGTCGCGCGGCTTGCCGAGAATTTCACCGCGCGCGGAAACGACCGTATCCGCGGCGACGATTATCGCCTCCGGAAAAATTTTTGCCGCCGCTTCCGCCTTGCGGCGGGAAAGTATGCCGACGAGCTTCTCCGGCGTCACAACGCCGTCGACGCTCTCATCAACGTCAGTCGCGTATACCCTGAATTTCAGCCCGAGCGAGGTCAGAAGGTCGCGCCTTCTCGGAGATGCCGAGGCAAGGATGATTTCTTTCATCTGCGGTCACTTTATGCCCGTCGAGCCGAATCCGCCCTCGCCGCGCTCCGTCTGGTCGAGCTCTTCGACCTGGCAAAGCTCCGCGCGGTATATCGGGATTATCATGAGCTGCGCAATTCTGTCGCCCGGATGAACGGCAAATACGGACGAACCGTAATTTTTCAGAACGACGCAGAGCTCCCCTCTGTAGTCGGGGTCGATCAGACCGATGCCGTTCGCAAGCGCGATCCCGCGCTTTGAGGCAAGCCCGCTTCTCGCGCACACCACGGCGGCGCAGCCGTCCGGAACCTCTATCGCAAGTCCCGTCGGAATAGACTTGATCTCGCTGACGGCGAGCGTTATGACCGTATCTCCGCAATAGCGGAGGTCAAGCGCGGCGGCTCCTGCCGTCGCATATGCGGGGACTGCGGCGTCCTCTCTCAATTTCTTAAAGAGCAGCTTTTTGTTTTCCATGTAAAATTGTCCTTTTCAAATCTTTATTATCGTCTTTTGGCCTGTTGTCTTGTTATTTGATCCTGCGTATCGGCGCATCGGCTTCCGCGCCGCGCATGTAGTTTTCAATGACCCTTCCGACCTCGTCTTTGTTCTCGGTCGTAAAAATAAAGTGGTACGAATGAAGCCCCGTTTCCGATAAGACCGATTTCCGGTCTGCCATATAGATCGGGACGCTGTTGTATATGACGTTCCGGCAGCCGTCGCCGACGATCGGGAAACTGACGCCGCGCCTGTCAGTCAGCGTCACGCCGCCGTCCCCGCATATACATTTATCGCCCGACAGCGCCCGGATTATACACCTCTCCGTCACCATAAGCGGAACTCTGCCATATACGATCGCCGCCGTCGGAACGTGCGCGGCGATATCCTTCATCTGCCGCGCCGTCGCCTCCGGGGAGACGGTCACAACGTCAGCCCCGGCGTCGAGCGCCGCCAATGCCGATTCGGTGTTGCAGACATTATACCTATATCCGGCTGTGATATGCAGCGGCGCGCCGCCCAAAAGCTTAAGCTGTCCCGCGCCGCTGAGGATCGCGGCACGCGCGCCGAGCGAAACGGCGCGTTCCGCCATGCGGCAAACTTCAGCCTCCTCGCTGTCGTATACGACGGCAGGCATGACAAAGCCGTCCGCGCGCCCGTCATATTCGCGCAGCGGGACATATATCATATCAAAAAATTCGCGGCTCTGCAAGCTTATTTCCGAAGAATGCAAAAATTCGGCCGTTTTTGTCAGTTTCCCGACAGCCGCCCTCTCCCGCACCGGGACCGCTTTTTCCGGGAGCCTCCCTTTGCGTCCTGTCACATCCGAGAGCGCGGCGATCCCGCGGCGGCGCAGCTCGTTTATCGCGGCTGCCGTCATCATAACGCCGTCGCCGACGGTTATATCGAATTCCGTTTCATCCGTTGCCGTGTATTCAGTCCCGCCGAGCTTTGTGACGCGCTCCCTGACCTCATCCGCAGTAAGCGGCCTCGTCCTTGCAGATTCCGGCACATCTCCGAACACGGTGACGGTTCGCCCATGCACCGTGAGCGACAACCGGGACTGTTCGCCCGCCATTATCCTCACCTCAACGCGCGAAACGGGGACCGGGGAAGGCGCCGGCACATCCGCGCGCGTCGCGCGCGACTTTTCTTTATCTTCCTCGGTTCGGATGCCGCACATCTCGTTCGGCTTTTTCTTCACGGCGCCCGTAAAATACGCGTCCGTAAAGCCGGAGCGCGAAAAGGCTGACGATATCGCCTTTATCTCGCCGGCATCTGCATCCCGCCGCTCGTCGAGCAGGCGGCGGTAGAGCGAGGTCACGCGGTAAACGTAATCGGCGCTCTTCATGCGCCCCTCGATTTTAAGTGAGCTGACGCCGGAGTCGATTATCTCCCTCATATGACCGGCAAGGCACATATCCTTCGGCGAGAGCGGATACGCGCCGTTATACGGCAGCCTGCACGGCTGCGCGCATTCACCGCGGTTTCCCGACCTTCCCCCGACAAGGGAACTGAAAAGGCATTGTCCCGACACCGAAACGCAGATCGCGCCGTGAACGAACATCTCTATATCTATCGGGGAGCGCTCCGCGAGCGTTCTGATATCGGAAAGCGACAGCTCCCTCGCGCACACCATGCACGAAAAGCCGAGCGAGGCAAAATATTCCGCATCCCTCACGCTCGCCCCCGAACACTGCGTCGACGCGTGCAGCTCAAGCTCCGGAAAATATTTATGCAGAAGTCTTGCAAGCCCAAGGTCGGCGACGATAAGCGCGTCTACGCCGGAGAGGTACAGCGCCTCAGCCGCGCGAAGCGCCCCGTCGAGCTCGCGGTCGAACAGCTGAATGTTCAGCGCCGCATGCGCGCGGACTCCGTGCGCGTGCAGCTTCGCGACCGCGTCCTTTATCTCCGTGTCGCCGAAATTTCTCGCCCCCATCCGCGCGTTGTACGCGGACGCGCCGAAATAGACCGCGTCCGCGCCGCCGGAAATCGCTGCCGACAGCGCCTCCGGGTCGCCCGCAGGAGCCAGCAGCAGAGGCAGTTTATTCACTCGTCAAGTCCGAGCTTGCGCTTGAGCTCGATGTTCTCTTCCTTGAGTCTGTTCACGTTGGCGGAATAAAGCGCGACCTGCGCTTCGAGATTCTTCATCTTTTTGTCAAGTCTCGCGCGCTCGCAGTTGTATTCGAGAGCGCAGAGTATCGCCGCCTCCGTCTTTGTGCAGCGGGGGTTGTGCGCCGTCATCGTGTTGATCTTGCGGTCGAGCTCGCTTACGACATATTTCACGAAATCCTCATTCTCGTCCGTTTTGACTGTCATAGCGATCCCAGCTATCTCAATGTCGTACTTCTCCATCGTATGTACCTTCCTATGTAATGTTTTTTCTCCCTGCCCGCCCGCCGGTACTTGAAAACCGCGGCGGCGTGTTATATAATATGCGTGTGACTCCCTCTGTCATGTGAGCGCATTTCGGGAGCATACTACTCTATATTATAATATATTTAGCGCCTTATTGGAATAGATTTTTAGAAATTTTTCGCTCCAATTTGCGCCGAGGTCGGAAATTTGCGCTTTTCCGACGGGATCGGAGAGAATTTATGGAAAAAGCAAAACGCGTCATACTGTGCAAGTACGGTGAGGTCGCCCTCAAGGGCGCGAACAGACCCCAGTTTGAAATGACGATGATGAAAGATCTGCGCCGCCGAGCGAAGCGCATCGGCGAATTTGAAATATACGCCGCGCAGAGCACCGTATATATCGAGCCGTGCGGCGAGGGTGACGACATCGACCTGATGTATGACGAGGCGAGCCATGTCTTCGGATTTTCCGGTATCTGCGTCGCCGCCGTCGCCGAAAAGGATATGAGCGACATCCGCCGCGTCGCCGCCGAATACATTCCCGGCTGCCTGCACGGTGAGCAGACGTTCAAGGTCGAGGCAAAGCGCGCCGACAAGCGCTTCCCGTATAAATCGCCCGAAATCTCGGCCGAGGTCGGGGAGGCGATCCTTGAAGCCGTGCCGTCGCTTCACGTCCACCTGCATTCGCCCGACATAACTGTCATGGTAGAGGTGCGCGAACGCGGAGCCTACATCCACGCGGGTCAGGAACGCGGCGCCGGCGGACTTCCCGCCGGAACGAACGGACGCGCGCTGCTCTTGCTGTCCGGCGGGATAGACAGCCCCGTCGCCGGATACATGATGATGAAGCGCGGCGTCACGGTCGACGCCGTCCACTTCGAGAGCATCCCGTACACGAGCGAACAGGCGCGCGACAAGGTGCTCGCCCTCGCCTCTATCCTCACCGACTGGTGCGGCGAGATCCGCGTCCACGTCATCTCGGTGACGCACATACAGGAGGTGCTGCGCGACACGTGCGACAACGACTACTTCACGATCCTTCTGCGCCGCTTCATGATGGCGCTCGCCGACCGTACGGCGCGTCACACCGGCGCGCAGGCGCTCATCACGGGTGAAAGTCTGGGTCAGGTCGCGAGCCAGACGATGCACGCGCTCGCCGTCACCGACATCATGACATCCCTGCCCGTTTTCCGTCCCCTCATAGGCATGGACAAGGAAGAAATAATCGAAGTCTCGCGGAAAATCGGCGCGTTTGAAACGTCGATCCTCCCGTATGAGGACTGCTGCACGGTCTTCACCCCGCCGCACCCGAAAACGCGCCCCGAGCTGCCGCGCGTTCTTGAGCAGGAGGAAAAGGTCAATTTTGACGCGCTCGCCGACGAGGCATGGGAGACGCGCCGCACATACTATATCCGCGCGGGACATGAGCCGCGCGAATTTGAGGCGAACTGACCGCCCGCGCCCCCTCCGCCGTCAGCTTTGAAAGTCAATATTATTAAAATTCCTTCCGGGAGAAGCTTTCATAAAAGGAGCTTCTCCCGGCGTTTTTTGATACGTCCGGCGGCTGACGACAGGATGAGCGAACGGGGCGTTCATATCTTAAGGGTTCCCGTCTCGACCGCCCGTAGATATAGGCGGCACAAGGAAATTCTACTGTCGGTAGAGCGGCCTTTCGTCGTCTCTACCGGCCGGGAACGAGCTTTAGAGCCGCGATTTTATCGAGTAGGTTGTCACTTCGCCGTCTGCGGTGTACAATAAGAGCACATCCAAAAACTTACTTTTGAAAGGCTCTGCAATGGTAAACACAACTAACGTCAGGTCGGTAAAGAGAACAAAGCTTTGCGACCGTCAGCTCCCCGACTACACGCGCGGCGAAGAGCGCTTCAATATGATCTCGCATATCGTCGGCGCCGCCATAGGCATATTTGCCCTTGTCGCGTGCGTCATCGTTTCGGCAAAGCACGGCGACCCGTGGGCTGTTGTCAGCTCGGCGATATACGGCGCGTCGCTGATCCTTCTATATACTAATTCGAGCGTATATCACGGGCTTTACCCGTGCATGGCGAAAAAGGTCATGCAGGTCATCGACCACTGCACGATATATTTTCTGATCGCCGGCACGTATACGCCCATCGTTCTGACGCGGCTGCGCAGCTATTCTCCCGGCTGGGGCTGGACGATCTTCGGCCTCGTCTGGGGTTTCGCGGTGCTCGCCTGCGTCTTAACCGCGATCGACCTCAAAAAGTACAGCAAATTTTCGATGGCGTGCTACATCGGCATGGGGTGGTGCATAGTGATCGCGCTGAAGCCGACGCTCGCGTGCGTCCCGGCGACGGCGATGTGGTATATCCTCTTCGGCGGCATCGCATATACGATCGGCGCAATACTTTACGGCATCGGCGCCAAGCACCGTTATATTCATTCCGTATTTCACGTATTTGTCGTGATAGGCAGCGTTTTGCAGCTTATCGGAATTCTCGGCTATATCATATGATCGTTGATATAAAATATAATGATCCCCGCCCGCTCAGAAGCCGTCGGTCAGCTCGCGCGTCTGCCGGGCGGGGACGCGGAAAAAAGCGCGGAGCGCCCGCGCTTTTTTGCTGTTTTTAGGCGCGATATTTCTCATCCGCTCCGGTCTTTAAGTTGACTTTTTCATATCCGGGTAGTAATATATAACTATCAAACATACGTTTAGCGTGGACAAAGCCATGACAGACAAATTTTCAAAATCAACAGACTTTCTTCTCGAAAATGCCGGACCCGTGATCCGGTATAGACTTCGGCGGGAAATTCTCAAGGATATTACCGACGCTGAGGAAGAAAAGCTTTTAGGGCAGATATATGAGCTGCCGCTGTTTCGGCTTCTTGCTTCATATGTAAAGCCGGACGGTTATATCGGCAGCGGCATGCACAGCTGGGACAACTGGCGGGAACAGGTGCTGCACGAGACTCCCCTTCAGGACGGAGAATGTGCGGCGCGGCTGCTTTCATATTATCGAATCCCCAAGACACACCCGTTCGTTGTCGGATTTGTGTCCGCGATGCGCGACGAGGCGACGCTGCAAAAGGAATTTTCATATATTCCGCCTGAGGTCGGGAGATATGAAGCGAGATTTGCCGGTCTTAACAGCGGCAACAGCCTCCAGGCGCTCGTTTACACGATGCAGGCGATCCTCGGATACGGCGACGACTATGACGATCTGCGCGATTTTCAAAATATCTGCCTTGAAGGATTCCGTCGCGTGAGCAGCATATCATCGCTTGACGAGGTAACGAAATTCGACCCGAACTCCAAGCGGCGCGGCAACTGCCCGTACATCGAGGACGACGACTTTTTCCCCAACTACTATACGCTTTCAACGCTCGCGCACACGCACCTTTGGCGCACGCCAGAAAACGTCGCCACGATGGCGGACGCCTTCAACAATATAAACGCTGTCATGAAGCCCGAAAACGCCATGGCTATACGGAGCAGCGGAAAATTTCACGGCCCCTGCTTCGCGCTCGTCAATCCAGTAAGGGCGTTCCGCGCCGACCTCGTTGACACAATCGCTTATCGGCGTATGCTCACTGAAATTGCGATGCTCGGCGTCGGAAAAAAGGTCGGCGTCCTCGCCGAGACTGCGGCGAACATCGAGGAGGCGATCAGCGGCGACGGCGTATTGCGTATGGATTTCAAAAACCTCGGCGTCCCATACCCGACCGCGTACACGGACACATGGCTCGAAGCAAATCTCAAAGGCAGGGACAAGACCGCGCTTTACTGCGACCTCACATTCTGGGCGGTCGAGCTGCTGTATCTTCTCGAAAACGCCGATAAAACGGAATAAGACCGTATTGAGCATTATTTTAAGGGAGTACCGCTACGGCGTGTAAATCTTCAACTGAGATTTGATCTGTCGAAATAACCGTATAGCATTTAAAGGAGACAGCGCCCGCATGAAAAATATAAAACAGAGAATGGCGGACTTTCTGCTCGAAAACGCAAATCCGTCGATAAGATACCGCGTTTTGACCGAGGTATTGCATGAAAACACCCCGCCTGACGAGCGCGACAGGATGCAGGCGGAGGTGCTCGGCGAGCCGATCATAAAATCTATCATCGCGTGCCAAAAGGAGGACGGATGGCTCGGCAATGGGTTCCACGGACCGAGCAGAAACGCCGGACAATATGAGAATCAGGAAGTCGGCGTAAAATATCTCGGTGAAAAGCTCATATATCGCGACACGCCCGTGTTGAAAAACGCCGTTGCCGCATTTGGGACTACCGATAAGGAATATATGGGTTATCCTGCCGAAGGCAATGACAACGACAGGGACAAATACGCCGCTTACGGCGCTGACATCGTAAAGGCCGCATGCGTCGCGAGGGCTGGTTATGAGGATTTATTCGACATCTCAAAGGAAATAAAGAAATCGCTCGACTCGTTTCGCAGAGTCACGGAAG
Organism: uncultured Clostridia bacterium; assembly: GCA_947630625.1. Classification (GTDB taxonomy): domain Bacteria; phylum Bacillota; class Clostridia; order Oscillospirales; family CAG-272; genus DTU064. Next base: position 23,550 of record CANRIL010000016.1, read on the forward strand.
TCGGCTCGGTGACTGATATCGTCAAGATAAGAAAAAGACGCCCGGAGAGGGTGAATCCGGACGGGATCGCCTACGTTTTCAACGACTATGAAAAGTGGCCGTGCTGGTATCATCTTGACATTCTGGCGCACACGCACAGCTGGCGGAGCGAGGAAAACACCGCCATGCTCGCGTCATCGTTCAATAAGCTTATGGGAGCGGCGTCGCCCGGATTTGTGCCCGCATATTGCGTTGACGCGGGGCATCCTGTCGGTTGCGGCGGCGCTTTCAGGGAGGGTATGGAGCTTTGTACCGAGGCGGACGGACGCCGCCGCGTCCGGCTCGATCTTACTGAATATATGTGCCGCTGCGGGTTATATAATCTCGTCCCGAAGCTGCGGCAAGAGGTCGATATCATCCGCGATTCCATAGACGAGCGCGGCGTCTGCCGCGCGGAATATGACGAGGCGGCGCTGCGAGGCATGGGAACATACAGCGGCGGACAGCTTGAGATCAACTGGAAGACGGCGGCGCGGCGTGCATTTGACGTAACGTTCCGCGCGCTTCTGATACTGCATTATGGAGGAGTATTATGAGAGACACGCGATTCGACAATGAAATAGATTTCCTTTTGGAAAAAGCGTGCGACAGCATCCGATATCTCGTTTTAAGAGACTTGCTCGGCGTCCCCGCCGACAGCGAAGAGATGACGGCGCTTGAAGAAAAAATTTTAAATCAGCCGAATGTGAAAAAGATACTCGACGCACAGAACGATGACGGCTGGTTCGGTCACGAGCTGCACGGCAATGACGGAATGGATCACCTGATAGGCGAGCTTCTGAACGCCGGAGTAGAGATTTCCCATCCCGCGATACAGAAGGCGATCCGCGCGCTCGTCACGCCTGAGATCGCGTCAAACCACAAAAACTGGTTCCGCGGCGGTGACGCGCTCGATGCAGGAGACAGAGGCGGCAACCGCGCCGTCACGGCGCAGATACTTTCGTGGGTGCATTATCCAGAGGATCATCCGCTCATGAAGGAGCAGATCGCACTCTCGCTTGAGCACATGCTGGCGGTAGAGAATTACACCTCCATCGACGATTTTTCCGCAAGTTCAAACGGCAAACGCTTCTATAAGCCGCACGCGCGCTTTCCCGGTGCGAATCACATCGCGATGCTCTCAGCGACAAACAGCTGGCGGACGGACGAGAACGTCAATGCCGTCCGGCGCGCGGCCGCGCGCGGGTACGAGCTGATGCGCGATGTCGACGAATATATCACATTCAAAAAGCCCGCCGAGTTCGGCGGCGGCTTTGTCGGTCCTTTCAACTACAACTGGCAGGCGCTGACGCCGGTGACGGAGGAAAAGCTTCTCTCGATCATAAACAGCACGTATAATTTCGCTTTCGCATTCTGGCTCGGCTCGGTCACGGGCGTGTCGGAATTTATGCCGCGCTCGTCGGGGACGTATGAGGTGCTCACGGACGTGCTGCGGCGCGGGGATATCGACGCGCTCATACCTGATGAAGCGTACCGCGCGTTCAGGCAGGTCATGGGCAAAGAGCCGACGCTGCGCCGGAGGTGCGCGAAGAAATGCGATCTCACATACGCAGTCCTGCGCGCGTGCTACGGGGTGGAAAACCTTTGAAAGCAACACATATATAATTTTGGGAGCATGACTATGGAACATAAAGGCACAACTGAATTACAAACGCCGCGCCTGATCCTGCGTCCGTGGAGGGAAAGCGACGCGGAGGAAGCGTTTGCAAACTGGATGAACGACCCGGACGTGACAAAATATCTGACGTGGACGCCGCACGGCGATATCTCCCTCACCCGCGCCCTTTTAAAAGCGCGCGAGGAAGAATGCAAGCGGCCGGACTGCTATCACTGGGCGATCGTATTGAAGGACGGGAACATTTTGATCGGTGATATTGAGGCGGGGATCGTCGACGCGTATCAGGAGACAGGCGAAATCGGCTACTGCATGGGCAAAGCGTGGTGGGGACAAGGGCTTATGACAGAGGCACTCACGGAGGTTTTGCGTTACTGCTTTGAGGAAGTCGGATTCTATCGCATAAACGGCAGGCACGCCGCGGAAAATATCGGCTCGTCCCGCGTCATGGAAAAATGCGGGCTTAAGTATGAGGGAACGCGCCGAAAAGCGTACCGGCTGCTCGGAACGGGCGAACGCGTTGACATCGTCGAGCGCGGGATCCTGCGCAAAGATTATTTTGAGGGAAGACGGAAATAGACATTTTACATTGCGCAGCGAAAAATATAAAAACAGGCTCCCGCAAAAATTAAAGGGGAGCGGGCAGCAGACGAAAAAGGATACATAATCAACATATACAAGCAAAGGAGGCCTATAATATGATAACGGAATACGTTCCGGTGGTGAACGAATACCGCGACAGGGCGGGATTCATACATCCGGGGATCGGCGTTTCGGCAGATATGCTCCGCACGATGCAGCGCCATGCGAGGGCGGGAGATCAGCCGTGGCGCGCCGCGTTTGCGTTGCTGTCCTCGAACCCGCGCGCCGGAGTCGATGTCGGGATGTCGTACAAAGACGACAGTCCCGACTACATTGACGTGCCGTTCGGCGACGGCGGTCTGCGCGTCGCGCACGACGCGCAGCGAGACGCCGACACCGCCTCAAAACAGGCGTTGATGTACGTCATAACGGGGGACAGACGCCACCGCGGGAACTGCATGCGCATTCTGCGCGCGTGGTCGCGCGTCCGCTCGGCGGCTCTGCACCGCGACCAGCAGATCAGGTGGGGCATCGCGCTTTACAAGCTCTGCTTTTCGGCGGAGATCATGAGATGTACGTCCGCCGAGGATGAGGCGCTTTTATGGAGCGGCGACGACGACGAGCGCTTTCGCCGATTTCTTTCCGTCGTCGAATTTACCGTTGACGGCTGGTGGTATTTCATGAATCAGCACAGCTACGCGCTGAAGGGCTACATGGCAAAGTCGGTCTTTTGCGGCGAGCGCACCAAATATAACGTCGCCGTCGAGCGCGCGACCGTACACCACGCATACGAGCCGCACAACCGCGGCAGGTCGGGTTCCATCAAATATCAGATCGCGTCGTTCGACCGCGACCCCGAGACGGGAGAGCGGCTCGAACCGCCGTTCATCGAAGTCGTCGAGGCGGGACGCGACCAGGCGCACGCTTACGGCAACATCGGCTCGCTCTCCGAGATCGCTATGACAACGTTCATTCAGCATACGCTCGTTGACCCCGTGACAGGCTGCGCGGCAGACGACGGCGTCGGCATGTTTGAATTTCTCTCCGACAGACTTCTTTCTGGCGCGGAATATATGGCGCGCTACAATCTCGGATACAGGACGAAATATTATAAGACTTACTTTGATTCGCTCAATTCGTGGAACCGCCGCAACTTCGGCCGCGTCGACCCCGTGTTCGGCATACTCTACCACTACTACAAATATATCGCGCGGCGCGATATATACTCGCTCGCGCCGCACGTGTGCGAGATATACGAGAAATTTTCGTCTCCGGAATCGTCGCTTGAGGAATTCGTCGGCTATTCGGACCTGCTTTATTCAACTGATGAGGCGGCGTCGCGCTATGTCCTGTCGCCCGCGCCCGACGAGCGCCGCGGCGGCGTATACATGTGCGCCGGATTCACGGCGCTCCGGTCCGGGGAAGCCGAGATCATAGACGAGGGCGGCGCAAAATTTGTCCGCCTGACGCTCAGGAACAAGGAGGCGGAGATCGCGGACAGGACGTTCGGTCACCCGCCGCTCGGCCGTGCGGCGCTTCGTTACCGCACAAACGCCGCGCTGACGCTTTCGATCGCGAAATACGACCCCTCAAACGCGCTCGCGGTGCTGACGCTTCCGGACACCGGCATGGAGTGGCGCGAAATAACGTTTGATTTTCACGGAAACGGCGAGGATTCAACGATCCTTTTCTACACCGTGACAGGCGAGGCGGGGTCGGTCGATCTTCACTATCTCAAGCTGTTCGAGGAACTGAAATGAAAAATAAGCTCTTTACATACGAATGGAAAGTGAGCGAGCTGCCCGGCGGCTGCACGCCCGTCGTCTTCGGTGACGATATCGCGCTTCACGACGGCAAGGGAGACGGGCTCGGCGAGCTTTACGACGAGGTGGGATATTATGAAACGACGCTTTCCCGCGATTTTTCCCTTTCATGCAAGCTGCTTGAATCGGAGCGCGCCTACTACGGCGTGGCGCTTAGCACCGGCATTATGCTGCGCGACGGTGTAAACGGCGACGACGCGATGATATATTTCGGGCTAGGACCTGACGGCGAATATCACATCATACGCCGCGCGTCAATTGGCGAGCCTTCAGTTGAGCTCCCGCTCGGGCGATTCAGCCAGACCCAATACCGCTTCATGAAGCTGTCGCGGACACGCGGGCGCATTTTGTGCGCCGTCTCCCGCGACGGGGAAAACTACGAGACGGCTGCCGACATTGAAGACTCGCTGCCGCCGACGGTTCACGTCGGCTTTACCTCAGCGTTCAAATCAGTCTACGGCAGCGTCACGCTGTCTTAAAAAACAATATTTCAAGCGCGGCTGCCGCATCCTTCCCGGCAGCCGCGCGATTTTTTTATTTACCGGCAGCATTGCAAAAACCGATATTCCCCGTCATAAAAACAGCAGCGCGGCGCGGTAAACGAAGAACGACACGCACCAGGCGTTTATAAGTCCGGCTCCAAGCGCTGCCGCCGCAAGCTTCGCGCTCCCGAGCTCGCCTCTGATCGATGTGACCGCGGCGGCGCACGGCGTATACAGCAGCGTGAACGACATAAAGCTGAGCGCCGACGCGCGCGTGAACACGCTGCCGATACCGCCCTCGCCCGTCAGCACCGCGAGCGTCCCGATTACGGCCTCCTTTGCGGAAAGACCGGTCAGAAGCGCCGACGCTGCACGCCAGTCGCCGAAGCCGAGCGGCGCAAACACGGGCGCCAATATCCTCCCTGCCGCGGCGAGAATGCTCTGCTCCGCGTCATACGTCAGGCGAAGGCGCGGGTCAAACGACGAGAGCGCCCACACGGCGACAGAAGCAAGCAAGACGACGCCGAACGCGCGGGACAAAAATTCTCCCGCCCGCCGACGCAAAAGGCGCATGATGTTTTTTGCCGTCGGCGCGCGCCACCCCGGAAGCTCAAGGACGTATTCCGCCTCGGCACTGCCGGGCATTGCGCGTTTCAGCACCGCCGCCGACACGGCGGCGAGGAGGACGCCGAATGCGTATATTGAAAAGATCAGAAGCGAGCTTTTGCGCGGAAAAAAATATGACGCGAAGAGCGCGTATATCGGTATCTTCGCGCCGCAGCTCATGAACGGTACGAGCATCACCGTGACGCGCCTGTCGCGCTCCGTCGGCAGCGTCCGCGACGCCATTACTGCCGGAACGCTGCACCCGAATCCGAGCAGCAGCGGGACGATGCTTTTGCCGGACAGACCGAGCCGACGAAGCGGTGCGTCCATGATAAACGCCGCACGCGCCATGTAGCCGGTGTCCTCGAGCACAGACAGAAAGAGAAACAGCGTCACGACGAGCGGCAGAAACGACAGCACCGCCCCGACCCCGGCAAGAACGCCGTCAGCTACGGCGCCGATCAGGACCGGATGCACGTTCGCCTCCCGCATCAGATGTACGGCAAATTCTGATAAAGCCCCGCACGCGTCCGCCATCAGCTCCGACAACCTGCCGCCGACCACGTCAAACGTCAGCCAGAAGACGAGCGCCATGACGAGCGCGAAGATCGGGTACGCGAGCGCCCCGTTCAGCGCCGCCCCGTCAAGGTCAAATCTCTTTTTTGTCATTTGACTAACATATTTTCGGCAGATGCCGTCAACAAATTTGTACCTTGCCGACGCAGACGCTGCCGCGGCGTCAAGCCCCGTCTCGCGCTCCAGCTTCCGGACGCATTCGTCAAGCGCCTCACGCTTATTTTTGTCGAGCGCGAGCGCGTCAAGCACTTCCCCATCGCCCTCAATTGCAAGCATTGCGGCAAATTTCGGAGGCAGCCCGGCGTTTTCTGCATTTGTATAAATTATGTCCTCGCACTCGCCTGTAATTTCGGCATATGTAGAATATGTGTCCGCACCGACGCCTCCATACGCGTTCAGGCCGCCTGATTTAATCCCGCGCCGCGCTTTTCCATGTCGGACGTGTCCGTCATACCGCTCGACCGCGTCCGGACGCTCATACGCCCCAGCGCGCGCATATGAACCGACGCGCTCCGGCTCGCGTGTGATGCTGTTTAAATCATTCGCCGCTTTGACCGCGGCGTTCAATACCTCCTCCGTCCCGTCGCCGTGCGACGCCGAGATCGCAACAACAGGCACGCCGAGCGCATCTTCCAACCCACAAGCGTCAACTCTCCCGCCCCGCGCTTGCACCTCATCCATCATATTCAGCGCCAAGACGACTGGTATTCCGAGGTCGAGCACCCGCGTTGTAAGATACAGCCCCCGCGCGGGAGATGTCGCGTCGACAACGTTGATTATCCCGTCCGGGCGCTCGCGCAGCAGGTATTCTCGCGTGACACGTTCCTCGGCGGAATATGGCCTCAGCGAGTAGACGCCCGGCAGATCAACAAGCTCGCATTCGCCCCCATCGAGCCTTATCACGCTCGATTCTCCATCGACCGTTACCCCCGGATAATTTCCGACCCGTCTGTTTTTGCCCGTAAGCGCGTTATATAGCGTCGTCTTGCCGCAGTTCTGATTGCCTATAAGCGCGATCCGAACCGCGTTTTTCGCGTCAGAGCTCTTTGCCGCCGTCTTCTGCACCGCGCGTGCCTCCGATCTTTATAACCTCGACCGTCGCGGCGTCTTTTTGGCGCAGCGTCAGCTTGTAGCCGCGCAGCATGACCTCGATCGGGTCCCCGAACGGCGCGCGGCGTATGATCTTTACCTCTGTCCCCGGCACAAATCCGAGGTCGAGCAGCCGAAATCTCAAAGCTCCCTCTCCCCCGACGTTCACGACTCGCGCCGGCTCTCCTCTTTTCAGCATGTCGAGCGTCATTTTCATTTTTCCATCGCCGCCTCCCGACAAATAACGTGAAAAACGCGCCGTTCCTTTTGCTTTTTCGCCCTTATGCTTGATTTGGCTTTGCGGATATGGTATCCTTATTATATAAAGCAAAAAGAGACGGTATATATCTATGAAAAACACGCTTCTCGTATACACGCGCCGGCCGCTTGACACAAGCATCTATTCAGCCAACCTCGCCTTCAGCATGCACATAGCTCTCGATAACGGCCAAGGGTTTATCCCGCTGAACCACAATTTCGGCATCCTCTTCGCGCGTGCCGTCGAAAACGAATCCGGCATGCTCGAATCAATGTCACTTGATTCGCCGTGCGTGTTCCGCACACACGGCGGCGGCTTCGGTGTGCTCGCGGTCAGGGTCAGAACGGAAAACAACGGCGCCGTCCCCGACGAACGCTCGCGCGGAGCCGTCCTCGTATTCACTTCTAAAGATCTCGTCAGATATGAGGAGATCGGGCTTTTGCGCCTGTCTGACAGCACTATAACCGACGTTTTCTGCCTCACGTCTGAGGACGGATACACGATCTATTTCCGCGACGCCCGCGGGACGCACAAAACGCACTCCTGCGACCTTTTGAGTACGGACGCGCCGGAAATGCCCGCCGAAATGCCCGAAATCGCCGTCCCCGAACATAAAATTGAAGGCGCGCTCCCGCGCCACACGCTCGCGCTGACGGATGAGGAAGCCGACTACATATATAAAAAGCTGACCACGCCGGAAAACACGCGCGTCACACTTCCGGAAAATATAACTGTCCGCTCCCGCGACGAGCTCTACTCCGTCCGCGCGACCGCGCACTACAGCGACTCGACGACGGCGCAGAAGCGCATCGACTGGTATGACGACGCCGTTGACTATTCGCGCCCCGGAAAATATACCGTACGCGGCCGCGTACATCAGGACAGATACGAATTCCCCATAAGCCGCGACCGCGCCGATCCCTGCATCGGAAAATGGGAGGGACACTATTACTTCATCGCGACGAACGACAGGGACGGAAACAATTCGCTCTCTATCCGCCGCGCCGACTCGATCCCCGCGCTTGCAACCTCGCAGGAGGTCGAGATTCTGAACACGCGCACATATCCGCACATGACGGGGCTTTTGTGGGCTCCCGAATTTCACGAGGTCGGCGGCAGGCTCTGCATTTTCCACGCCGCGACCGAAAACGGCTTCCCGAACGAGCAGTCGCACGTGATGATGCTTAAAGAGCACGGCAACCCGATAGTCGCCGACGATTGGGAGCCTTCCCGCCGCATCGTCCGCGCGGACGGCAGCCCGCTCTTTACTCTCGGTATCACACTCGACATGACCGTTTTCCGCGAGGGTGGCCGCACATTCGCCGTCTGGTCGCAGCGCCGCTATGACCCCGCCGACTACGGCGCTTGGCTTTATATCGCGGAGCTCTCCGAATCGGAGCCGTGGCGTCTTTTGTCTGAGCCCGTCGTGCTTTCGCGCCCCGATTACGGCTGGGCGAACAATCACACGTTCGTTGACGAGGGGCCGTATGCGCTCATAACCGACGACATGATATATCTCACCTTCTCCTCTTCCGCCGTCGACAGCACATACGTCATCGGCATGCTCTCAGCCCCGCACGGCGCCGATATGCTTGACCCGTCAGCGTGGACAAAGTGCGGCTTCCCGATATTGACCTCGCTTTCCGTGCCCGGTCAGTTCGGCTGCGGGCACAATTCATACGTCACCGACGAATACGGCGATATCTGGAACGTGTATCACGGCCGCCCCGGCGTTCATGCGCCCCGCTGTGCCGGGATACGCCGCGTCCATTTCGATGTCGACGGCGCGCCGCGCCTCGATCTGACCGAGGACCGCGACCTTTCCCCCGCATTTGCCGATGTAAAAGCAGTTGTAACGGTTATCTGACGCGCCCCTTAAAAATACCGCGCCCCGCGGGCATTTCGCGGGGCGCTTTGCTTTTAAAAATCAAAAGTTAAGGAAATCTTAAGAATTGTACACTTGTTTCTTAAAAAAATCTATGATACCATATTGTCAGGACAAATAAGAGAGGTGACACGATTGTACAATATCCTGATATGCGACGACGAAGCCGACATCGTTTCGGCGCTCAAAATATATCTTTCGGTCGAAGGCTATAATGTATACACGGCTCAAAACGGCGCGGAGGCGCTCTCCGTGATACGGGAAAACGATATCCACCTGCTCCTTCTCGATATAATGATGCCGGTCAAAAACGGGCTTGATACGATACACGAGCTGCGCCGGTCGAGCAATATACCGGTCATAATCATAACGGCGAAGAGCGAGGACGCCGACAAAATCCTCGGGCTCGACCTCGGCGCCGACGACTATATCACAAAGCCCTTCAACCCGATGGAGGTCAGGGCGCGCGTCCGCTCGCAACTCCGCCGCTATATGCAGTTCGGCGCGGGGCGCGACGCCGGGAGCGACTATATCCTCACCGTCGGCGGCATAAGTCTCGACGAGCGCTCTCACACCGTCACGCTCGACGGCGAACCCGTTTCACTGACGCCGACGCAGTATGAGATACTCCGCTTTTTCATGAGGAATACGGACAAAATACTGACTCCCGCCGATATTTACCGCGCCGTCTGGAATGAAGAACCGCTCGGCTCGGAGAACACGGTCGCCGTCCATATCCGCCATCTTCGCGAAAAGCTTGAGATCAATCCCTCGTATCCGCGCTATCTGCGCGTCGTATGGGGGCACGGATACATGATGCCGAAAAAAGATTAAAGGGGACATTACTATGAAACGACTTAAAAAAAGCATGGCGGCGAGGGCTGCCGCCGCGTTTTTCGCATCGCTTTTTCTGACGCTGTTTGTCATTTCAAGCGTGGTTTTTGCCGCGATGATCGAATTCGGCGTTTATACGAGCAGCAGGGAAGAGGTGCGCGAAAACGTCAGATACCCGTCTGCGTTCGGAGCTATGTACAGGCTGTGCGAAGAGTTCATCGGCGACGGAGACGTGCTTTACTGCAACGATAATTTCACATTTAACGAGCTTGGAGATATGGTGAGCTCTGTCATCCTTGACGGAGGCCTCGTCTTTGATATACGTGCAAATTACGAATATATCACCGAACGGATCCCGGACGAGGTGATCGAAAGCGGTCCCGTATTTACGCACAAGCTCACCGACTTAATTTCAGATCAGGAAATTTATCAGCACAACCGGGACTGGCTTATTGACCCGTCGACCGGAAATATCATAGATGTGACTATACGCATCGCCTCGGTTTTCACGACGCCAAACGTCGCCGATCTTCTATACGACAACAAAATTTTGATCCCGGTCGCCGCCGTAGTCTCGGTGATATCGGCGATTTTGCTTTTAGCCTTTACTGTGTCCGCCGCGGGTCACAGGCGCGGGACCGACGAAATTGCGCTCTCCCCGTTTGACCGCGTACCGCTTGACCTGCTCGCGTGCACCGCCTTCATAATATCAGCGCTGCTTCTCCCTCCGTTTTCCGATTGCTTCAATCTGATATGCAGGACTACAATTTCATTTAACATTTCCTGGACGGTCGCCGCCGTCGCATGCGTGGTCATCGTGTTTTTGTTTTCGCTATTGCTGACTGTACTTATGTCGACAGTGGCGGCGAGGATCAAGTGCGGGACGTTTTTCAAAAACAACCTCATCACGCGCGCGCTGAGATACGTCAAACGCGCCGTCATGGCGGTGCCGATAATCTGGCGCACGCTCCTCGCCTCCATCGCATTTGCCGTGCTCACGCTTATAATCTTCGTCAACCTTGACTACCTCGGCTTTATGACAATCGTGTTTCTCGCGCTCCTTTGGGGCTTCGGCATAGCGGTGCTGTCGTATAACGCCTGGTGCATGCGCCGCCTGCGCATAGCCGGCCATAGGATCGCCTCCGGCGACCTTTCCTTCCGAGTCAACACGGACGGGCTGCACGGCGATTACCGCCTGCACGCCGAGGACCTTAACAACATCGGGGCGGGGATAGAGACGGCCGTCAACGAGCGGATGAAGAGCGAACGCTTCCGCGCGGAGCTCATCACAAACGTGTCTCACGACATCAGAACGCCGCTGACATCTATCATAAACTATATCGACCTTTTGAAAACGCCCGATATAGATGCAGAGACGGTCAGGTCGTATATTGAAGTGCTCGACAGGCAATCCCAGCGGCTCAGGCGGCTGACGGACGATTTAATCGAGGCGTCGAAAGCGTCCTCGGGCACGCTCCCCGTCACGCTCGAACCGATAGAACTATCTCTTCTGCTGTCACAGACGGCGGGAGAATACTCTGAACGCCTCGAGCAGTGCGGACTTTCGCTTGTCACGCGCGCGCCCGAAGGCAGCATATCTGTCATGGCGGACGGAAGACACACGTCGCGCATCATCGACAACCTTATGTCAAACGTCTGCAAATACGCGCTCTCAGGGACTCGCGTGTACATCGAAATAGTGACCTCCGGCAAACACGCGGGTATATCGATCTCAAACATCTCCCGTGAGCCGCTTGGAAAATCCGTCAATGAGCTTACGGAGCGGTTCGTGCGCGGCGACGAATCGCGCCACACGGAAGGCAGCGGCCTTGGGCTGTCGATCGCGTCAAGCCTCGCGGAGATACAGGGAGCCGCGCTTTCGATCGAGACGATATCAGACCTGTTCCGCGCCACGCTCTGGATGAACATGGCGGAGTGATCGCACAAAATCACGCCGCCGTGCGGAAGTAAAACACGTTTTCATGCGCCGTTTGTTCCAAAAAACGCCGCGCGGCGGCGATGACGGCAGAGATGACGGCCGATCATATCCACTATAAGGCGAACCGCCCCGGCAAATGCCGGAGCGGTTTTTCCTATATTGACACGCGCGCGGAATAAGTCTGCCGAATGGCATCCGAACGGCATCCGAACGGCATATTATTCCGTGAGCTTTTTTGCCCTTTCGGTCAGCTCTTTGAACTTTTCGTCCTCCCTTGCGGAATCGAACCAGCCCCAGCTCCGCTGTATCGATGTCATGGCGCGGTATATCATCCCGCTGTCTGAGAGCCAGCCGTCGATCGTGCCGTCGGCGTCGATCTCGCGCTTTGTGCCGTCCGGCAGCTCCATCACCGACTGCCCTTTGATGTAGCGGATATTTCCGAACGCCGCCTCGTCGCCGAATGAAAGCTTCTCGCCGTTCGGGATGGCGCACCAACGCTCGGCATAGTCGAGCGCAAGCTCAATATATTTGTACCCGTTCCCGTGCTCGCCGCCGCCGAAAAACGCGAGCGACGCCAAAAGACATATCCGTGACGCTTTCGCGTAGAACGCGGGCGCGACTTTGCCGTCTCCCGCCGCCTCGAGCAGCCGCAGATCATAGACAAATCTCCTCGCCCTTGTGAGCGGGTCGCCGTAGTGATAGTCTTTCTTTGATGTCTGGTGCAGAAGAAGGAGTATCGCGTTGCAGCCGGACTCAAGGTTTGCGCTGTCATATTTTTCCGCGTTTGCGAGGCGTTCCTCTTCAAGCTCGCCGACGGTCGAATTATAGCGGGTGATCTTTTTCGGCTTATGTCTGATCCCCGTCAAGTCCGAGAAGATCACGAGCTTGCCCTCGCAGTCAAGAGCGTATGTGTATTCTGCCGCGCCCTCGTAGCCGTCGGTAAGCCCCAAATCTTCGTATCTGCGCCTCATCCCGTCTTTTGCGGGCATATACCCTTCGCCCGTGCCTTCGTATGAGGTCAGCTCATACGCGCTCACGGAACCGGCGCTCGTGTATATCTCCACCTTTACGAGTCCCACGCCGGGCGCGAAATAATACGTCCTCCTGCCGCCGCGGTAGCTGTGACCGCTGTCAAACCCATCGCAGTATGTGTCGACGGAAAGACAACCGTCAAAGCTCCCGGCGCATACATTGACCGTTCCCGCGTCCGCGCAGCTTATACGCGTCCTGAGGCTGCTGTTGCTGCCGTAATCTCTCGACTCCTCTGAACTGTACCCCGGCTGCCACCTCTCGTCAAAGAGACAGCCCGTTACGTCGTGCAAAATCGAATATATGTGATTTGAGAGCAGGCGATTGCAGAGCGAAGTGTCGTCCGTGTTCTTCCACTCAAAGTCAAATCTCCGGCTTGTTCTGACAAGGCAGAGCTTTCCGTCCGCAATCTCGACCGCATTGCGGTTGAAGAAGTTCCATTGCCCCACCGCCTCGCATTCGGGATCGAATTCTTCGTCCGTCTCGATTATCCTTTTGACGACGGAATAAGCCGCCTCGGCGTGCGCCTTTTCATACGGAGTCTTCGCGAGCTCCACGGCGCGCCGTGCATAAGGTCTTACGTCAACGATCCTCACCGTGTCCCTTTGGCAGTAGTCGGCGCGGGTCTTCAGGATCATGTCGAGCCATGAGTTCTCGTCATACTTGATCCTGACCGCGCGCGTGTTCTCCGTAACGATCGCCCGTTCGCCGTCGCGCCATTCAACTCTGATCAGCGTCGGCGCGGAAAACGATCCTTTGTCGCAGTCCATCTCGTATTCCCAAACGTTCCCGGCGCAGAGCGGCAAAAGCCCTTCGCCGCCGGAGACGTTATAGGCTTTTAACGATTTGGCCTCGCTGACGCCCTCGCAGATTATCTCTTGCTTGACGAGGCCGACGCCGCGCTTGAGCCAGCTTCTGAACGTGCCGACTTTTAAGCGCGACACCCAGACCTCGCAGCCGGAAAACATCCCCGCCGGAACCGTGACCGTCTCGTCCCCCGATTCAAACGTGAGCGTCGAGCCGTCCGAGGCGGTGACGCTTTCGCCCGGCGCTATTTCCGCCGTCATCTCCCCGTCGCATCTGAAAAGATTTTCGAGCAGTTCCGTGCACATATAGTTCAGTGAGTAGAGGTCGCCGAAGCTGTAGTGTTCGTCTTCGGCTATTTTTAAGCCGTCCGACATGACGAATTCATAAGTCAGCCCGACATTTTTGCGGTTCTGAACGTCGCTTATGAATTCATCCTTCGCCGACTCCAGAAAGGCTTTTTTCATTTCAAGCGCGTGATAGTATAAAACGTCCGCCGGGGTCAAAAGCTCGACCGCATTGTCAAAGGCGTCCGTGCCGTCCTTTAAATTTTCGGGCTTTGTCAGGTCGCCGACGGCGCACCATCTGTCCGCGAGCGTGAGCCGGAAATCAACGGGATCAAGGGACGGGATCTGCACGTTTTTGATGTGCGCCCGCTTTTCATCGCCCCAGTATTTGGCAGCCTCGCGGGCAAGCACATAGCTCATGACCTCGTTGTTTTTGCCGAGCATTGCCGCCTCGCGTATGCGTTCGAACAGCCGATCGTTCTTTTCTCCCGGCAGCCACCAGTAACCGCGCATCAGAACGTCCGCCAAAGCGTGATATTTCTCGCGGCATTCGGGCATCGTGTCGATGTCCTTCAAAACGTCACGATAGACCTTGTCAAAGCCCTCCTTCGAGTTCTTGTACTGCCAGCTTTTTGCTTCGTCAATCTTTTTCCTGATCTTAATAAGCAGCGTGTCGTTTAATTTTTCATCCATTGCACATAGCTCCTTTCGCATCTTCTTTCTGCCGTCGTGGAGCTGCGATTTGACGGTCCCCACCGAAACTCCCGTCAGCTTTGCGATGTCCTCTGCGCTCATGTTCTCGTAATAGTGCAGATAGACGACCTGACGGGAGCGTTCGGGGAGCCGACGCAGCCCGCGGCGCATTAGTTCTGCCTCCTCTTCCGTCATGAGCATCTTTTCAGGATTCCCTTCGTCGGCGCGCATGTACTCTATCCCCTCGATATCGTCAAAACAGAGATAATTTCTGAACCGCAGCGCCATGTTTATGGCGCAGTTTTTGGCGATTCGGCAGACCCATATCCCGAACTTTTCCGGTTCGCGAAGCCGGTCAAGCTTGAGCCACGCCGCGAGAAAAGCGTCCTGCGCCGCGTCCTCGGCGATGTGCGCGTTGCGTATGACCGAATACGCCGCCGCGAGAACGCGCTTTTCATGGCGCAGAAACAGCTCGTCGTAGGCGGCGGAGTCGCCGGCGAGCGTCAGGAGCACGAGCGTGCCGTCTGAATTTGAAGAATGAGGCATTTTTTATTCCTTTCGTTGAAAGCTTTCATTACTAAGACAGAAAAAGCTGCAAAAAGGTTGGGATGGTGAGAAAAAAAATTTTTGAAAAATTTTTTAGGTTACGGAGCTGACCCGGAATGACGATAACGGCGTCATTATGCCCACGCTTGAAAAATAAAAGCGCGAATGGCGCGCCCCCGTTTTCCCGCGGAAGGCATATATCAAAAACGGCGCGGAAGGAGAGCTTTATAGCAAAACAAGCTTTCCTCCCGCGCCCGTGCATTCGAATGAAACGAATTCGGCATGACGATGTTATATTCTTGCGGCTTTTATCATTCCGCCTCCCTGACCTCGCTGTAATTGATGACCGCCTCGCCCCTGTCAACCGTATATGTCCGGCTCATGACGACATAAAAAAGCAAAAGAACAAATATTGCCGCGGCGGCAGCTCCGACCGCGATCCATATTTTTCTGGTGCGCCTGTTTTTTGCGGCAAGCTGCTCGTTTATTCTCGACAGCTGCACCGCGACCGAATCCCGATTTTCCGTTTGTTCCGTTTGTTCCCCGCCGAGCAGCTGCCCGACATCAGTGTACAGCGATTCCGCTATGCGGCAGAGCATTTCGGCATCCGGCACCGAAAGCCCCTTTTCCCATTTTGAAACGGTCTGGCGGACGACGTGAACCCTCGCCGCGAGTTCCTCCTGCGTCATCCCGCAGGATACGCGGCATGACCTGATATTGTCACCGAGCATATGATATCCCCCTTTTTTGTAAGTGCGGCTTTATCATACGCCGACCGACACTTATAGTCAAGCAACGGAAATTAACATCGCGCAACTATCGTAAGTTTCAATCTATTATAAGCGCATATCCGAAGCCGCGCAGGGTGCGGATCATCGTGCCGCCGGGATTCCCCGTCAGCTTTTCGAGCTTGCGCCGCAGATGATGCACATACACGTCGCACGCGTTCGTGTCCCGTCCGCCCTCTTCAAGCTTCGCGACGGCCGAGATCTCTTCCCGCGAGACGCCTTCTTCTCCGCGCTCGAACAACAGCCGCATAACGGCGTATTCCTTCCCCGTAAGCGAAACGCTGTCGCCGCGGTAATTCGCTGTATGCCTGACGGGGTCAACGATAAGCTCCCCTTCTTTTTCCGAAAAAGCGCCCCTCACCGCCGACATAAGCTCCGTATGCGTGAACGGGCGCTGAAGCTCAAATTTGTGACGGCCGCATTCGGCGACAATATAAAGCGCGCCGGCGTCTTCGTTCATATCGCCGCGCGTCTCCTCGTCGATTATGCGGCGCGCGCCGCCATCGGGGCGAACGTCGTATCCGGCGTCGCCGAGCCACATGCGCAGAAGCGCAACAAGCTCATCGTCGTCGGATTCTATCGCGACATTCCTTGCGTCCGCACTCATACGGTCGTTATCCTCGCCTCGACATTCAGCTTGCCGTCGCCCCGGTGCGTGCGGAAGAACCACTCGCCCCGCTGCCCGAACCGCTCTATCGTGAGTTCGTCGTCAAGCTTTGACTCGTTGCTGTAATTTATATATATCGAGCCGACTCTCGCTTCTCCCGCGCGCACCTCCGGCACATTGCCGCAAAGGAACCCGGCGTAAACGGTGTTGTTCATGTGGCCGTTCACATCGACATCGGGAAAGTCGACCCGCCTTGTGCCGCACGGAGCGAGCTCCGCCCCGTCCGGCAGCAAAAGACGCCTCGGAAGTTCCATTTCAAGCGGCGGCTCCGGACCGTACATCATGCCAATATCGTCGACGTGCATGATGCGGTGCGTGCCGAAATCGTAAAGCACCCAGATCGTCCGCGCCTCGGCTACTTTTTCGTCGCTCTCGTCATATATCGAGAACACGCGCCCGAAGCTTATGCCCCGACTGACCTCGGCAAACGTCCTGAGCGTGAAGCCGTCGCCGTGGCGGAGTTCCCCATCTATATTCAGTTTGATGCGCGACAAAAGAAACGCCTGTCCCCTCGCGCGCAGTTCGTCCTCGGTAGGTCCCGTGCCCGCCATATGGCGGTACGCGGTTTCCTGCATATATCTCATCATCGCCGCCGCAGAGAACGTCCCGGTCATATCGACATCGAGCGCCGTCACGCGGTATTTTTCGCTCCAGATCATTTTTTCCCTTTCCTCCGATGCTGCTTATAAAATCGGGGGGCGGCAACGCGCCGCCCCTTTGATGTTTATCCTGACCTTTTAAGTCTTACGCCTTGCCGTTCGAGCCGAGGACATCGACGATCTTGTGCTCGACCATAGCCTTGATAGCTTCGCGCGCGGGCTTCAGGTACTGGCGGGGATCGAAATGATCCGGATGCTCGTTGAAGTACTTGCGGATAGATGCCGTCATAGCGAGGCGGAGGTCGGAGTCAATGTTGATCTTGCAGACAGCCATTGACGCTGCGTGACGAAGCTGATCTTCGGGAACGCCGATCGCGCCGGGCATATTGCCGCCGTTTTCGTTGATCTCCTTTACAAATTCCTGCGGGACGGACGACGAACCGTGGAGCACTATCGGGAAACCGGGCAGACGCTTCGACACCTCTTCGAGAATGTCAAATCTGAGCTGCGGCTTCGTGCCGGGCTTGAACTTGTACGCGCCGTGGCTCGTGCCGATAGCGATCGCGAGAGAGTCACATCCTGTAGCGCCGACAAATTCCTCGACCTGCTCAGGCTTCGTGTATGAAGAATCCTCAGCGGAAACCTTTACTTCATCTTCAACGCCTGCAAGCGTTCCAAGCTCAGCTTCGACGACGACGCCGTGAGCGTGCGCGTATTCGACGACCTTCTTCGTCAGCTCGATATTGTCCTTGAAGCTCTTTGATGAACCGTCGATCATGACAGATGTAAATCCGCCGTCGATGCAGGACTTGCAGAGCTCGAATGTGTCACCGTGGTCAAGATGAACGGCGATGGGAAGATCGAATCCCGCGGACTCCTGCGCGTCGATGAGAGCCGCCTCGATGAGCTTCATGAGATACGCGTGCTTTGCGTAGTTGCGCGCGCCCTTGCTGACCTGGAGAATGAGCGGCGACTTCTGAGCGATAGCCGCCTCTGTGATCCCCTGGATGATCTCCATGTTGTTTACGTTGAAAGCTCCGACAGCGTAGCCGCCGTTATAAGCCTTTGCAAACATTTCCTTTGTTGTTACGAGTGCCATTTTTATATCTCCCTTTTTGGATTTCGTTTTACAAAGTTATTTTAATACATCCCGTGGGAAAAATCAAGTAGCGCGCGCAATATTTTTGCCTTCCCCGATAATTAGCCGTCTTTTATTGATAAATTGCTTCCGCGCGAAAGGCGCGTTTTTAATGCTCGCGGTCTGCCTTTGCGTTTCAGGCGTTTCGGATGGGAAATCTTTGGTCAGGCTATAAATATGTATCGCCGTGGCGCGCGCGGGTTTATTCGCGCAGGTCGGGCATAGTTCCGATCCGGCAAGTCGGCAAAACGCCAAGGCGCCCTTCAAAAAGAGCCCGTTTCGCGAAAAAACGCAAAAAAAATAAAACCCCGCGAGGGCCGTGCATCCCGGCGATTAGAAACCCTGCTCTCGCAAGGCTGGTATGTCTCCTCGATCGGCTTTTGAGCTTCCAACGTCCGTCGCAAGCAATAGCTGCCGGCGAGCGGGAGGCCTGCATCGACACCGACTGAAGAAAGACCCCATTTAATCTTTTGTGGGTTTAAATAACCGGGTTGTCACGCACTCCGCAGAGTTCATTATTATTGTACCATACGTTCGACAAAAATAAAATAGGTATTTTTTCACAAAACGCGCGCACATATTTTAGCTAAAACGTAGAATCGAAATTACTGCCCGCGCGTTCAGTCACATCATGGGAAGTTCGTGTGATCAGGCGCGGCATCATCAAATCGGAGACGCCGTAAATAAGCGCCATTTCAAAGGCAAAACGGCATCGCCGCGGGGGTGTCGCCGAGCGTGCCAGCGCCGCAGATACGCGCCCATTTTAAAGGCATAACGGCGCCGTCGCTGCGTGTGTGAAAGTCGCGCCGCCGCGGGTGTGAAAGCCACGTCGTCACGTGTCCCGACACCGCAGATACGCGCCGTTTAAAAAGGCAAAACGCCGCACCGCCGCGGGTGTGAAAACCGCGCTGCCGCGCGTACCAGCGCCGCAGATATGCGCGCCGTCTCAAAGACAAAACGGCGCATTGAAAGCGCCGTTTTGCTGCCTTTTCCCCGCTCGGTTCGAGCGGTATTACTCGCGGTATCCTTCCGCTTGTTTACTGAACATTGCGGCATAAATGTCGCCCTCTGCCATGAGTTCGTCGTGCGTTCCCGACTCGGCGACGCTGCCTCCGGATATGAGAGCGATTTTGTCCATGCCGCGGACGGAGGAAAGCCTGTGTGCGATAAGCAGCGTTGTCTTCCCTTCAGCGCCGTCGACTATCAGCTTTGTCGTCTCATATTCAGCCAGAGGATCGAGCGCCGAGGACGGCTCATCGAGCATATAAAGCCCGTATTCGCCCGTGCGCAGCCTTGCGAGCGCAAGCTTCTGCGCCTCGCCGCCGGAAACGACGACGCCGCTCTCCGAAAATTCCTTTGTCATTTCGCAGTCAATGCCGACGCCGTTCTTCGCCAGGATCCTGTCGATATGGAGCGATTCCATGATCCCGTCGAGCGCGCCCTCGTCCGCCTCGTGCAGAAGGTCGATATTCTCCCGCATCGTCATCGCGTACACGTTCGTGTTCTGGAACGCGACGCCGATTTTCGAGCGCAGCTCGTGAGGATCGTATTCGCGTATGTCGACGCCGTTTATAAGTATCTCACCTTCCGTTACGTCGTAAAAGCGAAGCAGGAGCTTGACGAGCGTCGACTTTCCGGCTCCGTTTTCGCCGACGACGGCGAGCCGTTCTCCCGGCTCGACCTTCAGCGACAGATGGCGCAGTATGAAAGGCGAATCCTCCTTATATCGGAAGCCCACGTCCCTGAGCTCGAGCGAGAACGCCCCGTTTTTGACCGGCGCGCCGCCGCGCTTTGATTCGATCGAGGAAGGCATATCGAAAAATGCCTTTATGCGCTCAGAATATCCCGAAAGCCTGTCGTAATCCTTGACGACGGCCGTGATATCCCAGAGGTCGCCCGCGAGCTGACCCGCAGCCATGAACATCGTCACGAGCATTGCGGTGCTCTCGAGCTGCCCGCGGTAAAATGACACGACTATAAGCGCCATTATGAGAAACTGCGAGAGCTCGTAAAGCGCGTAAAGCAGTATGTCGAGCCTCAGCACCTTCTTTGAAAATTTCGCAATGACTCCGAGCTTCTTCTCTGACTGCTCATCATAATGTTGACGGCAGAGCGATGAAAGGCGCGTCGAGCGGATGTCGGCGGCGTAATCCTTCATATAGAAGAGCCTGTGAACGTAATCGAGCCGCCTGTCGTGCGGTATGACCTCCTCGTCGCGCGCGATCTCGTATTTGTTCAGGCGCGCGTTTACGGGGATGCGGAGCGCCGCGTAAGCGGTCACTATAACTATCGCCCACGGTGACACCGTCGCCACGACCGAGGCGAGCGTCAGTATGCACATGACGCCGCGGATCAGGTTGTTGCACATGTTTACGGCGTCCTGCGACTTTGACGCGAAATTGTCCTGCGCCCACTTATACTTATCGTAAAATTCCGGGTCGTCGATGCAGGTATAGTCTGTCGCCTCCGCCTTGTCGTATACAAGCCTGCGGATCTTCAGCCTCGCGCGTTCGCTGCCAACCTTGTCAAGCAGCTCCCAATAATAATCCGAGACGGAAAACGTCGCAAACGAGATAAAGTAAAGCGCCGCCGTCAGCATGAGCACATAAAAGATCCCGCGCCCAACATCGAGCGCGTTTACTACTATCTGCGGCGTGTAGACGTATAACAGATCGCGCAGCGGCCAGATAATGCCGTTATGTATGAGTCCGTATATGACGACTCCCTTGCCGTACCTCCAGAACGGCGCAATGAGCCAGATTATGTTTTTTGTCCTTTGTATTAACTTTTTCATATTTTGCGGCGGGCTTTTCAAAACGCCCGCGCCCGTGAAGACCTTCACGGACTTACCGATCTCCTTTCTTCATTCCGTATAAAAAACGGATGAGGCGACGATCGGCAGTTCCCGATTTTATCGCCTCATCTCTCAAAACAGCCGTTATACCGGCTTTCAAACAAGAGCATCGCGCTGCCTCCTCTCCCGTATTTTATTATCCGAATATCATAAATGACCGAAGTTTTCCCGTCTGACATCTCTTTTTTCTCCCTTCCTTTAAATCGCTGACCGCCAATTATTTTAATCCCCCGTCCGTCCGGTTGTCAACATGAATTTGTCAAATAAACTATCGTCTTAAGCAATATAAATTCAACCGCCGGTTAAGTCGACGAACAAAAAAGAGAGAAGCCAAAGCAAAGCTTCCCTCTCTGGCGAAATATTCATTCAGCCCTGAAATACATCGTGACGCTCTCGGCGTCGCGCCGGTTCCCCGTCATGTTAAGTCCCGCGCGCATGAGCGTGCTGCCGAGGCGGCGCACTCCGTTCTCGTCGATATAAACGCGGTCGGGGTCGAGCCCGCGCAGCTTTACAAACGAGACAGGCGCTATCATCGTCTTTATGCGAACATATGTGAACAGCGCCTCCGTCTTATCCGGCGTCACATACATCCACGCGGCGATATCCCCGTCCGGCGGGACGAGACGGTAAAGGTCGCCCTCCATCACGATATGGCGGCGAGCCTTATATTCCGCGACCTGCCGTTTTACGTCGTCTCTTTCGCGCTCGGAAAGCGCCGTCAGGTCGAGCTCATAGCCGAAAACGCCGGCAGCAGCGACATCGCCGCGCGTCTTAAACGGAGTTTTGCGCCCCGTCTGGTGGTTCGGCGACGCTGAAACGTGGCAGCTCATCGTGCATGCCGGGTACGCGAGCGACGTTCCGTACTGTATCTTTATCCGTTCGATCGGGTCAGTGTCGTCGCTCGTCCAGTACTGCGGGAAAAATGACAACATTGCGGGATCGTATCTGCCGCCGCCGGACGCGCACCCTTCAAACAGCACGTCCGGGAACTTCGCCTTCAGCCTGCCGATGACGGAATAAAGCCCGAGCACGTACCGGTGGAAAAGCTCGCCCTGCCTGTCGGCAGGCAAAAGCGCCGACGAATACTCCGTCAGATTGCGGTTGAAGTCCCATTTCACGTATTCGATGTTCGCCGAGCTCAGCACCACCGACAGCGAATCAACAATATAGTCCCTCACCTCTTGGCGCGAGAGGTCGAGCACGTACTGATGGCGCGCTATCGACATGTCCCTTCCCTCCGTATGAATGCACCAATCGGGATGCGCGCGGAAAAGGTCGCTGTCGCGGCTCACCATCTCCGGCTCGAACCACACCCCAAGCCCAAGCCCCAGCGCGTTTACGCGCTTTGCAAGCTCCGAAAGCCCGCCCGGAAGCTTTTCTTCGTTTACGGTCCAGTCGCCGAGAGAGGAGCGGTCGTCATTCCGTTTGCCGAACCAGCCATCGTCGACGACGAGCATGTCAAGTCCGAGCCCCGCCGCTTCCTTCGCGATCGCGACGAGCTTTTCCGTATCGAATCCGAAATACGTCGCCTCCCAGTTGTTGACGACGACGGGGCGCGGCGTCTTTAGCCACTCGCGCTCAAGCAGATGCTCGCGATAAAACTTGTGCAGCGCCCGCGACATACCGCCCTCGCCGTGATCAGAATAAACCATGACCGCCTCGGGCGTATAAAATTCTTCGCCCGGGTCGAGCTTCCACGAGAACCCCTCCGGGTTTATTCCGGCTATGATCCGCGTCAGCCCGAATGCGTCGACCTCAGTCTCGATCGAAAAGTTGCCGCTGTAAACGAGGTTGAAGCCGTAAGCCTCGCCGGATTCCTCCGAGCAGCCCGGCGCGAGCAGCGCCGCGAACGGATTGTGATAATGGCCGGACGCGCCGCGTCCGCTTGAAATTTTCGTTATTCCGTGACCGAGCGGGCGGCGCTCGACAGCTCTCTCGCGCCCCCAGCATCCCCAGAGATGAAGGAGCCTGAATTCGGGGTGCGTGAAATCGACGGCGGCGCTGAAAGCGCGCTCGACCCAGAGCGGGGAGTCCGCGCCGTTCTTTATGACGGCGCGCCGCGTCATTACGGGGTGATTTTCAAAAACCGTATATATTAAAGTTATTCCGGCTCCGGTCACGTCCCGGCACATTATCTCAAGCGTCTCCGCCTCGCCGTCGCTGCCTCTTGTCGACGGCATGCCGGGTATCGGCTCCTTGCCTTTATATATGCGGTGCCCCTCGTATCTGCAATCCGTGACTGAATTGCCCGCCGCGTTCTTTATTTTCACCGCCGATATGCGGAAATCGCCCGAACCGTAAGCCGGATATTCCGCCTGCATCGTGTCCGGAGAAAAGCGCCAGTCGTCCTCGGCGGACGCCGAAAGCGGCACCGTCGAATCGTGTCCTTCGCGCACGGTCAGATAGTCAACGTCACATTCGTCGAGCCGCGCGCCGTAGTAGAGCCCCATCATGTATCCGCCGCGCCCGATTTTAAGTATGTACGACGATGACGAGGTGTCAAGCTTGAAGATGCGTTTTTCGGAATTGAATGTTATGCCCATATTTTTTGTCCCTTATCGAATATGTTACTGCAAAGAGTATACCATAAAGCGCACGCAAAGCACAAGGCAAAAACGCGCCAAACGATGAGCTCGCGGAAAAAAATCGTCTTTTTGCGCAAAAAAATCGGTGCACGGACGAAAAAATCATTGAAAATGAAGAAACACCCCTTGCATACGCGGAAGTTATCGTGTATAATTGATTGGTACGGATCGTTTTTTACGACCCTTTGAAAACGGTTATGAACAAAACGTCATATACATAAAAACCGAACTAAGGAGAAGCAAATGGCAACCTACAAAACAAGCGACATACGCAACATCGCCCTGCTCGGGCACGGCGGATCAGGAAAGACATCCCTCACCGAAGCGATGCTATACGTCACCGGCGCCATCGACAGAATGGGCAAGACGACGGACGGCAACACCACGAGCGACTACGACCCCGAGGAGGTAAAGCGCGGTTACTCGCTCTCCTGCGCGCTCGTTCCCGTCGAGACGAAGGGCAAGAAAATAAACGTACTTGACGCGCCCGGCTATCTTGAATTTGTCGGCGAAGTCAAGGAAGCGCTCTTTGCCGCGGACAGCGCCGTCATTCTTGTCGACGGTAAGGCGGGCGTTGAGGTCGGAACGGAGCTTTCGTGGGACAACGCGACAGAGGCGGACATTCCGAAGGCGTTCTTCGTCAACAAGGCAGACGACAACGACGCGCATTTCCGCCGCGTCTTTGACGAGCTGCGCGATATGTTCGGCATATCCGTTTGCCCCGTCATCGTCCCCGTCACAGGTCAGAAGGGCATGTTCGCAGACCTCATCGAGATGAAGGCATACACGTACGACCCGAAGAAGGGCACCGCCGTCGAGTGCGAAATTCCCGCCTCCTTTGCGGACGAAGCCGAAGAATATAAGACGATCCTCTATGACTCGATCTCAATGACGAGCGAAGAGCTCATGGAAAAGATACTTATGGAAGAGCCGATCACGCGCGAGGAAGCGTCCGAGGCAATCCACACCGGCATTCTCCATGAATCGCTCGTCCCCGTATTCAGCGGCTCCGCCACGAACCTCTGGGGCGTCACGACGTTGATCGACGAGATCATCAGCAGCTTCCCGAACCCCGCCGCCGCGGGCAGCGTCAAAGAGGACGGCGATCCTTCCGTCTTCGTATATAAGACGGTCGCTGACTCCTTCGGAAAGCAGTCGTTCTTCAAGGTCATGTCCGGCACGCTTCGCCGCGACACGACGCTCCGCAACCTCGACACGGACACGAACGAGAAATTCTCCCACATCTACACGGTGCGCGGCAAAAAGCAGACCGAGGTCGACGAGCTTGCGGCAGGCGACATCGGCATGATCCCGAAGCTTGCGAACACGAACACGAACAACACGCTCGGCGGCACGGAAGGCTATAAAAAGATCGTATTCCCGACTCCGTTCCTCTGCCAGGCGATCCAGCCCTCCTCAAAGGGCGACGAGGACAAGATCTCTACGGGCGTCGCAAGGCTGCTTGAAGAAGATCTCACCCTCAAATACGAGAACAACGCCGAGACGAAGCAGATGCTCATCTACGGCATGTCCGATATCCACCTCGAGGTCGTCAAGTCAAAGATGAAATCGCGTTACGGCGTCTCCGTTGACCTGATCGCCCCGAAGATCGCTTACCGCGAGACGATAAAGAAGCGCGTCTCCGTCGAAGGAAAGCACAAAAAGCAGTCCGGCGGTTCCGGTCAGTACGGTCACGTAAAGATAACGTTCGCTCCCGGTGAGGACGAAGGACTGACGTTCACGCAGAGCGTCGTCGGCGGCACAGTTCCGAAGCAGTATTACCCCGCCGTCGAGAAGGGTCTTCTCGACGCGATGCAGCACGGCGTGCTCGCGGGCTACCCGGTCGTTCACCTCGCCGCTGACTTGTTCGACGGTTCGTACCACCCCGTCGACAGTAACGAAATTTCGTTCAAGCTCGCCGCCCGCCTCGCATACAAGGCAGGTCTGCCGCAGGCTAACCCCGTAATTCTTGAGCCGGTCGGCTCGCTCAAGGTCTACGTGCCTGACGCGATCGTCGGCGATATCATGGGCGACCTCAACGGCAAGCGCCGCGGCCGTGTGCTCGGCATGAATCCGTGGGACGCTAAGAAGGGCTACACCGTGATCGAAGCTGAAGCTCCGAAGGCGGAAATGATGGATTACACCGTTTCGCTCCGCGCTATGACGCAGGGCAGAGGCCACTATGACTTCGAAGTCGTCCGCTATGAAGAGGTTCCGGGCAACATCGCCCAGAAGATCATTGCGGAAGCAAAGATCGAAGACGACGAATAAAATACCGCACCGATATAAAATCAGGGAGACTGCAAAATGTCTCCCTGATTTTTTTATTCGCTTTCTTAAAGGAAATTTCGAATGCTTTTGCGCGCAGGAAATTTCCCCGCCGCATGATATGCACTTTAATTATTCCTGCCCTGCCGTCATTGTGCTGATGTATTTTGAGGCGCGCATTATGTCGACGATGTTCATACTTCCGAGCACGCGGTCGCCGAGGGACAAGAGCTTGCCGTTTTCCATAATGAAAACGTTATCGGGAATTATGAGCAGCTCCGCGTCAGCTTCCGTCGGCTGTACGTATGTGTGCCCGATCCCTATGAACACATTTTTCCATATCGGCGTCTCCGTCGTCTCAAGCTCGATCACGTACTCGCGCAGGATCGGATTCACGCGCTGGCGCGTCACCTTTCCGCCGTCAAACATGTATCGCATCTCGCCGATGCCGCCGAGCACGCCGACCTTATACGTTTTCACATGCGTCGTCACCGTGAAGTAGTAGATCGTATCAACGCCCGACGTGAGCATGCGCAGAAAGCCCGACGACAGCCGGCACCCCTTGTATAATGTATTTAGGTTGTTGAAGGTAACCTATAAACCTGAAATAACCTTGCTCAATGTGCCTCAAATGAGGTATAATTGACCTGTTGGAAGAGTGGCGCCGCGCACCCCCTGAGAGAAAGTCTCGTAAATAAAAGAGTGGCGCCTCTTGCCTGCAGGCAGGCTGCGAATGAGTTGGATGAAGGATTAAGCATCGCTTCGAATTTACCACAAGGTTGTGGCGCTTGTCGGCCAAGAGGAAAACATTCTCCGACAGAAAGAAGAGGTAGGATATGTTTTATCTTGGCATCGACATCGGAAAAAACACACATGTAGCATCCATGTTGAACAGCGACGGCAAAGTCGTTTTCAAAGCGTTCTCTTTCTCAAACACCGTCGAGGGCGGCGAAAGCCTGCTCAGACAGCTTGAAGAGTTCGGAGCAGTCCATGACGAACTGGAGATCGGCATGGAAGCGACGGGACATTACTGGCTGTCCGTCTATTCATATCTTCATGACAAAAGCTACAAGATACATGTCATCAACCCGATTCAGACGGACGGCTGGAGGAAAGGTGTAGAAATACGCAAGCGCAAGACCGATATCATTGATTCCCAGCTGATTGCCGACCTTATCCGGTATGGTGATTTTATCGAAACACAGTTATCGGATGAATCATACCTTACCTTGAAGAATCTGACACGTTTCCGCAGCTATCTGATCGACTCTATCGGAGATTTAAAACGCAAGGTCGTGTGTGTCCTCGATCAAGTATTTCCTGAATATCAAAGCGTATTCTCAGACATTTTCGGCAAGACCTCAAAGGAAATACTTCTTCAATTCTCAAGTCCTGCGGACTTTGAAAATGTTTCTGTTGACACATTGGCACGGTTGCTTGCAGATCTTAGCCGCAAGAAGATCAATGCAGATACCGCACGAAATCTCTCTGAGCTTGCCGCTAATTCCTTTGGCGTAACCTTTTGCCGTGACAGCTTCACTTTTCAGCTACGTATGATGATCGAACAGATGAAATTTATCGAATCGCAGGTCAAGGACACGGAGAATGAGATCAAGCGTGTTATGGATGATTTGAATTCTCCAATCACTTCGATCCCCGGCATTGGCAAAATCACAGGTGCGGTAATACTTGGCGAACTAGGCGACATAAGCCGTTTCGACCATCCGTCAAAAATCGTTGCATATGCCGGCATTGATGCTTCTGTTTCGCAGTCTGGAGAATTTGCTTCTACGAACAACAGAATGAGCAAGCGTGGTTCGCCATACTTAAGAAAAGCGCTTTTCCAAGCTGCGACTGTGGCTGCTTTCAACGATGCTGAGCTTTCTGAGTTCTACAAAAAGAAGATTGACGAAGGCAAGCATCATAAAACCGCTATCGGTGCTGTTGAACGCAAGCTCTGTTACATCATTTTTGCCATTTTAAAAGAAAACCGCCCGTACATCAAGCACTAATTCTGTTCTCATTTTGCCCGCCGAACGACGGGCTTTTTTGGCTTGCTTGCCTCCGCTCAACCCCTATGTGAAAAATATTTTTCACGTAGGGGTTGACTTTTCATAGTTGGTCTTTTTGCGCAGCGAAGCATACAGCCATACGCGTCTTACCGCGAAGCGCAGTATCGGATAAACGTAGTTCATCGTCACGGTCGTGACGTAAAGCACCGTTATCGCCGCGAGCGAATATCTGAATCCGAAAAGGATCATCGACGCGATGCCGGAGATCGAGCCGATCGCCGATATAACGTCGACCGACTTCATATGAAATTCCGGCAGGTCAAGAATGTCGCCGAAATTGTAGTAATGTATCTCGTCTACCGCCGAATAATGGTAGAACCTATACGCCATCGCGACCTTGATATACATGAGCGCCGCCGACAAGATGAAGGCAGCCGCGTAAAACCAGCCCCTGCCCGACTGCAAAAACCACGGCACGACCGCGACGACCGTATATACAATAAAATAAATAAGCCCAGCCATCTTACCTGACCCCCTTCTTTAATTTGTCGTCATATCTTTCATCAATACTGAATTTTCCACATGCTCCCGGTCTTATAGTCGGCGCATACAAGGTGCCCGAAGGATAAGGCGCTATCGTCCTCCCGCCTGTATATCACTATATATACCGCGTATGTGTCCGTTGTGACAACAGGCGTCAGCAACGGCAAGTCATCCGGCCTATTTTTCATCTCAAACACACTCTCTGACGATCTTTTCAGAAGGTCAAACTCAAATATCGCATCTTTCCCGGCATCATAATAGAACAGCGACCGATCATAATATCCGAGCATTTTTACTTTTTCAACGCCTTCGACCTCGATCCCTTCGATCATCACGCGCGCATCGGACGGGTCGTTTATTTTTCCCCTGTAAAGCGAGGAGCTCATCCCGCTTTCTTCGTCATAGGCGATATAATATATGTATTTGTCGTCAACATATTCTACTGAATTGACGAGCCCCTTATATTCGCGTTTGTCGCCGAAATTAAGGTCATATGATACGATATGCCCGACATTTCCGTCCGTGCAGTATATCCGGTCGCCGCCTATCCAGTCAATGCTCCACAGAAGCGACGCTTCAAAGCTATTTGACTCGGTATATTCGCTGCCGTCCGTTTTGACGCTGTACATGGTGTAATATACGGAAATTCCGTCTCCCATCATGAACGTCGCATAATAGAGCGTGTCGTTATACATCGTGAACACCGACAGCATGCCGCTGATGCCGTCTTTGATAATTGTCTCCTCGCCCGTTTTTGTGTTGACGGACAAAATACTGCCACGCCCCTCTATCGGGTCTCTGAACAGTATCAGCACAGGCTCCCCGCCGTTTTTCTCAGTCGCCGCCCTGTCGATAACGATCAGCTGGACGCCGCCTGAGCCGACCGATTTATCCTTCCAGACTAACTTTCCTATCGGCTGCGGATCGTTCACGTCCTGCACCCAGATACAGCCCCGGTAGGGATAAAATATCCTGCTGCCGAAGGCGACATAGCTGTCGCCTGTCTGAAAGCTGCCGTCATTCTTGCCCGGCGCGCGCACTTTGCCCGGCTCGTCAAGGTTGTTGCCCCAAAGCGTCGAGGGTCCCGGATTCGGCTGCCGTTCATCCACAGGGATGTCTGTTTCGTCCGGCGTCTGCGTCTCGTCGGGCGCCGTTTCGGGCGGCTCCGCGCTGTCGGCCGGCTTCGCCGTCGAAGCCTCGGTGCCCGGAGCGTCCGTGTTCGGAGTCTGCGTGTACGGAGACTCCGTCCCCGCCGTCGTTCCGGAGGGCGGGACGGGAGCGCCGCCGTCACACGATATCAAGTACCCGGCAAACATTATTGCCGCCATCATCAAAGCCACCAGTCTTTTCATCACGTTCATTTGCCTTTCTTTATCATTGATTTGATTATACTATAAAGTCTTTTGATTGTCAATGGACGTTTTAAAATTTCTTAATATTTTTCGGGAGCATCCTTTTTAATTTGGGTCCCGCCTTTCAATGTGTTCCGACTTCCACTTGTTATGTACGATCGCCCATACGATGATGTCCGCGACAACGAAGATAATTATATTGATGATCAGGTCAATAGTATAGAAGCCTTCACCCGCGGCGAAGTATGCGAGCTCGGTTACGGTAAAATAGATCGCTGCCATTATAGACTCCGCCCAGAACTCGCCGAAGCCGCGCATATAGCAAAGCTCATACTTCGCGCCGCCGTCCCCTTCAAGTCCGGAAAGATATTCTCGTCTCAGCTCTCCCCTTCCGACGCGGAAGCTGTACGACAGCGCCGCGACCGCGACATCCCCGATAAGGACTCCCACCGCGAAATACATCGGCAGCGCCGCGCCGACAAGCCACTGGATAACGCCCTTTATAAAGACGTAAAACGCACCGTACCCAAGTTTTCTTCCGATAATTCTAAGCATAAAAAAGTCACCTCAAAACGCCCAAGCTCACGTCTACATAATACTGAGTCGTATTCTGACAAAAAGGTTGGCGGTTTTTTGATAATTTAAAAAATTTTCAGTCGATATGTATGACAAAGCTGTCGCCCCCCGAACGGGCGATCGAATACATTTCCTCGTCAAACGCCGGACTGATCGAATCATACACGAGCGGGATGATGATGCTCCCACCCGACAGCCCGACGACGCCCCATCTGTCGCCGTCGCTCACCGTCGCAAATATCTCCTTCGGGATGACGCGCTCATATTTCGGCGGCAGGATCATTTTGCCGGAAGGGTCAAAGAGCGCCTCATACCCGCCGCAGATCGCCCCCACGTACCTGCCGCTCGGACGGATCAAGCTCCCGCGTATCTCTCCCGCAATGCGGCAGCCCTTCGCCCCGTCAATGATAACGACGCGGTCGCCGTTGATGCCGAGATACATCCCCGGCACGCTGTACATGATATGTATGCGGTCATATATCGGCGGTACCGTTTCTCTGCCAGATTTGTCTATCAATCCGTATCGCCACGATTTGCCGTCCGCACCGCGCACGCCGACAACGGCGTGCATGCCGTGAAAGCCGATCGCAAAATCATACGGCAGCTCCGCCGGGATCACCTCGACCCCCGACAGATCGACATAGCCGGGACGCCCGCCGCGGCAAACTGCTATCAACCCCTCCTGCGGGAACGACGGATATCCGCTCCCCCACGGGTCATCGTATATGAACGGCACGACCGTGTTCCCGTGAACGTCAACATATCCGAGCTTTCCGCCCCTTATGACACAGATCAGGTCGCCCTCCCACAAAAGCAGCTCCTCATCCGGATTCGGGTCGCGCTCGATGTCGGAAAAGCGGAAAACGATCTCCCCGTCCGCGTCGATGCACATCCGCTCGCCGCCGAGCGTGACCTCTGCGCGCCCGTTTATAAACGGGTTCGCGTCGTCATAGTCGTCATATATGAACGGTATCGCGACCTCGCCGTCTCTTCTTTTGACTTAAAATTATACCCGGTCAGTTCCGGTATGCGAATATATTTTTATAAAAGAATCAAATGCACGCAAATAAACCTCGAACTTTTCATGAAAAAAGAAACCGCGCGCTTTTGCCTTTCAGGTACATTTTACCGTACCGGGCGCGCGCGGTCACGGAAAAAAAGCTGCGAGCCGATTAAAGCCCGCAGCTTATTTGCAAATATTTGTTTCACCCTTCCACGAGTGCCATGAGCTTTTCTTTTGGCTGAACACCGACGCATGAGCCCGTCTTCTCGCCGTTTTTGACGGCGACTATAGTCGGGATCAGGTCTATTCCGAACATAGACGCGAGCTCAGGCTCCTCGTCCACGTTCACCGAACCGACCTTGAATTTCCCGTCCGTATGCTCCGACAGCTCCTCCACGACGGGAGCCATCATCCTGCACGGACCGCACCATGTCGCCCAGAAATCGAGCAGCACCGGAACGCTCGAATTTTTCACCTCAGATTCGAAATTTTCCTTCGTAATTACGACAGCAGCCATATTCTTTATTTCTCCCTGTTACAATAAATTTGCCGGGTAGAGCGCGCCAACCGGGCGCGCTTTATTCGTTCACATTTCTAAGCTA
>CANRIL010000017.1 GCA_947630625.1 uncultured Clostridia bacterium
ACTTCATTCTACCAGAAGTGTGGGAACATGTCTATATTTTTGCCCTCATCTTTTTGCGAAATTTATTGTACCTTATCCAATATCCCGCTGCAATACGCTTTTGCGTTTACCATGAAAGCACAAAACGGGCTACCCCTTTTCGGGTGCCCATTTTGTTTTTGCCTGTCCTTATTGCGACAGCCCCTTTTTAAATTGCGCGGATTTATTTGAAATTCGCTTCGCCGCCGTGCGCGTTTTATCGCGCGCGGCGGTAAATTTATGATTTTCTGATCGCCTTGATGATCGCGGCGGGCGTCGGAGGCGTACCGTAAAGCAGGACGCCGACGCGGTATATCTTCGCCGAGATATAGCCGATCAAAAAGACGGAGACGACGAGGATCGAAACGGATATCGCGATCTCGTATGGCGGAACGGTGCTCATCGCGATCCTCGTGAACATCGCCATCGGAGACGTGAACGGGATATAGGAGCAGACGCGCATCATGAGCGAATCGACCTCGCCGGTGGACATGCCAATGATGACGACGATGAATCCGACGACGAAGAGCATCACGACCGGCATCGAGGCTGTGTTCATTTCTTCAAGCTTTGAGACGGTGGAGCCGACGGCGCCGAACAGGAACGCGAAAATCAGGAAACCCAGAAGGAAGAAGAGGAGCATATAGAGCAGCAGCGACAGCGGCATATCGAAAATCGAGCGCATTATCATATTGTCTCCCCACCATTTTTCGGTGACGGTGAAGCAGATGAGCGCCGTGCCGAAGACGGCGGCAAGCTGCGTAAGCCCCGCGATACAGGCGGCGAGCACTTTGCCGAACATCATCGAGAGCGGGTCTGTGCTCGTGACGAGCAGCTCCATCGCGCGCGAGCTCTTCTCCGTCGCGACCGACGACGCGACCATCTGACCGTATACGATTATGACGACGTAGAGCGCGTAAACCATTATATATGTGTATATGAGCGTCGCGACGAAGTTGCCGCTGCCGGAGGCGCCGAGAGTCACGGTGTTCTGCTCTATCGGAACGGACAGAATATCAATGGCGTCATCGGCGGAGATCCCCGCGCCGATCATGGCGCTCGTGATATAGACCGAACGCAGAAGCTCCGCCGCAAGGTCGGGGTTGCCGTCAAACATCGCGTCCGTCGTTGAATAGTATGTGAAGCTCGTCGGAGAATCGAGCACGAAGGCGCATTCGGCGTCGCCGTCTGTGACGCGTGTCTTTATTTCCTCGATGCCGTCATCGGCGGCGCTGACGTTGTAGTCGACGAATGCGGCGGTAAATGAGCCGATAACGGCGTCCTTCACGTCGTCTGGAGCCGAAACGAGCATGACGGCCAGCTCGTCGCGGTTCACGTCGCCTTCGATGTAGGAGCCGTCGTCGGGGATTTCCGCCTCGCCGTCGCCGAAAATGCCGGTGAAAAATTCGGCGGCGCACGGGAAGAAGAGCACGGCGGCGATGAGGACCATGAGCGCCACGGTCACGCCGACAAAAACCTTATTTGTAAAATATCCGCGAAGTTCGAATTTGAGGACGGTGCGAAAACGTTTCATTGCTGTGCCTTCCTTTCTTCAGGATGCGTATTCGACGAAAATGTCTCCGAGCGACGGCTCGGCGACCGCGATCTCGTCAATATCATAGTTTGATGTCAGCCGCGACATGACGGCGTTCTTCATATCCGGCGCGGCGAGCGTGAGGATCAGTCCGCCGTCCTCGACAGTATCGACTGATACGGAGCCCTCGCGGAGCAGGTCGGCGCGGATTTTTTCTGCCTCCTGCGAGCGGACTGTGAGCCGGTTTCTCGGGTATGAGCGCTTTATATCGTGCAGCTCCCCCGTCAGAACGACGCGGCCGCCGTGCAAAATCGCAATAGAATCGCAGAATTCCTCGATGTAGTTCATCTGGTGGCTCGAAAAGAGCACGAGCTTGCCGCGAGAGATCACCTCACGGACGACATCCTTCAAGAGCCGCGCGTTGACGGGGTCAAGCCCCGAAAACGGCTCGTCGAGGATTACAATATCGGGGTCGTGGGTGAGCGCGGTGACGAGCTGGATCTTCTGCTGGTTGCCCTTCGAAAGCGTGTCGAGCCGCTTTGATTTAAATTCTGTCATCCCGAGCCGGTCAAGCCAATAGTCGATCGAGCGGACAGCGTCCGCGCGGCGCATTCCGTTCAGTTCGGCAAAATAGACGAGCTGTTCCCCGATCTTCTTTTTCGGATAAAGCCCGCGTTCCTCGGGAAGGTAGCCGAATCCGACCTTTTTATAGTCGATCGGGGAGCCGTCGAGCAATATTGTTCCGCCGTCGGCGGGGAAGACGTTCATCAAAATTCGTATGGACGTTGTTTTTCCCGCGCCGTTTCGGCCGAGCAGACCGAACGCCCTTCCGCTCTCGGCGGAAAATGAAACGCCGTCGAGCACGAGCTTTTCACCAAAGCTCTTTTTTATCCCATTAAATTCGAGTTTCATATAAGCCCCTTTTCAAAATTATTTGCGTATGTAATAAATTGCCCTTTTGACCGCGAAAAACGCGAGCACCGCGCCGAGTGCGCCGACCGGGACCGCGAAATACCAGTACCCGGCGGCAAAAAGCATGACGGCTGCCGCCGCCATCAAGACGACCGCGGCGAGTGCGAACAGCGAAAATACGATAATCGCGGCAGCGCGCAGCGCAGGCGGGACAAATTTGTCGGAAGCGAGCGCGTCAGAGCCTTCGAACAATATGTCGAAAATAAGTTCAAACAAAATCTCGATTTTGACCGCCTCCATTGCTATGTCTGTGATATCATTATGATATCACAGACGCGGCAGCTTGTCAATAGGTTATGGAAAAAAATAAAAAGAACCGTTTCGGATACGAAAACGGACGCGCGCGAACTGCACCGCGGTATATTTTATATTGGAAATGCACCGGCTTTTGTGGTATACTCATACGTGTAAACTTATTTATAAGTGGGGCGGCTTTCAGAATGGCGTACAATATCGCGATCGTCGACGACTCGGAGGCGGACAGGCGCTATATCGCGTCGCTGACTTCGCGCTGGGCGGAGGCTGCCGGGTGCGGCGTACATATAACGGAGTTTTCGTCCGCCGAGAGCTTTCTTGCGCACCTCGGCGATGTCTGCGGCTGCGACATCCTGCTTTTGGACATCGAAATGGGCGGGATGGACGGAGTCGAGCTGGCGAAACGGCTGCGCCGACAGAGCGACACCGTTGAGATCGTCTTTATCACGGGATATTCCGACTACATAGCCGAAGGGTACGAGGTCGCGGCGCTCCACTATCTTTTAAAGCCTGTGAACGGGGAAAAGCTTTGTTCCGTTCTCGACCGCGCCGCCGAAAAGATAAGGAAAAACGAACGCGTCCTCACGTTTGAGACGGGCGGGGAGACGGTGCGCGTCCCGATATATAAAATTCGCTACGCTGAGGTGTTCGGCAATTATGTCACGGTACACGCCGACGCCCCCGTAACCGTCAAGATGACGCTCGGCGAGCTTCTGCGCGAGCTTGACGACCGCTTTTACCGCGTCAGCCGCTCCGCGGTCGTGAACATCACGGAGATAAGCCGCGTCACAAAGAGCGAGATAAGACTTTACGACGGCTCCGCCATCCCTCTCCCGCGCGGCGCTTACGAAGGCGTGAACAGGGCGATAATCAACATGAAGTAAGAGGACGAAATATGAGCTTTTTCTCAAAGAGGATAGACAAAAGGATCGCGGCATATCAGCGCGAGCTTATTGAGACTCACTACCGCGAGGTCGACAACATGTACCGGCAGATACGGGGCTGGCGGCACGATTACCGCAACCATATCGGCGTTATGAAGGCTTACGCCGCCTCCGGCGACCTCGACGCGATCAAGCGATATTTAGACCTTCTCGACCATGACCTGACGACGGTCGATACCGTCATAAAAACGGGCAATCCGATGACGGACGCGATACTTAATTCAAAAATCTCGCTCGCGAAGTCGAAGCACATAAACGTCATCGCCGACGCTCACATCCCCGTCATGCTGAAATCGTCCGAGATCGACCTCTGCTGCATAATCGGCAATCTGTTCGACAACGCGATCGAGGCGAGCATGAAGCTGCCGGAGGAGAAGCGCGTCATCCGCGTCTATATGGACATGAAGGGTACCCAGCTCTATATCTCGTTCACAAACCTGACGGCGGAGGGGAAGCTCAAAAAGGAAAACGGACGCTTCCGTTCCACAAAGGGAGAGGGTCACGGCTTCGGCCTCGTCAGAATAGACGATATCGTCTCCCGCCTCGACGGCTACCTCAGCCGCAACAGCGAGGACGGTGCGTTCACGACGGAGATTTTATTGCCGCAGGTGTAGGATTTGTGGGGCTGTTGGCGAGGGGGTGCCTTTTGGAAAAAGGCACCCCCTCGCGCTCCCCCTTCAAAACTTTTTATTACCTATTTTGCAGTTCGTCACCGGGAAAAGGCAATTCGTCACCGAAATTCGCCGCGGGACGATTTTTTGTGATATGATTTGGGGCAGAAAGGACGGTGGGTGTTTTTGACTAACGAAAAAACCGTAAAGGAAAAGAAACCGAAGCCTAAATATAATATGTGGCAGAATTCGCTCTACATGATGAGGGCGGCGTGGACATCGGGGGAGCGCGGCGTCATCATCCTGTGCGCCGTGACCGCGCTTCTGTCGGACGCGTCTAATCTTGTCAACCTATATATTTCCCCGGCGATACTGTCCGCGGTCGAAAGGCATGTCCCCCTGTCAGAACTGATCATGACGATACTCGGCTTCACGCTCGCCGTTATGGCGCTCTCGGCGCTGTCAGCGTATGTGAACGAAAACGTCCTCTTCGGACGGATTACGGTCAGAACGGAGATAATGACGCGCCTGAACAGAAAGGCGGCGACGACCTCGTACCCGAACATCGACGACGATGGCTTCAAAAAGCTGCTTGAGAAGTCGAGCGAATGTGTGGAGAACAACAGAGAGGCGACCGAGGCGATATGGGGAATTCTGACCTCGCTTTTGACAAACTTCGTCGGATTCATCATCTACGTCAGCCTGCTCTCGACCGTCGAGCCGGTTCTGATCGTCGTCATACTTTTGACGACGGTGAGCGGCTACTTCATCTCAAAATATTTGAACGGCTACGGGTACCGCCACCGCGATGAGGAGGCAGAGTACGAGCGGCACATGAGCTACGTTTCAAACCGCGGGAATGATCTCCCCGCGGCGAAGGAGATCCGCATATTCGGGCTGCGCCCGTGGCTCTCCGAGCTTTACCGAAAGGCGGAGGACGCGTATACATCGTTTCACAGGCGCGCCGAGGGCGTCTATATCTGGGCGAAGATCGCCGACCTGCTGCTTACGTTCCTGCGCAGCGGCGCCGCGTATGCGTATCTGATCGCGCTCGTGCTTTCGGGCGGGCTCGGAGTCTCGGAATTTCTGCTCTATTTCACCGCCGTCAGCGGATTTACGGAGTGGGTCTCCGGCATCCTCGGCAATATCGGCACGCTTCACAAGCAGTCGCTCGACATCTGCACGGTGCGGGAATGTCTCGAATACCCGGAGCCGTTCAGGTTCGACGGAGGCGAGCATATAGCGCCCGATTCTGGACGAAAGTACGAGATAAGGCTTGAAAATGTCTCCTACCGCTATCCGGGAGCGGACGCCGACACGCTCAGAAACATTGACCTGACGCTCCGCCCGGGCGAAAAATTAGCCGTCGTCGGGCTGAACGGCGCTGGCAAAACGACGCTCGTCAAGCTGATATGCGGCTTTCTCGACCCGACGGAGGGGCGCGTCACGCTTGACGGGCGCGACATCCGCGAATTTGACCGTGCCGAATATTATACGATGTTCTCCGCCGTGTTCCAGAACTTCGTGGTGCTTGCCTCGACCGTCGCGGCGAACATCGCGGGCAGCGAGGACGACATTGATATAGACCGCGTCCGCGACTGCGCCGAACGTGCGGGGCTGAAAAAGAAGATCGAGTCTCTGCCGGACGGGTATGACACGTATCTGAACCGCGAGGTATACGAGGACGCGGCAATGCTTTCCGGAGGGGAGACGCAGCGGTTGATGCTGGCGCGCGCTCTCTACAAAAACGCGCCGTTCGTCGTGCTCGACGAGCCGACGGCGGCTCTTGACCCGCTCGCGGAGTCCGACATGTATCACAAATATAACGAGATGACGGCGGGCAAGTCGTCGGTCTATATCTCCCACCGCTTGGCGTCGACGCGGTTCTGCGACCGCATCATACTAATCGAGGGCGGGAAGATCGCCGAGGAAGGCACGCACGACGAGCTTTTGACGCTTTCCGGCAGGTACGCGGAGCTTTTCGAGGTCCAGAGCAGATATTACAGAGAGGACGGCGGAGAAAATGAAGAAAAATAAAAAAGGCAGCGATAACGAGCTTATGTCGTGGCGCGACGCGGCAAAAATCAACATCCGCGCGCTTAAGCTTTGGTGGCGCCGCATGCCTCAGCTCATGACATCATTTCTCGTCCTTTTCGTGTGGGATGCGCTCACGCCATATGTCGGGATATATCTCTCGGCGCTCGTAATAGACGAGCTTGCGGGGGCGCGCGACCGGCACCGGCTCTTCTTCCTTGTCGTGCTGACGCTTATATCCGCCGCCGTGATATCTCTTGTTTCGGCGATCCTCCGCAAGTGGGCAAACACGTATGAGGCGGGGCTGTGGTATAAGTTCAACAACATCTTTTCCGAAAAGCTCCTGTCCATGGATTATGTCGACCGTGACAAAACGGAAACTGCGGCGCTGCTCTCGACCATCAAGCAGAATATAAACGGCGGAGGCTGGGGACTCATCCGTGTTCCGAGCAACATTTTGTCGCTCGTATCATCTGTTTTGACGCTCTTCGGCGGCGTCGCGCTGACGGTCACGCTTTTCACGAGCAAGGTGCCCGACGGAGCGGGCGCGCTGAAGTCGCTCGGCAGCCCTCTTTTCGCGCTCCTCATTGCCGTCGTTATGGTCGCGATAACGGTCATATCTCCCATGCTCTCGAACAAGGCGGGCAGCTACTGGGCAAAAAACGCGGACGCTCACAGAGCGGGAAACCGATTTTTCGGGTTCTTCGGCTTTCTCGGTTTCCATCCCGAATACGCGATGGATGTTAGAATGTATAGGTTTGACAAGGTCTGCGAAAAATACAACTCAAAAAAGGACGGTGTGTTTTCTTCGCACGGCATATTCGCGCACTACGCGCGCGGACCGATAGGGCTTTACCGCGCTGCGTCTTCGGCTGTATCCGTCATTTTCACCGGCGTCGTCTACGCGTTCGTCTGCCTCAAGGCGTGGGCTGGCGCGTTCGGCCTCGGCGCGGTCACGCAGTATGTCGCATCCGTCACGCGGCTGTCGGGCAGCGTCGACGGCATCATCTCAACGCTCGGCGACATGCGGAACAACGCGCCTTTCCTTGAGTTGACGTTACGGTTCCTCGATATACCGAACAACATGTATCAGGGCTCGCTGACGGTAGAGAAGCGCCGCGACCGCAAATACGAGGTCGAGTTCCGCGACGTAAGCTTCCGCTATCCCGGCAGCGAAAATTACGCGCTGCGCCACGTCAACATGAAGTTTGAGATCGGCCGCCGCCTCGCCGTCGTCGGCGAGAACGGGTCCGGCAAGACGACGTTCATCAAGCTGCTCTGTCGCCTCTACGACCCGACCGAGGGCGAAATTCTGCTCAACGGCATCGACATCCGCAAGTACAGGTACGACGAATATATGTCTATATTCTCCGTCGTGTTTCAGGATTTCCGCCTGTTCGCGCTCCCGCTCGGTGAAAACGTCGCCGCGCGTGCCGATTATGACGAATCCCTTGCGCGCGACTGCCTTGAAAAAGCCGGATTCGGCGAGCGCCTCCGCGAGCTTCCCGACGGGCTCGGAACGTATCTATATAAGGACTACGACAAGAACGGCGTCAGCGTTTCGGGCGGCGAGGCGCAGAAGATCGCGATCGCCCGCGCGCTTTACAAGAACGCGCCGTTTATAATCCTCGACGAGCCGACGGCGGCGCTCGACCCGATGGCGGAGGCGGAGATATATTCGAAGTTCAACGACATCGCCGGAGACAAGACCGCGATCTACATCAGTCACCGTCTGTCGTCGTGCAAGTTCTGTGACGAGATCGCAGTCTTTTGCGAGGGTTCGGTGATACAGCAGGGCACGCACGAGGCGCTGCTCGATGACGAGGACGGCAAGTACCGCGAGCTGTGGCTCGCGCAGGCGCAGTATTATACGGAAGCATGAGGATGGGGATTCCCGCCGCCGGCATTTTTTCTCAAAGTAAACGCAGCTATATTTTATCGGCAGGCTGACCCGTCGCCGCAAATTCGGCCGCTGCGTTTACTTTGAGAAGCCGCTGTATTTCTTTTAGATATCAACTGCGGCGGCTGCATCTACTTTGGGAAGTTACTCTTGTGCGAAAACGAAAAAATTTTTTAGACATAGGTATTGACAACATGGCGGGCGGCGTGGTATAATAGCCACTGTTCAGAGGGAATATTGCGGAATTGTGTAATGGCAGCACGACAGACTCTGACTCTGTTTGTGAGGGTTCAAATCCTTCTTCCGCAGGAAAAAAGACAGGCATCGCTCAAGCGGTGCCTGCTTTTTTACTTCATCTTGCGCGGCGGCACAAGACCGGCTGAGTTTGCCTTTTCCCCATTTGCGCAGCGGTACAAGGTCAGCCGCGACTGCTTTTT
Organism: uncultured Clostridia bacterium; assembly: GCA_947630625.1. GTDB lineage: Bacteria > Bacillota > Clostridia > Oscillospirales > CAG-272 > DTU064. Next base: position 8,706 of record CANRIL010000017.1, read on the forward strand.
CGCCACTTGCGCGGTGATATTCAACGGTCTGCGGGCAAATGATCATTTGAGATTACACGCAAATTGAGCCTGTATAAGCTCATTTTTTGTTTTTGTCCGGGGTGAGCAGCTTTATAAATTCCGGGTCGTCCCGCAGGGGAGCGTACAGCTCGCCGGATGCGATCTCGTCCCGCCAATAGCTTTCCTCGGAGCCCGCGCGCGCGGAGATCTCGCATTCGGCGAGGGGGACGAACATGCTCGTATAGCTGCTTTTTCCGACAGGCAGCGCGTCATATTCCCGCGCGTGATAAAGCGCGCGTTCGATATTATAGAGCGTGCGTTCCCTGTCGCCGAGGGCGGCGTATTCCTCCGCTATCTGCATATAAAGATACGCTAGATCGGAATGATGATCGAGGTAATTTCCGTCATAAAGCAGTATCTGCCACAGCTTTATCGCCGATTCAAATGCAAATATGCGTTCCTCGGCTGTGTCATATTCGCCGTTGAATATATTGATCGCGGCAAGGTCGATATATGAAAGCGTGTTTTTGTGCCTCTGCGCTTTGCCCTTGTACTTGTTTTTCTCCGTGAAATACGCGTTTTCGAGCAGTTCCTCGCGGCAGGAGTACATAGTTCCCGCCATATTCGCGTACATCACGGCGCGTTCCTCGTCGGCGCATGGATATCCCTCGCGCCCGTAAGTATATGTGAGCAGCTGGATCGCGCCGTTTCTGATGTCGTTGTCGGTGCAGTCGTCGAGGATGCGTTAGCATATGTCGATGACGCGGCACGCGCTGTAAACGTCCTTTTCCGCAGGGTCCGACGTGTATGGCAGGGAGCGCCAGAGCGCGTGCGCCAAACTGTGCAGACACTGAAAGCTGCCCGGATATTTTGACGCCGCCTCTTCCCAGAGCGCCAGGTCTTCATCGAGAAATCCGTAATTCACAAGGCGTTCGCTCTTTCTGAAATATTCCTCGATCTCGGCGGCTTCGTTTTTCGCGTCGCGGTCAAAGAGCTCGTCCGTCGTGATGCCGAAAAAGTTGGCGATAGGGACGATCAGCGAAATGTCGGGCATTGCGTTGTTGTTCTCCCATTTTGAAACGGATTGCGACGATATTTTCAGATATGCCGCGAGCTTTTCCTGCGTCATCCCGCGTCCGAGACGCAGTTTCTTTATCTTTTCGCCTATTGTCATGGCCGACCTCCCGAAAATAGTTATACTTAAATTAAAGTATACACCTTCGCGGCGTCAAGTTCAATAACCTGTTCGGCAAACCATGTCGAACGCCGGTTGATTTCCGGCGGTTTTACCGAAGATGCGCTCCCGAAACCGAACGGCGGGCGCAAAAAAAACGGACGCCGGGCGGCGTCCGTTTTTTCTGGGATAGCAGGATTCGAACCTGCAATGAAAGAGTCAAAGTCTTTTGTGTTGCCATTACACCATATCCCACCGTCGATCTTTCGACGCAGCTATTTTATCACAAACGCCGGTCGCTGTCAAGCTTGACTCGCGGCAGACTCCAGCGAAAATGCGCCGCCAGGAGCCGTATCGCTATGACTGCCGCCATCGCGGCGAACGTCACGGGAGCCGTCCCGAAACCGGCGCGCGCGCCGAAATAGTAGATCACGCTGCCCGCGATAGAGGCGAGCGCGTATATGTGCTTTCTGAAGACGTAGGGCGTCGAGTCCGTCAGGATATCGCGCAGGATGCCGCCGCCGACGCCGGTCAGCATGCCGATGCAGACGGAAAGCACGACGTTTTCCCCGTGACCGGCAGAAATCGCGCCCTCCGTACCCATGACGGAAAATGCGGCGAGTCCGATCGCGTCAAATATGCTGTTCACGGCCTCAATATGGTCGCGAAGCGTGTGATACGTTTTCCGCTTCAGGTACGCGATCACGAACACGATGATCGACGTGAGCGCGGCCGAAGCAAGCACGTAGAGATTCGAGAAAATAGCCGGGGGCGTTCGCCCGATCAGCAGGTCGCGCAGGATGCCGCCGCCGGTTGAGGTTATGCAGCCGATAAACAGCACGCCGAACGCGTCAAGCCCGCGGTCGATCGCGGTGAGCGCGCCCGAGACTGAAAACGCCGTCGTCCCGATAAGCTCCGTTATCATGAGCACAATTTCCGTCACCGACATATTGTTTCGCCTCCGCCGAATCACTAAGTATATATTCTAATCAAATGCGCGCCGTTGTCAATATGTGAATCGATTTTTGTTTCTTTATTTAAAAAATCGCCGGGGTCGGCTTATTTTTATATTCCGTGCGGGCGGGGCTTGATTTTCAGCGGATAATCTATTATAATTTTTCCGTCAGCATATATTTTAACGGAGTTAATCATGTTTACTGTAAAAGTCCCGGCGACGAGCGCGAATATGGGACCGTGCTTTGACAGCGCGGGAATGGCGCTGTCGCTTTATAATGAAATAACAGTTCTTGAGGGCGGCGAGTGTGCGTTTGAGGAACCGTTCCGCATCGAGAGCAGGAGCGAGATCGATCCGAGGATCGACGCGGAGCAGGTCATTCCGTGCGATGAGACGAACATGGTTTATAAGACGATAATGTGGTTCTCGGACGCCGTGAAAAGACCGCTGCCGCGCTTCAAGCTGTGCCAGCGCGACAGGATACCGCTCGCGCGCGGTCTTGGCAGCAGCGCGGCGTGCATTGTCGGCGGGCTTATGATCGCAGACCGCCTCTGCGAAACTCACCTGTCAAAGGAAGAGCTCCTTGATATGGCGCTCCAGCTTGAGGGGCACCCGGACAACGTTGCTCCGGCGCTGCTCGGTGAAATGGTCGTGGGCGCGATAGAGGGGCGCAGATTTGAATATATTCGTGTTCCGCTGCCGGAGGAGCTTGAATTTATCGTGCTGATCCCGGATTTCCCGCTGCTGACTGAGGAGGCGCGCCGCGTTCTGCCGAAGTCGTACAGTCGGGAACAGGCCGTATATAACACGTCGCGCGCGGCGCTGCTCGTCGGCGCGCTTCTGACCCGGAAGTATGACGTAATTTCGACCGCGATGAAGGATATGCTTCATCAGCCGTACCGCGGACGCCTCGTGCAGGGGATGGACGGTATTCTCGGCGCTGCCGAACGCGCGGGCGCTTACGGCGGCTTTCAGAGCGGAGCGGGTCCGTCGATCATGGTCGTCGCTCGCCGCGGAGCCGGAGTCGCAAAAGAGCTTGAGCGGTATTGCGGCTCGCTTGGCTCGTTCTGGTATGTGACCGCCGTCGAGCCCGACAGAAAAGGCGCGGCAATAGAATGAAAAACGCTGCCGGTTTGCGGTAGCGTCTGATGAGGATGTTTCAATATAAGGAGTACGGTGCCTGCCGGTCAACGGTATTGCACCGTATTTTTTTCGTCGGCATCGGTTATATTCGTCTTTCGTTAATCTCAGGGGTTCGGTCGCCTGTTTCATGAGAGCGTTTCCAAACTGAAAAGCGCATTCTCATAATCCTTTACGAAATAGCGGATGTTTTTCCGCCCTCGCTCGATAACAGTGTGCCCCTCCGATTCGAGCTTTTCTTTCTGCGCCACAGCGCCTCCCGGATATTTTTCATTCAACTCACCGTTTGCTTTTAACGTGCGCCAATACGGCGTCTCATCCTCGCCACGCTGGAAGCTTGCCAATGCGGCGATCGACACAAATATGCCGGCGGTGATAGGTTCCGTAAAATCCGCCCCCGATTTTTTTGCGAAATACTCCCGAATTTTCCCGACAGTGATCACTTTGCCGTACGGCACTTTTTTCATGACATTATCATAATCTATCGGCGGGGCGAAGTACATCCTGTTCCCGCCGTATTTTTTGATGCTTGCCTCATCTCTAATGATCTGAAATTTCGGCATATCCTTGCTGTCGTGAAGCATCGCGTTGAAGTCTTTCTTTTCTTCGTTTGCCATGATACGCTCACCTCCGGGAATCATTTTATCATCGTCTTTCTATACATGCAATGAGACTGTTCGAAAAAATTATTTTTTTCGCTTCTGAGTATGCCGATCATTTCTCCCTGTCCGCAAGAAGGTCGCAGATGCACATGACAACGGCGAAGAGGATGCCGGCGACCGGCCAGACAGCCCATGTAATCGTCCAGTCTTTCGTCAAAAAACTCCATCCGAGATATATGGCGGTCGCGCTCAGCCAATATATCGTCGCGACTGTTTCCTTTATATGTGTTTTTCTTTGATCCCGAAGCGCGTACCGACTCTCTTTCAAAAGCTTCTGCATACTTGCCCGGCGGACGCCGGTGATGATAAACAGCGCCGACGCGATCCCCGCCAAAAACAGCGTGACAGCCAGCATGACAACGGCGAAAAACTCTTTCCCGGTGAGGCTGCCGATGAAGACCGGAATAGGAGAGAGGACGCACAGGCAGGCGGCGATGATATTGCATTTTACATACGTCGGTCTGTATGATTTCTCTTTTTCCTTCACCATCCCGTCAACACCGTATTCGGTTTCAAACGGTTCCTTGTCAATGAACTCAAACGGCGCGTTTTTGAAGCCGCAGAAGATAAACGCTGCCACCGCCGGCGCGATAACGACCAGCAGTGTGACCATCCCGATGATGGCGGCTGATTCTTCTGAAATTGGGCGTTCGGGCAATTCTGCCGCGGCGCATAATATAAGCAGCGGGATCACGGCGATGATGCACAAAAAAGTCGCTGCGGCAATCAAATTGGCGGCATGCTTTCTCCATTCAAGAAATTCATTCGCCTGTGCGAGAGATACCCTTTTTATTGGCACGCGGTCGATGTCGTCCGTAAATTCTTCGTCCTCTATCTCGTCCTTGAGCAGATAATCTGTCGTGACCCCGAAGAGCTTGCTGAGCGTCAATATCTTCTCAAGATCGGGCACTGTCTGCGCGCCCTCCCATTTGGAAACCGCCTGCCTTGACACCTGCATCTTTTCCGCAAGTTCTTCCTGCGACCAGCCGTTTTTCTTTCTCAGATTCATTATCTTGTCTGCTAAGATCATTTTCGTTCCCTCCACTTTGTTTGTCGGCGGGCTTATTTGCCGTCCGCAGTGAAAATTATAGCTTGCTTTGCGGTTGCATACAACCAAACGGCGGATGGAAATCTGTCAACCGGCAGTTTCAGGACAAATGAATTTCATATCGCCGCAATTTCCGCTTTGCAGGGCAGCGGCTTCTCTCGCCGACCTCTCCCAGACCACATCGTCCGCGGCGGCTCTGACATAAAAGCGGCCGTTCCTGAAAAACGCAAACTTCATCAGTGCGTCCTGCGAGCAGAGCGTTTCAAAAGAGCGGATTTCCTCATATCTTCTGCAAAAGATTTTCTCCCGATATATTTCATATAGAAACGGAGCCGTCGTATACAGCCGGAAATCCACGCGGTCATCAAGCGCCGAAAGCGTCAGCGGTATCGTGCCGCAGTAGCCGGACTCGATCACGAGAATTTTTTCCTCCCGTATCCCGCATAGCAGTTCGAGAAGGACATTTTTTAAATCGGAGTGTTCGCCCAGCACATTTAAAATGCGGGGCTTGCAAAATGCGGCAAGCTCAGAGAAGCCCGAAACGCCGGTTTCGAGCGCATCATATATGGGCAGCCGAAGTTTGTCGTCAACGCCGTCCCCGGCACACTTTTGCAGAAAATCCCGATTTATCACCCACGGGAAGAGGCTGCCTTTCCCGCTGCTTTTAAAATACAGATGCGGCAGAAAAGCGTCACGGAGCAGAAATACATAGGCTGTATCGGGGCGATATTCTATCCACTCGCAGTAATTTTTCAGGTGGGTGAGAAACGGATCGTCGGCAGGCGAGGCGCAGACTTTGGCTCGCTCCGACAGCTGACGGCAGATTATATCTACATCGACCGCCGAATCGCTGTATTCAACATCTGAAACGGCTCTTTTCTGAATCGGAAACGGCTGCACGCCATGGGCTTTCAGAATTGCCCGCAGCCTTGAAACGGCTCCGTATTTTTCTTCAAGCGTTCGGCAGAGAAGAGTATATCCCTCGTCGAGCAGATCGTCGAGGAGCTTCAAAAGCTGCTTCGCCTCGTAAAGCTCACAGTCGCCGAGAGAGCTGCTTTCCAGCCGTTTGAGAGCCGTCATGTAATATTTTTCGTTGAACGAAAGAAATCCCATATCAAACAGCCCCTTTATGGGTGCTCACGATCACGCTGGGGATTCGGATTTGAATTTCACGCAGGAAAGCGGACTTATCTGTGACCGATATCATGATGTCCCCTTTCTGTTCCGTCCTGATTTTGATCCGGTCAAGAGACGCCGCAAGGGATGACCAAGGCTCCCTTGTGAATGAAAGCACGGTGATATTTTCGTAGGGGATCCTCTTTTTTATAAAGCCGAACACGATCAGCAGCGCGTCATCCTGAAACTCAACATAATTGCGAATTACAATTGACAGGCATAAAGACTCAGTCAAGACAAATACAAGAATGGAAGTCGCCGCTCCGAACACGTTTGGTTCGATGAATACGCTTAAAATAAGGATCGGAACGCAAACAGCCGCAATAATGAATATGATCCCGTAAAACCAGATGTCGGTTTTTCCTTTCAATCTCATTTTAACTCCCCCTTCGGTTCGCCCGGCCGCTTGCGGATCAAGCGGTACCCCACCGCTATAATAATTATAGCATATGATGATGTCTTTTTCTATCGGTTTACAAAAAATCGGCGGCAGGGTTCAATCTCTGCCGCCGATTTGATATAGCTTTGGACAAAATTGCCGCCTATGATCTTCGGATATGAAGCCGATCATTTTCCCTTCATCCCTATTCGCTCGTCGGTCAGGCGGTCAAAGCAGATCGCCCAGCGGACGACCTCGCGAGGGTCGGGTATCGGGGAGAGCTGAAGGAGCGTTTTGTCATGGTAGATGTCAAAGCGCTTCGACACCGTTATCGGGACGGCGGGGATTTCGGACGTGGGCGTCTCGAATTCGAGCGTCTGCCCGAAAAGCTCGCCCTTCAATGTGAAGCGCTCGCGGTCGAGCGTGCAGTGCGCGCGCCCCGCGCCGTGAACGATGTTGCCGTGCTCGTCGGTCGAGGCAATTGAGAAATCTGATCCAAGCGGCCGGCTTGTGTCGAATTGCGCGTACTGCCACGCGTACCATTCGTTTACGGTCTTAAACGGCGCGCCCGAAAACGTGTAGTCTCTGCTAAGTGTCGCGTCAAGCTGACAGGCGGAGCAGGTGATATGGCATTTTCTGGCCGTCAGCGTGTATTCGGAGCCGCAGACCGGACATTTATACAGTATGCCGTCAAGTCCCGCCGTCGTATCGCGGCAGGAATATTTTATCCCCCGGCAGGCTGCCTCGTCGTCGTGGCGGAGCTTGTCCGAGATGAGAGAATAGATGTCCTCGGTCGTCATCGTCTTCGCCTCTTCCGCCGTTAGCATCTTTTCAGTCTCGATCATGATCCTCCCGCGCCGCGAGCCTTTGCCCCATTTCGGGAACGTGAGCGCCGCCCCGCTCGGGGTAACGCGGTATACGTCTACGCGGAGCTTTTTTATAAGCTCGGCTGTCCCCTCCGTTATGCGCATGGAGTGCGCGGTCCATGTAAGCCTGCCTTCCGGGAAGAGGACGACGATCCTTCCGTCGCGTATGGCGCGCATGATGTTTAAAACGGTCCCCGCATCCGAGTCGAACATCCGCTTCGTTATCACGTGAAGCGGGCGGAGGATCGGGCGCAGAAATCGCTTTGTCATAAAGTGCGCGCTCAGAACAAACGTCGGGCGGTGCGGCAAAAGTGCCATCGCGGCGAAGAAGTGGTCTTGGTCGGAAAGGTGATTGGCGAGCACGAGCGCCGGTCCCTTTATGCCGCGAACGCCGCTTTTGTCGACGGTGACGCGGTACCGTATCCGCATAAAGAGCAGCACGATCGCGGCGGCGGGGTAGTAGAGCCACGGCGCCGGGGACGGAAATTTTTTGCGCTTTGACTTTTTCACGTCTTTGAAACCGTATATCGCGTGCCGTTCGGCGTGTCTGTCAGCGTGATGCCGCGGAGCGCAAGCTCATCGCGGATGCGGTCTGCCTCCGCGAAGTCGCGGTTTTTCTTTGCCTCCGCGCGGCGGGCTATAGCCTCAAGAATTTCCGGATCGCCCGATTCCGCCTGGCGCGCGAGCTCATCCGCCTCGCGGCGCGCGGCGGCGTTTTTCGTGAGGTCAAGGCAGAGGACGCGGTCGAAGTCGTCAAGCAGCGCGAGCTTCGTTTCGTCGTTTGTGTCAGCCTTTAAAACGTCGTAAACGGCCGTTATCGCGAGGGAAGTATTGAGGTCTGAATCGAGCGCGTCCGTAAAGCGGCGCTTCTGTTCGTCAAACGCGGCGTCGTCGATCTCTTTGCCGGAGTCTGAAAGCTGCGCGATGCGGGCGATCAGCTTGTCGTATGAACCGCGCGCGTTTTCGAGCGCGTCCCACGAGAAGACGAGGGATTTGCGGTAATGGGAGCCGAGGCAGAAGAAACGGTAGACGACGGGGGCAAATCCCTTTTCCTCAAGCAGCGAGAGCGTGAGAAATTCGCCTTTTGACTTTGACATTTTGCCGCTTTGCGTGTTGAGGTGCAGGACGTGGAACCAGTACCGGCACCACGGGTGCCCGAGGTAAGCCTCCGACTGCGCGATCTCGTTTGTGTGATGCGGGAAGACGTTGTCAATTCCGCCGCAGTGTATGTCAAGATATTCGCCGAGATGCTTTATTGAAATGGCGGAGCATTCGATGTGCCAGCCCGGATAGCCGAGCCCCCAGGGAGAGTTCCATTTAAGCTCCTGATCCTCGAATTTGCTCTTTGTGAACCAGAGCGCGAAGTCGCACTTGTTTTTCTTCGCCTCGTCCGCCTCAACGCCCTCGCGGACGCCGACGACGAGGTCCTCTTCGTTCTGGCGGTTGAAGACGTAGTAGTTGTCGAGCTTTGACGTGTCAAAATATACGTTGCCGCCGGAAACGTAGGCGTAGCCCGAATCGATCAGCTTTTTTATGATCTTTATATAGTCGCCTATGCAGCGTGTCGCCGGTTCAACAACGTCGGGGCGGCGGATGTTGAGCTTTTTGCAGTCCGCAAAAAATGCGTCCGTGTAGAATTTTGCGATCTCAAGCACCGTTTTGTGCTCGCGCTTCGCGCCCTCTACCATTTTGTCCTCGCCGTCGTCGGAGTCGCCCGTGAGGTGGCCGACATCCGTAATGTTCATGACGCGCTTGACATCGTATCCCGAATAGCGCAGATAGCGGTCGAGAATGTCCTCCATGATGTAGGTGCGCAGATTTCCGATATGGGCAAAGTGATAAACGGTGGGACCGCACGTGTACATCCCGACTTTGCCGGGGTTGCGCGGGGTGAACTCTTCGCGCTCGCGTGACAGAGAATTATATAAATACAGCATGGAAAGCTCCTTTTTAAACTACGGGCGGCATGGGCGGAAAACCTGTGTTCCTGTCCTCGTCTATGCTGTGCTCTCTTTTGCCGACGTTTGAAATGATGATGACGGCGAGGCAGATGACGAATACGACGGCAGAGACGACGAGCGTCACTATGACCTCGGTCTGCGAGGAATCCTCGCGCAGAAGCGGGATATAGTTGGCGAGATTGAAGCCGAGATGAACGAGGAACGGGGCGAGGATCGTGCCGAATTTTTCATACATGAATATGAGCAGGACGGCGAGCAGCGACGCATAGAATACGGCGATCGCCGCGCCGTGCGCGATCCCGAACGCAAACGCCGCCAAAATCACCGCCGCGCCGATGGGCATCCCGCGGCGCAGCCGCGTGTATATGCAGCCGCGGAAGACGAGCTCCTCGACCATAGGCGCAAATATCACAACGGAGAGAATTTCGACAACGACATCAAAAACGCTGTCGCCGCGCCCCATGTAGGAATACAGACCGTTGAATTCGTTTACGACCGAGTCCGGCCACGGGATCAGGTTGATGAGCTCGGACACCAGAAACTGCGCCGAAATTCCGAGGGGAACGAGCAGAAGCGCGAGCCACGAATGGAACGGATATAGCCCCACGTGCGCCGAAAACGGTCTGTGCTTTCCGACCGAAACGAGGAAGACGATAAATATTGTCAGAACGGCTGAGAAGATCGTTATCATATTCATCGTTGTGCCGCCCATGTCGTTCATTATCGCGTCGTAGGCGCGTTCCATCAGCTCGTTATACTGCTCGCGGCTCATGCCCGGGTTCATGGCGTATTCGTTGATCGCCTCGGCGAATTCCTCAGAATTGGCGATGACGCCGAACATTATGATCGTTGAAACGATCGTCTGGCAGAGGAAGAAGAGCAGGAAATAGAGCGCCGCATGACCGAGGGCGGAGAAAAATTTTCCAGCGGGCGATTTTTCTCTCGGCGGATAACCGTAAAACGGGTAGGGCGGGGGCGGCATCGTGTAGCCGTAGTTCTGCCCCTGCGGAACATCGTCGGGGCGGTGCATCGGGTCGTTATCGGCGGGGGAGTCTCTGTGCGGCGGTTCAACGCGCGGTTCCTCGTCCCCCTCTTCCTTTTTTACTTCTATTTCCGAGTCGTCGGTAAACGATTTGCCGCAGTAAGGGCAATACTCAAATCCGTCGTCCGACATGCGGAAACAGCGTTTGCAGATCATAGCTTTTTTCTTTCCTTTCGTTTTTTACTGCTTTATTTTTATGACGGGTCACACGTGTTGATCCGTCTCATCTTGCTTTTTGTTGTCCGTCATAACGGCGTCCCGCAGCTCCGCGATCTGCCGTTCAAGCTCTGTAAGCTTATTTGATACGGGATCGGGAATGTGGACATGGTCGAGCTTGCTCGTGACGCGGGCGCCGTTCGTTTTCACGATCCGCGCCGGAATCCCGACGGCGGTGCTGTTCGCGGGGACGGGGGATAATACGACGGCGCCTGCCGCGATCTTCGCGTTGTCGCCGATCTCGAACCCGCCGAGGATCGTCGCGCCCGCGCCTACCATAACGCCTCGTCCGAGCGTCGGGTGGCGTTTGCCGCGGTCCTTGCCCGTGCCGCCGAGCGTGACGCACTGATAAAGCGTGCAGTCGTCGCCGATCTCGGCAGTTTCGCCGATTACGACGGCTCCGCCGTGGTCGATGAACAGCCCGTGACCGAGCTTCGCGCCGGGGTGTATCTCGATTCCGGTAAAAAATCTCGCAGCCTGGCTGACGGCGCGCGCCGTCATGTAGTGCTTCTTTTCGTAGAGCGCGTGCGAGAGGCGGTGCGCCCAGATCGCATGCACGCCGGGATAAAGAAGCATCACCTCAAGGTCTGATTTCGCCGCCGGGTCGCGTTCGCGAACGGCTTTGATGTCGCGCCGCACCTCGCGGGCGGCGGCGGAGGCCTTCTCATGCAGGCGCAGAAGCGCGCGGGAAGCGTCACGGCAGACGGTCCCGCCGAATGTTATATCAATTTTCATCTATAAAACGTGTTCTCCTTCCGGCAGAAAAATATAAGATCACACCGGAAACAAAAAAGCCTCTCCGTGACAGTTTCACGGGAGGCGGGATATCCGCGGTTCCACTCCGATTTATCGCTTTTCCGTATAACGTCCGGTGACGCGGCGCTCGGCGCCATGACTCGCGGACGCACATACGGAATCGCGCGCCCGCCCCTCTCAGCCGTGTGGGCAGTCTCTTTGCCGCGCTCGTTATCCGCTTTCTTTCCGGTCAACGTCGTTTGTATATTAAGTTTACATTACATTATATACGATGCAGCCTGTTTTGTAAACACCTTTTTGCGAGTTTTTCTTCACGCGGTCGTTTTTGTTCGTTTTATTCTTGCAAACGGGGGCGAGGGGTGGTATACTGTTTTCAAAGAAAACAGTATACGGGGATAAATACGATGAATACCTTGTTTTTCCCGCCCCGCCGGAAATGAGCCGCGCGGTATCAAAGGCGGCGTTCGCCGCCGTTTCGCTCGCCGTGTCCATGGCGGCGGTGGCGCTCTATTTTGCAGACGTGTGCGAGCCGACAAAATTTTATATCAATTCCTCCGCGACCGGGTACTTTCTCTGTCCCGCGTGCGTTTTTATATTTGTAAGCGCCGTTTTGTCGCTGACGTATGAGCCGCGCGGCGTGCTCGACATCGTCCTCCCGCACGCGGCGATAGTGCTTTCGCTGACCGTCGAGACGCTGACGGTGACGAATTTTTTCAATCATGCGATGGAGCTATTGACGAGCAGTATATCGAAGTCGCTTATAGTCGTGTACGCAACGCTTTCGCTCCTTATGTCGCTCTCGCTTTTGTGCCGGGCGATATCCGAGATCATGAGGCGGAGAGAAAAATGAAGGGCGCCGTATTTGACATGGACGGGCTCATGCTCGACACGGAGCGTGTCGCCGTGCTCGCATTTGATTACGCGGGCGAGAAGGCGGGGATCGGGCGCGCCGGATATATGACGGAGCGGCTGCTCGGTCTGTCGCTCGAATCGTCCCGCCCCGTATGGCAGGCGGAATTCGGGGAAGGCTGCGACCCGTACGTTATTGACGCGTTCGCGCGCGAGTTCCGCACCGAATATTATAAATCGCATAAAATACCGGTCAAACCGGGAGTTTTCGAGATACTTTCGTTTTTTCGCGGCGAAGGGGTAAAGCTCGCGGTCGCGAGCTCGACGAGACGAAAAACAGTCGAGCGCCAGCTTTCGGAAACGGGACTTATTTCGTATTTCGACGCGCTTGTCTGCGGCGACGAAGTGAAGCGCTCGAAGCCCGACCCGGAAATATACGTCCGCGCGTGTGAAAAGCTCGGGCTTTTGCCCGCGGAATGTTATGCGTTTGAGGACGCGCGCTCTGGGATCATATCGGCTGATTCCGCCGGCTGCCGCGTCATAATGGTGCCCGACCTCTGGCCGCCGGACGGGGAAATATTCGGGCGCGTGCATGCAGTTTGCCGCGATCTTTGCTCTGCCGCCGAGCTGATCATGCACGAGCGCGCGGAGGGCAATTGATACTTGTAATTGCGGCGCGTTCGTGGTAGAATAAATTTAAAAGTTAAGCGGGAGGTCGAATCAATATGCCGCATTGCAAAGTGGGAAAAGTTGTCGAATATAACGGGGTTAAAGGCAAAATAATTACCGCCGATAATGAATATATGTTTCTGATCTCTGATACTAATGAAGAAATCAAGATCGGCGATACAGTCATTTTTCGCGATGAAATTGTACATGGCGTATACAGAGCCTATTTTGTAAAGAAGGTACATGATAACGCGGAAAAAGCGGGAAACACATAAAAACGATTTTGTCATCAGAATTTTATTTGGGGAAACGGAATGGAACGCTCTTTGTTTTTGCCCTGCGGGCAGATAATAAATACGCACGGCGTCCGCGGAGTCGTGAAGGCGCGCTCCGACTGCGACTCGCCGGAAATTCTCGCCTCGCTCAGTCGCGTGTACACGAAGCGCGGGGACGAATATACGGCTTATGAAATTAAGTCGGCGTCGCTGCAGAAGGGATTCGTGCTCCTGACGCTTGAGGGAGTCGACGATCTTGACGCTGCCGTTGCGCTCAAGGGGCGTGACATATACGCCGAGCGGGCTGAGCTTGAAGAATTCATGGAGGAGGGCGACAGGTTCATCGCCGACCTCATAGGTCTGCCGCTTCTGCACGCGGACACAAAGGAACGGCTCGGCGTGCTGCGCGACGTATATAATCTCGGCGCGTCCGACATTTACGTTGTGGACACGCCGTTCGGCGAGCGGATGATGCCCGCCGTCCCCGAATTTGTGACGGAGATAACGGACGAGGCGATATACGTCCGCCCGATAAAGGGGATGCTGGACGAGGAGAGCACTTAAAAGTGCACGTAAAGTTCGCTTTACGTGCGATAAATTCAGGAGACACACGTGAGATTTGATATTATGACGCTGTTCCCCGACATGGTGCGCGGCGTGCTCTCGGAAAGCATCATCGGCAGGGCTGCCGCCTCGGGGAAAATAGAGATAAACACGTATAACATCCGCGACTATTCGGCGGACAAGCACCGCCGCGTCGACGATACGCCTTACGGCGGCGGGATGGGGATGCTGATGATGCCGCAGCCCGTCTGCGACTGCTATGACGCGGTGCGCGCCTCGATTCCGGAGGGCGCGTCTGTTCGCACCGTATATATGTCGCCGAAGGGGAAGGTATTCACAGAAGAAAAGGCGCGGGAGCTGTCAAAATACGACTGCGTGATAATTTTGTGCGGTCACTATGAGGGGATAGACCAGCGCGCGCTCGATATCGTTGCGGATGAATATATCTCGGTCGGCGATTACGTCCTGACCGGAGGTGAGCTGCCCGCGTGTGTGCTTGTGGACGCCGTTTCAAGGCTCGTTGACGGAGTGCTCTCGTCTCCGGAATGTTACGAAAGCGAGAGCTTGTCGGAGGGGCTGCTCGAATACCCGCAGTATACGCGCCCGCCCGTATATCGCGGCATGCAGGTGCCGGAGATACTTCTTTCCGGCCATCATGAAAAAATAGACGCGTGGCGTCGGGAACAGGCGCGGCTCGCGACGGAGCGGATGCGCCCTGACCTGCTCGAAAAAGACGACGGCGGCGAGGGCTGAACATATATCATATATAATAAAGGAAAATTTCGAAAGGGGGGTGACGGCATGGGCAGAGAAGGCAGACATATGAGGTCGGCAAAGAAGGCTGCCGAGAGCCTTGAAGGCGGAATATTCGGGCGCATCTTTACGTCGTACGGCAAGATCGACCGGATGTGGCGCGGCGGCGCGATACCGGCAATGTTTTCGCGGATGCGCGTTATACGCGCGCTTTCGAAGGCGCGGATAGCGGTGGCGCATTCGATCGAGGACAGCGCGATTTTGCGCGCCGTCGGCAAGCTTGCGTCGTCGATGCCGTGGCTGACGATGCGGTCATACGGCACGTTCCTCTTTTCGTTCGGATTTTATATATCTATAGTTTTTGCGATAAAGGCGATCGCGACGAGCCTGACGGCGGAATATGACGCGCTCGTGAGCGGGATCGTTCTGATGCTAGGCTCCGTTCCGCTGCTGCTTTCGAGAAAGACGTTTGCGGGCGCTGTCGCGTCGAGCCGGTTCATGTCGTATCTCGCGTTTGATATTCTCGGCTACAGGCGCGAGGCGGCTGACACGGGACACGCGCCGCGCAGCCGGTCTGACGTGATGTTCCTGTTCGGCATGATCGCCGGGCTTCTGACGTTTTTCTTTACGCCGGGACTGATAATAGGCGCGTTTTTATCGCTTTTGCTTTTATATATCGTTTTTGCAAAGCCGGAGACGGGGATAATAATCCTTTTCAGCATGTTCCCGTTCTTTTCGGATCGTCTTCTGGCGTCGCTGACGGCGCTCATACTCGCGTCATATCTCATAAAGCTGATATGCGGCAGACGCACGCTTGAGCTCGATTTTGCAGACACTTTTATGCTCCTTTTCTTCCTGCTCATGGCGGCGGCGGAAGCGTTCAATTACGGCGCCGGGACCTCGCACCACGGCGGGGTGATGTCGCTGCTCTACATGACGCCGTATTTTCTCACCGTCAATCTCATAAAAAATCAGGCGTGGCGCAACAGACTGATGCGGGCGATGATGTTCGGCGGTTCCTCGATGGCGGTCGTAAGCATCTGTTCCGTCTTTGTCGGCGAGGTGTCGGAGGCGGCGGCGGGGATCGGCTCGGAATTCGTTCATACGCTGCTGTCGTGGGGCGCGGATATTGCGTCCTGCGCCGGTATATCCGTATTTTATCTCGCGATGATGATGCCGGTCATGATGGGGTACGTGCTCCAGCGCGGGATCGGCGGAAAGCGGTTCAACATGATCTTTTTCTCGGCGGTCGTGATCGCGGCGGCGGTCATGACGATGTCGCGCGGGCTCTGGTTCGGGGCTGCCGTCGGGATCGCGGTCATGCTGTTCATAATCGATCTGCGGCTCTCGCTCATCCCGCTTGCCGCTGTGGTTTTGATACCGCTTTCGGCGGCAGTCCTGCCGGCAAACGTCCGCGGATATATTACAGAGCTCTTTGATATTTCCGGCTCGCTGACGCAGAGACGCGTCGGTATAAGACAGATCTCGGGCGGCATTTTCTTCGATAACTTCTTCGGCGGCATCGGCCGCGGCGACGGCGTATTTTATACGATATACGACGCTTATTCGTCGGTCGGCGCGTCGGCGGACAACAGCCAGAGCCTGTTTTTGCAGATAGGCATCGAGCTCGGCGTCGTGGGGCTGTTCGTGTTCCTCATGGCGATGCTGCTCCTGCTCATAAAATTGTTTACGGGCGCAAAATTCGGGAAAAACAGAACGCAGCAGCTCTGTTCCGGTTCGCTTGCCGCCGGGCTCATAGCGGCTCTCGCCGCCGGTATCTCAAATCAGATCTGGGTCGACGGGAGGATGTTGTTCTTATTCTTCATGTTTGCGGGAGCTGCGTCCGCGTACAGCGCCGGCACCGTGCCGACGGACGAGGGGATGACGGACAGGACAGGCGCTGCGGGAGACGGGACATCGTCGTCTGTCGATATCAGATTCGGAAATTGACAAAGGAAAGGACGGCGCTCCTTTGCACCTCTTTTTGGGCGGGGCGGATAACAGATGGCTGAAAATAAAAACAAACGACGCGTGTCCGTGACCGCGGTCGATCTGATAATTATCGCGGCGCTCCTGCTTACGGGATTTTTCACGTACAGGTATGTGTTCAGCGATCCTGTCGGCGAGACGTTTGAGCTTGACTATGTCGTAAAGGTGTCGGCGGTCAGGTCTGAGCTTTCGGAAAAGATAGCGGTCGGCGACGAGGTATACAGCGAGGACGGAGCATATATGGGGCGCGTCACGGCGTATGAGTCGCGGGGCGCCGTCATGGGAACGACCGGGCAGACGATACCGGACAGGTCTGACTTGCAGATAACGATCGAGGCTGTGGCAGACAGCGGCGGGCTTGTTTCCGGCAACGAGATATACGTCGGGCGCGAGCTTTCCATGTATACGACCGGGCTCTTTTTCGAGGGCGTCTGCATCAGCGTCAGATAAAGCGTTTGGGGGAATATGTGATGAAGGGAAAAAAGCTTGCTTTCGGAGTGCTTGACATATTTCTGATCCTTGTCGTCGTCCTTTCGGCGGCGGGGGTGGCGGTGCGCTGCGTGCTGACGGACAAAAACGGCATCCTTGCCGTGACCCCGGAAAGGACTTCGGCGGCGGTGCAGATATTGATAGAGGGGATCGAAAATTCATCCTCGGACTTCTTTTCCGAAAACGCCGTTTTCACGGTCGGCGACCATGACGAAAGCGGGCGGCTCATGTCCGTGACGGTGCAGCCGGCGGAATATTATAAGGAAAACGAAAAGGGCGAGCTTGAGATTGCCTATGAGGATGAGGAAAACGGCAGGCGCGATGTCCGCTGCACTGTCGTTGTCGAAGGATATTACCGGGACGGCATTTTCATGCTGGGCGGCGCGACCCCGATGCTGCCGGGAGCGGAGGTAAAACTTTCCGGCAGCGGCGTCGTTGCAACGGCGCTGATAATCGACACCGCGCCGATAGAAGAACATAAATCGTGAAAAATCGCCCAAAATGAAAGCGCCGTGACCTCGAAAATACATGAATATCTACTATTGATTTTAAGAGCGCCGTTTGCTATAATGATGTAGCATCTAGGCTACGTCTGCCGGATGTACTTCTTAAATCGGAGGATGTAATGATTTCTCGCACCGTAAAGGTTGAAAATGCCGTGGGACTTCATGCCCGCCCGGCTACATATTTTATACAGAAGGCAAACAGCTATGTAAGTTCCATTCTGATCGAATGCGGCGGTGGAAAGGTCAACGCGAAGAGCCTGCTCGGTGTGCTTTCACTCGGTATTACTCAGGACTCTGAGATCACGCTGACGGCGACGGGGCCCGACGAAAATGAAGCTGTTGACGGGCTTGTGGCATTGATCGAAGCAGGTTTCTCCGAATAATTCCTGCGAGGGTACGTCAATAATGAAACTGATGCGGACGCGAACACCACTCGCGTCCGCTTTGCTGTAAGATAGAGGCGGAGGCATTTTATGAAGCGGACGGAAGATGAAAAAAACGAGCGGCTGGAGCGGCTTTTTCGCGCCGCCTCCGAGCTGCCGTTCTGCCCGGGCGTTTATATCATGCGCGACAGGACAGGACGCGTCATATATGTCGGAAAATCGCGCGCTCTGCGCGCGCGCGTCTCGCAGTATTTTGCGAATACGGAGCACGCGGTCAAGACGGAGCGCATGGTGTCGCTTGTCGAGTCGTTTGACACGATCATATGCAAGACCGAGATCGAGGCGCTGACGCTTGAAAATTCGCTCATAAAGCAGTATGAGCCGAAGTACAACATAAAGCTCAAGGACGCGAAATCGTATCCGTATATCAAGATAAACATGGCGGAAGATTTCCCCGTCCCGTTTATGACGCGCAGGCGCGGCGGCGAAAGCTCGCGTGAGGCGCTTTACTTTGGCCCTTATTCAAGCGCGGGCGCCGTGCGCGACATCATTTCTTCCCTTGAGAGGGCGTTTATGCTGCCGGCGTGCAAGCATGAGTTCCCGCGCGATATCGGCAAGGTCGGGAGCTGCGTGTACGACCAGATGGGGAGATGCGTGGGCGTGTGCCGCGGGCTGGTCTCGTCGGCGGAATATAAAGCTTCGCTGCACGACATTATATCGGTGCTGCGAGGCGATGTCGGGAGCGCGCAGGCAGACCTTGAAGCACGGATGATGAAATACGCGGAAGAGGAAAATTTTGAGGCGGCGGCGCGTTGCCGGGACAGCATCTCGGCGCTCGGCAGACTGAAGGAGCGCCAGCATGTCGTCGCGTCCCCTGAAACGGAGCGGGACGTGATCGCGTATTATGCCGACCCTGACGGGATATGTTCGTGCGCGACGCTCGTCGTCATCAGGGGCGGCGCGGTTGCCGACAAGCAGAGCTACGAATTCGGCGCGGCGCAGCTCATGGACGAAAACGGGATATCGGGCGAGGGAGGCCTTGCGGAGTTTGTGACGATGCTGTATTCGCAGCGCGAATATATCCCGCATGAGGTGCTGATCTCGTTTACGCTTGACGGAGAGGAACGCGAGCTTCTGTCGGAATATCTGACGGAGCGCGCCGGGCACCGCGTCACGGTCAGGACTCCCGAACGCGGAGAGGGCAAAAAGCTCGCTCTGATGGCGGAGGAGAACGCGCGGGTCGCCGCAGAACAGTATAAGTCGCGCGCGAAAAGGGACACGGCGACGGCGGTCAAGCTGGCGGAGCTTCTGGCGCTTGAGGTAGTCCCGGAGCGGATAGAGTGTTACGACATCTCAAATCTCGGAGGCGAACATATCACCGCCGGCATGATAGTTTCCGAGGGCGGCAAGCTCAAAAAGTCAGATTACAGGCTGTTCCGCATCGAGGGAAACGGCGCTCCCGACGATTACGCGTCTATGGCGGAGGCAATAGAGCGGCGTCTGGCGCATACGGAGTGGGGGCCATATCCCGACCTGATCCTGCTTGACGGCGGCGCGGGACACGTCTCGACTGTAAGGCAGGTCGCCGGGAAGGCGGGAGTTGATGTGCCGATATTCGGCATGGTGAAGGATGAGCACCACAAGACGAGGGCGCTTATAGGCGAGCACGAGGGCGAGGAGATAGGGATCGCGCGCGAACAGGCGGTGTTCCAGTTCATATACAGGCTCCAGGAGGAAGTGCACAGATTCACCATCTCAAATATGAAGAAGGCGAAGTCGAAAACGCTGCGCCGCTCGGCGCTGACGGCGGTGCACGGCATCGGAGATGCAAAGGCAAAACAGATAATGTCGCATTTCGGGACGCTTGCAAAGCTTCGCGCCGCGACAAAGGAGGAAATTTCCGCCGTCCGCGGCATAAGCGGCAAAAATGCGGAGGACGTTTACGCGTTTTTACACAGGGAGGATGATAAAGAATGAGGATAATAACGGGAACTGCGCGCGGCACGAGACTCGCGACGCTTGAGGGAGAGAACACACGTCCGACGGGAGAACGCGTCAAGGAAGCGGTGTTCTCGATGATACAGTTCGACATCGAGGGCAGGCGCGTGCTTGATCTGTTCGGCGGTTCGGGACAGCTCGCGCTCGAGGCGCTGTCGCGCGGCGCCGAGGGAGCCGTCATAATCGACTCAGCCCCCGAAGCCGTTGAAATAATCAAGGCAAACGCAAAGGCGACGAAGCTCTTTGACAGGTGCCGGATCTCGGCGATGGAGTACGAGCCGTTTCTGCGCCGCGCCGCCGGGAGAGAGAGCTTTGACATAATTTTTCTCGACCCGCCGTATAAAAGCGACTACATGACGCGGGCGCTGTCGCTGATCGCGTCAGGCGGCATCGCAAAGCGCGGGGCGCACATAATCTGCGAGCACGGGGACGGCGACGTTTTCAGAGGCGACGCGGAGCTTGCGGCGAAATACGAAGTAAAAAAGCGGTCGAACTACGGCCGCGCGAATATAACGGTGCTGACCCCGGCCGAGGAAGCGTGATGATGAAACTTGGGAAAATATTTCGACGGAGGTGACGGTGATGGCGGAAATAGATATGACCGCGGCGAATGAAGCGGGCGCGGCTTTTGCGAAAAAAGCCGTTTTCACGGGCAGTTTTGACCCGTTTACGAAGGGACACCTCGATATTGTCCGCCGCGCGGCA
Source organism: uncultured Clostridia bacterium (assembly GCA_947630625.1). Lineage (GTDB taxonomy): Bacteria > Bacillota > Clostridia > Oscillospirales > CAG-272 > DTU064. The sequence goes on from CANRIL010000017.1 coordinate 29,261, forward strand.
CGGATATTCGATGAAATAACGGTCGCGATCTGCGTCAACACGGAGAAGGCGGGCGGCATGTTTACGCCTGAGGAACGCGTTTTGATCGCTGAAAAATCCATCGAAACGCTCAAAATGGAAGTAAATTGTACAATAAAGTCGGAAATTTGCCCCAATCTGCTCGCCAATTTTGCCGCAGAGCGCGGTATCGGCGTAATAATTCGCGGCGCTCGCACAGCGGGCGAATTTGAGTATGAGGTGCAGATGGCGGAGGTGAACAGAGCGCTCGCGGGGCTTGAGAGCGTAATATTCCCCGCGTCGCCGAAGCTCGCGTTCATCAGCTCGACGGTGGCGCGCGACATGATCATATACGGCCGCCCCGAGGTCGCGCTTGCGGACGGAGCGGCAGAGCTGGCGTGCAGGTTCATGGCGGAAAAATCAGGGAAATCATAACAAAAGCTGCTCCGAAAGGCATGAACATAAGCCAAGTGGCTGCGCGTATTCATGCCGGAAACATATAAAAAACAGCACAAATTAAAAGGAAATCGGGCTGCTGCCCGCGTCTTCCGGCGCGGGCATCAGCCCGATATTTTATTTTTCGCGAAAAGCCGGTCGTCAGCCCAAAATCGGGCAAATGTCGGAATATGGCCATCTTGCGGCGGGGTGCTCACGTGAGCCGCCGGTGCAAAAAAGCGACGGATCGGGGACTTATGAAGCGCTTGCTGCGCGATCTGCGGCGGGAAATTCGCGGTGTCCGCCATCTCCCGCACGCATTCGCACGCATCGCCGGAAATGAATATTTCCGGCGATAATCTGCAAAGACATTCTCCCGCCGCGGCGCGAGAATGCGCGATCGGTGACATTTTCCGCCGCGATAAATGACGCCCCGCGGCGGACGGTGACGAAAACCGAGACAGGGCATAAAAAAACATCGGAAAAACGCCCCTCTTTTTTTAGTAGAGTGGCTTGACTTAAAAGCGACATCCCTGTATAATACAAGTAAAGTGGTGTGAAGTGGTGCGTGGTGACACTGACGAACACCGGGCATGAATGAGAAAGGGGAACGCGGGCGCTATGATGTGCTTTCTGGGTGAATTCCAGCAGGTGATGGACAGCAAAAACCGTATTTTTATTCCGTCCAAGTACCGCGAGATGATAGGCGACCGCGTTTACATCTCCTGCAATGTTGACGGGTGCCTCTCGGTTTATTCCGAGGAGGGGTGGCAGAAGTACACGGACAAGCTGCTCGCCCTGCCGTCGACGGCGGGGTCGGCGATCATGCGCTTTGTATTTTCCACGGCGATGGACGCGAAGCCCGATTCACAGGGGCGCGTCGTTCTGACGCAGGCGCTGCGCGACCATGCGGGACTCACGAAGGATATATACGTCATCGGCGCCGGCGATCACGCCGAGATCTGGGACAAGGAGCGCCGCGACAAGGACAAGAGTTCCGAAAAGACGGCGGAGCTCATCAGCTTCCTTAAGGAAGTAAGCTTCTGATGGAAGCCTTGGAAAAAAACACGAATCCGAGAGCGGGGGATGAAACGGCACATCCCGCGCGAGACTATAGAAACAGACAGGTCGGCGGTGCGGAAGTATCGGAGCCAGCTCCCGTATTTTCGCATCTGCCGGTCATGCTGCCCGAATGTATTGACGCCCTCAATGTAAGACCCGACGGAATTTACGTAGACGGGACGGCGGGCGGCGGCGGGCACAGCTCGGCGATCGCGGAGCGGCTCACGGGCGGCAGGCTCATCTCGATAGACCGCGACAGCGAGGCGATAGAGGCGTGTCGGCAGCGGCTTATGCCGTTCGGCGAGCGGGTGACGCTCGTGCACGACAATTACAGGAATCTTGAATGTATACTCGGTGAGCTCGGGATCGGGAAAATCGACGGCGCGCTTTTCGACCTCGGCGTCAGCTCACATCAGATAGACACGGAAGAACGCGGATTTTCCTACATCCGCCCCGACGCGCCGCTCGACATGAGGATGTCGAGAGAGGACAGGCTGACGGCATACGACGTTGTTAACGGATACGCGGAGGAAGAGCTCCGCCGCATTATTTTTGAGTACGGAGAAGAAAAATTCGCCGCGCGGATCGCGGCAAGGATCGTAAAGACGCGCGAGGCGTCCCCGATAAAGACAACGGGAGAGCTCTCCGAGCTCGTCAAATCGGTCATTCCGGCAGCTTCTGTGGAGCGCGGCTCGCACCCGGCGAAGCGGACGTTTCAGGCGATAAGGATCGAGGTCAACGGCGAGCTTGACGGGATAGAACCGGCGATAAGGGCGGCGTGCGGCGCGCTTTCACCCGGCGGAAGGATCGCGGTTCTGACGTTTCATTCGCTCGAAGACAGGATCGTGAAGCGCGTGTTCGCGGAGCTCGCGAAGGGGTGCGTGTGTCCTCCGGATTTTCCGGTCTGCGTCTGCGGCAGAAAGCCGGAGATAAAGCTGCTCAACAAAAAGCCCATAGTCGCCGGGGAAAAGGAGTTATCCTTAAACCCGAGGGCAAAGAGCGCAAAGCTCCGCGCAGCCGAAAAACTCCCAAATACATTATAGCATATTTTTTCACGGAATTAAAGAAATATTTACAAAAATCAGAATTCACAAAAGAAAGGACAAGCCGGCAAAATGACAAACGCGAAAAAAGGGCAGGCACGACCTGCAACGGCGAGAACCATACCGTCTATAGAGCGTCACTACCCCGGCGCGGATGCAAATACAGCCCAGCTTGTCAACAAACTGAAGCACAGGGGCATAACGGACCCGCGCGCCGCCGTCAGGATAACGTCAAGCGACCTGATGGAAGACGCATACCGCGGCACACCGTCCGCAAGTACGCCGAAGCAGTTCGACAACAATTACAGCCCTTATTCGAATGTCAACGCCGAGGCGGCTGAGGAGGCGGCAAGGCGGCAGGCGGAAGCGCGCCGCCGCGCCGAGATACAGCGCTTAAGACAGAAAAATGACACAACCCCCGCAAGACGCAAGTCTGAGCTTCCGCCGGCAGAGAGACGCCGGGGAGGCGCAAACACGGCGATGGCGGCAGGCGAGCCGTCGAGATCGGGGAGCAGACAGGGGAGCGTTAAAAATGTAACGCCCGCGAAACCGCGGCAGGCGACCCTGCGCGAAAGGGAGCTGCGCGCGAACGAGCAGCTCGCCGAATCGGGACCTCGCGAGGTCGCGCTGAAGCGCGTCCCGTTCCCGAAATTCATGATCGTCGTCGCGCTCATGTTCATAGTGCTTATATTCATGATCCAGAGCTTTGTGAGCATTTACGAATACAAGCGCGAGAACGCCGAGCTGCGCGCACAGCTTGAGCAGCTTGTGGAGCGTGAATCGCAGCTGCGCGCCGCGCTTGAGGATCGGATCGACGTATCCGAGATCGAGGCATGGGCTAAAGAGATCGGCATGATAAACGGCGGTCAGGTCGACGAGAAGTACATAGACCTGTCCGGCGGGGATGTAATAGAGAATTTCGGCGGGGACGCGAACGAGTTCGGCTCGTTCTCCACGATGCTGAGCGCCATAAGGCAGAGGATCGCGGGGCTTGTCGGCCGGGACTGATCGCCGCAAAGTCATAAAGCGCATCGGGCATCGCATAGAATTAATATCGACACGAAAAGAGTAAGGAGCAGGCGGCGGTTTTGATAGCTCGTTACTCTTTTTGAATCTTAAAGGGACGCCCGATTTTTCCCGGAAAGGAGTCAATCATGAATATAAACGGCGAAATATCAAAAAGATCGTATTTTGTGCTTACGGTGTTTATTGCGCTGTGGGTCGGACTTTGCGCCGTGCTGTTTAATCTTCAGATCACATCATATGACGAATATCAGGGGCACGTCCTCGATCAGATAACGAAGGAAACGACCGTCACCGCGAAGCGCGGCGACATATATGATACGAACATGAATCTTCTGGCGGGCAGCAAGTCCGTATATCTCGTTTTCATCTCGCCCCAGGACATAATAAGCTCGATGAGCGGGGGATTTTCGATTTTTGCCATGTCGGACGACATGCCGGGGCTGCACATACCGGGATATTTCGGTCAGGTGCAGAGGGCGGCGCACTACTATACGTATACGGACGCCGACGGCGTCACATCGTCATATACGATGGATAGGCTTATATCGAAGGGGCTTTCGGAGATACTCGGCGTCGACTATTCAAAGGTCATGGAGCTGACGGCGAAGAAGGGGAGATACTACGAGGTCATAAAGAAAAACGTCGAGAAGGAGGACGCCGACCGCGTCCGCGCCTTCATCGACGAATACGGGCTCGAAGAGCAGATATATCTGACGGCGAGCACGAAGCGATATTATCCGAACAACACGCTCGCCTGCCACGTCATCGGATTTGTCAACGCGGACGGCGACGGCGTTTACGGAATGGAATCGTATTACAACGATGTCCTCAAGGGAAGCGCGGCGAAATACCTGACGGCGCGCGACGGTCACGGCAACGACCTCCCGACCGACTACGAGAGCTATCTTGACGAGCAGGACGGATACTCCATCATCTCGACGATCGACCAGTACCTGCAATATAGGCTCGAAGAAGTGCTCTACGAGACTGTAAAGGAAAATAACGCGCAGAACCGCGCCGCCGGAATATGTATAGATGTAAACACCGGCGAGGTGCTGGCGATGGCGACGGTCGGCGGCTACGATCTGAACGACCCGTACACATTGACGGATTATTATCAGCAGAAGCTCGATATGTCAGGCCTTGAGGTCGACTCGGACGAATACGCGAAGCTCTTGTCAGACCAGCGCTATACGATGTGGAACAACAAAGCGGTCACGGAGCTTTATGAGCCCGGTTCGACGTTCAAGATCATAACGAGCTCGATAGGGCTTGAGCTCGGCGTCATAAATCTGAAGGATACCTTCACCTGCAACGGCAGCATCAAAATAGAAGGGTATTCGAGCCCGATAAAGTGCCATAAGGCGGGCGGCCACGGGACGCTTGAATTCCCGAACGCATTGCAGCAGTCGTGCAACCCGGCGTTTGTCACGATAGGACTTCGCATCGGACGCGAAAATTTCTATAAATACTTCCACCAGTTCGGGTACGGCTCGCGCGTCGGAATCGATCTGCCGGGCGAGGCGGTGACGTATTATCACAGCTACAACAATTTCTCAAACGTGTCCCTTGCCGTCTATTCATTCGGCCAGACGTTCAAGGTCACGCCGATACAGCACATAACGGCGATCGCCTCCGTCGCCAACGGCGGATATCTCATCACTCCGCACGTGATGAAAGAGGTCATCGACTCCGACGGCAACGTCATCGACACGTATAAGACGAACGTTGTGCGCCAGGTCATAAGCGAAGCGACGAGCAAGACGCTTCGCGGTATCCTTGAGGAAAATGTCTCCGGCAACGGCGGCGCGAGAAACGCCTATGTCGCCGGATATAAGGTCGCGGCGAAGACGGGAACGTCGCAGAAGCGAGACAAATACGACGAGAACGGCGAAGACACGCTCCGCGTCAGCTCCTGCGTCGCGTTCGCTCCCGCGGACGACCCGCAGATCGCGGTGCTCATCCTCGTCGACGAGCCGAGGTCAGGCAGCGCGTACGGTTCCGTCGTCGCGGCTCCGTATGTGTCAAAGTTTTTGTCCTCCGCCCTGCCGTATCTCGGGTTTGAGCCCGTCTATTCGGAAGGGGAAGAGGCGGCGGTCGAGTCCATCGTCGGCAGATATGTGAATTCGACCGTAACGTCGGCGAAAAAGAAGCTCGAAAAGGACGGCTACAAATACGTCGTCGTCGGCGACGGCGATACCGTGACGGCGCAGCTCCCCTCTGCGGGGACCGTCGTTTCGAATCTCGCCAAGGTCGTGATACTGTATACGAACGGCGAGGAACCGAAAAACAGCGTGACGGTGCCAAACGTCGTCGGTAAGACGGCGGAGGCGGCGAACAGGATCATCATCAACGAGAACCTGAATATAAGGATAGAGGGCGCCGCCAACTTCACGAGCGGCGACGGCGCGACGGTCATTTCTCAGTTCCCGGCGGCGGGCGAGACTGTCCCGGAGGGGACTGTCATAACGCTCAAATTCATGCACCTTTCAAATATAACGGATTAAATCAGTTCAAATTAGTATACCGGAGGGTAAGAGTTCTGAAACTGTCTCTTCTTTGCGGGCGCGCAAACTGCGCGGCGCCCGGGAAGGACGTTGATATCACGGATGTGACCACCGACAGCAGAAAGGTGGGAAAGGGAAGCCTTTATATAGCGATAAGGGGCGGGAGCGCCGACGGACATGACTTTATCGCCGAGGCGGCTGATAACGGGGCTGCCGCGGCGGTCGCCGAATCGTCGTGGATGAAGGATAATCCCGACCCCGGAATTCCCGTTATCGCGGCGGAAAACACGCGCCGCGCAGCGTCGCGGCTGTTCGCCGCGTGGTACTGCGGCGAAGGATGGGACGCGGGAGCCGTAAATACGCGGCTCGTCGCCGTAACCGGTACGAACGGGAAGACGACGGTCGCCCACATGATAAGCCATATCCTCTCATATGCGGGATACAAAACGGGACTCATAGGAACCGTCGGCGCGTCGCTGGGCGGAAAAAATCAGCCCGACGCGCGAACGTACAAGTCAAGATACACGATGACGACGCCGCCACCGGAGGAATTCTACGACGTGATCTGCGACATGATCAGGTCGGGAGCTGAATACATCGTATTCGAGGCGAGCTCGCATGGGATCGCGCAGGAGCGCTTATCGGGACTCGATGTAACGGGCGCGGAGCTCGCGGCGGCAGTATTCACGAATCTGACGCCGGAGCACATGGATTACCATGCCGGAATGGAAGATTATTTTGCGGTCAAGTGCAGGCTTTTCACCGAATATGACCCGGAAATTAAAATCATAAATACGTCGGACGGCTACGGGGAAAGGCTCTTTTCGATGTGCGGCGGCAGGAAAATTTCGGTGAAGACGGCGGGAGGCGGCGGGGATTCCGTTTACCCGCACGGCGTTATGATGCTCGGCGCGGCGGGAGTTGAATACATGTACAGCTCGCCCGGCGCGATATTCCCGATAAACTGCCCCGTGCCGGGAAGGTATACGGTATATAACAGCATAGAGGCGGCGGCAGCCGCGCTCTCGCTCGGCGTCGACCCGGTCACGGTGCGCGACGCGCTCTCGTCCTTCCGCGGCGTGCGCGGAAGAATGGAGCGGGTGAGATGCGACACGACTAAATTTTCGCCGCACGTGTTTATAGATTTCGCGCATACGCCGGCGGCGCTTTCGGGGCTGCTCAAATCGCTCCGCGAGGCGGAGCCGTCCGGAAGGCTCGTCCTTGTCTTCGGCTGCGGCGGCGACAGGGACAGAACAAAGCGCGCCGTCATGGGGAAGATCGCCGGCGAGTCGGCAGACCTCACGATCATAACCTCGGACAACAGCAGAACGGAGCGCGCCGAGGACATAATAGCCGAGATACTGCGCGGCGTTCCCGCCGGGGCGGATTTCAAGGTCATAACGGATCGCACAGAGGCGATAAATTACGCGATAATGAACGCGACGGCGAGGGATGTGATCGTGCTCGCCGGAAAGGGACATGAAAATTACGAGGATTCAGGCGGCGTTCGGCGCAGATTTGACGAACGTGAGGTCGTCGCCGCGGCGATAGAGGAAAGGTATTCCCGCCTCGGCGGGATCTGAAGCGCCGCAAAACGGCGCAACGGAACTCAAAAAGAAAGGGACAGATCATGAACGATAACGGAATAAGGTTGTTTCGCTCGGTAAACGCTTGCTATGTCGCGGATGTGACGGGAGGCGTCGTCTGCCCTGTCCGGGGAGGCTTCGGCGGGAGCGTCGACACGCTCACGACCGATTCAAGAACAATGTCGGACGGCGCTCTGTTCGTCGCGATAGCGGGCGAAAAATTTGACGGCCACGACTATATCTCCGGCGCTGTTTTGAACGGTGCGCGCATCATATTGGCGGAGCGCATGCCGGAGGACGAATTCAATATCGGGATAGACATCGTTATTGTCGAGAGCACGGTGCGCGCGCTCGGCGCGCTCGGCGGCGCTTTTATCCGCGAGTCCGGGGCAAAGACGGTCGCCGTGACGGGCTCCGTCGGAAAGACGACGACAAAGGAATATATCGCCGCTTGTCTTTCGTCGCGGTACCGCGTCCACAAGACGGAGGGCAACAGAAACAACGAGATCGGTCTGCCGCTGACGGCGCTTTCGATCGGGGAGGGAACTGAATACGCCGTCTTCGAATGCGGAATGAGCGCGCTCGGCGAGATCGAGTACTTGTCAAATATCGTAAAGCCGCGCGTCGGCGTCATAACAAATATAGGCACCTCGCATATGGAAACGCTCGGCAGCCGGGAAAATATCGCGAAGGCAAAGCTTGAGCTCGTGTCCGGCATGGGCGGAAAAGACGGAGACGGCGTGCTTATAATCAACGCCGACGAGCCGCTTTTGTATACAGTCCGCGAGACGCTGCCGGTCGGGAGCGTCGTGACTGCGGCGCTTCACAACAGGTCGGCAGACTATAGGGCGGTCAATCTGCGCCGCGTCGGCACCGGCACGGTGTTCGACCTCATCTATAACGGCAGGGTCGCGACGAACATTGAAATTCCCGCCCTCGGCGTGCATAACGTCTATGACGCGCTCTACGCGTTCGCGGTCGGCATCATATGCGGCATGAGCGAGGCGGAGATCAGGGGAGGGCTGCGCGGGTTCCGCGGAGCCGCCATGAGGCAGAAAATATACGAACAGAACGGCATAACGATAATAGAGGACTGCTACAACGCGAGCCCAGAATCTATGCGCGCGGGGATCGACGTGCTCGTTTCGCTCGCGAAGGAGAAGGGCGGCCGCCCGGCGGCGCTGCTCGGCGACATGAGGGAGCTCGGCGAATATTCGCGCCTTCTGCATGACCAGCTCGGCGTTTACGCCGCGCGGGCGGGGGTAAAGATACTGTTCACGTACGGAACGCTTGCGGAGAGCATCGCGGTGTCCGCCGTCGGCAACGGGATCAGGGCGGAAAACGTTTACGTCAACCTCGATTGCAGGGACCCCGCGAAAACGGGCGATATGATCCTTGGGGCACTCAGGCCGGGAGACGTGCTGCTCGTCAAGGCGAGCCGCGCGGTCGCCGCGGAAGCGGTGCTCGAATATATGAAGAAGAAAACATCAAACTGACAGTGATAGGACGTAGGTAGACATATGGAAATAAGCCCGGAACTGCTCATTATAATATCCGTTATATGTACCTTCATCCTGACGGTGGCGATCTCGCGTATTGTGATACCGATACTGAAGAGCCACAAGATGGGGCAGAAGATACTCGACATCGGACCGCGCTGGCACAAGTCAAAGGAAGGAACGCCGACGATGGGCGGCATCTCCTTCATATTTGCGATGACGGTCGTGATCGCGGCGGATATCGCGCTTCTCGCGTTTATGACAGGCGAGGTGCCCGTGGCGCTCACGCTGACGTTCGTGTACGCGCTTCTCTGTGGCTTTATCGGCTGCATTGACGACACGGCAAAGCTCAAGCGCAAGCAGAACGAGGGGCTGACGCCGACGCAGAAGCTGATACTTCAGTTCGTCATAGCGACGGCGTACATCGCGGCGCTTGCTTATTTCGGCTGCATCGACGACACGTTCTATATCCCGTATATCGGCGTTTCCTTTAAGGGCTGCGGGATACTGTATTACGCGCTGCTCGTCTTCGTCAGCGTCGGCGTGATGAACAGCGTCAACCTCGCTGACGGCATCGACGGTCTTGCAGCGACGGAGACGCTCGTCGTCTCGGTATTCTTCATCCTCGCCGGTATGCTGAAATACGCTGCCGACGCCGAAATTTCGGGCGGGATGGCGGCGCTCGGCGCCGTGACCGCCGGCGGCATGCTCGGATTCCTCGTCTATAATTTTCATCCCGCCAGAGTTTTTATGGGCGACACTGGCTCGCTGTTCCTCGGCGGCATCGTCATGGGCGGCGCGCTTATGCTTAAAAACCCGATGATAGTCATCGTTTACGGGATGATGTACATAATCGAATCAGTCTCCGACATAATTCAGGTCATATATTTCAAGCTGACGCACGGCAAGCGGTTTTTCCGCATGGCGCCGATACATCATCACTTTGAAAAGTGCGGCTGGGGCGAGATCAAGATAGTCGTCGTCTTCTCAATTATGACGGCGCTGTTCTGCGCCGCCGCGTATTATGGGCTCCCCGCGTTATCGGTGCTTCGGCGGGTATGACGGAGGCTCCCCGAAAATAATCAGGGAAGGGGGAAAAGGAACATATGGAAACGAAGACCGCAAAAAAACCGGCGTCAGGCGTCGCGAAAAAGAACAGCACATCCGTGGCGCTCGACACTGCCGGCAGCGCGAAAAAGGGACAAAGCACCGCGCTCGACGTTGTTGACACGCACAAAAAGCGCTCGCGCGAGCCCGAATACATAAGGATAAAGACATCGCCTGACCGGATACTGATGGTGCTGATCCTGTCGCTCATCGCGATAGGCTCCGTCATCGTCTTTTCCGCAAGCTATCCGACCGCGATCAGCGAGGGACACGACAGCTATTATTATGTGCGAAGGCAGGTCATATTTGTCGGGCTCGGTCTGCTCGGCATGACGGTCGCGATGCGGATACCGTATGACAAATATAAAAAACTCGCGCCGCTCATATACGGCGTCGCGATGGTGCTGCTCGTCGTCGTGCTCTTCATCGGCAAATCGCAGGGCGAGGCGAAGCGCTGGATCTCGATACCCGGCGTGCCGTTTACGATCCAGCCGTCGGAAGTCATGAAGATCGGACTCGTCCTTCTGCTCGCCGCGTATTTCGGAAAATACGCCGAATACATGAGGCGCGGGGTCGGACTCAAGCTGAGATTTTTATACGGAACGCTGTTTCCGGCGTTCATCATTTTCCCGCCCTGCGCGCTTGTGCTCCTTGAAAAGCATCTGTCCGGCACGATCATAATTTTTATGATCGGCATGATAGTCATGTTCCTCGGCGGCACGAGCATCGTGCTGACCGGTTCGATCTACGGTCTGGCGGGTATAGCGGCAGGGGCTGCATACGTTATGGCGAATCCGTACGCGCTTCAGCGCATACTCACTTACGGAAACGAGAATGCAGACATCCTTTCCGACAAGTGGCAGACGACGCAGGGACTGTACGCGATAGGCTCCGGCGGGCTTTTCGGGCTGGGGCTCGGTCAGTCAAGACAGAAATTCAGCTACGTTTCGGAGCCGCAGAACGACTTTATTTTCACGATATGGTGCGAGGAGACGGGATATATCGGCGCTCTCTTTGTTATTGCGCTGTTCGTCGCGCTGCTTTTCCGCGGATTTACCGTCGCGAGACGTGCGCCCGACGTGTTCTCGTCGCTCGTCGTATACGGCATCATGAGCCACATAACGCTTCAGGCGCTGCTCAATATCGCTGTCGTGACAGATAAGATACCGAATACGGGCATTTCGCTGCCGTTCTTCTCGTACGGCGGCTCGTCACTCATAATGCTGATGTTCGAGATGGGAATTGTGCTCTCCGTCTCGCGTCATTCGCGTCAGCAGAAACTATAAAAGGACAACAGAGGTCAAAATATGCGTGTACTTCTGACCGGCGGCGGCACGAGCGGCCACGTCAACCCCGCGCTCGCGATAGCGGAGACAATAAAGCTGAACGCGCCCGGCTCCGAGATCGCGTTCGTCGGGACGCCGAGAGGGATCGAGAACAGGCTCGTCCCGAAGGCGGGATATAAGCTCTATCATGTGGATGTGCGCGGGCTGCGGCGTTCGCTGTCACCGGCGAACATCCGCGCGGCGTATCTTGCCGCAGTTTCGCCTTACCGGGCGAAATCAATAATAAAGGAATTCCGCCCCGACATCGTGATCGGAACGGGCGGTTACGTCTGCTGGCCTGTCGCGAGGGCAGCCCAGATGATGGGCGTGCCGACGATGCTGCACGAGTCGAACGCGTTTCCGGGCGTCGCGGTCAAGATGCTCGCGGATAAAACGGACAAAATCCTGCTCAATTTTGCAAAGACGGCGGAATATCTGAAAAAATGTCCGCCTGAAAAGCTCGTCGTGGTCGGAAACCCGCTGCGCGCCGGTTTCTCGCCCGACACCGACAAAGGCGCGGCGAGACGGGCGATCGGCGCCGAAGGGTATGAAAAGGTGATCCTCTCCTACGGCGGCAGCCTCGGGGCGACATACGTCAACGAGGCAGTGATCGCCATGATGCGGGACTATACGAAAAATCACCCCGAAATCCTGCACACGCTCGCGGTCGGAACGATCGAATGGGAGCGGGCGAGCGCGCTTTTCAAAAGCTCGGGGCTTGAGGGCGTGCCGAATCTGCGCCTCGTCGAATACCTATACGATATGCCGACGCAGATGGCGGCGGCAGACCTTCTCATATGCCGCGCGGGCGCGATGACGATATCGGAGGTGGCGATGATGAGAAAGCCCGCGATTTTCGTCCCGTCCCCGAACGTGACGGAGAACCATCAATACAAGAACGCGCTCGTGCTCGCCGAGGCGGACGCCGCGGTCATAATCGAGGAAAAAGACCTTGACGGCGGGCGCGCGCTCATAAAGACGGCTGGGGAACTCATAAGCGACGACAGCCGCCGCGAGGCGATGGGAAACGCCGCCGGAGCGTTCGCCGTAAAGGACGCGAACAGGCGGATCTGGGACGAGGTCAGAAAGCTCACGGGAGTGTAAACACAGCGTAGACGCAGCACAAGTGCAGCGTAGACGCATCGTAAACGGAGCGTAAACGCAAAGGAACGGGAATCGGAAAATGGCGGACAACAAAAACAAAATTCAAAAATCTCATATCGCCGCGGCGGAGGACTTTGACACAAAAGAGCGCCGCCGTTATTTCCGTCTCCTGAAAAGCATGAAATACAGGAAAAAGGACGCGAAGGGGCAGGAAGAGCTCGCCGGGAGGATGCACGACCTCGTGAAGTCGAACGCGGAGCGTCAGGCGTATGAGGAAAAATTCGCCCACAATATCTCGGTCACGTCAAAACACGAAAGACGCCGGAAATTCAAGCTGCGCTGGCGGGTCTACACATTCCTGATCACCGGCGGCGCCGTGCTTTTCCTCGTCGGCTTCCTCCTTTATTCATACGTGCTCGTCGTTGAAAATATCAACGTTGTAGGTACGGACAGGTACGCGGCGGAGGATCTTATCAGCGAGAGCGGACTGGAACCCGGGGACAAGCTTCTTTCCCTGTCGATCGACGCTGGCGCGATCGAGGAACGGATCATAGACAGGTTCCCGTATATAAAATCGGTGAAGCTGAAACGAAGCCTGCCGGACACGATGACGCTCGTCGTGACGGAAGAGGTGCCTGTCTTCGTCTCCGAGGTGTACGGGGAATATTATCTTCTGACAGAGGAGATGAGGGTGCTCGAACGCAGCCGTGAGCAGCCCGAGGGCGACTATATCAGGCTCAAGCTGCCGGAGGAGGAGATAAGGACGGCGCGCGACGGGCACGTGCTCGAAATGGACGGCAACATGCTCGATGTGGTGCTGCGCGCGGCGAAGGCTGTTTCCTCCGAGACGATGAGGGAGGGGACAAGCGTCCTCGATGTCAGGGACAGATTCAATATACTGATCTCGTACGGCGGCAGATTCAGGCTGGAGCTCGGCACCGTGAACGATATCGACATCAAGCTTTCGCTCGCATTTGAGATAATGAAGAGCGATAAATTCGCGGGCGGCAACAAGGGGACGATATATCTTGACGACGTGAACCGCGCGAGCGCCATAATCGACAACGAACTCGATCTTGATTGACTTTTGCGGCAGAAAAACCGTTTGAAGCATAAAAATTTCTAAAAAATTTCGGTTTTGTTTGATTAAAAATCAAAAGACGTATTGCAAAAAATCAAAAAATATAGTATTCTATATATAATGGTATCAGTATAAACGCGCAGTGCGCCCGCCGGGCGCATAATCGACTGCGGCGGGGAGGAAACAAAAAATGGCATTCGAACTTGACGATAACTTTGAAAGCGGCGTAAATATTAAGGTCATAGGCGTCGGCGGCGGCGGCGGGAATGCCGTCAACAGGATGATAACGTCTCATATCAGGGGCGTTGAGTTCATCTGCATCAATACGGATAAGCAGGCGCTTCTTCACTCTAGCGCACCGAATAAGATCCCGATAGGCGAGAAGATCACAAAGGGTCACGGCGCAGGCGCAAACCCGGATGTCGGCTGCCAGGCTGCCGAGGAAAACCTCGAGGAGATCAAGACCGCGATCCAGGGCGCCGACATGGTGTTCATTACGACGGGCATGGGCGGCGGCACCGGCACGGGCGCGGCTCCCGTTGTGGCGCGCGCGGCAAAGGAAATGGGAATTCTGACGGTCGGCATCGTCACAAAGCCGTTCGCTTTCGAAGGAAAGCGCAGAATGGCGCAGGCTGAAGCCGGCATCGATAACTTAAGACAGTACGTTGATTCTCTTGTTGTCATCCCGAACGAACGACTCTCGCAGGTTTCGGAGGCGCGCATCACGCTTCTGAACGCGTTTGAGATCGCTGACGACGTGCTTCGCCACGGCGTTCAGAGCATATCGGAACTCATAAACGTTCCCGGTCTTGTCAACCTCGACTTTGCGGACGTGTCCTCCATCATGAAGGACGCGGGGCTCGCTCACATGGGCGTCGGAGAGGCTACGGGCAAGGACAAGGCGGAGCTCGCGGCGAAGGCGGCGATCTCGTCCCCGCTGCTTGAGACATCTATTTCCGGCGCGACCGGTATCCTCGTCAGCATCACAGGTTCCCCCGATATCGGACTTGACGACGTATATCAGGCGTCGACAATGGTCGTCGCGGAGGCTCATCCGGATGCGAACATCATCTGGGGCGCAAACCTCGACCCCGAACTTGAGGACAAGATGAAGGTGACTATCATCGCAACTGGCTTTGCGAAGAATGACGATGAGCGCGTACAGCGTCACGTCGCGCCGACACCGACCTCCACGGAGCGCAAGCCCGCTCCCGCGAAGACTCCCGAACCCGAAGAAAAGCCGCAGCAGGCAGAGCCCGAGGAAGAAGAAGATTTCTTCGGCAGCGACGATATATATAAGCAGCAGCGCGGGTCGTCCACGCAGCCGCCAAGACCCCAGAACGACGGAGATTCTTCTGTAGGCTCCGGCGACGGGCTCATGTCTGACGACGACTTTGACGACCTGATGAGCATCCTCAAGAAGCCGAAAAACAACGGCGGAAGAAGATTCTGATAAAAAGCATCATAAATAAAATTTTCCGGCGGCACGCGTGCCGCCGGATTCTTTTATTATGTGACCTCGCCGTAAGCGCCGCCGTCACGGACGGCGGTGAAGCGGACGTTTTTGATGTCATGCGGCGATCTCACCGCAAACGAC
This sequence comes from uncultured Clostridia bacterium, assembly GCA_947630625.1. Classification (GTDB taxonomy): domain Bacteria; phylum Bacillota; class Clostridia; order Oscillospirales; family CAG-272; genus DTU064. The sequence goes on from CANRIL010000017.1 coordinate 44,630, forward strand.
GCCATCACGGATGATGACAAAGCCGGCGTTTTTGATGTCATGTTATGACCTCGCCGTAAACGATGCCGTCACGGACGGCGGTAAAGCGGACGTTTCTGATGTCGCTCTGCGGGACACCGGCGAGCGGCGTTCTCACCTCGATAAACGAGGCGGTGCGTCCGGTGTGCATCCCGTCCGCGTCGGACTCGAAGAGGACGGGGGCTTCGGGCGTGGCGGAAACATAGTCGCGCAGCACCTCGTCTCTGACCTGGCGGCCGACCTCGATAAGTCGGGCGGCGCGCTCATGCCTGACAGGCGCCGGGACCTGCGGCTCCATTTTTTCGGCGGCGGTGCCCCGGCGCGGCGAAAACGGAAAGACGTGCAGCTGCAAAAAGCGCGCGCGCCGGACGAAATCCGCCGTCTCTTCAAAATCGTCCTCAGTCTCGCCCGGGAAGCCGACAATTATGTCGGTCGTGAACATGACGCCGGGGATCGCGGCGCGCAGCGCCTCGATCCGCTTCATTGCGGACGGTGCGCTATATTTCCGGCGCATCGCGGCGAGCGTTTTTGAGCATCCGCTCTGGAGCGACAGGTGATAGTGCGGGACGAGCGCGGGCGTCACGGCGGCGGCGCTTACGAATTCGGGAGTTATGACGGTCGGTTCAAGCGAGCCAAGACGTATCCGCGCGATGCCGGGTATTTCGGCGACGGCGCGTATCAGCCCAATCAGCGACTCCTTTGTGTCGCGCCCGAACGATGCGGTTTCGATCCCGGTCAAAACGACCTCGCGAACGCCCCTGGCTGCGAGCGCGGTCACCTCGGAGATGATGCTTTCCGTCTTGCGCGAGCGGACGGGACCTCTCATCGACGGGATCAGGCAGTATGCGCAGCGCCCCTCGCATCCGTCGCAGATCTTGACGTATGCGCGCGTGCGCGGGGCGGACGTGATCGCCATTTCTTCGATCGTGCGCGTGTCGGCGATGTCGCTGGGGGAAACGAGGACGCGCGCGAGGACGGGCGCGCCGTTTCTTATTATGTCAAGCGCCTCGTCCGCGGCGCGGAGCTTCCCTTTGTTGCCGATAACGCAGGCGACGCCGCTGATCTTTGCGGCAGCCTCCGGCTGTGACTGCGAAAAGCAGCCGCAGATGATGACGGAGCCCCCATAGCGGCTGGCGCGGCGGATCAGCTGGCGGCTTTTGCGCTCCGCCTCCGCGGTTACGGCGCACGTGTTGATTATATATATGTCCGCGCGCTCGTCCGGGGAGCGCAGTTCAAATCCGAGCGCGCGCAGTCTTTCGGCTATCGCCTCGCTCTCGTATTGATTTACCTTGCAGCCGAGCGTTATGACTGACGCTGTCGGAGAATTCATTTTCGCGTCCTTTCCCCGAAATTAACACATTTCGTGCCGTTTTCATATGATAATAAAGCAGTATATCACACATTCGCGCGATTGTAAAGAAACTCTGCCCTGATACGTCAAAATAAACGACAAAAATTCCAAATGTATGTTGACAAATTTAAAATAATATGTTATATATAAATTGGAAGTTTACAATAAAATTGTCCATACTGAGAAGGTGACAAAATCATGAAGTCAAATTCAAACGTTTGGAAATGTTCGGCAGTTCTCGCAGCATGTATTGCGATCATTCTTGCTGTAGCTTTATTCGGGTGTGCGCGTGAGCTTTCGGAGCCGGGAAACGGGACGGAAGAAGGGACGGAATCGTTTGATTTTTATCGCGACTACACAGGGACAGGGCTTCCGGGGGATCATCTCGGCTATTATCTTCTTTATGTGAACGGAGATCTGCACATGCTCGACCTCGGCGACCCGGCCGGGTATCTGGAAGAGCTGCCGGAAGGGTTTTCACTTTTCGGGACTGTGCAGGACGACGATTTTTATACTGTTCCCAAAAAGGAGCTGTCGGCATGCCACATAGAAAAAGGCACGCGGGTGTACACTAACCCCGACGATATTTCAGCGGTGTATGTGGAGCGGAAGTATGACGACGGCAGGGTCGGATATTATCTCTATAAGCTTTGCCGGGAAAATGATTATTCACTTATAAGCCGGGAGCTTGAAAGGCTGCGTGAGCTGAAAAACAAATAAAAATCTGCGGACAAAAATTTCACCGCGGGGACGTTTGAAAAAAAGAACGTCCCCCTTTATTTTTCTTTTCGTTCCATAAATTGCAGAGGCTTTTTTGACCTCTGCGGGACAAAATACATACATGGGAAAAGAAACGAGGATCAGGAAGTATAAGACACACCCGCTCGTCGGCGCGGCGCTCGCGCTGTCGCTGCTTTTGACGGCGGCAATGTGCGCAGCGTCGTTCGGGTTTTATATGTACGTTGAAAAGCAGAACAGAGAGGCGCTTGAGATGAGGGAGAAGTGCGCGGAGGAGGCGTATTTATGCCTCTGTGAAAATCTCGGACTTCGCGAAATGCGCGCGGCGGCGGAGGCGCTGTCACGGCTTGAGCTTTTCGGCGGCTGCGGCGAGGCGGACGATCTGCGCGCCGCGATAATATCCGGAAACGTTGACGAGGAGACTGCCGAGGCGCTGCGCGAGGCGCTTGACGGGAGCGCGACCGTATATGAAGCTGTCGCAGACGCTGACCGCGCGGCGGGGAAAACGCTCGTAGAATCAGACACGGCGGCGGGCGGCGGCTCATGGGCGGCGCTCCGCGATCTTGACGAGGTCGGCACAAACGAGGCGCACAAGCTCGCCTCCCGTTACGTCGGCGGCGGCGTTACGCTTGAACAGGCCGAGAACCGCACGTTTCCGCCCGTTTACACGTTCACTTGCAAAAACGCGTCCGCGGACATAACGCGCGCGGGCGGGAAGCTTTTGCGCATGTACGTATACAGGCACGGCGGCGCGACCGAAAAGAGCGACGAACACTGCCGCGCGGCGGCGGAAAAGTTCATCGAAAGCGCCGGGATAAAGGGCGCGGTGCTCGTCTCGGAGGAGGCGGACAAAGACGAGGTGGGATACGTGTTCGCGGGGTCCTTTTCGCTCGGAGACGAGACTGTGGTGTGTCCTGATGAAACTGTAAAGGTCGGCGTCAGCCGCAAGGGAGCCGCCGTTTGCTTTTTCGACGCCGCGGTTTATTATAGGGAAAAACCCGCGTCGCATGACGTGGATCTCCCCTCCGTCAACCGCGCGCAGGCGGCGAAATCGTTCGGAGTCGATCCCGAAAATTTGACGCTTGTCTATACCGAAAACAGGTTATTTTGGCGGCTTGGTGGTGTGAAAACGCTGCTTTTAGACGCACAAACCGGCGAAATCAGGGTTCAAAATCCGTGAAAGTGACAAAAATCGCTTGCAATATCCCACAATGAGTGTTATAATCCGTTCTGTATGACGGATAATTTTTCTATCATAAATTTATCCGCCATAATGGAAATCGGAAAAAACGAGAGGCGCTTTTACATGAGAGAGCATTACGGCGAACATAAAAACGAGAAATACTATATCACGACCGCCATTGCATACGCATCCGGCAAGCCGCACATCGGCAACACTTACGAGGTGATAATGACGGATGCGATAGCGCGCTTTCGCCGCCAGCTCGGTTCGGACGTTTTTTTCTGCACCGGCACGGATGAGCACGGCGAGAAGATAGAGAATCTCGCCGCCAAGGAAGGCATCACGCCGAAGCAGCTCGTCGACCGCGTTTCCGGCGAGGTGCGCGCGCTGTGGGATCTGATGAATGCGAGCTATGACCACTTCATCCGCACGACGGACGCGCATCACGAGGCGGCGGTGCAGCATATCTTCACCGAAATGTACGAGCGCGGGGACATTTATAAAAGCACATACGAGGGCTGGTACTGCGTCCCTTGCGAGAGCTTTATCACTGATTCGCAGATAGGCGAGGGCGGCGTCTGCCCGGACTGCGGCAGACCTGTCGAGAGAAAGAGCGAGGAGGCGTATTACTTCAACGCGAGCAAATACGCGCCGGCGCTTATAAAGTATATTGAAGAGCACCCCGATTTCATAGAACCGGAGTCCCGCAGAAAGGAAATGCTGAACAATTTCCTTTACGCAGGCCTTCAGGACCTCTGCGTGTCCCGCACATCGTTCAAATGGGGCATCCCCGTCAAATTTGATGAAAAACACGTCGTATACGTCTGGCTCGACGCGCTCTTCAACTATCTGACGGCGCTCGGCTACGATCCCGAAAACGGCGATGAGCAGCCGGAAAATTGTAGAAAATACTGGCCTGCGGACGTGCATATCATAGGTAAAGACATCGCCCGCTTCCATACGATATACTGGCCTATATTCCTGATGTCTCAGGGAATGCCGCTGCCGAAAAAGGTGTTTGCGCACCCGTGGTTCAATTTCGGCGCGGATAAAATGTCCAAATCGCGCGGAAATATAATTTATGCCGACGATATGGCAAGGCGCGTCGGCGTGGACGGCGTCCGCTATTATGCGCTCTCCGAAATGCCATACGCGCAGGACGGAAGCATCACGTGGGAGTCGATAGTGGCGCGCTACAACAGCGACCTTGCGAACAATCTCGGGAACCTCGTCTCGCGCACCGTCGCGATGACGAAGAAGTATTTCAGCGGCGTCGTTCCCGCGCCGGGCGAGCAGACGGAGCTCGACGCAGAGCTCAAGTCGGCGTTCCTCAAGGCCGTCGACGGAGTGTATGACAATATGCTTACGTTCCATGTCGCGGACGCTCTTGAATGTGTCTTCTCCGCGCTGCGCCGCGCAAACAAATATATCGACGAGACGACGCCGTGGACGCTCGCAAAGGGCGGCGACGCGGAAAAAGAAAGACTTGGAACGGTCATTTATAACCTGCTTGAGTCTATAAGGATCGCGGCAGTGCTGCTTTATCCGTTCATCCCCGCGTCATCGGAGTCGATCCTTGCCTCGCTCGGAACGGATGAGACAGACTATGACAAGCTTGAAAGCTTCGGCGGACTTGTGCCGGGCGGCAATGTGAACGACGCGGCGCCGCTGTTCGCGCGCATAGACGAGGCGAAGTTCATGGCGGAGATCGAAGCCGAGAGAGCCGCAGCGCAGAAGGCGGCGAAGGCGGAGGGCGAACACAAAGAGGAAGCGCACGAGGGAATTGCCCAGATCGGGATAGACGACTTTATGGGAGTCGAGCTGCGCACGGCGGAGGTCGTGGCGTGCGAACGCGTTCCGAAGGCAAAGAAGCTGCTGTGCCTGCAGCTTGATCTCGGATATGAGCGCCGTCAGGTCGTGTCCGGCATCGCGAAATGGTACGCGCCGGAGGACCTGATCGGGAAAAAAGTCATCGTCGTTGCAAATCTCAAGTCGGCGACGCTTTGCGGAGTCGAGAGCCGCGGGATGATCCTCGCGTCAGGAGAGGAACAGGTGCGGGTCGTATTCCTCGCGCCCGACACGCCGAACGGAGAGCGTGTCAGATAAATGGTGCTGTTTGATTCTCACGCCCACTACGACGACAAAAGATTTGAAGCCGAATACGAGGGCGGGGCGGAAGCTGCCCTGAGAGACGCGCGGGCGGCGGGAGTTTTGTGGATCGTAAATTCCGGCGCTGACATTGAAACGTCTCGCGCCAGCATCGCGCTCGCGGAGAGTGTGCGCGGCGCTGACGATATGCCGGAAATTTTCGCCTCGGTCGGGATACATCCGACGGAGACGGGGCGGTATGAGTCGCTTGACGGCGCAATGGAGGAGCTTTACACGCTCGCGCGCTCGGGGTGCGTCCGGGCGATCGGCGAGATCGGGCTTGACTACCACTATCCGGACACGGACAGGGAGACGCAGAAGAAATTTTTCCGCGCGCAGCTTCGGCTCGCGGGAGAGCTCGGAATGCCCGTCGTGATACACGACAGGGACGCGCACGGAGATGTTTTCGATATCCTTCGCGAGCATCGCGGGATAAAAACGCTGCTGCACTGTTATTCGGGCAGCGCCGAGATGGCGCGCCAGTATGCATCATGGGGAGTTTACATGTCGTTCGGCGGGACGCTGACGTTCAAAAACGCGGAAAAGACGCGCGAGGCGGCGGGAGTTGTGCCGCGCGAGCTTTTGCTGCTTGAGACGGACGCGCCGTATCTTGCGCCGACGCCGCACAGAGGAAAGATCAATTCTTCAAAACTCATGACGTATACGGCGGAGGCGCTCGGAAAACTTTGGTGTGAAAGCGCTGAGGCGGCGGCTGAGGCAGCGGCGGAAAATTCAAAAAGATTTTACGGTATTGAGCAATAGAAAAACGACCCCAAAGCTTAAGTGACGGGCAAATATCTGAGCAGGGATCACATTACGAACTGCTTAGAGAAGGCGGAATATATGCGCATCTGTTTAAGCTGCAAGCCGGCAGATATGAGTGACTATGAAAATTTACTTTACAATATAGCATTATAGTTTTTACCTGCGATTGAGTCGTCAAGGGGGAGAATGAAAGAAATAATAAAAAGCGAAGCTCTTAAATATCTCGCCGGGTACGGTACAGCCGTTCACTGCGCTCAGTACAGGGAGTACAAGTGGTTTTACGGAAATGATACGAATGCAAAATTCTACTATGACCGCGGTTGTATTATCGTCGACGATGAATCAGAAGATAAAATACAGCATGATTTTCGTTGTTATATTCATCACGTAATGCCTGATGCAGAAATTGAGAATGTGACAGAAACATGGAAACGATTGCTTACCGAACGCGCCGAACATACCGATCATTCGAGAATACGACTTGTCGTTTATTATGTGTCAAATGGCGAATTGTCACCGGAATGGGAGCAGTATCCCGGCGTGCGCAATTATGTACGTGCGGGGGAGAATGTCATTTTTGACAGTCGCGTGCGGGAACTGATTCAAGATGACGCGGAACTGTTATATAACACCTGTAGACCATATACGGAGAATGACACTTATTTCGGAAAACAGGAGGCTGAAATATTCACAGAAACGGATTACATCTTTAATAACGAGTGGAAGACTTTCGGAATATTTGACGGCGAACAGCTTGCAGGCGCTGCAACAAGCACATATATTCAGGAACTTGATCTGGCATGGCTGATCGACCTGTATATCGTTCCTAAATATCGTAATCGAGGATTCGGAAAAGCCCTCGTTAAGTCCGCTCTATCTGAATTCCCGGATAAAAAATGGTATTACCACACACTACGGGATAATACAGAATCAAGATCGTTTGCAGCCGCACTCGGTTTTACGATGGAAGGTGCTGAACTTTACCTGCTATAATATCCATATGTATGCTATAATGCGGGTACACCGCATGCTGCTGTATTTTTTCTACTCAATGGTACTTATATATTTAGGGTGATAAGTCTTTTCCCGAGCACGCTTTTTACCCTGTATTTATTGATTTTTTTACATTTCGCTCGGGGCCCCAAAACTTATGAAAGGAGGTGACCGTAATGAACGGAAAACGTTATACCAACGAAACAGGAAGCGCTCGATTGCGATTTTTTATGACGGTGATGTGCATTATCGCTGTTATTATGGTCACAGTCTATTTTGTGGGGGCGCAGTTCCGACCGGGGGCAGAAGGTGCACCCGATGAGGCCGGAGAAGAACAGAATAAGCCGGAAGAAAGTTCCGACGGGATGACGGACGCTGCGGACATCGACGCCGAAGACGAAACCGGAGGCGACGAAACGGATTTCAAGGTTTACATATCGTTCGCGGTAAGTCCGGACACGGGAAGCGCGGAAACGGGCGGACAGAATGAGCCCGAAGAGCCGGATGAAACGGGCGCACCGAGCCAGCCGAACGGCGACATGACGAATGCGGAAGACATCGTTCCCGGCTTGCCGGACGGCGCCGTTATCATGAAGCCGTATGTGAGCGGCGACATACCTGTTATGTCAAATCATGAGCACAAGTGGCTGCGGCCGACGTGCGATGACCCGTATGTATGTTACATATGCGGATGGACGAAGGGGGAGGCGCTCGGTCACGATTGGATGGAGGCGACATGCACCGTCCCGAAGACGTGCAAGCGGTGCGGAGCCACCGAGGGCGAGCCCGCCGGTCACGACTGGGAGCCGGCGACGTGCCTGAAACCGGAAACGTGTTCCCACTGCGGCGAGGAACGCGGCGAGGTCGCCGATCACAGCTGGAAAAAGGCGACATGCACAAAGCCGAAGACGTGCTCGGTCTGCGGCGAAACGAAGGGTGAGCCGCTCGGTCACGACTGGGAGGCGGCGACATGCACTGAGCCTGAGACGTGCAGCAGATGCGGCAAGACGCAGGGGAAAGCCGCCGGTCACAAATGGAAGGCCGCAACGACAACGTCCCCGAGCAAATGCTCCGTCTGCGGAGCCACAAAGGGCGACCGGCTCCCGAACGGGATCAAGGTCGCGGCGTTCAGCTATACGGACGAGGAGCTTGACATGCTCGCGAGACTCGTATACCGCGAGGCAGGGTCTGGGTCGAAGGACGGAATGCGCGCCGTGGCGACGGTTGTCCTGAACCGCGTGCGCAGCCCGTATTTCGGCAGCACGATAAAGGCGGTCATAACGGCGCCGGGACAGTTCTACGGCAGCCTTGACAATATAAACGCGCCGAGCGCCTGCTATGACATCGCGAAGGAATGTCTCGCCGGAAACCTTTACGACAGGGATATCCTCTATTTCAAGTCGGCAAGCAGCGGCAAGAGCTGGGGCGGCAGAACGTACTGCTTCTCCGTCGGCGGCAACAATTTCTATACATAATGATAACGGGGCAGGAGAAGACCTGCCCCGGATTTTTTCGCTGATTTGCCGCGCGTGCTTTTTGCCGCGCGGTGTCGCCGCGCGGTCGTATTCGGAAATATGCGCCCCGTGTGGATGCGTGGGAGTCATTCGCCGCTGCGCGGTCGTATTCGGAAACATGCGCCGCCGGTCGTATGTGAAAACTATCCGCGCCGTGGGACGTGCGCGGAAATCTGCGCCCCGGGACGCATGGGGAACCCATTCGCCGCCGTGCGGTCGTGCGCGAAAAAATCATGCGCCGCCGTGCAGATGAGCGCGGAAATCGTGCTCCGTCGCACGGGTTGTATATGAAACCATGCGCCCCTTGCGGCTGTGCGTGAAAATTATGCGCCGCCAAGAGGACTTGCGGAACTCATTCGCCCCGCGCGGGAAAACAAAAATAAAAAACGCGGATGCCGGTGAGCGCGGCGTCCGCGTGTTTTCAGTTCCCGTCTTATTTACGCGAGCTTGGAGAGAGCCTTCGTGAACTGGCTCTTTTTGCGCGCTGCGTTGTTCTTGTGGATGATTCCCTTAGCAACGCCCTGATCGAGCTTCTTTACCGTCTCACGGTAGATGGCTGCCGCAGCTTCGCGGTCGCCTGCCTCAAGCGCCGCCGTGTACTTGCGGATCGAGGTGTGAAGAGCCGACTTGAACATTCTGTTCTGGAGATTCTTCTTCTGGGAAACAAGAACGCGCTTCTTCGCTGACTTAATATTGGGCATGTGACGCTACCTCCTTCGGACTAAGATTGTATTGACAGCGGCGCCTGAGAGGGAGCGCACGCCGCTTTTTACATTTGAACATCTTATAATATCATGCCTGAAGCAAAATATCAATACCTTATCGCAAAAAAGACGGAATATTTCGCCTCAGAAAGAATACCTTGAGGACTTCGCAGGCAGGAACGGCTTTCGGAATATCCGCCATTTCACGGACGACGGGGTGAGCGGGACGACATTCGAGCGTGAGGGCTTCCAGAAGATGATCGCCGAGGTGGAGGCGGGGAATGTCGGCACAGTGATCGTAAAGGATTGTTGTGCCATAATAGGACTAAATCAGAAAGACCTTGAAAACACGAGGCTTCTGGCTTAGTCCTTTCTTTT
>CANRIL010000018.1 GCA_947630625.1 uncultured Clostridia bacterium
CATCCTCCGGTTCAGCCGTTTCAGCGGTTTCTTCGGCGTAGTTGCCTTCAACATCCTCTGTCTCAGCCGTGTCGGCGGCTTCTTCGCCCTCGTCGGCATCGTCCGTCTGCTCGGCTATATACCTGCCGTCGGTTTCGTCGTCGATCTCGACAGGCTCCGCGGCGACCGTATCCTCGGCGCGCGCTGCAAGCTGTTCCGACAGGCGCGCGTTTTCTTCCGTGAGGCGTTCGAGCGCAATGCGAAGCTGCGCCGACTCGAATCTCGCGCCGCCGAGAGATGTGCGCAAAGACTCGTTCTCGCGGCAGAGCTCACCCATGATCGTCTTTATATGCGCGAGGAATTCATCGACCCTGTCAGGCGAATATCCGTACAGGGTGCGCGCAAATTTTATTTTATCTATTTCGTCCGGTGAAAACATGCCAAGTCCTCCGCATTTTTCTATACAAATTTTTCCGCGGCAAGGCGCAGCCTTCCGCGCCGCGTCATGCCGTCAAATCCGTTTATCCTGAATTTTCCTTCTCCGCGCACCGAAATTATGTCGCCCGCCTCGATTTCGCTGTCCGGCTTCGTCAGCGTCTCGTAATTTACATCGACAAGTCCGGACGTTATAAGCGACTTTGCCCTGTCGCGCGGCACATTCACGAGAGCCGCCACAACGCAGTCCGCGCGCGGCGAGGCGACCGTATCGTTCACGGGTTCCGTTTTCCGTTCCGGCGCAAAGCCCTCTGGCAGCGAGACGATCTCTGCCTTGACCGCGTCGACCGCGACGCGGGAAAGGCTGTCCGCGATAAATTTTCCGATCTTCGCGTCACAGAAAATATAAGCGCCGAATCCGTCTCCATCTACTATAATATCGCCGAGAACGTGACGTTTTATGCCGAGATTCAATACGGCGCCCATAAAATCTCTATGCGAGAGCACCCTGTACCCGCTGCCGGCCACGCGCAGAACCGATATTTCGTCCGCCGCCGCAGCCACCGCCACGAGGTAAACATCATCGTCGCTTTCGGCGCCGTAGAGCATATAATCGGGCAGACAGCAGAGCCGCGCGCGTTCGGCAGTCCTGTAGCCGCCGATAAAGGCAAAATTCCCCCTCTTGCCTTCGCTCAAAAGTATTCCCGACGCTGCCCTTATTTCCTTCGGGGTGAGAAAATCGCCGAGCGCGATCTCCCCCCTGTCAGCCCGCCTTGACAGCTCAAGCACGCGGGCAGAAAACAAATCAAGATTTCCGTCTTCTCTCATATACTGCTGATCATGATCTCAAGAAGGTAGATGAGAAGGTACGCAGCGATGAACGAAATGTCGATCGGAAGCGCTCCCTGCTTTGTGAATTTGTCTACGATGAGGCGAACCGGATATATCACCGGCTCCGTCATCATGACGATCAGCTCAAACGCCGCCCCGCCAGCCCTGCCGATCGGCAGCCATGACAAGATGGCGCGGGTCAGCATGAGCAGCATCTCGACACGTATGAACACGAGAAGCAGCGTTTTAGCAAATACTATTGCCATAATATTACAGTTTTTGGGACGGTACAATAAAAGTGCCGTATTCGTATGGACAAGATACGGCAGTTTTATCGTTTACGGGGAAAAGGCCCCCGATCAATAGTTGTAGGACTCGTCATCAGACGGCTGGCTGCCGCCCTGCGGCTGACGGCGCTGCTCACGGAGCTGCTCGCCGCTCACATCGACGTTTGAAGGCGTGATGATGTACGCGTTGTTGGCGATGCGCTTGAGCGAACCGTCGATCGAATATGCGACGCCGGAGAGGAAGTCGATGAGTCTGCGCGCGGTTTCCTTATTCGTCGCCTCAAGATTGAGAACGACTGTGCGCTGGCTGAGCAGATGATCCGCGATCTGGTTGACGCTTGAAAAGCTCTCCGGACGAATTACCTTCATCTGAAGCGCGCTGCCGCCGATGTTGATCCCGCCCATAGAGGGAGCCGACGAAGCGGACGTACCTGATGCAGACGCGCCGTATCCGCCGCGGGGAGAATACGTATCCTGCGGCGCGGAATATCCGCCCGCATATGAGCCACCCTGTGCAGGCGCAGACTGCGTCCCCTGCGGCATCGGCTGTCCCTGATCTCCGTCTGACTCATAGCCGCTCGAAATATCGTCGTAGTAGCCGTCGTCCTCATAGCTGGTGTCGTCGTATTCTTCGACGCCGGTTAGCTTCTTTATCTTATCCATGAATCCCATCTTTATCTCATCCTCCGATAATTTTATTGTCATGAGGCAGAGCCGCAGTCCCTTCGCGGCGTCCGAACAGTGCGCTTCCGATGCGAACCGCCGTAGCGCCCGTTTCAGCCGCCGTGACATAACTGTCGCTCATTCCCATTGATAATACGGGTTCTATTATATTATGACGTTTTTTTCTCAAAAAGTCAACAAAGATTCTATAAGTTTCTTCAAAATATTTGCGATAATCTGATTTTTCGTCGCACTTCGGCGCCATTGTCATGATCCCGCGCACCGAAATGCCCGGCAAATCCGCCGTTTTGAGTGCAAAATCGACCGCGTCCTCCGGCATGACGCCTCCCTTTGACTCCTCCCTGCCGATGTTCACCTCGACAAGAACGTCCATCGTGAGCCCCGCCTTCACCGCCTGCCTGCTTATCTCGCGCGCCAGCCCCTCGCTGTCGACCGAATGTATCATCTTCACCTTGTCGACGATATATTTGACCTTGTTTGTCTGGAGCTTGCCGATGAAGTGAAGCGTCAGGTGCGGGTCGAGCCGGTCGTATTTTTCGAGCAGCTCCTGAACGCGGTTTTCGCCGATGTGGGTCAGCCCGAGATTTTCGGCGGCGTAATTTATGACCTCGACCGGGACAGTCTTTGTCGCCGCGACGAGCAGCGGAGGCTTTCCCCACGGCGAAAGCTCGCCCGCCGTTTTGAGGTTTTCCCTCACAGTTTCAAAATTGCGGCGCAAAACGTCCGTATCGTATCCGCAGATCATCTCTCCCATCGCGTTACCTCGAAACTATCTTTCCGTCATAAAGTCCGCGCGCGGACGTTATGACCATGTCGTAAAGCGAAAGATACGGAATATCGTCTTCCGGAGACTTTTCCGTCACGGGTTCGGTTTCCTCGCCCATAAAGCCGCTGTAGCCGTCGTCGTCCGGCGGCTCGCCCGCGGTGCTGTCGCAAAGGGCGTATCCGTCCTGCGTCAGGATTATCTCGACGCGGCGAAAATATACGACGCCGCCGTAAAGTATATACACGCCCGTCACGTCGACGCCGTCATAATCGACGACTCTGACAGACGACAGCGGGACTCTGTACCCTGTATACGAATGCACCGTGATCGTCACCGGCTGCATCCTTGAATATCCGAAATCGTCCGGGAGAACGGAGCACTCGAATATAAGCGCCGCCCTGCCGTTGTCCGCGGTTTCGGTGAGGATGCGGCGAAGCGTCATAGGCAGCTTCGAGCCGCCCGCGTTGAAGACAACGTCGTAATCCTCGCCCTCTTCGAAATACAGCGACGAGGCGCGGTCTGTCGGCACGGCGATGTACCACGAATAATCGAGCACAAGCTTGCCGATATCGTCGGAGGCGGGCGTCGTCGACGACGCTTCCGTCATGCCGTATATATCGTCGAGCGTGAGCTCGTCTATATCCTCAAACGCGAACGCCGACTCGTAACCGTCGACATCGTAAAAGAAGTATGCGCTTTCATCGCTCATCACGGTTCTCACAACGTCCGTCAGCTGAGCCACGAGCGCGCGGCGCTCTTCGTTCAGAGCTTCTATCCTGTCTGAAAAGCCGTCGATCTTTCCGGTCACTATCGCGTGCCTGTTCAGCTCCGCCTTCATCGAAGCCGCCGTCGCCATCGCAGACCTGATATCGTTTTCCGAAACGCTGCCGTTCAGCGAATACAAAAGCTCACGTATGCCCGCCTCGATGTTGACGGCGTCGGATGTCGACGAATAAGCCGCGCCCGCCTCGATCTCGGACAGCGATTTTACCGTGTCGTCTATTTCCGTGATCCGCTCGCGTATGCCGGAGCTGCCGCCGCGGCATATGTCCGCAAGAATGTCCCCGACGGCGACCTTCTCACCGTCGTCAACAAGATAATTGACTGTTCCCTCAGCTCCCGCGTTGACGACGCGTTCATGGCGGAGGATATAGGCGTCAAACGTCGCCGCCTCGTCAAACGTGTCTATGTAAGTCGGCTCCGCCTCGACCTCGGATGTGAAATTCTTTACCATGTGGTAGCCGACATATATCATCAGCCCTATGGCTACGGCTGAAACGACAACGTATGTCAGCACCCGTTTCAGATATTCACGGTCCAAAGCCTCACCTCCAAAGTATTTCAGCCATCGTCAAAGATCCGTTTTGCCCGCAGAAAGAGCGCGCTGAAAAAGCGCTTCCATGCTTTCCGTGCCTTTATAAACTCCGTCGACGGAAAGCCAGGTTATATAGTCCTTTTTATAAAACCACGTCGCCTGTCTTTTGGCGTAACGGCACGTCGCATAATAAAGCCGCATCTCCGCCTCCCTGAGCGATTCCTCGCCGCGAAGGTACGGGACAAGCTCCTTATACGCTATCGCCCTCGACGCCGGCATTCCGTCCGCGAGCGCGCCAGACTCATAGAGCTTCGCGGCCTCCTCTGCAATGCCTGCCTCTATCATTTCATGGCAGCGCTTCATGATCGCCTCGCGGTGAAGCTCTCTGTCCTCAAACCGCAGCCCTAACACTGTCATCGGGCGGCGCTCCCCCGTTCGGGATTCCGCGTCCCATTCGCTCTTCCGCCTGCCGGTCTTTTCAAAAATCTCGATCGCCCTTGCCACGCGGCGGACGTTGTTCGGATGTATCGCCTCAGCCGAGACGGGGTCGATTTCCGCCAGCCGCGCGTGCAGCGCGAGAGCGCCGTTTTCCTCCGCGAATTTTAAAAGGCCGTCGCGCACCTCGCCTCCGCCGCCCTCGCCGCTGTACTTGTTGTCGTATATAACGGCGTCGAGATAAAGTCCCGTTCCGCCGCAGAAGACGGGCGTTTTACCGCGCGACTCGATATCGAGCATCGCCGCCTCCGCGTCCGCCTTATATTCCGAGACGGAATAAGATTCGGTCGGCTCCTTTATGTCGATCAGATGGTGCGGCACACGCGCGCGCTCCGCCAACGTCGGCTTCGCCGTGCCTATGTCCATGCCGCGGTAGATCTGCATCGAGTCGCAGCCGATGATCTCACCGTCAAGCGCCTCTGCGAAAAGGAGCGAGAGCGATGTCTTGCCCGTTGCCGTCGCTCCGCAAATTGCCAAAGAGCGCGCCATGATGTCCTCCCGCCGCATGATTTCTTTATAATATATTATTATACACCCGCATATTGTTCATGTCAATAAATAAACGGTATTTAAGGCTATACGGCTGTGTAAAAAAAGAGCGCGCAAAAGCGCGTCCCTTTCGTGATTTTTCCCGCATCCCGTCGTCACGCATTGAAGACGTATTGAATGATGTCGTCTCTCATCACGCCGAATATGTCATTTAGTTCACGCAGGCGCATAAAGCCGTAATTATAAATGTCAATATCCTCGTAGAGGTTGTTTTCCGCATCGTTAAGTCCGACTGCAAGCTCAAGCGTCGCCATGCGGGTGTCGCATATTATTCTGACATACTTGTCGCCAGAGTGATAAATGCGCTCGCCTTTTATTTCCACGATCTCAAAGCCGTGATCTGTCATCAGGCGATGAAGATTTTCCCGCAGCTCCTCGACCTCCTCTTCCGTCCACCGCTGCATATGCGCCATATGAAGTTTCCCCCTGTTATTTATATCGGATATATCAAAATTAATTTTACATTATAAACATCGCGTCGCCGAACGAAAAGAACCTGTATTTTTCCTTCACCGCCTCATCGTATGCGCGAAGGATCGTCTCCCTGTCGGCAAACGCGGACACAAGCATGATGAGCGTGCTCTCCGGCAGGTGAAAATTCGTTATGAGCGCGTCCGTCGCGCGAAATTTATAGCCCGGATATATAAATATTCCGGTGTCGCCCGAAACGGCGCGTACGACGCCGTCCTCGTCGGCGGCAGATTCGAGCGTCCTGCATGACGTTGTGCCGACGCATATCGTCCTGCCCCCGGCCTCGCGGCGCTCGTTTATCGTGTTCGCCGCCTCATCCGTCACGGTGATGAACTCCGTGTGCATCGTGTGCTCATCTACGCGTTCCTCTCCGACCGGGCGGAATGTCCCAAGCCCAACATGGAGCATGACGCGCACGAACTTCGCCCCCCTCTCCTCTATTCTCGCCATCAGCTCCGGCGTAAAATGGAGCCCCGCCGTCGGCGCCGCGGCAGACCCGGACGTTCGCGCATACACTGTCTGATATCGGTCCTTGTCCCGCAGCCTCTCTTTGATGTACGGCGGCAGCGGCATGACGCCGACCTCGTCTATCGCCGCGAATACGTTCCCGAACCGCTTGCGGTCAAAGTCAAATTTTATCGTGCGGCAGCCGTCCTCGACGATCCCCGTAATTTCGCCCGTCATAACGCCGCCGAAGTCGATCCTGTGACCGACGCGCGCGCGCTTTCCCGGTCTGACAAGGCATTCCCATTCGTCGCCCTCGCGCTGACGAAGCAGAAGGACTTCGACGTTTGCCGAACCACTGTCGCAGCGGCGGCCGTAAAGCCTTGCCGGTATGACCTTTGAATCGTTGATCACAAGCGTGTCGCCCGGCTTTATCATGTTTTCTATATCGCGGAATATGTGGTGTCCGAGCTCGCCCGTCTTCCTGTCAAGCGTCATGAGGCGCGAGGAATCCCTCGGCTCGACGGGCGTCTGAGCTATAAGCTCCTCCGGAAGATTATAAAAAAAGTCGCTTTTAAGAAGCTCCGTTTTCGGTAGCTCATTTCTTATGACCATCGTGTTCTCCGATCCTGCCGCCGTGTCGGCGATGCCCGGCGCGGCATAGACTGTTAGCGCGGGGGAAATCCGCCGCCTCGACTATTGTATCACATATTCCCCGCGTTTTCAACATAGACGGCGGCAGAAAAAGGAGACTTCATCAATACATGAAATACGAAAAAAACGCGAACGGCGGCGGGGCGCTGCCGGACAAATCGCCGTCAGACAAGCTGCCGTCCGGCAAACCCCTCATCTTCCGCGGCGCGGCGACGGCGCTCATAACGCCGTTTACCGGCGGGGAGTCCGATATAAATGCGTTTGTCAACATGGTTGAATACCAGATAAACTCCGGCATACAGGCGCTCGTCGTCTGCGGGACGACGGGAGAGGCTCCGACGCTGACGCACGATGAGATCCTCGCCCTCGTCGCCAACGCCGCCGACACCGCGCGCGGACGAGTTCCGATAATCGCCGGCGTCGGCTCGAACGACACCGCCAAATCGGCGGCAATGGCGATCGAATCTTCATACGCCGGAGCGGACGCGGTCATGGCGGTCACGCCTTACTACAACAAGACGACGGAGTCCGGACTTATCGCGCATTTTTACGCGATAGCGGACGCCTCGCCCGTCCCCGTCATCGTCTATAACGTCCCACCGCGCACCAATATCCCGCTCAACATGAACGTATACCGCGAGCTCGCGAAGCATGACAACATCGTCGCCGTAAAGGAAGCGTCCGGCGACGTTGCCCTCGCCTCATCGCTGCTCGCCGAATGCGCGGACGATTTAGCCGTATATTCCGGCTGCGACGAGCTGACGCTCCCGATCCTCACACTCGGCGGCGTCGGCGTCATCTCGGTCGTTTCAAACATACTGCCCGAAAAAACACAGTCGCTATGCCGCGCGTTTTTCGACGGCAGGCTCGACGATGCGCGCGAAATACAGTTTTACCTCGCGCCGCTTATAAAGGCGCTCTTCTCGCGGCCGAATCCGATCCCGGTAAAGGCTGCCGCATCGCTGCTCGGCATGTGCTCGCCGGAGCTTCGCCTGCCCCTTTACCCGCTCGACAACACCGCGGAGCTTGAGGAAATATTAAAAAAATACGTGAACGGGGGGAGCCTTTGAAAACGGCTCCCCCCCAAGCTAATACAAATTTTTTGTTGACCGTTCGGGCGTCTTTTTTCTCGCAAAAACTTATTTTGACGAGCCGCTGTGCCAATATTTATATTTCTTATAGCGCGCGTATTCGACGGCGGCAAGGAGCAGCGCCATCAGAAAAATGTATGAGAGCACCGTTCTCAATATCGGCACCGGTATTGCAGCGGCAAGCGGGAAATTGAACGCAAAGAGCGCGGCAAATGATTGCCCGCCGGCGAAAATGTAACACACCTCGAACACGACGGCAAGCACGCCGTAAATTATAAAGAGGTACTTTCCGTCCCCGCGCACATACTCTATAACGTCAGCCCAAAGATCGAATTTCTCCCCGAATGTGCCCTCGCCCACCTCATCGTTTTCGACGTTCTTTTTTGCATACATGAGATAGAACGCGATCGCGTAAATGAACACCATTATGAAGTAGACGGGCGTGAAGTCCCGCTCGCTCTGGTAGTCCTCGTGATATACGAACAGGTTGATCGGGATCGCCGCCAGGATATAAAGTCCGAACGCGACGATCTCCGCTTTCAGGGTGCCGACGATCATTGAGATGACCGTTTTCTTTGTTTTTTCGTTCATGGTTTCTTCCTCTCATTCGTTTAATCGACGAACGTGATCTTTCGATTGCGTATCAAAAGATCATGGTTCCGTCTTGTTGTTGTTTGAAATTATATCATGGTGTAATGCCTTTGTCAATACTCTTTTTGCATTTTTCTGATTTTTCTTGAAATTCTTCTATACGTGATACGCAGTCATGAGATTGTATTGCGAGCGGCAAGGCTGTTCTCCCTCTGCCTCCCCGCCGGAGAACCGATGATTTTCCGACAAACTTCAGATGGTGTTTAAATCATGCAAAATAAAAAAAACCGGGGAAGTCTTTCCGCAAAAAGACTTCCCCGTGCGTTTGTTTTTCTCTTATTCCGTTCTCAGCGCGACAACAGGGTCTTTCTTCGCAGCGAGCCTTGCGGGGATGAGCCCCGCCACAAGCGTCAGCACCATGCTGATCACGACGAGGATCAAACCGCCCTCCCAGGGCAGAACGGCTCCGATGTTGTTGATGCCGGTCAGCGCGCGAATTATGAGGTTTATCGGTATGCAGAAGAGCAGCGTCGCAAGGATTCCGATAGCTCCTGACGCGAATCCGATGATGAGCGTTTCCGCATTGAAGACGCGCGACACATCGCGCTTCGAGGCGCCGATTGAACGCAGGATACCGATCTCCTTCGTCCTTTCAAGCACCGAGATATACGTAATTATGCCTATCATGATCGAGGAAACGACGAGCGACACCGCCACGAATGCGATGAGCACGTACGTTATCGCATTCAGAATCGTCGTGATCGACGACATAAGGAGAGCGACATAATCTGTATACGTTATCTGATCCGCCTCGTCGACCGAGTCGTTATAATCAGAGATGACGTTCGAGATCTCATCCTTGTTTGCGAACGTCGACGCATAGATGTATATCGCCGACGGCGATTCGCGGTCAACGATGCCGAGCAGCTTCACGTTGTCATCGTACGTCGACTCGGAAACGAGGAGCGGCACGTGTTCATCGTATATCATTTTATACATCTGCGCATCGAGCGTGAGCGCGTCAAACATTCCGGCAAGCTGCTCTGTCGTCATCACGGCGAGCTGCTGCTCGATCCCTTCGGCGTACGATTCCCTGATCTTATCCGCGATAGATTTTGAAACGTATTCGAAAAGCTTATCGTCAGGTATATCGGCGAGCATTGACGAATATTCGGGATTCTGCTGCTTTATCATCTCTTCGAGCGCAGCCCGGTCAAGCCCCGCCATCTGCTGCGATACCTGTTCGTTGACGAAATCATCCGTCGGGACGGACATGATCTCCGTATAAAGCGCGGCGCGGTCAGCGGCGCTCAAGCCCTTTACATACTCGTCGACTGCCTGCCTGATCTCATCCTCCGTCGGCTCCTCTTCATCCTCGCTCGGGAACGGAAGCCCCGTTATAACGTCTGTTTCGGGATCGTCAAGCTGTGCCTTAACGATATCGCGCTTTTCGGTTTCATCGATGATGTGATCTGTCAGCGCCGTAGTATATCCGATCGAACCGGCGATCGCGCCGGCAACGGCGTCCGGATTCGGACGGATAATGCCCGATATCCTGAGCTCCTGTCCGTTTGTGAACAACGTCGTCTTGCCGAGATCGGTTTCGGTAAGGTTGTGATACGTCTTTGATTCGCTGTCGTATGCGTAATTATCGGCGGAGAGGACGAGCCGCAGATTGCGGTCGCACATTTCCTCAAACGTCCATGGGCCGCCGTCGTTGTGTATCTCTTCTCCCTTTTCCATAGCTATGAAGCTGTCCGACATTTCCTTCGATGTCAGAAGTCCGAGGGTGTAGAGCACAAAGTCGCTGACCTGGTTATGTTCGTCTACGACGAGCACGATCTCGTTATATTCCTTAGGCCAGCTGCCGTACAAAAGATCGTACTGTTCGGTCAGGAGCGGATTCACCAAAAGGTCTGTGTCGTCCTCGGCTGACGGAGGCAGCATCTCTTCCCACACGTTCAGCCCCGACATCATGGACATAGACATTGAGCCGGACGAGAATATTCCGGTCAGCGTATCCGAGCCGCCGCCGACAACGCCCTCCATCATGCTCTGCATCATCGTTATGGCGTCGGTGAGGACGTAATTTCCTTCCTTGTCCTCGACGTAAACGTTCATCGGCACGTCGAACTCATACATGATCGAGCTCGCGTAATCGTCGAGCGGGAGCTTTCCATTATCGTCCTTTTCAGTCTCTATATACTCTTTGAACGAGGAAAGGTTGTTCTTCGTCGTCTCGACCGTGTTGAGCGCGTTCACAAAATCGTACATCACGTTGTTCGCGTAGACGTATTTTGACAGCTCCTCTTCTGTCCTGTCAAATCTGTCCTTGCCGCTCTCGGCCGTGCTGCGGAAGATGCTGCCGATATCGACTGACTCCGCCTGAAGCGTTATCGGATACGACGAAAGCGTGTCCTCCTGAACCTGATTTATATACAGTTTGATGCCGGTTGAAAGCGAAAGGATCAGCGCTATGCCTATAATGCCGATGCTTCCGGCAAACGCGGTGAGAAACGTCCTCGCCTTTTTCGTCATCAGGTTGTTGCACGAGAGCGAAAGCGCCGTAAGGAAGCTCATCGAGGTGTGCTTTGTCTTCTCCTTCGCCGCATTATCCGAAGGGGCAGGCTCAGCCTCCGCCGCCGTCGGCGTATACGGGGCGCTGTCCGAGGTGATCTGACCGTCGAGCAGACGGACTGTCCTCGTCGCGTACTGCTCCGCGAGGTCGGGGTTGTGCGTGACCATTATTATAAGGCGGTCGTTTGAGATCTCTTTAAGTATCTCCATGACGCCGACGCTGTTCTCGGAATCGAGCGCGCCTGTCGGCTCGTCCGCGAGCAGGATCTCCGGGTCGTTGACGAGCGCCCTCGCTATCGCGACGCGCTGCATCTGCCCGCCCGACATCTGGTTCGGCTTCTTGGTGAGCTGATCCCCAAGCCCGACGCGTTCAAGCGCTTCCTTCGCGCGCCTTCTGCGTTCCGATTTCGAAACGCCCGAAAGCGTCAGCGCGAGCTCGACATTTGAAAGCACCGTCTGGTGAGGGATAAGGTTATATGACTGGAATACAAAGCCTATGCTGTGGTTGCGGTACGCGTCCCAATCGGCGTCGCGAAAGCTCACCGTGTTTCTGCCGTTGACGGACATCTCGCCCGAAGTGTACCTGTCAAGCCCGCCTATAATATTGAGCAGCGTAGTTTTTCCGCATCCGGAAGGACCGAGCACCGCGACAAATTCACTTTTCCGAAACTCTATATTTATACCGCGCAGCGCGTGGACAACGGAATCGCCGGACACATAATCCTTCGTTATATTACTGAGTCTGAGCAAAAGCCTACCTCCATGACCGTTTTATTATCGTAGTACGATTATACTACCCCCCGCGCCGCCGTTTGTCAAGCGACTTTTGAAAGAGTTTTCACAATGTTCACAAACGCGTCACTTTTAAGTCAATTTTGCCGTCCGCCCTTGAAATAGGCCTTTCCGTGTGATACAATTATCGTGCAATATGTTGAAACCCGCGTCAAAATTTACTTTATGTATTTTATTTAATGAAAGGAACACAATAACATGGGAAAGCTCGTTACATTCGGTGAGATCATGCTCAGGCTCGAACCTCCGGCGCGCATGCGCATTTCGCAGGCTCATTCATACGAGGTACAGTACGGCGGCGGCGAGGCGAACGTCGCCGTTTCGGCGGCAAATTACGGCATGGAGGCCGAATTTGTCACGCGTCTGCCGAAAAATCCGATCGCGGAGGCGGCGATAGCAGAGTTGCGCGGCATCGGCGTCGGCGTCTCGCACATCGCGCGCGGCGGTGAGCGGATGGGCATCTACTTCGTCGAGCACGGCGCGTCTCAGCGCCCGTCAAACGTTATCTATGACCGCGCTCATTCCGCAATTTCCGAGGCGACGCCCGCGGATTTTGACTGGGACGCTATATTTGACGGCGCCGAGCGCTTTCACTTCACGGGGATAACTCCCGCCCTCTCGCCCGCCTGCGCCGACATCTGCGCCGCCGCCCTCCGCGCGGCGAAGAGCCACGGCGTCATAGTTTCGTGCGACCTCAATTACAGAAAAAAGCTCTGGTCGACAGAGGAAGCGAACCGCGTGATGTCTGAGCTCATGCAGTACGTCGATGTCTGTATAGCGAACGAGGAGGACGCCGACCGCGTCTTCGGTATACGCGCGGACGACACCGATATCACGACCGGCACGATCTCCGATGAAGGATATCGCCAGGTCTGCCGCAAACTGACTGAGCGCTTCGGATTCTCCACCGTCGCCGTGACGCTGCGCGAAAGCATCAGCGCGGACACAAACAAGTGGTCTGCGATGATGTACCGGGACGGCAAATTTTATAAATCGAAGAAATATACGATCGAGATCGTTGACCGCGTGGGCGGCGGCGACAGCTTCTCCGGCGGACTGATATACGCCGACCACGCCGGAATGGAGCCGCAGGCGGCGCTCGAGTTCGCGGTCGCCGCGAGCTGCCTCAAGCACTCCGTCGTCGGCGATTTCAACCGCGTGTCAAAGGAAGAGGTGCTCGCGCTGGCAGGCGGCGACGGCAGCGGCAGAGTGTCACGTTAAGCGGATTTTAAAATTTTTCCGCGCCGCATATGCGTTCACGCGCGTTAAAATGTGCTCTGCATTTGGCTTTGACAGCACGTTCGCGCCGTGCCGCAAAATGTGGTTAAACACTAAAAATGCGACCCGCTTCGACAGCACGCTCGCGCCGCCTCAAATGCGTTAACACGAAAAAACCTACCTCGGCGTCGGCAGCACGTTCGCACCGTGCCGCAGCTGTGTTTACGCGCTAAAATTCGCCCTGCCTCGGCGTCGACAGCACGCTCGCGCCGCTGCCAATGCGTTTACGCGCAAAAAAATCCGCTGACGCATTTGAGCTTGAGCCGATTTTATCCGTTTTCAAAATTTGTCTCGGATAATCCGCACGCCCCGGCAAAAAATATGCTTGTAGGAATCTACACAAAGAAGGAAAACTACAAGCTATGAAAAATATTATAACGCGCGCGGCAGCGCTCTTTATCTGCGCGGCGTGCCTGCTCGCATTCACCGCCTGCACAGACGGCGACACCGACCAGGACCGTGACGGCATCTACGGCGAGGAAGGCAAATCCGGAACGGACAACATTCTCGGCGACGGCGGCGTTGACGACAAAGCAAACGGCAGCGTGACCGACGCCCCTAACCTCGGCGACATCACCGACGACCTTGGCACAACAAACGGCACCAACGGCGGGATCATTGACGGCAACGGCGATGTGAACGGCAACGGCGATGTGAACGACAACGGCGGCGTGAACGGCAACGGCGGCGTGAACGGCAATGGCGGCATGAACGGCAACGGCGGCGTGAACGGCAACGGCGGGGACGCCGACAGCGACAACAACGGCGGTGTCCTAGACCCTGACGACGACGTAAACGGCGGCATGAATAACGGCAGCGACAGCGGAAGCGCCAAAAGCGGCAACTCCGTTGACCCCGAACTCGGCATCGGCACTGACGGCACACGCCCCGGCACATCCGAGCAGTAACGCAAATTCAAAAGTTCAAAAAACTCCGGTTCCAAAGTCTGGAATCGGAGTTTTTCTTACATATTCAGCCTAACGTGCGCCCGATCGTCATCCGTAGTCTTTAAAGCCGTTCGGGAACACGTACTTATAATAATCCTTGTCGAGCACGCGCAGCGAATATTTTCTCATTGTCGCCACGACAGAACTCATCTGCGAAATGTAGGCGTCAAGCGCGCTCTCATCGACCGTGACGCCGGGCGCGAGCGTAAATTTCTTCTTGCCCGTGTCGTACTGTCCGTTCTTGTTTATCCAGCTCCAGCTCGATTTGTCGCAGTTGACGATCGCTATCGGATCGGAGTCGGAATTGAGGTCGACGCCCATCAGAAGACGGGAATCATAGTTGACGCCGAACAGGTTCAGCACTGTCGGGATTATATCGAGCGCCGAGCAGGGCTTCGAGATCGTGACCGGCTCCTTCATTGAAGCCGACCAGATCACCGCGCCGTTGCGGTAAAGGTCAAGATTGTCGCGTATGCCGCTGACGGGCAGACCGTAAAGCTCGGCAAGCTCATCGTCCGACAAGCTGTAGGGGAAGTGATCGGCATTCATCACGAATACCGTATTTTCAAGCTGTCCCGCCTCCTCAAGCCTTTCGACAAGGTATTCGAGCATCAGCTCCACCTCGATCTGGCATGCGTAATACGCCTTAACATTGTCGCAGTACGGCAGATTCGCAACCTCGTCGCGGTGCCGCTTGCTCATCGAATTGCCCGTGAAGGTGTAATTCGCGTGCCCGCTGACCGTCATATAATAAGTGTGGAACGGGGCTTTGTCGATATAGTAATCTATCGTCTTTTCCGCCATCTCGCGGTCGGATTTAGGCCATACATCAGTCATGTCGTCAAGCCCGTTGCCGACTGCAATATAGTTTTCGTATCCGAAGCTCGGATGGGAAAGGTGACGGCTGTAATAAGTATACGTGTGATTGTGGAACGCGTAAACCGTGTAATCGCGCGCGGTGAAGACGTTTCCGAGCGCAAACGGCCACGTTTTGCCGCCGCACATCTGAAGGCATTTCGCGCTGTTGTAGAACATGCCCGTCATGGAGACGTATTCGCCCGTCGCGGTACTGCCGCCCCAGAGCGAATTATAGTAGTTCTCCATGTAGAAGCCCTCGTGAAGCATCTTGTAAAGCGTCGGATAAAGCTCGGGATGATTCTCAACGACTATGGAAGAAAAGCCCTCGAGCGTCAGCTGTATGAGGTTCTTGCCCTCGAACATTCCCGTGTACTCGTTTTTCTTCGTCGGGGTGCGCGAGGAAAAATACTTGTGCATCTCAACAATGCTGTCGTCCTTTTCGCCCGCGATCAGCGCGTCCCAGTCTATGTCGAGGACGTTGTCGCCGTATTCGATCGGAGCAGGCGGGGCTACCGTCTCGGTACCGTCATCGGTGCCGGCAGGCGTGTTTGTCTCGGGCGTCGAGGGCCCGTCGGTGCCGGCAGGTTTATCCGTTCCGTGCGAGAACGGGTCGTCCGGGACACCTATGACTTCGTTTCCGCTGTATTCAGGCTCGCCGAATATAGTATATTTGATGTCGAGCCGCGTCTCGGTCAGAAGGCCAAAGCTGCTCGAAACCTTTTCCGGCATAAAGACGCCGTTATATATTTCGTTCGTCTCGGCTCCGATCACAATGCCCGCAAGCGCGGTCAGGTGAAGCATGACGGTAAGTACGATCAGCACCGCCTTGACGCGCACCGGAGTTCCGAGCGCGGGCGCGCGGCGCCTGCCCCAGACGCAGTATACAATGAGCGGGACGAGCATGAACGCGAGCGGCACGATATCGAGCAGTATGCGCTGCAGCGCCTCGCGCCAGAACTGCGTCACCTCGCCCGCCTGCCCGATAGTCGACCAGCGGAAAAACGTCTGGAACTGAGTCAGGTAAACGAAATTCGCACAGTAAAGAAGCGTCAGCACCGAGGTCAGCGTGATCACGATATAGACGTTGATCTTGTTGATAAAGATCGTCGAGAGCGCCGTCAGAAGGCAGCCCGCGGCGACTGAGAACAAAAGCGTATATATAAACCCGGAAAAACCGCCGCCGTAGCTACCGGTCGAGATGCGGAAAACGATCTCCTCATATATCAGCATCACGGGGAACCAGAAAAGGAACAGCCTGTTGCGGCGCGTTATGCGGCGCCAGAAGCTCTCCGGTTCCGGGCGTCTTTGCGCCTCAGGTCTTCTTCTATATCCGTCCATATAAATTTACTCCCAGAAATCAATGGTACCGGCACGCCCGCGCGGGCGGCATTTTTACCCGTATATTGTATCACAAACGGAAAAATATTTCACCACGTAAATGTAAACATTCTGTAACTTTTTTGAAAAAAAGCTGTTCGGGGCGCACATCTAAGCGCCCCGAAGCCTCATTTTATCTCTTCTCTTACTATGGGCAGCTCGAACCAGAACGTGCTCCCGTGCCCGAGCTCGCTCGATACGCCGAATTTCGCCCCGTGAAGCGTTAGTATCTCCTTTACGATCGACAACCCGAGCCCCGAACCGCCGACGCCGCGCCGGTGCGTCCCCTCGACCTTGTAGTAACGGTCCCAGATGAGGGGCAGATTCTCCTTCGCTATCCCCTCTCCCGTATCAGTCACCGCCACGCGCACAACGCCTTCGCTTACAGTCTCGTCGACTGTGACGGTCTTATCCGCTCCCGTATAGCTGACAGCATTGCCGATGAGATTGTAGAGCACCTGCAAAATGCGCGTCTTGTCCGCGTTGACGAACACGCCGTCGACATCGTTTAAGATGACGCGGTATCCGTCAGGTTCATAAAGCTTCATCACACGGCTCACCGTGTCCCTCAGCGCCTCGCCAAGGTCGAACACAGCCGGATATATCGTCTGCTTCCCCGTCTCAAGCCGCGACAACTCAAGCAGGTCAGAGACGAGCGTCGAGAGCCGCTTCGTCTCGTCTATGACTACCTGCATGTTCTCAGGCGTGTTTTCGCCGGGGATGTCGCGCATCATCTCGGTGTAGCCCTCTATCAGCGTCAGCGGGGTGCGCAGGTCGTGCGATATGTTGGAGATCAGCTCCTTCTGCATCCTGTCGACCTTCGAGAGCTCGTGCGCCGCGTATGTCAGCGTCTCGGAAAGCTCGTTTATCTCGCGGTATCCGCGGCGGACGTTTCTCCCGTCATACGTGTTGTTGACGAGCTTTTTCGCTTCGCGGTTCACGTCCGCGATCGGCGCCGAGACGCGCCACGCGATGAAATACGCGAGCGCTACTGCCAGAATCAGCGTCAGAACGGAAATAAATACGAGCATGACGGTCAGCGTCCGCACGGTCGCCGAAACGGGCGTCATGTCGCTGTTGAGGAATATGACGGCGTTTGCGCCGTCCGCCATCGTGACCGCGCGCGTATATATCACAGAATCCGGAAGGGACGAGCTCGGGCGCGCGTGAAACGTCGTCCCGAAGCCGCGCAGCGTGACCCTGTGGACATATATCCCGCTGTCGTTTGCAAGCGCCTTTTTATAATAATTTGAAAGCGAATCTTCATTTATGCTGTGAAGAAGGCAGCTCGAATTTATATGTGAATTTGCGATAGGATATCCCGTGTTTCCCTCGAACCTGAAAACCGAGATGCACATCTCATATTCCTGCGAGATATACTTGACTGTCTCGGTAAGCGCGTCTTCATCGTTTATATCGTCAAGTATGGACTCGCTCGAACGGTAGAGCGTGTTCTGCACTATCGCGCTGTATATCTTGTCGAGCAGGAGTATCTGGAAGACCCAGAGCAGCCCTATGACGATCAGCACAAACACGACAAGATATATGACGATCTTGTTCTTGACGCCGCCTCCGCGGCGCGCCGTTCGTTCTTTTTTCATTTTTCCGTATCAAACCTGTAGCCGACGCCGCGCAGCGTCACGATATGCGAGGCGTAAGGACCGAGGCTGCGGCGCAGAAGCTTGATATGCGTGTCGAGCGTTCTGTCGTCGCCGTAGAAATCGTATCCCCAGACCTCGGAGATCAGCTTTTCGCGCGAAAGCGCGATGTTGCGGTTTTTGAGCATGTAAAAGAAGAGCTCGTACTCCTTCGGCGACATGTCGACCCTCTCCCCGTCGCGGTACACGATGCGCGCCGTCAGATCAGCCCGCAGCCCGCCGAGCTCGAAAATTTCATGCTTCTGAGCGGACTGATCTCTCGGCGCCGCCTGCGCGCCTGACCCGCGCCGGACGCGCTTCATTATCGCGTCAATGCGCAGCATCAGCTCCTTCGGCGAAAACGGCTTTATAACATAATCGTCGATCCCAAGCTCAAACCCGTTTATCTTGTCGTATTCCTCGCCGCGCGCGGACAGCATTATGATCGGCACGTCCGAGAATTTCCTGATCTCGCGGCACGCCGAGAATCCGTCAAGCTCCGGCATCATTATATCGATTATAAGTATGTCAAAGTCGCCCTGACGCGCCATCTCGATCGCGCGTATGCCGTCTCCGGCTTCCTCGGTCTTGTGGCCTTCAAAGGCGGCGTATTTACATATCATGCGCCTTATGCGCTCCTCATCGTCTACAACGAGTATCTTATACATGATCCGTTTCTCCGAATTTTTTCTTTAGTTAGATTATAAATCCGCGCGGCGGCAGAAATCAAGAGGGCGGCGCGAATTTCCGGCACAAATGCGTCAAGACCTTTTTTAGGGCGGGGATATCCCTCGCGGATATCCCCGCCCCGTTGACGCCTGAAATGCGTTTATTCCTCTGTCTTGCTGTTATCGAAGTTAACGTCGCCCACCATTTTCTCGTAGCATGTCAGCTTGACGTTGACAGACGTTCCGTTTCTTATAACCGTGGCGTCAAGAACGTCGCCGACGCTGTGCCGTTTGAGCACCGCCTTGAGGTCGGCAAGATCAATTATTTCCGCGCCGTCTACGGAGACGAATCTGTCGCCCGTTTTAAGGACGCCGTCGTTATATCCCTTTTCGGCCTCCGCGACATAAAGTCCTACCGCGTTCACACGGTACCTCATCATGTCCTCGATCGAGGATACCGAGAGGACCGTGATATGGAATGAAGCGCGCCCGCGAACATAACCGTATTCAAGTATCTCGTTCGCGACGACTGTCACGTCGTCCATCGGGATAGCGAATCCGAGCCCTTCAACGTCTGTTTCGGAATACTTCGCGTTTACGATCCCCACAAGCTCGCCCGCCATGTTGAACATTCCGCCGCCGGAGTTTCCGGGGTTGACGGCTGCGTTCGTCTGAAGAAGATTCATCGTTTCATCACCGACCGTGATCTCGCGGTCAAGCGCGCTGATTATGCCGTTTGTGACGGAGCCGCCGAGAGTGCCGAGCGGGTTGCCTATGATCACGACTTCCTCGCCGACCACAAGAGAATCGCTCTTGCCTATCGTCGCCGCCTTCAGCCCGGTCGCCTCGATTTTGAGGACCGCGATGTCGGAATCGGAATCGGCGCCGATTATCTTGGCGTCATACGACTGCCCGTTCGTAAGTCTGACGGTTATAGACGTTGCCGTGCCGGTGTCGCCTGTGATGACGTGATTGTTCGTGATGATATAGCCGTTTTCGTTGATGATGACGCCGCTGCCCGCGCCGTAAGTGTAATAGAAGCTGTTGCTCGTCGCGTACTCCGTCGTGATCTCGACGACTGAATCAGCCGTTTTTGCCGCGACCTCGGCGATCGTACCCTTGTCCTTCGTTCCGAGGGAATCAGGTTTTAAGACAACGCCCGTCGAGGTGTTGTCCTCAGGCTGCTTCTCGCCGTCCCCGTTCGAAGCGAGCTCATTCGTTTGTGTCGGCGGATCCTGATCGTCGCCGCTGTTCTGCAGCGTCAAGAAATATCCGCCGACGCCTGCCGCCGTCGCAAGAAGCACCGTCGCCACGATAATGGACACGACGACGAGCACCGTTTTGGCTCCCTTCTTTTTCGGGGGCTTCGGGGGCGGAGTCGGCTGTCCGTACCCGTATCCGTAACCGTACCCGTATCCGTTCCCATAGGGACCTGACGTGTACTGATACCCGGAATAATTTCCGCCGTTACCGACGTTTCCGCCGTTCATCCCCGCGTTCGTTCCCGCGCCGTCGCCCGGCCTCTGTCCGTTCTCCGGAGCCGTGTTCCGGTTTTCGCTTTCGTTTTCGTTTCCGTTATTCTCGCTGCCGTAAATGTAGTCAGCCATAATTTCTCGACCTCACTTTGTACAATATTATACGGAACTTTGCGTTTAGCTCTTGTTTTTGTTCTGTGATTAGATTATAATTTTAATATGTGAACGCTGTATGACGCTTCCGGTAAAATTCATTGAAAACTGAAAGATGCCGCACAGCCGCCCCAGACGGGCAAAATCCGTTATCCGCTCACAATATTATTATTGCAGACTCGTGCCGGAGATATGCCGGCGCGCGGAAAGGAGCCGCAAATGAAGCTCAACTACAAGAAAACGATCCTCGTCGGTTTCGCCTTCTTCCTTATATCCTCCTTCTGGCAGGCATATGACACGATCGTCCCGCTCATCCTCAAGCATAAATTCGGGATGTCGGACGGGAGCTCCGGGATCATCATGTCGCTTGACAACATCTTCGCCGTCTTCCTTCTGCCGATTTTCGGCAATCTCTCCGACAGGCTGAAGACGAGATACGGCCGCCGCACGCCGTTCATCCTGTTCGGAACGCTCGTCGCCGTCGCCGCGTTCTCCGCGCTCGGATTTGCGAGCACACTGCCGCTCTTTATCGGTCTGCTCCTGCTTTCGCTGCTCGCGATGGCGACGTTCCGCTCGCCTGCAGTCGCGCTTATGCCCGATGTCACCGTAAAGCCGCTGCGCTCTAAGGGCAACGCCGTCATAAATCTGATGGGCACCGCCGGCGGCATGATCGTTCTTATACTCGCCACCGTCTTCAAGACGAGCGAGGAAGGCAAGACGGACTTTTCCGCTTATATGATAACAGTCGCGGCGATCATGGTTGCGGCACTCGTCGTATTCCTTTTAACTGTCCGTGAAAACAAATGGGCGGCTGAGATGGAGGCGGACACCGAAAAATACCACCTCGACGCGGAATCCGAGCAGCGCACGACGGGCGGGAAGCTCTCGCGCGAGCAGTTCATCTCGCTGCTCTTCATCCTTGCCTCCGTCGCCCTCTGGTTCATCGGCTACAACGCCGTAACGTCAAAATATTCCGTCTACGCGACTGATATAATCGGCGTCTCATATTCGACGACGCTGCTGCTCGCCAACGCCGCCGCGGTCGTCACCTACATCCCCGTCGGAATTATCGCCTCGAAGATCGGGCGCAAAAAATCCGTCCTCGCCGGCGTCGCGATACTCGCCGTCGCGTTTTTCGGCGCGAGCTTCATCGAGCGGGGCACGTCGGTCATTGTAATGGATATTTTCTTCGTCCTCGCCGGGATCGGCTGGGCTACGATAAACGTCAACTCCTTCCCCATGGTCGTCGAGCTCGCCTCGTCAGGCGATGTCGGAAAATATACGGGCTTTTACTACACAGCCTCGATGGCGGCACAGGTCGTGACGCCGATTCTCTCCGGCTATCTGATGGATATTTTCGGCATGCGCGAGGTATTCTTCCCGTACGCGACGGTGTTCGTCGTCCTCTCGTTCATCACAATGTGCTTCGTCCGCCACGGCGACTCAAAGCCCGCCGTCTCCGCCTCGAAGCTTGAGGCCTTCGCCGACAACGACTGATCATGAATCCACTCAACATTGCCGTCACAGTCATAATATCGGCGCTCGCTGCCGCCGTTATCCTCTTCTGCCTCTATATTTTTCTGATCGCCGGGCGCAGAAAGCACCCCGAGCACGCGTTTTTCGACGGACTTTTCGCCCACCGCGGGCTTTATTCGAACGAAACGCCGGAAGCGCCGGAAAATTCAATGCCTGCATTCAGCCGCGCCGTCGGGCGCGGCTTCGGCATCGAGCTCGATGTACATATTTCAAAGGACGGTGAGCTTTTCGTCTTCCACGACGACAACATGCGCCGCATGTGCTCGATCGACCGGAAAATTGTAGACCTTACCGCCTCCGAGATCGAGTCCGCCAGACTGCTCGGCGGGAACGAAGCGCCGCCGCGGTTTTCGGACGTGCTGCGCCTCGTCGACGGGCGCGTCCCGCTAGTCGTTGAGCTCAAATGCGAACCCCGCGTCGACCCCGCTCCCCTCTGCCGCGCCGTTTCGGAGATGATGAAAAATTACACCGGCGAATACTGCATCGAATCCTTTAATCCTTACGTCGTCGGTTGGTACAGGAAAAACGAACCTTCCGTCTTTCGCGGGCAGCTTGCCGAGCGATTTTACACGCGCGGCAAACACGACAAAAACGGCGCCGCCCTGTTCGCGCTCGAAAATCTCTGGCTGAACGTTGTCGGCAGGCCTGATTTCGTCGCCTACAACTGCCTTCATCGCGACGCGCTTTCATATAGACTTTGGCGCAATGTGCTCAGAATGCCGACGGCGCTCTGGACGATCCGCGACGAAAACACGCTCGCCGACGCTGCCTCTGACTGTGAATGCCGGATATTCGAGTCCTTCATACCGCAAAGCGGTGGTGAGGTGCGCCCATGACCGGGAAACGTGAAATAATCCTGACCCGCGCGGTCGCCGCGGTGCTTCTGATAGCGCTTGCCGCGGCTACCGTCGCCGTATCATATAGAACGGCAATGAACGGCATCGTCAACTCGCTCACCCCGCTCGCCGGCGCGCCGAGCGACAACGAGCTTATGGTCCGTCCGCTATATACCGACACGGGCGAGGATATATACGACGCGATACTCGAAGCGACTGACAAAAAATACGACATTGACCGCGGCTTTATCGACTTCTGCGCCAAAAACGAACGGCTTTTCCCGAACGGCGGCTTTACCGAGGTCTGCCGCCGGTACCTTTCAACTACGGGATATCGCGACGAAATGTGGGAGGCGCTGACCGGGCTCTCCTTCTCCGTCCTCTATGACATATACAAAGGCCGCACAAACGACGAAAACGTCACGGTCCTCGGCGATGTCTACGACCCGCACAAAACGACGCTCGCCTTCACCGGCGACGTTAACCTCGGCGCCGACTGGAACCTCATGTCACACTACCGCAGACACGGCGGCGATATTTCAAAGTGCATTTCAAGCGACCTCATCGGCATGATGAAGGACGCCGACATTTTATTTGTAAATAACGAATTTTCGATCTCGACCGGCGGCGCGCCGCTCGCGGGCAAAACGTACACGTTCCGAGCCGACCCCGCAGACCTCTCAATTTTCGGCGAGCTCGGCGTCGACATGGTTTCCCTCGCGAACAACCACATATATGACTACGGCCACGAGGCATTTTCGGACACGATCTCAAATCTCGACCGCGCCGGGATCATCCACGTCGGCGCGGGAGAAAACGAAGCCGAGGCGTCGGAAATAAGGTACGTCATTTCCGGCGGCGTCAAGCTCGCGTTCTGCGCCGCCTCGTCGGCTGAGGTACACAGAATGACGCCAGTCGCCGACGGCGAGGACCCAGGCGTCATGGGCATATATGACACGGAAAAATTTCTCCGCGTTATCAAAGAGGCCGACGCCAACGCCGATATCGTCATCGCCTACGTCCATTTCGGCACGGAATTTTCAAACGCGCTGAACGACAAACAGGTGGCGGCGGCGCATTCGTTCGTCGACGCGGGAGCCGACATCGTTATCGGCGCGCACCCGCACGTGCTCCAGCCGGTCGAATACTATAACGGCACGCCGATCATATACAGCCTCGGCAACTTCTGGTTCAACACGAGCGATTATGACACCGCCCTGCTCTCCGTCTCCGTCTCCGTCGGCATAACGCCCGTGCTCCGCCTCTATCCCTGCGTCTCCTCCGGCGGCGACCTCGCTCTCGCCGATGAAAAAGACGCCGCGCGCATAATCGAAAAGCTCAACTCCTGGTCGTCCTCCGCCGACATAGGGGAAGACAACCGCATACGCGAAAGATAAATTTAATGTAACCGACATATCGTAAAAAACTCCGCCGGGAGGGACTTTTCAAAAATGTCCCTCCCCTTTTTTATATCGTACAATCGCTGTGTATACGATAAAAATATGGCATATCACCGCAAATTCAAAAAAATATCCAAAAAATCCGACAGGACTTGACATAGCAGTTATAAAGCAGTACAATATTTGAGGACAGAAATTTTTAGCATCATAGGGGGTCTTTTATGGAAGAATCTTATTGCGGGAAATCATGCAGTACATGTTCGTACAGGGAAGAGCTCGGCTGTCCCGGATGCTTTGACGGGCCCGGCGACCGGCATGAGGGCGATTGCAGGCTCGCCGCCTGCTGCCGCGGGCGCGGACACAAAACGTGCGAAACGTGTACGGACAAAAGCGTCTGCGTGATGATTAAACGCCGGAATTTCGTGCAGCGGGACCGCGTGAAAGAAGCAGCGGCATTCGACGAGTTTGAAGCGCACAACATAGAGAAATGCGCCTTTCTCGGAAAATGGATCCGGTTGCTGTTCCTGCTCATTATCCCATCGATTATAGGCACCGCGATAGGGCTGTTCCCATTCCCGATAAGCATCGTCGGCAACTCGATACTTACGCTTACGTGGATCACATACGGCGTGATACTTATCATGCTCGCAAGGTACTCGGATAATTATAAGATCGCCGGTATCTGCTCCCTTATAAACTCCGTTTTTTCGTTTATCGCTATCTTTTTAGACGAAAGCTCTTCCTTCTATCTATTGCTTGTAATGCTCGACATCGTACCCTCGTTTTTCTCCGAATTCAAGGAATATGCCTCTCACAGTGAAGTGCTCACCGGCATAGATGACGAGCTTTCGGAGAAGTGGAAAAAGCTTTTGTACCTGTATGTCGTCTCGATGCTCGGCTTACACACTGTGCATTTTGGGGGTCTTGGTTATTTGATCGCGCTTGCCTCTTTCGCCGTATATATGCCGGTCAAAATCGTAAAGCTCATCTATCTGCGCCGCACCGCCGCAGCGTTCCGCGACTACGACGCCTGATATTTTTTCCCGGTAATGAAAATGCGTGGGACACGCTCGTATCCCACGCATATTTTTTTATTTGCTTATCTGCTTGTCTACGCTTACTGCGCCGCGTCGATGATCGCGCCGAAGGCGTCCGCCTTGAGGGACGCGCCGCCGATCAGACCGCCGTCGACGTTGACCTTTGCGAGCAGTTCAGCCGCGTTCTTGTCGTTCATGGAGCCGCCGTACTGTATCGTCAGCGCCTCAGCCTGTGCCTCGCTGTAAAGCCCGGCAACGACGCCGCGGATAATGCCGCAGACCTCGTCAGCCTGTTCCGGCGTCGCGGTCAGACCGGTGCCGATAGCCCACACGGGCTCATACGCGATGATGACGTTGCTGAGGTCTTCGATCCCGGCGAGCGCGAGCTTCGTCTGCATCGAGACGACCTCCGCCGTGATCCCCGCCTGCCTCTGCTCAAGCACCTCGCCGACGCAGATGATGACCTTGAGCCCGGCTGCGAGCCCCGCCTTCGCGCGGAGATTTACCGTCTCGTCAGTCTCGCCGAAATACTGTCTTCTTTCGCTGTGACCGACAATAACGTGAGAAACGCCGCACTCAACGAGCATCGCCGCCGAAACCTCGCCCGTGTACGCGCCGGATTCCTTGAAATGCACGTTTTCGGCGCCGATATGCACGTTCGTTCCCTTCGCCGCCTCGACAGCCGCCGGGATATCTACAAACGGAACGCAGAGCACCACGTCGCATTTGTCCTTGCCCGCCGCCTTCTCGGCAATGGCAGCCACGAGCGCCTTCGCCTCGGACGGAGTCTTGTTCATCTTCCAGTTGCCGGCAATAACCGTTCTTCTTGTTTCCTTCATTTCCTTATGTGTGGGGGTGCTTTTTCAAAGCACCCCCACTCCCCCTTAAAACTTTTAATTGATTACTCTTTGTCGTTGAGGCATGCGATGCCGGGAAGCTCGCGGCCTTCAAGGAATTCAAGGCTTGCGCCGCCGCCGGTCGAGATGTGCGTCATCTTGTCGGCATAGCCAAGCTTTTCGATAGCAGCCGCGGAGTCGCCGCCGCCGATGATCGAGATCGCGCCGGAATCTGCAACAGCCTCGGCAACGCATTCGGTGCCCGCTGCGAAATGCTCCCATTCGGAAACGCCCATAGGACCGTTCCAAACGATCGTGCCAGCGCCGACTATGGACTTCGCGAACAGCTCCTGCGTCGTCTGACCGATGTCAAGACCCATCCAGCCGTCCGGGATCGCGTCGGAGTAAATGCGCATCGAAACCGTATCAGCCTTATACTCGCGGCCGATTATGTTGTCAACGGGAAGCAGGAGCTTGACGCCCTTTGCGCGCGCCTTATTCATAAGCTCACGCGCGAGGTCGACCTTGTCCTCTTCGCAGATGGAATTGCCGATAGGCGAACCGAGCGCGCGGAAGAATGTGTACGCCATGCCGCCGCCGATGATGAGCATGTCGACCTTTTCGATCAGGTTGTTTATAACGCCGATCTTGTCGGAAACCTTCGCGCCGCCGAGGATGGCGACGAACGGACGCTTCGGATCTTCGAGCGCGCCGCCCATAACGGAAATTTCCTTCTGGATCAGATATCCGCATACAGCGGGGAGATAATCGGCGACACCTGCGGTCGAAGCGTGCGCGCGATGCGCGGTTCCGAACGCGTCATTGACGTATATGTCAGCCATCGAAGCGAGCTCTTTTGCGAATTCGGGATCGTTCTTCTCTTCCTCAGCGTGGAAGCGGACGTTTTCAAGCAGCATCACGTCGCCGTCCTTGAGCGCGGCGGCCTTCGCCTTCGCGTCGGGACCCACAACGTCGGAAGCCATCACGACGGGACGGCCGAGATATTCAGCGATGCGCTCAGCTACGGGAGCGAGCGAGAGCTTCTTAACGTCGCCCTTCGCCTTTTCGATATACGCTGCCGTGGCGGCCTCGCGCTCAGCCTCGGGAAGCGCCTCGACCTTTGCCTTTTCCTTCTTGTCGAGCTTGATCTTCTCGTTCAGAACGTTGTGCGGTCTGCCGAGATGCGAGCAGAGGATGACTCTTGCGCCGTGCTCGGAGAGGTATTTTATCGTCGGCATAGCGCCGACGATGCGCTTGTCGTCCGTGATCTTGCCGCCGTCCATCGGGACGTTGAAGTCGCAGCGGGCGAGAACGCGCTTGCCGGATACGTCGATATCCTCGATAGTCTTCTTATTGTACTTTGCCATGTTTCATAATCTCCTTACAGATACTGATGTTATGGAAACCATCAATACTATATCACAATTCGGCGTCTTTTACAAGCGTCATTCGTTTTTTTTGGAAAAAAATCACCGCGCGGCGCGGGCTTTTTGTTTCCCGCCGCGCGGTTTTGATCAAATATGACCGTCATGTATGACCGTCATGCCGCAAGAGCTGCGCCTTTAATAAGGAAGTAAATGCAGATGACGGCGCCGAGCGCGATCCTGTAAACGCCGAACGACGTAAACGTGTGGCGCTTCACAAAATCCATCAGCCCCTTTATGGCGACGAGTGAAACGGCGAACGCCACGACGCAGCCGACGAGCAGCACGGCGATCTCGGTCCCCGTCGCGGCGGCCTCGCTCGTGAAGATGAACTTGACGACCTTGAGCGCGGATGCGCCTAGCATCGTCGGTATCGCGAGGAAGAACGAAAACTCCGCCGCCGCCGTGCGCGACATACCGAGCAGCATCGCGCCGAGTATCGTCGAACCGGAACGCGACGTGCCGGGGATTATCGCGAGTATCTG
This sequence comes from uncultured Clostridia bacterium, assembly GCA_947630625.1. GTDB lineage: Bacteria > Bacillota > Clostridia > Oscillospirales > CAG-272 > DTU064. Next base: position 27,909 of record CANRIL010000018.1, read on the forward strand.
GAAGCAGCCGATAAGCGCCGCCGTCTTCACCGTCACGGCGTATGGGCTTTTGATCTCCGGCTTTTTCCCCTCGCGCCAGCGCTCGATCAGGATGAACGCTATGCCGTATATGACGAGCGTGAACGCGACCGTCTGCGGATTGTAGAAATGCTCGTCAAACCAATCGTCAAACAAAAGCCCGATGACGGCGGACGGCAGAACGGCGATGACGACCATGATCCACAAATGCCACGTCGCGTTTTTCTGCTTCTCCGTCTTCGTCCTGTCAAACGGATTGAGCTTTTTAAAATACAGCACGACGACGGCGAGTATCGCGCCGAGCTGGATCACAACGTCGAACATCTCCTTGAATTCGTCGCTTATGTCGAGCGCCAGAAATTCGTCGAGCAGGATAAGATGCCCCGTGCTCGAAACGGGGAGCCACTCGGTAACGCCCTCGACAATGCCGAACAGAATCGACTTGATTATCTCAAAAAACATACCCCGTGATCTCCTTCCTCATACGGACCTCATTATGTCACCGGCGCAAACCGGAAAAGGCACCGGCGCCGAATATATCATCCCCGGGTGAGGCGTGGACTCGATAGTCTTCCCATCCTCGCCGTAAAGCTCAGTCAAAGAAAGCCGCCTGCCCGTCATGCCCGGAGAGACGATCTCCGCTTCCTCGCCGACCGTGACCTTGTTCTTTTGCAGAAAGCGCGCCATGCCCGACGATCCATCATATGATATTACAGCCGCAAGATATGACTTGTCGCGCAGATATCCGCCGGAGCTGACCGTGTTCGCCCCCTCGTTCGGAGGGCCGAAATAAAATCCCGTGCAGTATTCGCGGTGTGAAACGCTTTCAACCTCGCGAAGCAGCGCCGGATCAAACGCGTAACCCATGGGGTCAGCCGCGTATCTGTCCATCGCTATGCGGTACGCGTTCGCCGTGACCGCGCCGTAATACGCGCTTTTGACGCGCCCCTCGATCTTGAAGCTGTCGATCCCCGCCGAGACGAGCTCCGGAATGTGCTCTATCATGCACATGTCGCGCGAACTCATGACAAACGTCCCTTCCGGGTGCTCCTCTATCGGGATCATCGTGCCCGGCCGCTTTTCCTCCGTCACCTCGGCTCTGACGGCAGTGTAATTCCAGCGGCACGGCTGCGAGCACGCGCCCCTGTTCGCGTCGCGCCCCGTGAAGTAATTCGAAAGCAGACACCTGCCGCTGTACGCGATGCACATAGAGCCGTGAACAAACGCTTCGAGCGACAAAGTATCTGGCGTGTTCTCCCTTATTTCTTTGATCTCATCAAGCGTCAGCTCGCGCGCGAGTACAATGCGCTCGGCTCCGAGCGCGTGCCACGCGCGCGCCGCCTCCGCCGAAACGACGGACGCCTGAGTCGATATATGTATGCCGAGCCCCGGCGCGCGCCGCCGAACGAGCGAAACGACGCCGATGTCGGAAACGATCACGGCGTCAGCCCCGATCTTTCCGAGATATTCTATGTAGTCGCCGAGCTCCGCATACTCGCGCGTTCTCGGCAATATGTTCACTGTAACGTAAACCTTGACGCCGCGTTCGTGCGCGAACGCGACAGCATCTGAAAGCTCGCCCGGCGTAAAATTATCGCACGCCGAACGCATGCCGAACCTTTTGCCCGACAAATAAACGGCGTCCGCCCCGTAAGCGACGACGGCGCGCAGCTTCTCCATATTCCCCGCGGGACATAAAAGCTCCGGCATCCTACGCCTCCGTGCTTCCGCCGTCGTCATCTTCGGCGTCTGCCTTTTTATCTTCCTTGTTTTTAGGCGAAAGCCTTATACCCGACGAAAGCACGACCGTCACCTGCAAGATCCCCGCGCCGACGAAGACGAGCCACGGGCGCGAGCTCAGAAACGTGATAAATATCGCCGCCGCGAGCGACCATAAAAGCAGCGAGATGAACGTGAACATCGCGCCGCGCCCGCCCCAGACGCACGTCAAAACGAGCGCCACAACGAGCGAAACGGGAGCCGCCCACAAAAATATCTGCCATGCTGTTATCCCGTTCGCGAAGCACGCGGCAAACGCGACAACTGCCAAAAACCATACGCCTATCACTGAAATTATCGTTATAAGCGCCTGATTGCGCGACATTTTGCGCGGCGACGGCTTTGCCGGCGCTTCCTCTTCCGCTCCGTGAGTCGCGAGCAGGTAATCGACCGTGACTCCGTACATATCGGCAATTGCCTTTAATACTGCAATGTCGGGAATGCTCTCCGCGCGCTCCCATTTGGAGACGGCCTTGTCCGAATATGAGAGCTTCGCGGCGACTTCCGCCTGGGTGAACCCGGCGGAGGTGCGCAGACTTATGAGGTTTTTCGCTATGACGCCTCTGTAATCCGTCATCATCCGACCTCCGTAAAACGCTGCGGCAGCCGCAGCGATATATGTTAGTATTGTAACAGATTTCGTGAAGAAAGTAAATACGCGGCGAAAGAAAAACCGCGCCTCCCGCGGGAGATTTGACCTCAAAAATCAGAGAAATCGCGAGATTTTGAGAGATAAGACCGATATTTTTTGAAATTTCAAAAACTTTTTTCGCGCGAGCTATTGACAAGGCAAAAAATATCATGTATAATCATGCACGCTGATCAATTAAGAAAGCTTTTACTTTATATCACGGAGGAAGAAAAATGTCAACCTACATGGCAAAGAAAGAGACAGTCTCCCGCGGCTGGTACGTTATCGACGCGGCGGGCAAGCCTCTCGGCAAGACTGCCGTCGCCGCCGCAACGATTTTGCGCGGCAAGCATCGCCCCGAGTTCACGCCCCATGTTGACTGCGGCGAGTATGTCATCATCATAAACGCCGAAAAGGCATTTCTCACGGGCAAGAAGCTCACGCAGAAGTATTATCGCCGTCATTCCGGCTACATCGGCGGACTGAAGGAAGTTCAGTATAAGACGCTGATGGCAACGCGTCCGGAGCTCGCAATGGAGCTTGCAGTCAAGGGAATGCTCCCGAAGAACTCTATCGGCGACAAGGCGATGACGAGGCTTCATGTTTACAGAGGCGCCGAGCACAAGCAGGCAGCCCAGAAGCCCGAAAAATACGAGATATAAGAGAAGGAGGACGATTAAATGTATACAAGCGCTAAACCATATTTCTACGGCACCGGAAGAAGAAAGAAATCTGTCGCGCGCGTTCGCATCGTTCCCGGCTCAGGCGTCGTAACGATAAACGGTCGCGACATCGACAATTATTTCGGTCTTGACACGCTCAAGCTCATCGTCAACCAGCCCTTCGCCGTCACAGACACGGAAGGCAAGTTTGACATCATCGCGACAGTCCGCGGAGGCGGCTATTCCGGTCAGGCGGGCGCTATCCGTCACGGTCTTGCCCGCGCGCTCTGCGTCGCAGACGAAAACTTCCGCCCCGCGCTCAAGCGCGCAGGTTATCTCCGCCGCGACCCGCGTATGGTCGAAAGAAAGAAGTACGGCCTCAAGAAGGCGCGCCGCGCTTCCCAGTTCTCAAAGAGATAAATTCCCGGCTCCGAGCCGCGATAAAATCCACAAAAAAGAACCGTTTGGACGGTTCTTTTTTGTTTTACATAATGTGTCTTTCATTTCTATGACGCCATAAAAATATTAATGATATAATTGCGACAGATATCAATTGACTATTCAAAGTAAATGTTGTATAATTACATTATTCGTGAAGGCGTCGCGAAAGCGGCGTCCGAAAGTACAGATATGGAGGAAAAAAATGAAACACAGCCTCAAGAAATTTCTGGCGCTCGTGCTGATGGCGACGATGGTATTCTCGCTCGCCGCAGTTGCAGCGTCACCGGTATCCGGCGCCGAGGCGCCGGCATCAGGCAAAACGCCGGTAGCGGCGTACAGCCTCAAGAACGGCGACCTCTCCGACAAGACGGGGAACAACGCCGATCTCGTTCTCGACCCAGAGGACAAAGATGACCCGGAACCCGGCAGAACCGACGACGAAAGAAAAGCCCCCGAAGCTCACTCCGGGCGCGCATGGGCAGAAGAAAACGGTGTCTTCGTTCGCAACGGCTTCTTCAAGCTCCCCGAAACGCTCTTCGATAAAGTTTCCGTTGAGGATATCGACGGTCTGACCGTCTCCTTCACGCTCACAAAGATGGGCAGCTGGTGGAGCGGAAGCGAATGGGCTGAGACACTGTTCTCGTTCTCTGACAAGGACGCTCCGGACGGACCCGTAAGCACCACATCATTTTATGCATCTTACGGCGGAAACATCGGAACCGCAGAGCACCCCTACAATTCCGCGGGAAGCCAGGACGGCGCGTGGATAGACGGCTGCCTCGGCACAAACGCGCTTCCCTACGACACGACGCACACCGTCACCGTGACATACGACGTTAAGACAAACACCGTTATCGTATACAATGACGGCGGCATCGTTGCAAACTCCAATGACACGCCTTATGAAGTAAAGGCATCTCTCACATCTGAGCAGATAAAGAACTTCAAGTCCGCGATCATCGGACGCCCGAACGGCGGACAGTATGGTATGTGGGCATTCGGCACATACAGCGACGTTACGATCTATACGACGGCGCTGAATCCGAAGGAAGTAGCTGTGCTCGCAAATGACGGCTGGGAGGCTGTAAGGGACTACGTAGCGCCCACCTCCACACTCGTCGGTGAAGGCGACGGCACATTCACGGCTGCCGCTCTGAACGTCGACGGCCTGCCTGTAACGTTAGAGGTATACCTTATAGATATGCTTTTCAGAACCGTTACTATGAATGAGGGCGGTCCCGGCGCTGACGGAACATTGGAAATGAGCCAGCTCATCGCTGAAAAGGGCTGGGACATTCTCGGCGTTTCCGAGAACTTTAACTACCGTGACGAACTGTCTAAATATCTTACCGAGAACGGTCTCTATAATGAACTAAACGATGATGAGGCGAAAGTTCCTGAATCGGTAACCATTTTCGACCCGCTCGCCGATAATTCGATAGACAAGCTCTGCGACGAGAATGGCGTATTTATACCGATCGAAACAGACGGTCTTGGGCTGTTCTACAAAACCGGCGCCGCCACTGTTACGCAGTCAGATAAAGTTGCTTGGACAGATTTCTACTCAACCAACAACAAAGATCTTGCAAGTATAGGCTATAAAGTTCCCACCGAAAACGGCGCGGACGGACTTATCCAGAAGGGCTTCCGTCACTTTGAAGCAACGATAAACGGCAAGCTTACAGTTGACGTTTACACGCTCCATATGGACGCTGACAGCACGCCCGAGGACATCGCGGCACGCAAGGCTCAGATAAAGCAGCTCGTTGATTACATAAAGGCAACGAACACGGAGAAACCCATCATCATCATGGGCGACACGAACTGCCGTTACGCTCGTGAAGACCTCCAGACGAACCTCGTCGACGAGCTCGAAAAGGTTGAAGGTCTGCATGTGAAGGACGCTTGGAAGGAATCCGGCTCCGATGCGGGCGAAGTCGTTGACAAGATATTCTTCATCAACAACGACAAGAGCGATTATGAGCTCTTCGTGAAGAACTTCGCTCTCGAATCCATCAAGGGCGCGGAAGGCTCTTCCCTCTCCGACCACAAGGCAGCTGTTGCAACGTTCGCTTACGCGAAGAAGTACGATGTCACATATAAGGACGGCGCTGACGGCAAGGCATTCGCGGATGTAACTTACCATACGTACTCCACCAACCCGACGCCTGAGTTCGAAGGAACACCCGCTCGCGACGGATACACGTTCAAGGGCTGGACTCCCGAAGTTTCCGCAACTGTGACAGGCAGCGTGACATATACCGCAACATGGGAAGCAGCACCTGCTCCGGGCACGAATCCGGGCACGAATCCGGGCACAAATCCTGGTCAGACCGTTCCGCCTCAGACGGGTGACAACTCCGATATGGTTATCTGGATCGTTGTCGCAGTCGTCTGCGTGATCGGTATAGCTGTTATCGTTGTTCTCATGAATAAGGGCAAGAACAATAAAAAGTCATAAACCGAAAAATACCGGGATATAAATCCTAAGTGTGCGGCAATGCCATCCGGCATTGCCGCACCACTTTATATGCAAATACAAAAGCGGCTTTCGCTGTCTACAAAGCTATCGGGGATGAGGCAGACGCCGCATCCCCGAAATTTTCTATTATACTTCCCTCACAAAATCCCGCGCCGGTCAGCCCTGCGTGCTTTTCGCCGTAAAAATAAACTTCGCCTCAGACCAGACATTTGCGGTAAAACGAATTTCAAGTTCGCTCCAATCCTTCGGGACTTCATATCCGATAATGCCGTTCATCTTCTTTCCGGCGGCGACAGTTCCGTCAAGCGTGGGCTTGTCGGCAACGCTTGCGGCGGTGAAGCTGAGGCTCGTGCTGTAATCGTCGACATATGCGTCAAATGACAAATACGAGCTGACCGCGATCTCTTCATCAGAGCGGTTCTCGATCTCAAATTCGCATATCAGAAAAACTTTTCCCTCGCCCGGCTCAATAAAATCTTTGCCCTCGTTCTCGGTCACGCTCAGAAGCGTCACGCGAACGTCCCTGTATTCCGCCGTCTCGCCGACGCCGAACGTCGTCTCACCTGCCTCTGTCGCAGCTCCGCCGCCGAACGTTTCCTCCCCTGCCTCCGTTGCAGCGCCGCCGCTTTCCGTTTCATTTATGAAACCCTCATTTGTGATACCCTCATTCGATGAAACCTTTGTCGATCTGTCGCTCCCGACGCCCGCCGGAATGTAAAAACAGCCGGTCGATGTCAGCGCCATCATCAGCGCCAGCAGCGCCGATATCGCCATACGTACTGTTCTTCGCCACACGCGTTTGTTTTCCATGATCTTCTCTCCTGTTTTTCTGTTTGAATTAAATCTATTTTACCACAGTGTAAGAAGTTGCACAAGATATTTTAGATATTTTATTTTGCATAATTTTATATTATGTATTTACAGTAACATATTGCAGCTTATCTTTTTTCGTATTAAATGTTATACTTAGTTATATCTTATAATAGTATATTTGCGGAGATCCCTATGCTGAAATATTTCGAACACGGAAAAGTCAAGATAAAGCTCGGAGAAATGCTTGAACGCACCGGAATGTCAAAGGGCATGTTTTCAAAATGCGCCGAGATGGAGCGGACGCAGCTGAACAGATACATCAACAACGATGTCGCGATGGTAGACCTTGACGTACTCGCGCGGATGTGTTCGGTGCTCGAATGCGAAGTCTCCGACATACTTGAATACGTCCCGCCCGAAAACGGAGGCGGCGAGAGCAGCGAGAACAAATAATAATTCGAAAATCAAAAAAATTCGTCCCGCACGGTTAACATCTGCGGGGCGATTTGCGTCTATATAGTTGAAGGCATGAAAGCGGGGTGAGCAGCAGAGATGAACGACGCCGGTATCGTAAAACTTTATATCGAGCGGTCGGAGTCCGCCATATCCGAGACGGCTGAAAAATACGGCGCTTACTGCATGTCGGTCGCGAACGGCATTGTAGACAGCCGACAGGACGCTGAGGAATGCGTCAACGACGCTTACCTGCGCGTCTGGAATTCGATCCCGCCCGACAACCCCGACAATTTAAAGGCATATCTCACCCGCATAGTGCGCAACATCGCCGTTGACAAATATCGCCGCGGCGCGGCGAAAAAGCGCCCCTCCGTCGCCGCCGCGTTCGACGAGCTTGAATCCGTCATCCCCGACGGCGACAGCGAGCTTTTGACGGACAAGATCGCGCTGCGCGACGCGCTCAACCGTTTCATGTTCTCGCTTTCGCCCCGCGAGAGGATCATCTTCATGCGCCGCTATTTTTACATGGATGAGACAAAATCTATCGCGCGGCGGCTGACGACGACGGACACGAGCGTCCGCGTCACGCTCTCGAAGCTGCGGCGCAAGCTGAAAGCTTTTCTTGAGAAGGAAGGAATCGAAAAATGAACGAACAGAAGCTATATGATCTTGTAGACGCGATCGGCAGCCTTGGGGATCATCTCATCCTCGAATCTGCGGACGGCAGCCGGGAGACGCGGGAGCAGAATCTCACCAAATGGGCGACCGTCGCCGCCGCGTTCGTATTCACGGTGCTCGCCGTCGTGCTGATCGCGCTCCAATCGCACACCGCGCTGACGCAGCCGGGTTCCACCCCGGGCGCGACTACGCCGTCAGGTGAACACGCCGCCGGTGAAGTCCCCGATTTTGTGTCGGAATATAGTATTACCCTCTATCCCGCCGGATTCAGAGACAACATCCACCGGCCTGTGCCCGCCGTTGCCGCTGCCAACACACCTGACACAAACGGCGAAGGCGGCGTTATCACGTCCGATCCAGTAGATGATAACGAGCCTGATTCCCTCGGCGTTTTCAGCGGGTTTTATGCCTCCGTCATAGAAATCGAATCTGTCGAAGACCTTTCTCTCATAAAGAAAAAAATCTTTCGCCCCGACGAGGACGGAGGATATATCGACATGCAGACGAAAAAATATGACGATGCGTTTTTCTCGGAAAATATGCTCTGCCTCATCCCCGTCACCGTCTGGGAAATGCACGGCAGCGTGCCGTCTCTGTCGTTTTCGACGAACGGCAGCACGCTTGTGATCGGATTTGATTATCCGCAAAACAATGCCGGAGATGAATTCCTTGATTATTTCGCGCTCATAGCCGTCAGGAAAGCTTCCGCGCCTGAAGGAATGACAGTCAGCTGCGAATATACCGGGGGACAAATTTTTGACGCCGTTGTGAGCGAGGATCACGGCACGACGCTCGTGGTCGATGTTACGGACGGTCTTACGTCAAGTTTTACCTCCGGCGAGAAAATTACGATCCCGAGAAAAGACGACGCGACCGGCTGCACGATCCCTGACGAGATCACGGTCGGAGACACGCTCCGAATCACATATGCGGGGCTTGTGATGGAGGTCTATCCCGCAATGCTGGAAAACATTCTCGATGTGGACTACTGTATTGAGCCTAAAGACGGCAAAGTTTTTAGTGTGTACACTTCATACACAGACACGATCATTGACCCCAATGATTTTTACGACTTCTGCCGCGGTTCGCTGAATTATCCTTTAGTCATGATCGACGAAAGGCGTTACCCGCTGCCCGTCTTCGCGATAAAGTCTGAAGCCGAGCTGCATGAATTTCGCGAACGCGCGGCAGCCGCCGGGCTGTCCCTTGACTACGAATATGATGTGTTTCCGTCGTTTGACAGCGTCGCGATGAAGTATAACGACGAATTATTCAGCCGGGGAACGCTCTATATCATATACGTAGACGAGCCGCGCAGCTCCGGCATAGAATATTCCCTCTCGTCGGTCAGTCTCGATAACGACGTGCTGAACGTTGAGCTTGACTGCGCCGTTCCGGGCAACTATACAGATGACGAGGCAGGATGGTTCATTTCATTTTTTAGATATGAAACGTCTCCCGCCTCCGATGCCGTCGTCAAAGTCCACGAGTCGGAAGGGTGATATATTCTGCATCAAAAAAGCGCGGCTGACATGGCCGCGCAAAAAGGGACAATTATGCCCGTGAAAGCCGTCAAAAGGCTTTCACGGGCAGTCTTTTTATTTGGCGTAAACGATAAATCTGTCAGCGATCCTCGCCGTTTCGGGCGTCCCCTCAAAGAAGACGATGCGGTATTTGTACGTCAGCCGCTCGCCCGCGTTTATCCTCAGCTGACCCTTGAAATAGAGGTTGTTCGCGGCGAACAGCCCGTAGTCGCGGATATGCCACGATGTCGGGTAGCGCTCGTTTTTCGGGTCGTCGAACACCGCGACGCCGACGTTGTGCCCCGAAAGCTCGCCGCCGTAAACGCACCAGTTCGCGGCGCGTCCCCAGCATTCGCCCTCTCCCTTGGCTCCGTAGGAATTGGCAATATATCCGCCCCTTTCGGCGCGGAGCGGGTCTGCCATGCGGACGCCGAGCGGCCCCGCCTCCTTCGTTTTTCCGAACGTCACCCCGCCGTATGACGCGGTAAACGTCATGGAGAGGTCGATATACCGCAAATTGCGGTTCTGCGCGTAGAATTTATACTCGCATTCCGCGTCTATCATCGGCTCCCCGTCGTGCGAGCACCACTGCGTCCCCGCCGTGAATGCGGCATAGACGTTATTTGAAACGACATTTTTTATCCCCGTCGATTTCTGTATTCCGCAATTCGCAGGCTCATTCCAGAAATCAACGTGCTCGGCTCCGCCGTCAAGCGTTACATCGCCGACGCCGAAAAAGATCGAGCGGTGGTGCGGGTGTTCCTTCGTCTCAAAATCAAGCCGCGTGAAGCTCTCGCCGAACGATGTCATGACGGGACCGAGATAAGGCTTCGCGAGCGACGGGTCTGTCACATAAGACGTAAACGCTTCCCCGTTTATGTTTACGTCGAGTTTGTGCTCCGCCACCTCCACGACCGTCACCGCCGGCGCTTCGCTGCCCGTCACGATCTCAAGCTCGTGTTCTCCCGCGGGCGCTGTGACGATCGACGTTATCACGCCGTTTTCGTAGACGGCGGGGAAAAGGCACCCCTCGCACTCATTCCCGCAGACATGACCGCGCAGCCCGATAAGTCCCTCGACCGGCTCCGATTTGATCAAAACCGGCTCCCCTTCGAGCGCGCGCAGCGTTTTAAGTTTGACTGTGCTCATACAACCGAATCCTCCTTAAAATGTTTTTTCACAAATTCATACGCCGGGAAAACCTCCCGTGCAAAATCCGAGAACCCGCATTCGACGGACACGCGCCCCCTGTAAGATGTCTTTTTCAGCGCCTCCGCAAACGCGGCTATGTATTCCCCGCCGTGCTTTCCGGGATACGTTCTGTCCGGCGGCTCCGAAACATGGATGTGCACCGGCAGCGTCTTCGCGCGAAGCAGCGCGTCGGCCGGTTCCCCGCCGTGAAACATGTGAAACGCGTCCGCGATATAGGATACGCGCTCCCTGCCGACGCGGGACGCCATCATCTCCCCGGTCGTCGTGAGATTGATCGCGTTGCATTCTGAGGCGCGAAGCGGCTCGATTGCGACCGTAACGCCGCAGCGCTCGCCGATGTCGGCGCACATGGACAAGAATTTCAATATGTATTCGCGTCCCTCGTCGACCGGCATCCCCTCCGGTATTCTCCGCGCCGCGCCGGAGCCGAAGACGACGACCTCTATCCCAAGCGCCGCCATCCTGTATAGCGCCGTGTCAACGTATTCGTAAAGCGGCGAGCCCGCGCCGCACGCGCCGTCCGCGACGATTTTGTATTCCGGCGGAATGAAGCTGTTCGCCGTTTTTATCGGAAGCTTCATTGAAACGGCCTCTTTAAATTCCGCCTCCGACATGCTCATCACCATTCCGACGCCCGTCTCCGCGTAATCGAATCCCGCGCCGATTATCGCCTCGCATCCGAGAGATAAAATATCGAGCGCGCATCTCTTTATGCCCGCCTCGCCCTCCGGCATGAATGAAGCGCCGGGAACGCAGCAGCCAAGCATGTATCCTGCCATAAAATCACCCCGCGAAAAAGTTTTTATCCACCGTCATTTTACCACACAACGCGCGCGAATACAATTGTAAACTCGATAAAATACTCAGTAATTTCAAATAGGCGCACAAAATCCGGCAGGCAGCGTCATAACAAAGATCCCCGCCTCCTCGTCTTTAAACATGCGTGCCTGTTTTGCATCAATTTTCCCCCACACGTCCGGGGATCAACGGCTCTTTGCTAAGCGAAAAAAGCCGCAAAAGTTGAAACTTTTCAAAAGAACTCATCTCCCCCTTGCTTAATCCGACGGGAAACGCTATAATATTAAGGTAATATATCTGAAAAAAATTTTAGCATCGGAAAGCAAAATGAAACACACAGAAAACATAGAAAAGATCGTCGCCGAGGCTGAATCGGCGCTCCGCCCCGTATTCGAGCGATTTGACAAAATCTCCGAATCGCGCACCGCCGACATCATCGACGCGTTCCGCAGAAACAAAATGTCCGAGTCATGCCTTTATCCGTCGAGCGGCTACGGCTACGGGGACAAGGGACGCGAAACGCTTGACCGCGTCTACGCGGAAGTATTCGGAACGGAATCCGCCATCGTCCGCCATTCGATCGCGAACGGAACGCACGCGATCGCGATCGGACTTTTCGGCCTGCTGCGCACGGGCGACACGATGCTCTCCGTCACCGGCGCGCCGTATGACACGCTTTCCCGCGTAATCCGCGGGCACGACGGCGAAGGGTCGCTTTACGATTACGGGATAAACTACGACGAAGTTGCGCTTAAAGACGGGAAAATCGACTTTTCTGCAATTGCCGAAAAAATTTCTGTAAATGCCGAAATTAAGGTGATATACGCGCAGCGCAGCCGCGGCTACGGCGACAGGCGTGCTCTAACGGTCGCTGAGCTTGACGAGCTCGCCGATTTTGTCCACAAACACACGTCCGCATATTTCGTCGTTGACAACTGCTACGGCGAATTTACCGATTATTCCGAGCCGCGCGCCGACCTCATGATGGGGTCGCTTATAAAGAATCCGGGCGGCGGGCTTGCAATGTCCGGCGGATACCTCGCCGGGAGCGCCCGCGCCGTTGAACTCGCCTCATATAGGCTCACGACGCCCGGCATAGGCGGCGAGGTCGGGGCGACGCTTGGTCAGAACAGGAACATGATACAGGGCTTTTTCATGGCGCCCCACACCGTAGCACAGGCGAAAAAGACGGCGGCGCTCGCGGCGTGCGTATTCGGGCGCATGGGATTTGATGTCTCGCCCGGCTGGGACGAGGACAGGTCTGACATAATCGAAACGATACGCTTCGGCAGCCCGGACGCGCTCTGCGCGTTCTGCCGCGGCATACAGCACGGCTCGCCGATAGATTCTTACGTAACGCCGGAGCCGTGGGACATGCCCGGCTACGAGGACCCCGTCATAATGGCGGCGGGAACGTTCGTCTCCGGCGCGTCGATCGAGCTTTCGGCGGACGGACCGCTTCGCCCGCCATATATCGCCTATATGCAGGGCGGGTTGACGTACGAATCGGGCAAGCTCGGCGTCATCGCCGCCGCCCGCGAAATCGCCGCGCTCGGCATGAACGGCGATTGACAAGACGGCTCACCGGCTGTATAATATACAATAATGGAGCGGACTAAAAGAAAAAACCGGCGCGGCGGAGCCGTTTTTGCGGTTTCGATCGTCATGTTTGCCGTCGCGGTCGCCGCCGTCATATTCTCTGCCGTATATATATCATCGCACCGCCCGTCATTTCCTGACGGCGCGAAGGAGCATACGTCCTTCGCCGTCGGCTCGGCGTCATATATGTTCGGCAAAAACGGGACTGACAGCGAATTTTACGACTTGTCGCCGTACGCCGACGCTGTCAGCGCCGCGGAATACGCGGTAAAATCGCTTAATGCCTCCCGCCTGATCCTCGCGCTCTCGCTCGCAGACGCGGGCGAGGAGCCGCATCAATTCTACGAGCCGGACGCCGCGCTTGAATACGAAAGCACCGCCGACCCCGAATCATACCTCGCCGCGCACGGCGCGGACTTTGCGAGGAACGGCGAGCCGGGAGCCCTATCAGGCGCTGACATTATAGACACCGCCGCGAGCGTCCGCGACATATGCGCGGCGGGAAAAACGGAGCTGACCGTCGTCCTCGTCCCCGCCTTTATCGGCGAGATCGAAAGATATGACAAATCCGAGCTTTGCCGGTTTTATTCCGCGCTCGCAAAAGAGGTCGATTTCTGGGATTTTTCCCTCTCCCCGCTGTCATATGACGCGCGCTTTTTCTATGATGCGTCTCATCCGAGGCGCGAGGTCGGCGCGCTCGCGCTCGGGCGAATAGACGGCGAGGACGGCACATACTTTAAAAGCTTCGGCTCGCTCGTCACCGCCGAGGGTGTGACCGCGCACAACGAATCGCTTTTCAGCGTCGCCACACCGAACGAGGATGAATATACAGCCGCCGTCCCAATATTGATGTTTCACCACTTCTCGGACGACGAAAACGGCGGCACCATCATGAGCGCCGACAGATTTGAATCCTTCATCTCCGCTCTTAAGGGCGCAGGCTACAGTTCGGTCACTGTCAGCGATATGATAGAATATGTCACCGGCGGCAAACCGCTGCCGGAAAATCCCGTCTGCATCACGATCGACGACGGATACATGAGCGCGTATGAAAACGCGTATCCGATACTTAAAAAATACGGCATGCGCGCCGTCGTCTTCCCGATCGGTTCATCCGTCGGCAAAGATACATATAAGGAAACGGGCGAGCCTATCATCCCCCACTTCGGCTGGGATGAAGCGCGCGAGATGATAAGCTCCGGCATAATTGAGCTCGGCTCGCACACATACGACATGCACCAGTCAGCGCAGTTCGAGTCTGTCGAAAACCCGCGCACCTCAGCGCTTCCGCTGACGGGCGAGGACGTGAGCAGTTACGAGCGCGCGCTCACCTCCGACCTTGAGCTATACGACGAAATCCTTTCCCGCGAGCTCGGCGAGCGCTTCACCTCGCTTTCCTACCCCGGCGGATACTTCTCAACCGAAAGCGAGCGGATCATACACTCTTACGGTATCACCGTCACGCTTACGACCCGCGAGGACGGCAAAAACGTCCTTGTGCGCTCCCTGCCGTCAAGCCTATACGCGCTTTACCGCTATAACGTCACATCCAACATGACGCCGGAATCCGTTCTTTCAATGCTTCGGACATATTATTGAACAAATTCACGATAGAAAGAAGAAAACGACATGAAAAAAATTTCACTCATACTTGCCGCCGTAATGTTGCTGACAGTGCTTCTGACCGCGTGCCAGAAGAGGGACCCCTCAATTCCCGAAGGAATGCAGCGCATAAACAGTGAAACGATCGGCTGCGACCTGTTTGTCCCCGAGGGCTGGACAGAATCAATGTCGACGGGCGCTGTCGGAGCGTTCTGCTCCAACGCGGATTCTACGAACGTGACCGTCATGGCATGGAACGTGGACGCCTCCACGACGCTCGATACGTGGTGGGAGACATACCGCGGCGAATTTGATCAGGTATTTGACGAATTCAAGCTCGAAAATACCGAATCGACGACCCTCGGCGGCGTCGCGGCGAAAAAATACACGTATACGGCGAAGCTCGGCGAAAACGAGTTCTCATACGTTCAGTGCGCGTGCCTCCACTGGGGAATGGTGTACGTGCTGACGTTCACGACGACGCCGGACAAGTATGAGTCGCATGCGGAAGAGTTTTCCGACATGATAACGTATTTTCAGTTTCATTGACGTATGATTTATCTTGACTCCGCGGCAACAACGCGCCCCTGCGATGAGGCGGTCGCTGCCGCCGCGTCCGCGCTGACGGACGTCTGGGGGAATCCTTCCTCCGTGCACAAAATGGGGCTCGATGCGCACCGCCGCATCGAGGCGGCGCGGACAGTCATTCTCTCGTCTCTCGGCGTCCGCCGCGAGGGTGAACTCATATTCACCTCAAGCGGCACCGAAGCAAACAATTTAGCGACGCTCGGCGTCTGCCATTCAAAGCAGCGACGGGGCAAAATCATCGTGACAGAAGGGGAGCACGCGTCCGTATGGGCGTCCGCGCTCGAGGCGGAGCGGGAAGGATTTGAGCTTGCCGCGATCCCGACAAAAAGCGGCGCGCTCGATATGGATGCGCTGCGCGCCTCACTGACGCCTGATACCGTGCTCGTCTCCCTGATGCTCGTCAACAGCGAGACAGGCGCAAATTACAACGTCGCCGAGGCGTTTCGCATCGTCGGCGAGGCTGCGCCTGACGCAATACGTCACTGCGACGCCGTTCAGGGCTACATGAAGCTGCCGTTCACGGCGCGCTCTCTCGGCGCCGATCTCATCTCGATCAGCGCGCACAAGATACACGGCTTAAAGGGCGCGGGCGCGCTCTATGTCAACCAGCGCGTCCGCAAGCTGCGTGCGCTCGCCCCCGTAATTTACGGCGGCGGGCAGGAATCCGGACTCCGCTCCGGCACCGTCAACGTCCCCGCCGTTCTCGCATTTGCGGCCGCCGCGGAGCGAGCCGCGAAGACATGCGCCGCCGACGCCGAGCGGATGAAGCTTCTGCGCGAGCGCGCAATACACTCGCTCGGCAGCATAGGGCTGCGCCCGAATCTGCCGCCGGAAGCGGCTCCGCACATCCTTTCAGTCACGCTGCCCGGCATCAAGAGCGAGACGGCGCTCAATTTTCTCTCGTCGCGCGGGATCTGCGTTTCGAGCGGTTCAGCATGCTCGACGCATTCGAGAAACATCAGCCGCGCGCTGCTCGCCTTTGGCCTGACGGAGCGCGAAGCGGACACGACGATCCGCCTCAGCCTTTCGCGCGAAACGACGGAGGATGAGATCGACACCGCCGCCGCTGCGCTTGAAGTATGCGTGCGCACGCTCGCGAGGATGTAACAGAAAAAATTATTGTAATCCGGTATGCGTCCGCGCGCTCATGAGAATGTGACAAGAAAAAAATATTCCAATCCGTTATGCGTTTGCACGCTTGCAAAGATGTGACAAGAAGCACCGTATGATGACATGCAATAGCGCGTGCCCGCGAGAATGTAACACGCGGATATCAATGTAATTTTTTGACGCCTTCGGGCTTTAAGTATGACACCGAGACTATATTAATTTTGGGGGAAGCGACTTCACTAAAGCCGCTTCCCCCAAGCCGTTTATCTAAATTTATTCGATTATTATACCCGTCTATTTTCGCTGTGACCCATTAAGCAGACTTTATCTGCCACGTCGCATAAAAGGATTTCTTGTCGTTAAGCCTTTTCGCCGCGTTTCCTTGAGCAGACACATCATTCAATCAAAATTTTCAAAAGCAAAAGGCACGCATGAAACAGCAGTTATAACACGCGGCAGGCGTTTTTTCGCCTCAGCCGATCCCAAAAATAAAAGACGAGCGCGGAAAGGATGTAAGCATTTTCCGCACTCGCCGTGTGATTTTACGATTTTATTTTACGATCTCGCCGTAGCACTCTCCGAAAGCGCAGGCGGCGTTCGATTCGTCAGTGTCTATGTGCATCGCAAGCGCATAACTCGGGCTGACGCGGCAGATCACGTCGTCAAAGATGAGCGAGCGGCCGTTCGAGTCGATCTTCACCTTTACGATGTCCTTGTCCTTTATGCCGTACTCCTCTGCATCCTCAGGCGTGAAGTGAATGTGGCGCTTCGCCGCGATTACACCCTCGGAAAGTTCGATCTCGCCGCACGGTCCCACAAGCTTGCAGGGCGCGCTTCCCGCAAGGTCGCCGCTCTCGCGTACAGGAGCGTCAACGCCAAGCGTTCTCGCGTCTGTAAGGGAAACCTCAACCTGAGACGCGGAACGTGCCGGTCCCAGAATGCTGACTCTCTCGATCGACTTCTTAGGGCCGACGACGGTCACCTTTTCCTCGCATGCGAACTGACCGGGCTGTGAAAGCATCTTTTTCACAGTGAGAGTATGTCCCTTGCCGAACAGCTTCTCAATATCCTCGTTCGTAAGATGGACGTGACGCGCGGATGTTTCAACTAAGATTTTGTTTGCCATTTATAAGTACCGTACCTTTCGTTATTCTTTATAAAGTATACCACACGCCCACATAAAAAACAAGTATCGGAGAGATAATATGTCCCGTATAAATTGTTTTTTATGAGGTGCTTTTAACTTGGAAAACGAAAATCAGATGAGCGAAGAAAAGCGAAGCGAAATTGAGGATCTCGGCACAACGGTTGCCGACGGCGGGCATATCAGGATCATCACCGTCATAGGTCAGATCGAGGGACACTACGCGCTCGGCGAAGGGCAGAAATCGACGAAATACGAACACATCATCCCGATTCTCGCGGACGCTGAGGACGACCCCAAAATTACCGGAATCCTGACGCTCATAAACACGATGGGCGGCGACGTTGAGGCGGGACTTGCGATATCTGAGCTTATCGCGGGACTCTCGAAGCCGACCGCCTCTATAGTTCTCGGCGGCGGACACAGCATCGGCGTCCCTCTCGCGGTCGCGGCGGACAGATCGTTCATCGTCCCGTCCGCGACGATGACGCTGCATCCTGTCCGCATGAACGGCACCGTTATCGGCGTCCCGCAGACGTATGCGTATCTGCGCCGCATGCAGGAGCGCATAATCGGCTTCATCACATCGCATTCACGCATAAGCGCCGACAATCTTCGCCGCCTCATGCTCAATACAGACGAGCTCGCCAACGATGTCGGCACGATCATTGACGGCGGAGAAGCCGTCGCCTGCGGCCTGATAGATGAGATCGGCGGTCTGTCCGACGCGCTTGAATACCTGAAAAACAGAAGCCGCCAAGGCTGACGCACAATGCTTCCGCACGCCGCCGTCACTTCGCCCGACGGCGGCGCATTTTGCCATTTAAATGCGCGGAAAACATCGTCAACCGATCAATCATAACAATAGTTTCCGCACATCGTTTTTTTCGCCATACAAGTGCGGCGGCGCAGCTTTACGACATAATGCGCCGCCAAAATCTTTTTTTCAGAAAAACCGCGACAAATCGACGCGAATATGGTACAATGGTAATATCAAAAAAAAGGCGGTGTCATTATGGACATGGAAACATTGCGGCAGAGCTGCGCCGGATGCGGCAAATGCAAGCTCGCCCCGACGCGGACAAATATCGTCTTCGGCGTCGGCAACGAAAACGCAGACCTCATGTTTGTGGGGGAAGCCCCGGGCGAACAGGAGGATCTTTCCGGAATTCCGTTCGTCGGCAGAGCCGGCAAACTGCTCGACTCATATCTGACAGCCGTCGGGATCGACCGCGACTCCGTCTACATAGCCAATATCCTCAAATGCCGCCCTCCCAAAAACCGCGACCCCCAGCCGGACGAGGAGGACGCCTGCATGCCGTATCTGCGTGAGCAGGTCAGGATCGTAAATCCGAAGCTGATCGTCTGCCTCGGCAGGATCGCCGCCATGCGCCTCATCAAACCTGATTTCAAAATCACGCAGGAGCACGGCATCTGGTTCACGCGCGGCAAATTTGAGATGTCGGCTTTCTATCATCCGTCAGCTCTTCTGCGCGACCCGCGCAAAAAAGAAGATATGCTGACCGATATGCAGACGCTTGCCGAAAAACTGAAGCAGATTTAATACATTTGACTAAGATAAATTTCAACAGCAAAAAATCCGAACCGATTTCCCGCCTTGACGGATGACCGGTTCGGACATTTTTTCATATATTGCTATCGTTGCGAGTCTTAGGCATTTGACTTTTTACTGATTGCGCCGCCTCTCGTCGAGATAATCCTGAAGGATGATCTCGGCGGCAAGCTCATCAATGCGGTCGCGTCTCTTTTTCCCGTGCGTCCCGGTCGCGTCCATGATCTCGTGCGCCTCGACCGTCGTGAGTCTTTCGTCGCACAGCTCGACTTCGACTCCGGTCAGCTCCGCCACCATAGAGGCAAACGCCTTCGCCTTGTCGGCTCTCGCGCCTTCGCTGCCGTCCATATTGAATGGACAGCCTATAACTATCAGTTCCGCGCCGTATTTTTTCGCCGCGTCCGCAACGGCTGCCGCCGTCTTTCTCATTCCGGCAGACCTTATAACGCCGATGCCAGTCGCAATAAGCCCCGATAGATCGGACACCGCGAGCCCCGTCCTTGCGTCGCCGTAATCGACGCCGAGGATTCGTTTCTTTTCCATGATTACGTTACAGCTGAATTCCGCGGTCTTCGATAAACGTGGAAAGCTCCTCCTCAGTAGGGATTGAATCGAGGCTTCCCTGTCTGCTGACTGTCAGCGCCGCCGCCGCATTTGCATAGTGGACGGAGCGCATTATATCGTGTGACCGAATATACTCAGCCAAAAGCGCCACATCAAAGACGCTGCCGGCGCATGATGTGTCAACGTCTGTGACATTGTTTGCGAGCACGACATTATAATATTTGCCGTCATATAGGAACGCGCCGCGGTCGCCCATCTTGATTATATAGTATTTCGCCTTAACGAGCGATGACAGCCTGATCACAGAGCGCAGGCAGTTCTCCGTATTTGACGGGGCAATTCCGGTGAATGCCAAAAGCTCCTCCTCATCCGGAATAAAGATCTCGCACGGGAAAAGCTTGCTCAGCGGAAAATTCTCGTGTATCGGGCCTCCGTCGATCATGAGCGGTATCTTCTTGCGCGCTGCCAGCTCAGACACGGACGTGACAATGCGTTCAGGCGAGCGAAGGGATATAATTGCCGCGTCCGGAATTGAAGTAAATGCGTCCTCTGTATCCGCCTCAGAGAGAAGCAGATTTGCACCCGGGAACGAAATGCGCCGGGATACGCCGTCTGAGTCGGTAATAGCGGATATAAGTCCCGTCGCCGCGCGTCTGTCCATACACATAAACCGCGTGTCAATTCCCATCTCGCGGAACTGCGCGCGCAGCCGCTGTCCGTTGCTGTCAGCGCCGACACGCGAACACAGAATGCACTCCGCGCCGATCATCGTAAGCGCAACCGCAAATTCCGCGCCCTCGCCGCCGGGTATATAGTCATACGACCGTCCGACGACCGTTTCACCCGCATCGGGATATCTCTCCGTGCGCTGCACGAATTCCATATTCGTAGGGCTGATCGCAAGTATTCTCGGCTTCATATCATTGTTCCTCCAGGTCAGCATAGCTCATGTGTAAATTATACACTAATATTAAGCTAAAATCAACGGTAGAATACGACAATAGATAAGGTACAATAAATTTCGCAAAAACGTGAGGGCAAAAATATAGACATGCCCCCGCACTTCTGATAGAATGAAG
>CANRIL010000019.1 GCA_947630625.1 uncultured Clostridia bacterium
CCATCGTACCGTCTGCCCGTGTGCATCCATCCGATGGACAATACGGACATGATCGGCGGGTCGCTCTATCAGGCGGAAGAAGATATGAATCAGCTTGAGCAGGACTTGGTGATGGAGCTGACCGCCCTGCCCAACGTCCGCTGGTGGCATCGAAACATTGCAAGGCACGGTTTCTGTATCAACGGCTTTATCAATCACTACCCGGATATTATGCTGATGACGAACAGCGGGAAGATCATTCTTGTCGAGACAAAGGGCGAGCATCTGAAAAACGGTGATAGCCGCGATAAAATCGCACTCGGTCAGGCATGGCGCAACGCGGTGGGCAGCCAGTTCAAATATTACATGGTGTTCGCCGACGATGCCGAACCGCTGCCGGGAGCAGTGGGGATGCGGCAGTTTGTTAAGATTGTGAAAGAACTATAAACGGTAAGGCACAAGTACTGTGATGAATAGAAGTATATTAATGAGATATTCATATATACAGTTGTAAACACTTACCGAGATAGGAGAAACAAAATAATGAGCATTGTAATAGACAATATTGTGAATATTGGATTAGAAATCGCGCGAGACAGAATTTTAGATGCCGCAGCAGAACGCAAAGTTCATAAACAGTTGGGGCAGTTTCTCCAAAGACAAATGCAGGCTAACGAGTTTTGTACAAGGGAAGAGGAATTCGATTTTCAGAGTCTTGCAGAGTATATCAAGAATGATATGATTGAGGATGTAAAGCGGCGGCTCTTTGGCCGAACCTCGAAAGAGCGTGAAGAAGCCAGAGAAATGATACGGCATAAAGCTATGGCGTATGCCCAATCCAACACAGCAATGAGTCGTGAGAGAGCTGCCAATCTGGCTGACAAGGCCATGGACATTTTGCAACGGTTTGCATGGGAAAGATTAGATAAAGAATTAGCCCTTGCTGTCACTGAGATAGAGGATACTTTAGAATCTGAGATGACAGAACAGCATCAGACACAGTTGAAGCAGATGAAAAGCATAGAAGATAAAATAGGACAAGAAAATCTGCTCTCCATGGATCATATTATCATGGCGATGCACGAAGGAAGATATGAAGAAGTCGCAAATAAAGTCACATCAATACAAAATGCGATTTCATCCACACACAGATTGTTTCCCTATTACGGATATGCATTGAAAGACGGGCGGTATGTTAGTATACCGCTGACAGAAGAAGCTGAAAAGAAGTATCCAGTACACTTTAATATCAAAGCATCAGCCGCTTGGTTTGATGATAGAAAAAAAGAAAATATTGATACATCTCTGCTCATGAGGGCCTTTCGCCATCAACGTTCATTGAAATTGGATATAGTGTCTGTAACAAAATATCTTGGACATGAGCTTGACCCTATCCAAGCTGAGGCGGAGGCTATGAATGGAAAGACCGTGACTGTAGTGCCGCCCGCTTTCCCGGAGGCATTTCCGTGTGGTATTTATGTAGATGATTTTGTCTTATTTGATGATATTCCCATGCGGATAAAGGAAATATTTGATAACGATTCAATGTTGCTGACTAACGAGGAAGATATTTACAGAAACTTTGATGTGCAGTATACGACCTCCTCGCGTGAAGATAGATTCAAGCTGAATATAACGCCAAAAAATGCTACACACGCAGAATTTCTGCATTATTTGGAAGCGATGGAGCGGATAAGGAATGGAGGTGAGATTCGCGTCAAAAACTTATCCACTGGAACTGTGTTGGATACAGGAACATCGACCAAAATCGATAAGGAAGATGATCCAAGAGTGATTGAAACGTTGCGGAAAATAGTTGCTATTGAGCAGTATTTTGACATTACGCTTGATTGTATTCGGACTATTCAGTGGGAAGACTATAACACAATAAACCGTTTATACGATGTTATTGTGGGACGTGGATGTATTACTTCAACTCCTTCAATGGATTTTGGTATCCAAATTGAGGAGAATGAGCGATCGAACCTCATGGCTCTCATATCGACAAAACATAAGTTGGTGTATTCTACACATGTAAATGTTACTCTTTTTGATCAAACGTTGCTCCTTCCCCTTCATCGGGAGGCACCTTGCGTGGCCGTCGCTGAACCTGAAAAAATCCTCGAAAAGATGAAAGTGTTGGAAGCGGGTGATACGCTAAGGCTCACATTCGTGTCTGGTAATGGAGAGAAAGTAATTAAAGTAAGAGATACTCTTGCTTCAGAAAATGATAATTTTTCAGGGCTTTCTTATCAAATGCCAGAAAGTTATTAAAATCTCAAATAAGTATTCGACAGGCTTTCATTATATCGACTTAAAATGCCCCTCTCACGTTTATTATCCAATTGAACAACAAAAAGAACAGCCATACCCGGTTGATCTCCGAGTGTGGCTGTTCTTTTTGCTGCACCCTGTCTGGCAGTTACCCTAAATCAGTGTTATTTTGATACTGTTTTATTGGAAACTACCCGGGGCGGCGGTTTTGTTGTGTCCTTACAAAAGTGCGAAGCCGATGATGAGGATGAGGGAAATTGCGATCCGTATGATGTGATGCGTTATGTGAAGCTGCCCGCTCTTGAGTCCGTTCAGGATCGCGGCGGTGCAGATCGCGATACTTCCGAGCAGTGCGGGGATAAAGTCGATCGGCAGGCTGGTTATATTGCATATGGCGGCGGCGATCAGGAGGATCGAGCCGGTGATCATGATCGCGGCGGGGAACGGTTTTCTTTCGCTTTTCGCCTGTGCGCACGCGGCTGCGAGCGAGAGCAGGGCGTAAATTGTTGTGATGATGCACAGTGTGATTTGCATTTTTTCCTCCGTGGGTGGTCAGGTTTGTTGGGGGTGATTTGTCTGGTGGGAAAGGAAAATCAGGTATGCGATCAGGCAGGCGAGGTCGGTCAGCGCGGAAAACAGCCGCGTTCCGCTTGTGAAGACGACATAAAACAGCATTATTGTTTCTGTCAGCAAGAATGCTGCCGGCATGAGCCGCAGTATTTTTCCCCACGTTGTATCATTTCTGCCATACCACATGACGATTCCCAGCATTGCGCATATCAATGCGGGCGGGATGCTGTACAGCAGCCATCCGGGGAGACTGTTTATTGCCAGCTCGGTCAATGATTTGAAGTGCGCGGCTCCGCTTTGATAAAGCCGAAATGATTGGTGCGCGGTCGTGATAAAGAACATCAGGAAGATATATATTCCCGCGTTGACGGACGCACATTTTCTGTTTTCGCTATATAAAACTAACAGCGAAGTCGAAAACATCCAGAATCCGAATGTGCTTGAGCTCCAATAATAAAACGACCACAGGCTATTGTCCGGCAGTTCGATGAACACGATCACGGCGAGTCCCGCAAGCACTCCGAGCGCGGTCACAAGCATATATGATTTTAACTTATCTTTAAAGATAAACCTCATGTGACAGCTCCTGTCATAAGCTCTATCAAGGCGGTATTCGTGATCTGTGCCTATTGAATGATTTCCCAGCTGCCCTTTGTGTCAGAGCCGATTCGGCGTATGATCCCTTTTTCTTTCAGAGATTTGATCCTTGATGACACGCTCTTCCGACTTATCCCTAATTTCCCGGCTAATGCCGCATATGTTAAGGCGGGGTTTTCGATCAAAAGCTCAAGGAGCGCTTTCTCTGCGTCAGTCACCTTGTCAGTCACCTTGTCAGGAGCGGTGCGCACAACTCTACCTTCCGCTGCCTTAAATTGGATCATTATATCGCCGGGATGCACCGTGTATTCGGGAAGCGGGGAACAATTGGCCTCGGTTCGTGAGCGTCTGATATCTTTTCTTTATTATATTTGTTTTTGGGGATGTTTTCAAGGGATTTTGCGAGATTTCGGGCGGGTTTTTGATGTGGGTGCGGGTGGTTTGGGGGTGAATTTTTTTGGGGGATTAGGATTGTTTTTTTGGGCGGGGGCGGGGGTGTCTCCGTTGCTGCCGAACAAATGTTTTGATTTCGCGGCGTTTGTGGTACAATATTGGCGTGAAAATTGGTTTGCGCGCTGCCGGTGGTTGGCTCGTGTGAGTGGCTGGCTTGTGGGCGAGCGGCTTGCGGCGGTTGGCTCATGAGCGGTTGGCTTGTGGGCGGGCGGCTTGTGGGCGGTTGGCTTGTGAGTGACTGGCTCGTGGGCGGACGGCTTGCGGCGGTTGGCTTGTGGGCGGCTCGTTCGTGTGTGGTTGGCTTTGGCGGCGGGGAAATGGTTGAGGTGATTTATGGGTATCTTTTCGAGAAAAAACAGGCGGGGGGAGGATGCTGTCGGGGCGGTCGTGAGGCGGTGCGCGGCGGCTTATTCGGGGAAGCCGGATTGGGTGTCTCCCGATGACGGCATCTTTACCGTAAATTTCGCGCGCACCGTCTGCGCGGAGACTGCGCGGCTCGCGCTGCTTGGGACGCGCATTTCCGTTTCGGGCAATTCCGCGCGCGCGGTTTGGCTTCAGCGTCAGCTTGACGCGTTCGCTCCGGTCTGGCGGCGCGCCGTTGAGCTGATGTGCGCTTACGGGACCGTCATTCTCAAGCCGAGCGGCGATAGTGTTGATGTTATGACGCCTGACCGCTTCACGGTGCTTGACAGCGACGGCGGGCGCGTCACTGCCGCGGTTTTCCGCGACGTTCGGCGCGGCGTTGGCGGCGAGCTCTTCGAGCGGCTTGAGTACCATCGCTTTGTGGGCGGCGTTTACGTTGTGTCGAACCGCTGCGTTCGCGGCGGGCGCGACGTTCCGCTCGACGCCTCGCCATGGGCGGGGCTTTCGCGTGAGGTTCGGTTTACCGGCGTCAGCCGTCCGCTGTTCGCCGTGCTGCGCACGCCGTCCGCGAACAATCTCGATCCGTCCTCTCCTTTGGGGCTTCCGATAATCGCCGACGCGCTTTCCGAGCTTTGCGACCTTGACGTTGCGGTCAGCCGCGCGTCCCGCGAGGTTCGCGACAGCAAGCGCACCGTCCTCATCGACTCTGACAGGCTGATGCTTCCGGGGCGGTTGAAGCGCGGCGGAGGTGGTGTTGGCGGCGGGGCTCCGCTGCCGGATTTTGTCCGCGCCGTTTTCGGGACGGGGGCGGGCGAGGTTTACCACGAGATCAACCCGACGCTCAACACTGCCGACCGTTTGCTCGGCATTGACGCGATCCTTTACGGGATCGGCGTGAAATGCGGGTTTTCGAGCGGGTACTTCGTTCGCGGCGGCAAGTCGGGTGTGATGACGGCGACCGAGGTCGAGGCGAACGATCGCCGCACGGTCGAGCACATCCGCGACATTCGCGTCTGTATTGAGTCGGCCGTTCGCGAGCTCGTTTACGCGCTCGGCGCGTTTGCCGACGTTTCCGGCGCTGCGCCGTCCGGTTCCTTTGAACTGACGCTCGATTTCGGCGACATCACGTACAATCGCGATGAAGACCGCAGGCGTTGGTATGAGTATGTCAGGGACGGGCGCGTTTCGTTCGAATATTTCCTTCAGCGGTTTGAGGGCGAGTCGCGGGAGGGCGCTGCCGAAATTGCGGGCGGCGCGCGTTTAGTTTGATTTTTGGGGGCGATTTTTTGGTTGATGAGATTTGTGATGGCGGCAGCGCTGTGACGTGCGCGGGCGCTGATGCGGCTTGCGGCGGCGCGGGCGTTGATGTGGGAGGCGCTGAGGCTTTCGAGGGAGAGAAGGTTTGCGCGGGAGGCGCACGGGCTTTCTGCGGCGCGGGAGGCACGGAAAATTTCGAGGGTGAGAGAAACGCTGAGATTTTTGTTGGCAGCGCCTCTGGCGCCTCCTCCGGAGGCGCTTCGGGTGCCTCAGGTGCGGATTTTGTGAGGATGAAGCGGAGGGCGGAGGCCGCGGAGAGGGCGCTTTACGAGCGGGAGCTTTCGGATGCGCTTGAACGCGGGCTTTCGGGCATTCGCTTTTCCTCGCGATCGGCGCGGCGCGATGTTGAGCTTCGCGTTCGCACGGCGGGGCTTCCGCTCGAAAACGGCAGGCTCGTTGGGCTCGATGAGCTGCTTTCGTCGTTCCGCGAGGAGGACCCGGACGCGTTTGTGGTCGACGACAAGGTGAGGTTTACCGATCGCATGTCGGGCGTCGGCGATGACGTTGACGCGCGCGAGCGCATTATGTCGATCCGCGACCGCGGCGAGCGCCGCGCCGCGATCGCGGCGAATTTGTCGCTGTTTGAGTGAGGCGGCGCGGCGTGACCGCGGCGCTTCGCGCGCGGGGGAGTGGGCGGTTTGAGTGGCGCGGCTTGCGAAGGGGCGCGGCGGTGTGAGTGACCGCGGCGCTTCGCGCGCGGGGCGGCGGTTGGCTTTTGTTGGCGGCGCGGCTCATGGGGTGCGGCGGCGCGGTGATTTGCGCGCGATGCGGTGCGGAGGCGGCTGATAGAGTGGCGCGCGGGTTGCCTCGGGTGCGACGGTTCGCGGCTGCTTGCATTGGGCGGCGCGGCGCTTCGCGCGCGGTTCGCGGTGGGTGCGCCGGGGCGGCGGCTTGAGTTGGCTCGCTGGCGGTGCTGATCGAGTGGTGCGCGGGGCGTGCGCGGGTGCGCAGGTGCTGCGCGCGGGGTGGGCGATCATTTGCTTGATGAGATTTTGAAAAAATTGACTGAAAGGAAAAAATTTTTATGGCTGAGACTAACCTTATTACTAAATCTGATGTCGCGAAGGTTCGCGAGGTGGAGTTTGCGGAGACGTTCGGGGGGTCCGTCCGCAAGCTGACGGAGGCGCTGGGCGTTTGCAGGCGCATTGCGAAGCCGGCGGGCACCGTCCTCAAGACTTACCGCGCGAGCGGTACGCTTGAAAGCGGCGATGTCGGCGAGGGCGAGACGATCCCGCTCTCCAAATACAAGACCGAGGCGGTCCCTTACAAAGAGATCACGCTGAAGAAGTGGCGTCTCGCGACTTCCGCCGAGGCGATCATTGACCGCGGTTACGACGGCGCGTGCGAGGCGACGACTGACGAGCTGCTCCGCGACGTTCAGAAATCTGTTCGACGCGATTTCTTCAACTTCCTCTCGACGGGCTCGGGTGCCGTTACCGGCGCGACGTTTCAGGCTGCCGCCGCTCAGGCGTGGGGCAAGCTCCAGACGCTCTTCGAGGACGACGAGATCGGCGCTGTCTTCTTCATGAACCCGCTCGACGTTGCCGATTACCTTGCGGGCGCGAGCATCACGATGCAGTCCGCGTTCGGCATGACGTACATCGAAAACTTCCTCGGGCTCGGCACCGTCATCATGTCCTCGCTCGTCCCGAAGGGCAAGCTTTACGCGACGGCGAAGAACAACATCATCTTCTGCTACATCCCGATCGACGGCGACGGCATTTCCGACGCGTTCACGTTCACGACGGACGAGACGGGATTCATCGGCATTCACGAGGAGCCGGACTACACGAACATGACAGCCTCCGACACCGTTGTCTGCGGCTGCGAGCTGTTTGCGGAGCGCCTTGACGGCATCATTGTCGCCACGATCGGCGAGTGACCGCTTCATGTTCGCTTCGTTTGACGACTACTGCCGCATTTATGGCGCTCCCGCAGGGGACGCTCCCGAAGGGGGCGGTGGGGACGGCGTTGACGAGGCGCGCTTTGCGCGCCTTTCGTGGGACGCCGTTCGGCTGCTTGAGTCGGCTTTGACGGACGCGCGCGGCGTCTGCCGGTTGCGCGAGTTCCCGCCGGTCGGGGAAGATGCGCTCGAGGCGATATGCCGGTGCGTGTGCGCGATGGTTCGCGCGCTTTACCGGATCGAGCTGTGCGAGTCCGCGATCGAGGCGACGTTCGGGATGACCCGGACTTCGTCGGGTTTGCGCGGGAGCGTCATTGCGTCGGTCTCCGCCGGGAATGAATTCGTTTCATACCGCAACCCGGAGACGGGCGACAGCCTTTATTCGCGCGCCGCGCACGACAGGGACGTTCGCGACCGGCTCCTTTATTCGATCGCGCTCGATCACCTGCGCGGCGTCTGCGGTTCGGACGGGGTTCCGCTTCTATATTGCGGCGATTGAGGTTTTGACTGGTGCGGAGCGCCTGCGGCGCGGGGGCTGCTTCTTTATTGCGGGGAATGAGAGGTAAATTATGTATTCTGAAACTGTGACGTTGTTCAACCGGGCGCGCGGGGGCGACGGGCGGCTGCTCTGGTATCCGACCGTGCTCACCGGCGTCGATTTCTCCGTCGGCAGCGCCGCCGTCGTCAGGCAATACGGCACTGTGACGGGCGACCGCGCGATGCTTGGGGTCAGGTATTCGCTCGACGACGACGGGGAGATAATTATCGCGGGTTCGGGCGGGAAAAAATGGCTTGCGCCGCGCGCATGGCGCGCGTCGTCAGATGCGATCAGGCGCGATTCCGTAACGTTCGGCGGCGGGAGCGAGTTCGATTTCTTCATAGGCTGCAGGCTCGCCTGCGGGGACGTTATCGAGGACGGCGAATTCGACGAGGACGGCGGGTTTTATTCGTTCTGCAACCGCATTCGGGACGACGTGTTTGCGGTCAACTCCGTCTCGCGGTTTTTGCTGATCCCGCACCTTGAGATCACGGGGCGCTGACGCGCGGGCGGCGCATATTTGATCGGGGACGCTGCGCGCTTTGCGCGGCTGCGGGTGCGGAGCGCCTGCGGCGCGGGGGTGTGTCGCTTCTACGTTGCGGCGGATGGGGTCGACATTGTTTGACTGCGCACGGGGCACGGCTGCGGGGCTGCTGCGGCGCGAGGGTGTGCGGCTGCGATCATCCGCCGGTGAGGCTGGTGCGCTTGAGGCGATTTATCGGTGCGACGGGTGATTGGCTGAGTCGATGGCGACAACCGCGCGGCGCGGGGGTGCGGCGCGCTTGCGGCGCGGGGGATCATATGCTGGCGCATATGGGCGCATATATAATAAGGAAGAAAAAATTTGGCGGGAGGCTTTTTATGGGGAAGGAATTTGATTCGGTGACGGAAATGATGCTCGCGGGGGCGTCCTCGGCGGCGGCTCAGTTCGGGCGGGGCGTCACGTTTGAGTCGCTCGGCGACGACGACGGGGTGGCGCTGTTTCCGGGGGCGGGCGACGACGACATCTCCGAGGAGCGCGACATTCTGGGCGGCGGCGTTCGCCGCAGGCGTCGGTCGTATCGCCTCGTGTGGCGCTGCGCGAGCGTTTCCGAATCGGGTCGGCTCTACGCCGACGACGCGCTTCTCCGCATCGGCGGCGCGCTCGCCGGTGCTTTTGCTGACGGGGCGCTCCCGCTTCGCGGCGGCGGGCGCATCGTCCGCGTCACGCGCGGTTCCGTCTACTGCAACGAGCCCGGCGACGGCGGCGTTTCCGACCGCGTTTTGCCGCTCGTTGTCGAATTTGAGGAGCCGTTATCTTGACTGAAAGGAAAATATTATAATGGTTGAAAGAAAATATCTGGCGCACTACATTGACGCCGCGTTTGACAAGTCGCTCGACGGGTGCGATTACGTCCGCATCGGGCGTCACCTTGAGGAATATTCCGAGCAGCTCAACCCCGACGTTGAGGTGAAGAAGAACATCATCGGCGAGCAGTCCGTCGTTCACAGCGGCTACGAGATCGAGGGCGACGTTGATCCGTTCTACTTCGAGAGCTACGAGGACAAGCTCTCAAACAAAATCATGGAGCTCATCAACACTCGCGCGACTGGCGACACGTGCCGCACGACGATGGTCGACGTTCTCCTGAAGCCGGGCGCGGAGGGCGGCAAGCCGACCGTCGTCTGGGCGTACCGCGAGGACGTTTACGTTGTTCCGTCCTCGTTCGGCGGCGACACGTCCGGCATCGGCATCCCGTTCACGGTTTACCGCGCCGGCAACCGCGTGAAGGGCAGTTTTGACACGTCGACGCGCGAATTTACGGTCACGCCGTAAGGAGGGAATTTCCGATGCAGAGAGTATTTGACACGGGAGTTATCAAAATCGAGTTCCGCAACGCGGACGGGGAAGTTTTCGCGTCGCTTCGCGTGAATCCGACCGACGCGGGTTTGCTGTCGCGCGCCGGTGAGGTATCGGAATTTCTTCGCTCCGTCAGCGCTGAATCGCTGGCGGATGCGGGAGCTATTGAATCATTTAACAAAACTCTGGAAGAGAAAATATCGTATCTGCTCGGTTACGACGCGCGGGAGGAGCTGTTTTCGCGCGTCACCGCGACGACGATCTCCCCCGACGGCGAGCTGTTTGCGCGCGCCGTCATTGACGCGGTTGCGGACGCGGTTTCGCCGGAGCTGCAGCGGCGCGCCGAGCGTTTGCGCGAGCGCGTGGCGTCGTACACGGCGAAGTATGAGGCGGACGCGGAATGAGCGATGCTGACGGGCGCGGGGCGTTCGGCGGCAGCGGGGCGGATGAGATGAGGGGTTCGGTCGGCGGATGCGGGGCGGAATCTTGGCGCGGGGCGGACGGGATCGGAAGCGCGGGAGCCGGGCGCGGGGCGGATGTTGAGAGAGGCGGCGGGCTTGGGGCGGAGGCTTACGGGCTGCCGGTGACGGTCGAGGTCGCGGGCGTTCGCGTTCCGATCCGCACCGATTTCCGCGCGGTGCTTGACGTTCTCGCCGCCGCCTCCGACCCGCTGCTTGACGACGGCGCTCGCGCCGCCGTCATGCTCGTCATCATGTTTCCGGGTTGGCGGACGCTTCCGCGTGAGCGCGTCGGCGACGCGCTTTTGGCGGCGCGCGATTTCATTGACCGCGGCAGCGTCGGGCGCGGCGGCTCCGGCACCGTTCGTTTATTTGACTGGCGCGCGGACGCGGGGCTCATCGTTCCCGCCGTCAACCGCGTGGCGGGGTTCGACGTTCGGGCGGCGGAGTACCTTCACTGGTGGACGTTCCTCTCGTATTTTTTTGAGATCGGCGATTCGCTGTTCGGCGCTGTGCTGCGCGTCCGCAAGAAGCGCGCGGCGGGGAAAAAGCTCGACGCCGCCGAGGCGGAGTTTTTCCGCGAAAACAGGGAGTTTTTCGATCCGCCGCCGCGCGGCAGCGGCGACGGCGAGGCGGCAGTGCTTCGGTGGTTGTGAGTTCGGTTTTGCCGGAGGCGGTGCGGCTTGCGGCGGGTTGGCTTGGGCGAGCGAGGCTGCGGCGGGCGGCTTGAGTGAGCGAGGCTGCGGGGGCGCTTTTGAGGCGGGCTTGTCTGGGGGGCTCCATGCTTTGTTTGACAATTCCGGCGTGCGGGAGGTAATTTGTGAATATTGGCAAAAATAAATTTTATGTGACGTTCGGCGTTCCGTCGGACGGGACTATTTCGTCCGGCGCGATGCTCGGCGAGTTCGACCGGCTCGAAAACGCGGCGCGTCGGCTCGCGCGGATGCTCGTCGGCGTCAGCGACGCGGCGCGCGGCGAGATCATGGACATTCTGCGCGACACGTCCGCCGGGATGTCGTCGCGGGCGGCGAGGATCGCCGCCGTTTTCCGGCGCGAGGGCGTGGAGGTTTCCGAAGCGTTCACGCGCGCGTGGGACACCGTAAAGAAATTCAGCGAGCTGACGGACGAAAAAGTCGGGGATTACCTTTCCGGGCTCGACGAGATCAGGCGGTATCCCGAAGACGTGAAGCTGCTCTCGGACGCAGGTTCCGGCGGTTCGCTTTCTGACGTTTTACCCGACGGGTCGGAGGCGGTCGATTCGCTTTCCGACCTCGCCGGGGTGCTCGCCGCGCTGACGGAAAGCGTTCGGTTCGACATCGGCGACCTTGAAGGGGAGCTCGTTGACGCGCTCAGGCGCGTTGAGTCGGCTGTTGACGGGCTCGATCTCAGCCTCGACGGCGGGGTCGACGATTCGGCGGGCGCGTGGGCTGCGTTCGCGGCGCTGCTCGCGGGCGTCGTCGCGTCGTCGCTCATCGCGGTGACGGCGTACGTGGGCGCGCTGTCGCTTTTGATGTCCGGAGCGTTTTTCGGGGGCGTGTTCGGCGTGCTGTCGCCGCTCGGGGCGCTGGCGGCGCTCCTTTCGGGGCCGCTCTCGCTTGGCGCGCTCGGCGCGTTCGGGCTGTTCGGACAGCTGGCGGGGCTGCTTTCGGGCGCGTTTTCGTCGGGCGCGTCCGGCGCGGGGTCGCAGATTTCGCTGCTCGGCGCGCTTTTGTCCGGTGATCTCGCCGGTGGGGCGGCTGGCGCGGGCGGCGCGCTGGGGGGACTCGCTTCGCTTTTGTCGGGGCGGCTTTCTGGCGGGCTGCTCGGTGCGTCCGGGAACGCGGGGACGTTTGGGACGCTCTTGTCCGGCGATCTCGCCGGAGGGGCGGCTGGTGCCGGCGGCGCGCTTGGGGTGCTGGCTTCGCTTTTGTCGGGGCGGCTCACGGGCGGGCTGCTCGGTGCGTCCGGGAACGCGGGGGCGCTCGGTTTGCTTTTGTCCGGCGATCTTGCCGGAGGGGCGGTCGGTGCGGGCGGCGCGCTTGGGGTGCTGGCTTCGCTTTTGTCGGGGCGGCTCACGGGCGGGCTGCTCGGTGCGTCCGGTAACGCGGGGTCGCTGGGGCTGCTTTTGTCCGGTGATCTCGCCGGTGGGGCTGTCGGCGCGGGCGGCGCGCTGGGGGGACTCGCTTCGCTTTTATCGGGGCAGCTCACGGGCGGGCTGCTCGGCGCGTCCGGCAATGCGGGGACGCTCGGTTCGCGTCTGTCTGTCGATCTTGCCGGAGGGGCGACGGGCGCTGCCAGCTCGCTCGGGTCGCTTTCGGGCACGGCGGCGGACACAAGATCGTCGCTTGGAACGCTGCTTTCATACGTTTCGGGGTCGTTTTCAGGCGGATGGGAGCGCGCGTGGTCGTTCGTCGGCGGCGCTGCGGGGTACGCGTTCGAGACGTGCGCGGCGACCGCGAAGTCATGGCTCAATTCGATCATCGGCTTCATCAACAAGCTGACCTCGGGCGCGGCGAACGCCGCCTCGGCGCTGTTTGACGCGCTCGGCGCGCTGTCGTTTACCGTTCCCGAATGGGTCCCCGGCATCGGCGGGCAGACGTTCGGATTTGACATCCCCTCGTTCACGGCTCCGGTGATCCCGTATCTCGCGGGCGGCGCTGTCATCCCGCCGCGGTCTCCGTTTGCCGCGGTGCTCGGCGATCAGCCGCGCGGCGTCAACATCGAGTCGCCGCTGTCGACGATCGAGACCGCCGTCGAAAATGTGTTCGCGCGGCACGCGTGGTCGGGCGGCGAGGCGAGCTATCGCTTTGTCGCCGAGATCAACAGGCGGACGCTGTTTGACGAGGTGATAACCGAGGCGAAGCTGCGGCGCGCGGCGACGGGGATCGACCCGTTTTCGCTCGCGTAGAGCGGAGGTTTTTTATGGCACAGGATGTAATTAAGATAAACGGATTCAAAATCAGGCAGCCGGACGAGGGGGAGCTCGGTTACGGATTCGAGACGACGTATTCCGCCGACACGACGCGGACACAGAAGGGCGTTCTGATCCCGACGGCACTGTTCACCGTCGAGGCGCTGACTTATTCGGCGTCGTTCGTTCCGGCTTACGATGTGAAGACGCTGCTCGGCTTCGTCGCGACGGGCAAGACGTTCACGCTTCATTATTTTTCGCCCTACTACGGGATGTGGCGCGACGACAAATTTTACGTCGGGCAGGGGAAGCTGTCGATCAGGCGGCTCGACACCCAGAAGGAGATGTTTGAAAACATCACCTTCCAGATGACGGGCGTCAACCCGCTTTAAGGCGACGGGAAATTTTACGGAGGTATTCATATGATAAACGTTTCGGACGCGTTTATTTCGAGAATGGCGGTGTCGCGCGATTTTCGCTGCCGCGCGGAGGTGACGCTCGGCGACGGGGTGAAGCTGTCGCTCGGCGACGGCGAGCTTGACGGTGTTGACAACATGTTCAGCGACAGCGCGGGGCTCGACATATTGCCGCTCGGCGCGGCGCTGTCGCGGTCGGTCGAGCTCGGCGTCGTCAACGACGGGGGACGTTACGATCAGGTAGATTTTATCGGCGCGTCGGTGCTCGTCATGCTCGACTACGACATCGACGACGACGGCGGGCGCGAGAGCGTTCCGGTCGGCGTCTTCACCGTGACGGAGACGGAGACGCGCGGCGGCGTCATAATCATCAGGGCGCAGGACGCGATGTGGCGCGCGAACAGCGCGTTTTCGACATCGCTGAAATTTCCCGTGACGGCGGGCGAGCTGTTCCGCGACATTTGCATAAATTGCGGCATACCTTTTTCGACATCTGCCTTTGTAAATTCGACATTTGTCGTTGACATGCCGCCGGAGGGGGAATACACGTTCCGCGAGATGATTGGCTTTATCGCGATGCTCGCGGGCGGCAACGCGCGCGTCAACCGCGCGGGCGAGTGCGAGATCGTCTCATACGGGGCGGCGGACGAAGGTTCCGCGGCAAGTGGGTTTGACGATTGGATCACGCTTTCATCTGAGACAGAGGACGTTTTGGTGACGGGCGTGTCCGTACCGCTCCCGAACGGAGAAACATATATAAGCGGCGAGGAAGGATACGTGATCCCGCTTTCGAATCCGCTCTTTGCGGGGCGCGAGCGCACGGCCGCCGACCTTATCGGTTCTGTTATGCGCGGGCTGCGCTTCCGCAGGTTCGAAGGGGAGATTTTCGCGTATCCGCTCGCGGAATTTATGGATAAAATCTCGGTGACGGACGCCTCCGGGCGGACGTTTGAGACGTTTTTGACAGATGTCGTATTTAATTTCTTCGGCAAAACGACGCTTCGCTGCTCCGTTTTATCGCCCGCCGGTGCGTCCGCGACGTTTATTTCAGTCGGGCGGCGCGCGTCGGCTGAGGCGAGGCGGCTCGTTGCGGCGGAGCGGACGGCGCGCGAGACGGCGACGGCGGAGCTTGCGGCGAAGCTCGCATCGTCGGGCGGCATGTATTCAACGGAGGTCCCGCAGCCGGACGGGTCGGTGATATATTATCTGCACGACAAGCCGACGCTCGCGGAGTCAAAGAACGTGATCCGCGTCGGCTCGGAGGCGGTCGGATTTTCGACGGACGGCGGGGCGTCGTACCCTTACGGCATCACCGTTGACGGGGACCTGATCGCGCGTATCCTGTCCGCCGAAGGCGTCAGCGCCGACTGGATAGATGCGGGTTCGCTCGTCGCGCGCGACGGCGGCGGGAACGTCGTTTTCTCGGTCAACGTCGAGACGGGGGAGGTCGTGATTTCGGGCGACCACGTCATGATCGGCGGGAAGTCGGCGACGGAGGCGATCGCCGACACGCTGGCGGAGAGCCGGGATTATTCCGACGGCAAGCTGGCGGACTACGCGAACGCGGTCACAAGATCGCTCGGCAGCCTGCAAAATCAGATCGACGGGCAGATCGAGACGCACTATTTCGATCACGCGCCGACGCTCGAAAATGAGCCGGCGTCGGGGTGGCTGACCGAGGCGGAACGCCAAAAGCACGAGGGCGACCTTTTCTACGACAAGACGACGGGTTACGCGTACCGCTTTTTCTCCGAGGGCGGCGCGTGGAAATGGCAGCTCATCCAGGATACGGATATAACGAGGGCAATGCAGACCGCCGAGGCGGCGCAGGACACCGCCGACCACAAGCGGCGCGTATTCGTCGACGTGCCGGTGACGCCTTACGACATCGGCGATTTGTGGACTGACGGCGACGACATTCTGACCGCCGTCGAAGAGCGCGCCGCGGGCGTGCCGTTTGTGCAGAGTGACTGGCAGAAGCTCAACAAATACACGGACGACACGGTCGCGAATCAGGCGCTCGACGAGGCGCGGAGGTCGACGAATCTGACGATCGTGCTCGACAACGACTACGAGGGCATCCCGACCGATTACAGGGGTTCGTACACGCCTCCGCTGTCGGCGTCGGCGACGGTGCAGGTATTTTACGGGCACACTGACGTGTCGGAGTCGTGTTCGTACACGAGGCAGACATCGCCCGGCGTAACGGGCGAGTGGGACGGTGCTTCACGCACGTATACCGTCACGGCGCTGACAGCGGATACGGGATGGGTTGATATTACAGCGTCCTATATGAATTTGTTTACCGTCACAAAGCGGTTCAATGTGGCGAAAGTACGTGCGGGGGAAACGGGAACGCAAGGAATAAATCTCGTCCTTGAAAGCGATGACGAACACAGTACAAGTTCATCTTATTTTGTACATACATACATGCTTTCAGAGGAAATAGAACTTGATACAGAATATACCTTAACTATATGGGGCGAAGTCGATAGTGCCCACTATTTCCGCCCGCACATCGGCGTTGAAAGTCCCGGTTGGAATAGTTTTGTTGCGCAAATGTCCAAAATCCGCGACGGCGTATATCAAGGTATCGGAAAGATCAGCAAGTGGGACTTAGGCGAAAATCAGACGGGCAAAAACCGTATGATGATCTACGTACCGCCAAATAACGGAACTAAAAATGCGGCTATACGAAAGATCAAGCTGGAACGCGGTTCCGTTGCCGATCCCGTCTGGACGCCCGCGCCGCAGGATCTTAAGGGCGACAAAGGCGACAAGGGCGACACCGGCGCGAAGGGTGACAAGGGTGACGCCGGGCGCGGCGTCGCGTCGACGGAGGTGACGTATCAGGCGTCGGTGTCGGGAACGGAGCCGCCGACAGGCGAATGGAAGGCGGCGATCCCGTCAGTCGCGGCGGGGTCGTATTTATGGACGCGGACGGTCATCACGTATACGGACAAGTCGGCGACGACGGTTTACTCCGTCGGCATGATGGGGCAGACGGGGCTTCAGGGCTTGCAGGGCGAGAAAGGCGATCAGGGCATTCCCGGGACGCCTGGCAAGGACGGCGAGCCGGGCAAGGACGGTGAGCCGGGCAAGGATGGAGCGCCTGGCGCGAAAGGCGACAAGGGCGACACGGGCGCGCCGGGGGCGAAGGGCGACAAAGGCGATTCGGGCGCAACGTCGTATTTTCATATAAAATATGCGCCGGTCGAAAGTCCGTCCGCGTCGCAGCTGACGGAGACGCCGGATGTGTACATCGGGACGTATGTCGATTATGTGCAGGCGGACAGCGCTGATCCGAACGCTTACAAGTGGGCGCGGTTTCAGGGGCTGCAGGGCGACAAGGGCGACAAGGGTATTCCCGGTTCGAACGGCTCAGACGGGCGGACATCGTATTTGCATATCAAATACAGTGACGACGGCGGGGAGACGTTTACGGCAAACAATGGCGAGGTGCCGGGCAATTATATCGGGCAGTACGTCGATTTCACCGAGGCGGACAGTTCGAGCGTGACGGCGTACAAGTGGAGCCGGACGAAGGGCGACACGGGCGCAAAGGGCGACTCCGGCGCACCGGGCGCGAAGGGCGACAAAGGCGAGCCGGGGCGCGGGGTTGCGTCGACGGAGGTGACTTATCAGGCGTCTTCGTCGGGAACGGAGCCGCCGACAGGCGAATGGAAGGCGACGATCCCCTCAGTCGCTGCGGGGTCGTATTTATGGACGCGGACGGTCATCACGTATACGGACAAGTCGGCGACGACGGTTTATTCCGTCGGCATGATGGGGCAGACGGGTTTACAGGGTTTGCAGGGTGAAAAAGGCGAGCAGGGCATTCCCGGGACGCCGGGCAAGGACGGAGCACAAGGAACGCAAGGAATAAATCTTGTCCTTGAAAGCGATGCCGAACACAGTACAAGTTCGTCGTATGTTGTACATACATATACGCTTTCAGAAGAAATAGAACTTGATACAGAATATACCATAACTATATGGGGAGAAGTCGATAGTGCCCACTATTTCCGCCCGCACATCGGGCCTAATAGTCCCGGGTGGAATAGTTTTGTTACGCAAATGTCCAAAATCCGCGACGGCGTATATCGAGGGATCGGAAAGATCAGCAAGTGGGATTTAGGCGAAAAACAAACAGGCAAAAACAGTTTGGCGATCTATGTTCCACCAAGCAACGGAACTAAAAATGCGGCTATACGAAAGATCAAGCTGGAGCACGGCTCTGTTGCCGATCCCGTCTGGACGCCCGCGCCGCAGGATCTGAAAGGCGACAAGGGCGACACAGGCGCACCGGGGGCCAAAGGCGACAAGGGCGACACGGGCGCGCCGGGGGCCAAAGGCGACAAAGGCGACAAGGGAGATTCGGGCGCAACAACGTATTTTCATATCAAATATGCGCCGGTCGCAAGTCCGTCCGCGTCGCAGCTGACGGAGACGCCGGATGTGTACATCGGGACGTATGTCGATTATGTGCAGGCGGACAGCGCTGATCCGAACGCTTACAAGTGGGCGCGGTTTCAGGGATTGCAGGGCGACAAGGGCGACAAAGGCATTCCGGGTTCGAACGGCTCAGACGGGCGGACGAGTTATCTTCACATCAAATACAGTGACGACGGCGGGGAGACGTTTACGGCGAACAATGGCGAGGTGCCGGGTGACTGGATAGGGCAATATGTCGACTTCACCGAGGCGGACAGTTCGAGCGTGACGGCGTACAAGTGGAGCCGGACGAAGGGCGATAAAGGCGAAACAGGCGCAAAGGGCGACACGGGCGCACCGGGCGCGAAGGGCGACACCGGCGCCGCCGGGCGCACATATTTCATCGAGCTGTCCGCGAACGTCCTCAAACGCGGCGCGGACAAAGCCGTCACACCGGCGACGGTGACCGCGAACGCGTACTACCGCGACGGCAGCGCCGCGTCCCGTACCGCATACGCGGGTCGGTGGATCGTTTCAACGTCGACCGACGGCACAAACTTCGCGGCTGCGGCGACATCGAACGCGAACGAATCGGTCAGATCATTCAGCGTCGGCAGCCTGCCCGAAAATGTTGTCGCCGTGCGCTTCACGCTTTACGCGGCGGGCGGCACGTCGACGGCGCTCGACATGCAGACGGCGCCGGTCCTTGTCGACGTGGCGGCGCTGACGCATGAGCAGATATTCAACCTTTTGACGGACAACGGCAAGATGCAGGGCATCTATCAGGAGGGCGGCAATCTCTATGTAAACGGCGCATACATAAAGGCGGGAACTGTGTCAGCATCGCAGCTTGCGGCAGGAGCCGTCACGGCGGACAAGCTCGCCGTCGGGCTCGGCGGAAACTTATATCCGAATTACGACACGTTTGAACATATCACGAATGAGACGCTGACGTACCGTGCGCCGACGGCGGGCGGCAGCGCGTCCGTTGACACGACCACGGCATATTACGGTTCGCAGTGCTGCAAGCTCGTGTCCGGCGGAAGAAGCTATTTGTATTTCGGGCATGCCTCGAACAATTACGGCTGCATCCCCGTTGAAGAGGGGAAAATTTACCGTGTATCATGTTACGCGAAGAGCGCCGGCGAAAGCCATGTCTGGCTGTGGCTGTGCGGTCACACCGCCATAGATACAACGGTGTCGGACGTTGTCAGCGTCAGTAACTATGCCGGAAATACATGGACGCGGCTCGAAGGCGTTTACAAGGCTGACGGGAAATATCAGTATGTTTCGGTCGCCGTCGGCAATTACACATCCGGGACGACGGCATATTTCGACGCGATCCAGATAGAGGAAGTCGCGGACGCGTCGCAGAAGGCGAGCCCGTTCAAGCCGTCGGGCACGACGGTCATAAACGGCGGGAAAATATACACCGGAACGGTCACCGCAGACGCGATCTCGGCAGGGGCGATCACCTCCGGCAAGATCGCGGCGGACGCCGTGACTGCCGATAAAATATCGGTCTCGACGCTCTCGGCGATCGCGGCGAACCTCGGCACGGTCACGGCGGGGACGATACAGAGCGCGAACTACAGATCGGGCAGCGCCGGCGTGAAGCTGTCGCTCGCCGACGGCAGCTGGGACAGCCCGAATTTCAAGCTGACGAGCACAGGTTCGGCGACGATGACGGGCGCCGATATCTCCGGCAGGATCACGGCGACATCGGGGAACATCGGCGGGTGGTTCGTTCAGGACGAGACGCTTTACGGCGGCGGCTCGGCTTCCGACGAGAGGTGCTGCTATATCGCGACGTACGGCGACGACGGCACGCCGGGTAAGGGGTCGATTTTGATGCAGTCCGTCGGGTGCCAGTCGCTTTATCCGGCGAACGGATTCCTCGGTTATTCCGCCGAAACGAGCGAGATCGGCGCGGCGGACACGCCGTTCGCGCACGTCTATGCCGATCACTACCACAAAGCGTCGGACGAGCTCCGCGCGTGCAGGACGGGCACCGTCATACCGCAGTCAAACAAAAGCGTCACGGTCACGTTTGAATCCGCGCCGGTGTGCGTCGTCGTCGACGAGACGGGCAATTTTACGGACGCGACGGGCATGGGCGCGCGTCTGCTCCTGCCGGGCATCACGCGCAACATAGTGTATGCGACCGGTGGCCGCGACTTTCTCAGCGCGACGCTCAACGGCAGAACGCTGACGGTCACGATGGGCGCGGGCATATCGGGAGTCAATCCGAAATTGAGCTACGCGGCGTTTATATAAGCCGAAAGGGGAAAAGGATATGAAGAAAACCGTAAAGCTGTCGGAGCTGCTCGGCGGCATGAGGGCGCTGAACGCGCTCGTCGGAAAGCGGCTGACAAGCTGGTCAAAGACGCGACTGCTCGCGAAATATTACGCGGCGGCAGCCGAGGAGGTCGAAGCGTATTCGGCGGAGGTGCAGAGACTCGGAGAGGAGTATCCGGACAAAAGCGGCGGCGAGTACGAGCAGCGCCTCGCCGTGCTGCTCGCGGCCGAGGTGACGCTCGACATCCCGACGCTCACGGAGGCGGACTTCGCGGACACCTCCGACCTGCCGACTCCGGCGGACATGTATCTGCTCGGGAAGATCATAAATTTCGATGAGGGAGAGGACGAAGGTGACAAATCGTGAGTTCGCGGCGAAGCTGAAGGACGCCGCCGCACATAGGACGCTCTATATAAAAGGCTGCTTCGGCGCGCCGATGACGGAGAAAAACAAGAAGAGATATTCGGGCAATAACAGCTACAACAAAAAGCGCGCCGCAATTATAAACGCGGCGAGCGCTGACACGTTCGGGTTTGACTGCGTGTGCCTTGTCAAAGGCGTGCTCTGGGGCTGGCGCGGGGACGCGACGGCGGTTTACGGCGGAGCCGCTTACGCGTCCGGCGGCGTGCCGGATGTTGGGACGGAGCAGATCATCAAAAAGTGCGCCGACGTGTCAAGCGATTTCGGTTCCATCATGACGGGGGAGCTCCTTCACATGCCGGGACACGTCGGCGTGTACGTCGGCGGCGGGCTCGCCGTCGAATGCACTCCGGCATGGAAAAACGGCGTGCAGATCACAGCCGTTGGCAACATCGGCAAGAAATCGGGCTATCAGACGCGCACGTGGAAGGAACACGGCAAGCTCCCGTGGGTCAATTATACAGACGCCGAAGACGAATCGACAAATGCAGAAAACGCGGGCGAGGTCGTCTATATCGTCGAGAAGGGCGACACGCTGTCGGCAATTGCCAAAAAGTATGGCACTACATATCAGGCGCTTGCCGAATATAACGGGATCAAGGACGCAAACCGGATATATGTCGGGCAGAAGATACGTATCCCATGGACGCCGACGCCAGACGCT
This sequence comes from uncultured Clostridia bacterium, assembly GCA_947630625.1. Lineage (GTDB taxonomy): Bacteria > Bacillota > Clostridia > Oscillospirales > CAG-272 > DTU064. Next base: position 21,416 of record CANRIL010000019.1, read on the forward strand.
CCCGCACCGGATGCACCCGCGCAGGAGAGCGCACCGAGGACGTACACGGTAAAGCGCGGCGACAGCTTGTGGAAAATTGCAAAGGAGCAGCTCGGCGCGGGGAAGCGGTATCCGGAGATCATGGCGCTCAACGGCATGAAGAGCGAAAAAGAGGTCATTTTGCCCGGGCAGGTATTGAAGCTGCCGGAAAGGTGAGCGTATGGGAGTTGACGCGATCGTGGGGATCATTGTCGGGATCGCGGGCGCGGTGTTCGGGATCGTGACGTTTCTCCGCAACAAGAAGGGAGACGACGAGGCGGACGGCAAGCGCGACGGCGTTGTTCTGACGGAGCTCGGCTACATCAAGTCCGGCGTTGACGACATCAAGCGTAAGCAGGACAGGCAGGAGGAGCAGAACATGCAGTTCGTGGCGCGGCTTTCGGCGGTCGAGTCGTCGGCGAAGCAGGCGCACAAGCGGATCGACAGAATTGAAGGGATAGAAGAAAGGAAGATGTTGGAATGAAGACGAACGGAAAGACGATGAAGTGGCTCCGCGCGGCAGCCGTCCGCGCGGTCAAAACGATGGCGCAGACGGCGCTCGCGACGGTCGGCACGGCGGCATTTTTGGGCGAGGTCAATTGGACGGCGGTCGTCAGCGCCGCCGTCCTCGCCGGTGTGCTGTCGCTGCTCACGTCCACCGCCGGCTTGCCCGAGGTGGACGGCGACGCGATGGACGGCGACGCGGGAAAATTTTAAGCGGCTCCGCACGCAGCCGTACGCGCAGTCAAAACGATGGCGCGGACAGCAATCGCGACGTTCGGCACAGCGGCATTTTTAGGCGAGTTCAATTGGACGGCGGTCGTCAGCGCCGCTGTCCTCGCCGGTGTGCTGTCGCTGCTCACGTCCACCGCCGGTTTGCCCGAGGTAGACGCCGACGCGGTGGACGGCGACGCGGAAAAATTTTAAGCGGCTCCGCACGCAGTCGTCCGCGCAGTCAGAATGATGGCGCGGACAGCAATCGTGTCGGTCGACACAGCGGCGCGGAAAAATCAGACGGCGTCGATAAAAACTGAGCCACGCTGAAATATTAACTTGACCGTAAATCCTCCCCGCACATCCTCTTCGCCCAACCATACAAGCTCAAACTCCTCCCCGTGCCGCGCTCATCCCCCGCCAACCGTGCAAGCGCCGAACTTCCATCTCGCGCCGCTCAACCACTTCGACAAACCCACAAGCAGCAATCTCCCGCCTTTGCCGCCCATCCGCCGCCAAGCAGGGAAGCGCTAACCTCCAATCCGCCCGCACATCCTCTTCGCCCAACCTGTAAGCGATAAATTCCCACTCTCACCGCACATCAACCGCCACCCCGCAAGCACCAACTTTCCCCGCGCTGCTCAATCGCTTCTCCCAACCACACAATCAACAAATTTCTCCCCGTGCCGCGCTCACAACCCGCCCGACCGTGCAATCGCCTCGACAACCCCACAAGCAACAAATTCCCGCCTGCGCCTCAAATTCGCTTCGCCAAGCATCAACTCCTCCCACTGCTCAATCTCCGCTAAGCGTACGAGCAAAAATCTTTCACCCAAACCATTCAACCGCAACCAACCGGCAAGCACCGAGTTCCCATCCGCACCGCACATACACCGCCAACCGCTCAAGCGCAGACCCCATCCCGAGCCGCCCAACCGCCGCCAAGCAGGGAAGCGCCAGCCGCCCACCCCCGCCGCGGGGGCAGTACGGCGGCGATATATAAAAAAGGAAGACAACCTCGCGCCGCGAAGTCGGGCAGGGGAAAGCGCCGCCCAATCTCGCAGCGCGGAATAAGCGAGATCAGCGCTGCGGCATAATTACAAACAGCATAAAGCGCCCGCCTGTCGGGCTTAATTTTTTTGCAGCGCCCTGCGGGGCGTCACGATCTGCTAAATCAGGCAGCAAATATTCAGAAAAAAATTTTGTTTTTCTCTTGAAACGTATTGATTTGTTCTGATCGTTCTGTTATAATAGCATACGATATGGTTTCCCATATGCCGCTGATTTATTTTCCACATTATGTTTATAGTGTGGCAATTTAGATGTGAGATCGCGAACGCTGATTTAAAAGTTTCAGTGTGAATAGAAAATTCAAGTGAATAAGAATTCAGATCGAATTTCCGAAAAGATACGGCGGTAATAAAGCGCATTAACAGACGTTTTGTGCCGTCTTTATTCATATTTGCGAAAAACTGCGAACGCGGCGCGCCTGCTTATATGCCTCAAAAGGGAAGCGAACAGATTTCGAAGCCGCAAAGCCGCATCAGCCGGACGGACTATATAATTCATCTCAAACGTTTGATGAATTTCATCAATGCGGAGCAAATCAACGGAGCAGCATCATCCCTTTTATCTTGTGAAGTCAGCCCGTGAACAATGAGCGAAAAGGGATGCTCCGCCGAAAGGGAAAGCGCCAAGGGACAAGACCGATCAAAATTTTACCCGATAAAGCCGCTCATCTTCCGGCAGCCCGGGATGAAGCTCCGATACATCATCTCGCCGCCCGTCATCGCCGGACAAAGCATCAAAATTTTACCGAAAACGCTTCACACATCGCAGCGCGGCGCTGAGAAATAAGCAGACATCGACGTGCGGGAACTGATACGAAACCTCCAAAACAACAAATGATCGCGCGGGGCATGCGGACAAATTCAAAATCGACTTAAGTGGTGCAGGGATGTGAAAACTACTGAGATGCAAACTTTGGAAAAGCTGAGAATAGCTATGTTCGGCGGTGCAATATCAAGCGTTTAAATATTACTCATATGAAGAAATACTTTTTATAATAAAAAAACTATGTTGGCAAATGACACACCGGCAATTTTGAACTGTCATATTAAATAGATTTCTTAAGCTGAAATAAAGTTCTGTTTAACAAGCGATGTGCGTAAGAAAAGCTCGGAGCGCTGCAAGTCTCCGCTATTTTATGTTTAAGACAGTCTTGAATGGAGAATGAATGATGGTCAACATAAATGTGAGGTTAAACAGCAAAACGATCCTCGTGACCGGTTCGCCGGGATTCATAGGCGCAAACCTTGTTGTACGTCTTTTAAGACAGCTGTCCTCTGGGCATATCATCAGTTTCGACAGCCTGAACGACTACTATGACGTGAGCTTAAAGAAATATCGCCTTGCGGAGATAGAAAAGGCGGCGGAAAGCAGCGCGGTCAGACACACGTTTATAAAAGGCAATCTTGCTGACAAGGCACTTGTGGACAAGGTGTTTGAAGACTATAAGCCTGATATCGTTGTGAACCTCGCGGCACAGGCTGGCGTGCGCTATTCCATAGAGCACCCGGATGTTTATATTGAGTCCAACATCATCGGGTTCTTCAATATATTAGAGGCCTGCCGTCACAATCCTGTGGAGCACCTGGTGTACGCTTCGTCCTCCTCTGTTTACGGAGGAAACAAGAAAGTTCCGTTCAGTACCGAAGACAAGGTGGACAACCCTGTGAGTCTTTATGCGGCTACGAAGAAGTCCAATGAACTTCTGGCACATGCCTATTCGAAACTCTACAATATTCCTTCGACCGGTCTGCGGTTCTTCACGGTCTACGGCCCTGCCGGCCGTCCGGATATGTTCTACTACTCCGCCACGCAGAAGCTGAGTGCTGGCAAGACGATTCAAATTTTCAACTACGGCAACTGTAAACGTGACTTTACCTATATAGATGACATTGTGGAAGGCGTTGTCCGGGTCATGCAGGGAGCGCCGGAAAAGAAAACAGGGGATGACGGCCTGCCGGTTCCGCCGTACCGAGTATACAACATTGGAGGCGGGACGCCGGAAAATTTGCTCGACTACATCCGCACTTTACAGGAGGAGCTTGTCCGTGCCGGTGTTCTGCCGGAAGATTATGACTTTGAAGGACACAGGGAACTGGTTCCTATGCAGCCGGGCGATGTGCCGGTTACTTACGCTGATAGCATGGCATTGGAGAGAGATTACGGCTTCAGACCAACGGTTGACATCAGGACAGGGCTGAGAAAGTTTGCCGAATGGTATAAGGGCTATTACATGGACGGGAAAAGATAGGATATGGGTACGATGAACTGCGAAAAGAAATTCTTTGAAATATACGGCAGAGATGCTGACGGTATTTCATTCAGCCCGTACCGGATATGCCCTATCGGAGCGCACAGCGACCACAATCTTGGGAAGATAACTGGCTTTGCAATAGACAAGGGGATCCATATTGCATATAGACCGAAGCAGAATGGCGTTATCGAGATGTCAAGTCTGCAGTTCCCGAAGCGGGCCCAGTGGCACATTCGGGAGATCGGAGGGAAGACCGGCGATTGGGCGGACTACCTTCGCGGCGCGACCTGGGCGCTTGCCAAGGAATACAGTATGTCTGTCGGCCTTTGCGGCGTGATCGAAGGCTCGCTGCCCATCGGAGGGCTCAGTTCCTCCGCGGCTGTGATTCTCGCGTTTTTGAATGCGCTTTGCAAAGTGAATCAGATAAGGCTTACAGCACAGGAACTGATCGATATTGCCTTCGATGCGGAGAAGAACTATGTCGGTGTGAACGTCGGCACGCTCGACCAGTCGTGTGAGGTTTTGAGCCGAAAGGATCATCTGCTCTATCTCGATTGCAGTGATAACAGCTATGAGCTTATCCCGACGCCGGGAAATATGAAGCCGTATAAGATCGCGATTTTTTTCAGCGGTCTGGAGCACAGCCTTGCCGGCTCGAAATACAACATGAGAGTTGATGAGCTCAGAGCGGGAGTATATGCGCTGCAGGCGTTTGCAGGTATGGATTACGGCAAGTTCAATGAAGCGAACGCGCGTGATGTGGGTTTTGAGATATTTGAGACATACAAAGAGAGACTTCCCGCACCCTGGAGGCGACGCTGCGAGCACTGGTACACAGAGTTTAAGCGCGTTGAAGCCGGCGCTGAGGCATGGCGCAGAGGAGACATCGATGAATACGGTCGTCTGAGCTTTGAAAGCGGCAGGAGTTCCATTTACAACTGGGAATCCGGAGCTCCGGAACAGATCCGGCTTTATGAGATCATGAGGGAGACGGATGGAATTTACGGCGGAAGGTTTTCCGGTGCCGGGTTTAAAGGCTGCTGTATGGCCATGATCGACCCGAACAAGGCAGAGACAATAGCAGAGGAAGTTGAGAGAAAGTATCTGACCTCCTTCCCGGAAATGAAAGGAAAATACAGTTTCCACCTGTGTGAGAGCGCTGACGGAGTAAAGTTATGAAATGTTTGATTTTGGCTGCGGGATATGCGACAAGACTCTACCCGTTGACAAAAAACTTCCCAAAACCGCTCCTGCCGGTGAAGGAAAAGCCGATCCTCGACTGGCTGATCGAGGATATCGACGAGAGCGGCAATGTTGACGAATACATAGTTATAAGCAATCACAAGTTCGCGCATCAATTTGAAGATTGGGCAGCTGGTCACAAACAGATGATCACCGTCGTCGACGACGGAACAAACACAAACGAAACGCGTCTCGGCGCGGTTTGCGACATACAGTTTGCGATCGATAGCCTGAAACTCACGGGCGATCTGCTCGTTATCGCGGGCGACAATCTGCTCGACTTTTCGCTTACGAATTTTATCTCATACGCGAAGGAGAAACGGACTTCCTGTATCATGCGATACTATGAGCCATCGGAACAGAAGCTCCGAAAGTGCGGCGTAGTTGAGGTTGACGAAAACGATTTGATTCTCAATATGGAAGAAAAGCCTGAGATACCGAGGTCGCACTGGTGCTGTCCGCCGTTCTATTTCTACAAAGCTGACGATGTTCCGCTTGTTGCAAGAGGAATAGAAAGCGGCTGCGGAGTCGATGCACCCGGGAGTTTTATCGCATGGCTTAGTACACAGACAGTTGTTCATGCAATGAAAATGACGGGAAAACGATATGATATTGGGGATCTGGAGAGTTACCAGGCGATACAAAAATTATATAAATCTGAATGAGTAACTGAAATGACAGGATCATTCTATTTACTGATCATTGAATTAGTGGAATAGAAAAATATTATTGAGAACGGATAATTAAAATGGTTAACGAACAGACCGGGGAAAAATATAAAATTGCAGTTGCAGGGACGGGCTATGTAGGCTTGTCTCTTGCCGTGCTGCTTGCACAGAATAACCGCGTCACGGCTGTCGATATTCTGCCCGAAAAGGTAGAAAAGATCAATAACAGGATAAGTCCGATCCAAGATAAAGAGATTGAAGAATATTTCGCTGAGAAGGATCTTGACCTGACCGCCACACTGGACGGGGAAAGCGCATATGCTGACGCGGACTTTGTTATCATTGCCGCCCCGACCAATTATGACCCGCAGAAGAATTTCTTTGACTGCTCAGCGGTCGAGGCTGTGATCGAGCTGGTATTAAGGAGCAGCGACAGGGCTGTAATGGTAATAAAGAGTACGATTCCGGTTGGATATACAAAAGCGGTCAGAAAAAAGTATAACACGGATCGGATCATTTTCAGTCCGGAGTTCCTGCGGGAATCCAAAGCGCTCTACGATAACCTTTATCCAAGCCGCATCATCGTGGGCTGCGACGCGGACACGAGAGAAGCCGCCGAAACATTTGCCGGAATGCTCGTTGAGGGCGCAGAGAAAGAAAAAATCGACGTGCTGTATATGGGTTTTACAGAGGCCGAGGCGGTAAAACTTTTTGCAAATACATATCTCGCGCTGCGTGTCAGCTTTTTCAACGAGCTTGATACATACGCCGAAGTCAAGGGGCTGAGTACCGTAGATATCATTAAAGGCGTCAGCCTCGATCCACGAATCGGCGACTACTATAACAATCCAAGCTTTGGTTACGGCGGCTATTGCCTACCGAAAGATACAAAACAGCTACTTGCGAATTACCAGGATGTGCCGGAGAACCTTATACAAGCCATTGTGGAGAGCAACCGGACAAGGAAAGACTTTATTGCGGACAGAGTTCTGGAGAAAGCGGGCTATTACACAGCGAGTTCGATGTGGAACGCGGATAAGGAGCGCCCGATTACGGTCGGCGTGTACCGCCTGACAATGAAAGCAAACAGCGACAACTTCCGGCAGAGCAGTATACAGGGTGTGATGAAGCGGATCAAGGCTAAAGGCGCGACGGTAATTATCTATGAGCCTGCTCTCGAGGATGGAACGACGTTTTTCGGAAGTCTTGTCGTGAACGATGTGGATAAATTCAAGCACGGTGTGGATGCAATCATTGCGAACAGGTATGATGCAGTGCTGGATGATGTGATGGAGAAGGTCTATACGAGGGATTTGTTTAGAAGGGACTAAAAGAACAATCTCAGGAGAATGAAAGTGGACATAAAAAAAATATGTTTTGCAGCTTCATCAGGAGGACATTTTGAACAGCTGATGATGCTCAAACCATTGATGAATAAGTACGACAGTTTCATCGTTACGGAAAAGACAGCCTATGCGGCAGTGCCGGACAACATTAAATTATATTATTTAGATCAGGTTAATCGAAAAGAAAAGGCATTTGTTTTTCGCATGATAAAAAATCTTTATATTTCGTTGAAGATATTCATGGCAGAAAAACCGGATATGGTCATCTGTACAGGAGTCTTAGCAATGATTCCTTTATGCCTGATCGCCAAAGTGTCTGGGAAAAAATTAATTTATATAGAATCATTTGCAAAGGTAACATCAGCAACATTAACTGGGAAAGTACTATACAGGTTTGCAGACCGTTTTTATGTGCAGTGGGAACAGATGCTTCAGGTATATCCTAAAGCAATTTTTCTTGGCGGCATATATTAGCTTGGAGGATCAGATGATTTTTGTAATTTTAGGTTCCCAGAAATTTCAGTTTAACCGCTTGCTTAAAGCAGTAGATGACTTTGTTGGACAAGGACGAATCACAGATGAGGTGTTTGCACAGAGGGGTTATAGCGATTATGTACCCAAGAATTTCTTGTCTGAAGAATTTGTGGGACATGCTGAATTTGAAGAAATAATGGAGAAATCAGATTTGGTCATTAGTCATGGCGGTACCGGAGCCGTGATTGGGGCGGTCAAAAAAGGAAAAAAAGTAATTGCCGTCCCAAGGCTTGCAAAGTATGGTGAGCACGTAGACGATCATCAGGTTCAGCTTTTAACACAGTTCGAGGAAATGAATATTATTGAGGTGTGCCACGATTTAGGATGTCTTGACGAATTAATAAAAAAAGTAAGGCGGAAAACATATCAAAGCTATGTTTCCAATACAGAAAATATTATAGACAGCATTGAAAAATATATAAGAACAGAAGGGTAAGAAGAATGCGTAAACGGTATATTGACTATCTTCGCGTTACTTCCATGCTCGCTGTGGTGATGATCCACATATGCACTACAGCAATGACGGATTTTGGCGACGGAATAGGAACTTATAAAGGTGTTTTATTTGTAAGCGTCACGAACTTGCTTCATTTTGCTGTACCTGTGTTTTTTATGATTTCAGGAGCGCTGCTGCTTGATCCCAAAAAGGAGATGACGCTTGGGAAATTACTAAAGAAATACCTTATGAAGTATGCCGGGGTGATCCTTATCTTTTGCTGGGCGTTTGCGTTGATAGAGATCGTGTTTGATAAACACGACATTCAACTAATATATTTTCCGCAAAGTTTTTTAAATATGATACAGGGAAAAACGTGGGCTCATATGTGGTATATGTATACATTGTTTGGAGTGATGTTGGTCTTGCCGATCCTACGTTGGACTGTTAAGCTGGCAGAAGGGAAAGACATTATATATTTAATTGTTGTATTTGGTATATTTTTAAGCGTGCTGCCGTTTTTAAATAAAATTGTAGACTTAAATATAGGTATTCAGTTTCCCATCATCAGCGTTTATTTATTTCACATGCTGCTTGGGTATTGGATAGATACCGGAGTTATACACTGGAGCAGCAAAACAAGCGGAATAATAATCGCATGTTGCTGTGTATCACTGGTTGCAGCATCTTATTTTGACGTTATGTGGAATGCTGAGTCGGATTTCATTGGGGATTATTCATCACCTATTATGATTATTTACGCGGCATCCTTATTTATGCTGCTTAAAAATGCTAAATATAAAGCAGCAGAGAAGAAGACTGGATCGAGAGTTCAAATCTCATGGGGGGGGGTAATAGATTTATTATCAAAATGCTCTTTTGGGGTATATATAATCCATATGTTTTGGATCAACCTTGCTTATAAATTGTTTAAGATCAACCCATTTGTACCAAATGTTTTTATAATGATGATCGCCGTTTGGCTGATTGTGGTGCTTTTGTCTGTTATAAGTACAATTATTATGAGGAAAATACCAGTCATTAAAAGGATAGTGTAGTTTATGATGGATCACAGAGTGGAAGATGTGTTCATATGTAATAATCTTACATATAAAAAGGACTCGATCAAAGAGGCAATACAAAAAAGTGGCGTATTAGCAATAATAAAACCAAATGACCATGTTGTGATCAAGCCGAATTTTGTTCAAGAAAGCAGATCTCAAGATGATGACTGGGATTATGTCATTACACATCCGATAGTAATTACGGCAGTAATTGAATTACTTACAGAGCTTTTATGCACAGGTGCGGAGATTATTTTAGCAGATGCGCCAATGACAGGTGCATCGTTTAAAAAAATAATGGAACACATGCCGGTAACTGTATGGCAGACAACGTGTAAAAATAAGGGAATTACTTTTTCTGTCATTGATCTTCGTGATGAAGAATGGGAAATGTCGGATAATGGCATAATACTGTCCCGACATAAGCTAAGAGGAGATCCCAAAGGAAAGGTCATGGCGAATTTAGTCAAAGAAAATAGCGAATTTTTTAGTAAACCAATAACAAAGCAGAAACTTTATGGGGCTGATTACGATACAGAAGAAACTAATCGTGCTCATAATGGTGTTGACAATTGGTACAGTGTATCAAGAACCGTGATCGAAGCTGATGTGATTATTAATTTACCGAAATTAAAAACTCATAAAAAAGCAGGAATCACATGTTGCTTAAAAAACCTCGTCGGAATCAATACCAACAAAAATTTACTTCCACATCACACTATTGGTACTCCGCAAAGTGGGGGCGATCAATTTGCGGACAACTCATCTGGACGAGCTTTGGAAAGCAGTATGACAAATATTGCAAAGAAAATAACGACTAAATTCAAAGCTTTGACACCGTTACTTGTGCCTCTGAAGAAAATTGCAGTCTTTTGTTTCGGTAACAATCAAAAAACAGTACGCAGCGGTGGATGGTATGGCAATGATACGTTGTGGAGAACAATATTAGATTTAAATAAAGTAATGTTTTACGCAGCTACAGACGGGTCATTAAGAGACGATTTGCCTTCAAATAGAAAGCGTTACATTGGTATTGTCGATGCAATTGAAGCCGGACAAGGCAATGGTCCTCTTGAACCTGAGAAAATACATGCGGGTGCTTTGATTTGTGGTACAAACCCTGTTTCGATTGATTGTGTTGCAGCAAAACTTATGGGATACGATTATAAATTAATTCCACAGCTTTTACACGCATTTGAAGTACGGAATTACAAATTGATAGATATTGAATATTCAAATATCTCTTGTGTTGATAATGAGGAATTTTTAAATATTGAAGATTTATTACCATTGGTAGATTGCTGGAAGCCTCCGATGGGGTGGGAGGGCAACATAGAATCGAGGTGAATGCTTTATATGGGTGAAAGTAAAATAAGACGGTTTGAAAATGCTGTCTGTAGAGTATTTGGCGCGGAAACGGTGTTACGTTTAGAAGCGAGAATTCGTTTCCATAAAAAAATTAACATTGGGAGTCCAACAACCTTATCAGATAAAATTTGCTATTTAGAATTCAGGGAGAAGGATGATCTTCGCGTTCAATGCTCGGATAAATATGCTGTACGAAGATATGTTTCAGATAAAGGCTTAAGTGAAATATTAGTCCCTACTTATGGCGAAGCTTATGAGTCCTTTGATGACATAGATTTTGATGAATTGCCATCTAAATTTGTTATCAAAGCGAGACACGGGTGTCAAATGAATTTGATTTGCACAGATAAAAACACTTTGGACTTAGATGAGGCTCGAAAAAGCGTTAACAAATGGTTTACTGAGGGGTTTAACAGAAGCAATCTGGAACCGCATTACAGTAAAATACCAAAGGGAATTATCATAGAAAAATACCTTGAAAATGCAGACACGATCAAGGACTACAAAATTCATTGTTTTAATGGAAACCCGGAATTTATTTTAGTGTGTTCTGAGCGAACAACGGGGTTACGCCTTAATCTATATGATCTGGATTGGGATCCAATAAAAAAAATTATAGGTAAGCATAAGAACATAAAAGAGATCAGTAAACCAATGTGCTTAGACAAAATGATAGAAATTGGTAAAAAGCTGTCAGAAGATTTTAAGTTTGTAAGGGTTGATTTATACGAAATTAATGGTGAAGTGTATTTTGGAGAGCTGACTTTTACTCCTGATGGAGGAATGCTGTCTTATTTTGCTCCGGATTTTGATAAGGAAATGGGAAAAAGACTGATAGTTTAGAGGAGAATATCATTGAGACAGGTGCTTATAATTAACACAATAGGCTTTGGCTTCGAAGGTATCAGTTCTGTCATTGTCAACTATCTTAAGCATATGGATAAGCAGGGTTTAGAGTTCACTTTCATCGCGCAGCCTCAAATTGATGATCAGTTTAAAGCAATTCTAGAATCACTTGGCACTGTTGACATGATTCCTGACAGAAAACAGGATACGATCGGATATATCAAGGGCTTGAACTTAATTCTGAAAAGAAGAAAATATGACGTTATCCACATCCATGGCAACAGCGGAACAATGGCTATAGAGGCGTTTTTAGCAAAAATTCATCAAGTAAAAAAGATAATAGTACATGCTCATAATACGCATAGTGATCATCCGGTAATAAATCGAATGCTTTCTCCGCTGATGAAGTCATTGTCAACTGATTTGCTTGCATGCTCAGTAGGAGCAGGAAAATTTTTATATGGAAAAGGGTATACTGTTCTTAATAACGCAATTGACACGCAACGATTCAGCTTTCAGCCTCAAGTCCGCGACGAATGCAGAAAAGAGCTTGGTTTGGCTGAAAACTCTTTTGTAATAGGACATGTCGGATATTTTCTTGAAATCAAGAATCAATCGTTTCTGGTCGATGTATTTGTAAAATATCATCAAGTTGATCAGGGTGCCCGCTTGTTGCTTGTCGGCACTGGTCCTGACTTGGAAAAAATCAAAATAAAGGCTGCTGAATGTGGTGTGGCTGATGCTGTGATTTTTGCCGGTCAGCGCAGCGATGTGGAACGATTATACTGTGCTATGGATGTATTTGTTTTCCCGTCTCTTTGGGAAGGGCTGCCGCTAACTTTAGTAGAAGCACAGGCGTCAGGACTTCCTTGTATAGTTTCAGCAAATGTTACAAGAGATGTTGCTTGCACTGAAACGGTAATTTACAAAGATTTGTCAGACGGAGCAAAAGCATGGGCAGAGACGATCGCAGGATTGAAAACAAATGCCGCACCGGGAAACAGAAATTCAATAGGCAATTCATTAAAGGATAAAGGCTTTGATATTATGACAGTAGCAGCAAAACTTCAGAATATTTATAATTCATAGTACAATCAGAATGAAGTGGTTTTACCGTCACTTTTCGGAGCATAAAACGATGAAAGCGGAGGAAAAGACATGATACCGAAAAAAATACATTATTGTTGGTTCGGAGGTAACCCACTGCCGGAACTCGCCCGGAAATGTATAGAAAGCTGGAAGAAATACTGTCCTGATTATGAAATAAAAGTATGGAATGAGAGCAACTTTGATATAAATTGCTGCAGATATGTTCAGGAAGCATATAATGCAAAAAAATGGGCATTTGTGACAGATTATGTACGCTTATATGCACTGATAAATGAGGGCGGTATATACATGGATACAGATGTTGAGGTGGTAAAGCCATTGGATTTATTTTTGCATCATCAGGCATTTTCCGGATTTCAATCAGACAATTCTATACCGACTGGGATAATGGCGTGCGAAAAGGGCTATGAACCGTTTGCAGAATTGTTGGCTGAATATGACAACAGAGCATTCATAGAGAAAAATGGAGAATTTAATGTAATTCCGAATACCGTTTATATTACGAATCTTTTTTTAAAACATGGGCTCCAACTGAACAATACATTTCAACTTGTTTGCGGATTTGCTCTATATCCATATGATTATTTCTGCGCTAAGTCATATCACACAGGTATAGTTCATACAACGAAAAATACATATACCATTCATCATTTTGCTGGTTCATGGCTTACTGATGAATCGAAGAGAAGAAAAGAATTTCGAAGAAAAATGACTGAAAAGTATGGTTATTTTATTGGAACTGCAATATACAAGATTTCAAAGGCATTTAAGTTCATATAAATTGAGTTGCATTTTTACTTCCAGAAAGGATACAAAGATAGCATGAAAAAGAAAAATGGTTTTTTGCTGTATGCGTTTATGCTAATTCCTTTTTTTCGCCCCGTAGGGCTGGAGGTGACAATACTTCCGTTTCTAAGTTATTTATTCCTTGCATGGGAAGCAATTGCAATAGTAATTTTTGTTATAATTCATTTTAAAGACAATATGAAACTTATAATGAAGCGAGGAGACAAGTCTAGGTTTATTAAAATTTATGTGATTTATACTTTTATACTGTCAATCATTATAAAATTCATTATAGGAAATGATATAATACCGATTATTGGGTTAACAAGTTTTTGCGCATCAGCTTTTATTCTTATATATGTAGCCCAAAGAAGATATGATGATGTCGTGGATTTTTTTTACAAATATCTGTTTCTTGTCAATATAATAAATACTTTGTTTATAATCGTGCCGTTTTTAAATAATATACTTCCAGAGGGATATTACTTTATTGGGCATCGCCAAGCCATTTCAATGGTATGGTCATTATCTGTTTTCTTGTGCCTTATTGGCCGTAATGCACGTATTGGCAAAAGCAGGAGAAGGTTGCTGATCACTATATCATATCTTTTTGTTGCGACATTTAATCTTCTTTCAGCTACGTCAACCGTTGCAACAGGAATAGTCGTAATTGCTATTTTTACAATCCTATATATAGTAATGATTGTCTTTAAAAAATTCAATACAATTAATAACATTGCATTGTATTCAGTATATATTGGTGGCCTAGTCATAAACTGGCTAATAATAACACTGAACGTACAGACTTATTTTGCTGCATTTTTCTCTTCCGTTCTAGGAGAGTCAGTGTCTATGAATGGACGAACAGTTATATTTAATGCGTTTCTTAATTCATTTAACAATTCAAAGCTTTTTGGATACGGTTTTTGCGGCGTGAAAATTTCTACGGGCTGGGGCGGCGGATGGAATGCGTTGGATTATGCGCACAATACATTGTTGCAGGAGTTGACTAATGGAGGAATCCTTGGATTTATTCTTTTTGCAGTTGCGGGAGTATATGCGGTATATAATGCCTGCCAGATAGACAATCTGTATATAAAAAAAATTATATTATGTGCGTTGGCAGCTCAAATGGCAATAATGATCACAGAGTCAGTTAATTATTATAATTATTATATGATTTTTTTGGTCTTGATTACATACATAAGCAAAGCGAATATCAACTTAAAGGAAAAAGTAAAGAGTGAGTATTTTCAATAAATATATGTAGACAGCAACGTGTTTAAAGAAAGGAGGGACTGGCGGCAGATGTCTAGGTCATTAATAAAAAGATATAAAGAGATACCGATACAGGTACGCGCTTCTATGTGGTTTTTTGCATGCTCAATAATTCAGAAAATGGTTTCAATAGTTTCCACGGCAGTGTTTACCAGACTTATGAGCACCGAAGATTACGGACTCATAAGCATATATACTTCGTGGTCAAATATTTTTGTGATTATTGCAACATTAAACCTCTCAACTGCTTGCTTTAATGTTGGAATGACTATATATGAAAATGACAGAAAGCGGTGGGTGTCATCACTGCAAATTCTTTCTATATTAGCGGCGTTTATTTTTGACATATTGTTTATAGGATTTTATGGCATATTGGGTAAAGTTATCGATTTGCCTCTCAGCCTGATTTTTATAATGCTGCTTAGCTTTTATTTTTCTCCGGCAATCAATTTGTGGACATCGAAGCAAAGATATGACTATTCATACATACGCCTTGTTGCAGTAACAATAGGGTATACTGTTGCTGTTTTTGCGCTATCCCTAGTAGCGATATTGGTTTCAGAGCACAGGGGAGTTGCAAAAATAATCGGAACGGAAATTGCAACATTAATATTTGGCATCATACTGTTTGTCGACAATATAAAAAATAGCAAACCGATCGCAAATAAATCTTATATGCGGTTTGCCGTCAAGTATAACTTGCAGATGATGCCAGCCTTCCTTGGTGTAGTTATTATGAGCCAGATCGATAGAGTGATGATAGACAATATGGTGAACAGAGAATCTGCCGGGATATATTCTGTCGCGTACAATGCCGCATTTATGATTTCGGTCGTAAGCACTTCGATCAGCGCTGCGTATAATCCATGGATGATACAGAGGGTTAAAAGAAGCGATTATTCCAGGACAGCTGAGATCGGGGAAGGTCTTTCGTTCATGTTTTTGATATTAATACTTTTTTTTACGCTTTGCGCGCCCGAATTTGTCAAAATACTTGCTCCCTCAGAATATTTGGAGGCAATATACATTATTCCTTCTGTTGCAGGCAGCACATTTTTTAGTTTGATCTACACCTTGTACGGACCGATTTTGCAATATCGACTAAAGACGAAACAACTCTCACTGATTACGGTTGTTACAGCTGTACTGAACATGATATTAAATTACTTTGCTATAAAGCGATGGGGATATATTGCTGCCGGGTATACAACATTCATCTGCTATTTTATTTATGGATGGGGTACTGCGGCATATGCAGTCTATCAGTTGAAAAAAGACGGGTATAACGGAAGAGTCTATGATTTTCGAAAGTTGGGAATGATGACATTAGCGCTGACTATAACTGTGGTTGTTATACCATTTACATACAAGGGGTATCTGCTGAGATATATTATACTTTTGACAATCATAGTATTCTTTGTTTGCAACCTAAAGAAGATAATGCGATCTTTTCTTGAGATAAGAAAGGGATGAAATAATGAATATTGGCATATTGACGCTCTATAAAGTAAGAAACTTGGGTGCATGTTTACAGGCTACCGCAATGAAGTCCGTTATTGAAAGCTATGGGCACCATGTTTGTTTTCTCGATGGCTATGATTCTGAGTTTGCGAAACAGCTCTTCATAAACGATATGGGCAGGATGAAATTATGGACTCTTCCGTTTCGAATTCTGAAAGAAAACAAGTTTCGAAAATACTTTAAGACGTTCCCAGAAGCCGAGCTTTGTGAGTCTGAAAAAATGGATGGGGTGATTATCGGCAGCGACAGTTTATGGATTGCAGACTATGGGAAGGATCCCATGCCGACGGCGTTTTTTGGAGATGTGAATTGTGATGTGGTTTGCTCTTATGCGCCAAGCGTAGGAGGAAGATATGACTTGAGCAAATATACATCCGGCCAATTGGGAGCTCTGAAAAAGATAAAATACATAACCGTCCGTGACAGTGCGAGCCGGGAGTTTGTCCGGGAGGTCACAGGAAAAGACTGCCCCGTTGTTATTGATCCGACCCTTCTGTATGACTGGAACGATTATCTCAGTAACATCGGTAAGGAAACAAATAAGAACGGTTATGTCTTGACCTACGGCGGATTTGATAAAAAAACTGCCGATGCAATCAACCAATTCGCGAGGAGAGAGAATATAAAAGTAATCAATGTGGGAACCTTCAACAGATGGTTTAAGAGAAACATCGCTGTTTCGCCAGACGAGTTTATCAAATATATTGATGGCGCAAGATACGTGATTACCAGTATGTTTCATGGGGTCATGCTCTCCGTTGCTCTCGGTAAGGAATTCCGATATATTTCAGTAGATCCTAATCGGGATATCAAAGTGTCCGCACTGATCAACAGCCTTGATTTGCACACAGTTATGCTAAAAAAGCAGGATGTGCATGCTGAGACTCTTTTTGTAAGTGAAATTGATTTCTCACAGGTTAACACTTGCCTCAATAATCTAAGGAGTAAATCATTAAAAGAACTTAATAAAATCTTATTTCTAATTAATGAAAATGCCAATTCAATCGGCAAAAATTGATTTGTAGTGAAAAATTAGATAAATTAGGAGGTCAAAATGATTTCATCAATTAAAAATGTTTCAACCTTAATTGCAATGCTAAAACAGTATGGTATTCAAGATGTTGTTTTAGCTCCCGGCGGAAGTGATATTCCGATTATTCATATGATTGAGACGGATTCTTACTTTACCTGTTACTCTGTTGTTGATGAACGCAGCTTGGTATATTTTGCTATGGGTATTTCTCAGCAAAAAAAGGCGCCGGTTGCTTGTGTCTGCACATCCGGAACTGCTGTCTCAAATTTTCTTCCTGGTATGACAGAAGCTTTCTATAGGGATGTCCCTATCATTGCAATTACAGCAGATAAAAATCAAAATTTTCAAGGACAACTTGAAACTCAAAAAATAAATCAAATCGGAATTTTTGGAGAATGCTGTCGAAAAAGCATCAATTTGCCTGTGATCCGGAATAACGAGGATCAGTGGCTATGCGAACGATTAATTAACGAAGCTCTTATTGAACTGCATCATCACGGGTCTGGACCTGTTCAGATTAATATTCCCGTCGAAGGAGATATATCATCTTATGTGGATGGAGAATTACCTAAATGCAAAAAAATCACCTTAATTGAGGGCACTGATAACGAGCTTTTTTCTCATTATATTAAGCAACGTCTGAGTAAATTTGAAAAAATCATGATTCTTGTGGGGCAGGACATCGACTTTTCAGATAGAGAAGTAGCATGTATTGAAAAATTTGCATATAACTATAATGTAGTTATTGCTGCTGATCATCAGGCTAATCTTAATTGTTTTGGGACGATTAATACATATCCAATAACTGAAATGGAAAAGAAAATTGATAATAAACTTATTCCGTCCCTTGTGATCAGTTTAGGTAATAATATTGCTTCGTATGATTTGAAATATATTTTACGTAGGGCAAACAACGTTGAACATTGGCAAATAGATGAGGCAGGGAGAATTAGAGATGTTTTTCATCACTTGACTACAGTTTTTGAGTGCAATATCTTTGAATTCTTTTCTGCTATTGAAAAGAACCAGGTTAAGAAGGCTCGAAACGATTATTATGAAGCATGGAAAGAAGGATTACAGTCAATTATAATTGACGAGATACCTTATTCTAGCTTTTATATTGCAAAGGAATTATCTAAAGCTATACCTGAAAATTCCATTTTGCACCTTGCCATCCTAAATAGCACTCGACTTATGCAATATTTTCCTTTACAAAAAGGGGTAAAGACATATAGTAACTTAGGTGCATTAGGCATTGATGGCTGCCTTTCTTCATTTATGGGACAGGCTGTTTCGACCGATCAACTCGCGTTTTGCTTAATAGGTGATTTGAGTTTCTTCTATGATATGAATGCGGTCAGTATTTGCCATAGAAAAAATAATATTAGAATTATTTTATTAAATAATTCGGGAGCTGGTGAATTCTACTTTACCCTTGGTAAAGAAACTATATCATCAATAGATAAGCATATAGGCGCAATTAATAGGCGAACTGCAAAAGGATGGGTGGAATCGCTCGGCTATAAGTATTATTCAGTACATAATTCAGAAGAAGCTCACAAAGTAATCAGTAATTTAGGAAAAAGAACAGATTTCCCTGTTTTTGTAGAAGTCTTTACTGATATTGAAGAAGATACAGGAATCACGAGAAGCGCTTACAAAAAAAATCTTATAAAGACCTCCAAAGATACTATGAAAGATGTTATTAAGGGGACATTAGGAGATAAAGGCTTTGAAACTGTCAAAACTATATATCATAGGATAAAGCGGGGTGAAAGTTAACCGTGGAAATGCCAGATATTCTTATCGGTACCTTTCAAATATCGAATCAAAAAGAAATGAATTTAATCATAAAAACGGCTATAGAGGCGGGAGTATGTGGCTTTGATACTGCTCCTTCTTATGGAACTGAATCCTTTTTAGGAAATAGTATATCTTCAGCGATAAAAGAGGGATTGACAAAACGAGAGGATATTTTCATCCAGGATAAAATAGATGCCAAGCAAATGTATTGGTGCAAAAAGAAAGGTATTAAATCTTTTGTTTTGAATCAAATAGAGAAGTTACATGCCACCTATCTAGATGCCTTACTAATTCACTGGCCGTTTAGCCAATACATCAATGAAACCTGGAATGAGATGGTTTTAATGCAAGAAAAAGGATATGTAAAAACGATCGGTGTTTGCAATCTTGATAAGCGTGGGTTTGAATCTATGTTTAAGAAGAATGGTTTGAATAATGTTGATATCGTTCAAAATGAAATTTCACCCCTAAATACTGATCAGTATAATACTGACTTTTTTAGAAGCAAAAACTTCATCATTCAAGCATATTCTCCTTTTTGCCGAATGAATAAAATGATTACAGACGATGTCGGATTAAAACAGATCGCATCCAAAGTTTGTTCAGATATAGGACAAGTTATTTTAAAATGGCATATTCAGAATGGAATTCACCCTATATTTATGTCAAAAAAGCCAGAGAGAATTAAAAACAATTTGAAGTTAGACTTCGAATTGAGCAAACAACAGATGGATTACATAAACAATATGAATCAAGATTATAAAATATTTCCCATATCGCATGGATGTCCGGGGTATTAAAGTATGAAAAAAATATACATTGTATTTTGTCTGTTTCTGTTGTTGTCGTCGTTGTATTTTCAATTATATACGATCTCTACAATAATTTTAATTTTACAAATAGTAGTTGTATTTTTGTTGTTAATTAATAAGAGCAAAATTGTTTACAATTGGAGAAAAGAGCCTGAACTTCTAAATAACAGTATTAGAAATTATCAATATTTAGAACTTGGCTATCAACGAACGGGAGATAAAAATGGATTAGATCTGACTCAAAAATATACGAACTTGTATTCGGACTTTTTGCTGTTGAAACGGTATTATAGCTTATTGAAGCGAGGGGGGTCCATTGTAATAAATATGGATGCCACAAAATCTTACATGTTTAAACAACGACCTACTGTTTTTTCACTATGTATGTTACACCCTGTTACATTGATGGAAATCGGAAAGTTATATTATGTTTACGAGATAATGTTTAAGGAAATATTGAATCCGCTGATTTTTCTCCTAAATGAAGTAAAAAGCCATATTATAAAGAAAGGGAAAATTAACATAAGTAATAAAACTCTAATGCAGGAAATGGAAGCTTTTTGCAAAGAGAGGAATCTAAAAATCGTTTGGTATATAAACAGTTCTAGAATTTAATTATATGATACAAGACTATCAGAAAAGCATAGTATGGTATTTATTTGAATTGTGGACGAGAAAATATGATCCAGTCAAAAGATGATTTACATAGATACTTGTACGCTGAAAAAAGCTTTTGGTATCGAGCGGAAATGCCCGACCATGGGTGATAATGAGGGATTTTCCATTGATTGTAAGGCTTTTGGCTGGATCAACATAACACACAATGTTGTGATAGGCGCAGGTGAGGCTGTAGTGAAGGATATAGATACCCCCCCTTTTTTCCTCGTGGGGATACCGGCACGTCTGCTGTCGGTGCATAATCCGGATGAATAGAAAGTGATAACATATGTTTGAAAGAGAAGCGATTGCGGAGCAGATTATGTTTTCGGTGATTGTGCCGATTTATAATGTGGAGAGATATCTTCGGATATGTATTGACAGTATCCTGAATCAGACGTATCCGAATTTTGAATTGATTTTGGTTAACGATGGCTCCACAGATGGTTGCGAAAAAATCTGCGAGGAATACACTGCTAAAGATAAACGCATTATTTTTATTAACCAAGAGAATCAGGGCCTTTTAGCGGCTCGTCGTGTTGGATTACATCACGCTAGCGGCGATTATATTGTTCATGTGGATTCGGACGATTATTGTTCTACAACACTTCTGGAGATGTTGAACAAAAAAATAAATGAAACAAACTGTGATTTGATCCTCTATGGGTATTCCGTTGTAGATAATTCCGGCAATGTAATAAATGAAGTGCATCTAGATGGACTTGGTTCTGAAAGCGAGCCGATATCCAAAGAGACTCTCATAAAAGCAATGATAAATACTTTCGAGTATAACAGTATATGGATGAAGTGCGCTAAAAAATCAATTGTTGACATTAATACAGATTACTCTAAATATGGCCGACTAATGATGGGAGAGGATGTATTGCAATCAATGCCACTTATTGAAAACACCTCAAGTATTTTCTTGTTGAACATTTCATTATATATGTATCGCGTAACTATCGGAAGTATGTCCCGCAGAATACAAAAAGAATATATTTATCACTACCTGAAGGTTCGAAAGAGAGTTTATCAAGCAATCATTGCATGTGGTTATTGTGCCCATTCGATTATGAGCGACTTCTTTTTACAATATCATCATGGAATTGCTAGTTATCTTTTTGAACTAGCGCTCATTTGCAAAAGGACGGAATATAAGACGATTGTAAATGATGTAAAAGCGCAAATGCTTTCGGATCCTAAGTACGACGGTCTTTTCTTGTCAGCTATAGACAGAATTTGCTTTAGCTTGGCTATGAACATGCAATATACGATATGCAAAACATTAGCATCATTGCGCTCAAAACTGAAAAAAACAGTCCAATTAAAAGTAGTATTACAATAAGATGAATTAGAGGCCGATAGATATGAAAAAAGTAATGCTCGTTTTCGGCACACGTCCCGAAGCGATTAAAATGTGCCCTTTAGTGAATGAACTTAAAAAAAGAAAGGCACTGCAAACAGTTGTTTGCGTCACTGGACAGCACCGACAAATGCTGGATCAGGTGCTGACGGTATTCAACGTGACCCCGGATTATGACCTTAGCGTTATGAAGCAGGGACAAACCCTTTTCGACATAACGACGGGAATTCTTGAAGGAATGAAAAACGTACTTGAAACCGAGCATCCTGACATCGTGCTGGTTCATGGTGACACTTCCACAACATTTGTGACGGCTTTGGCATGCTTTTATCTTCAGATTCCCGTGGGGCATGTGGAGGCAGGCCTGAGAACCTATAACATTTACAGTCCCTACCCAGAAGAATTCAACCGTCAGGCAGTCGGCATTATTTCCAAGTTTCATTTCGCACCTACACAATTGGCTGCAGACAATCTTCTGAAAGAAGGAAAGGGCCCCGAAACAATTTTTATCACCGGAAATACGGTCATCGATGCCATGCAGCATACGGTGACGGCGGATTACACGCATCCGGAGCTTGATTGGATTGGAAACAGCAAAATGATCTTCATAACGGCGCATAGGAGAGAAAACTTGGGCGCGCCTATGCATCATATGTTTCGTGCCATCAGAAGGGTACTGAACGAACACCCCGAATGCAAAGTAATTTATCCGATCCATATGAATCCCGTTGTGCGGAAAGCCGCTGAGGAAGAACTGGGAGATTGTTCACAAATTCATATTATAGAGCCAATCGGGGTGCTGGACTGTCATAATTTTGAAGCAAGATGCCATCTGTGCCTGACCGATTCTGGAGGAATCCAGGAGGAATGCCCGTCTTATGGCAAGCCCGTTCTGGTGATGCGGAATACGACGGAGCGGCCGGAAGGGGTGGAGGCCGGCACGCTGCGGCTTGTAGGGACGGATGAAGAAAACATCTACCGATCTTTCCGGGAACTGCTGGAAGATCGGGATGCCTACGATGCCATGGCGCATGCCAGTAATCCTTACGGCGATGGTCATGCCTGTGAAAGGATTGCTGATATTTTGGAAACCGGAAATTATGTGCCATGGATATACTAGTTAATAAAGGATCCGTATAAGTACCAATAGTATCCAAAACAAGGAGGAAATACTATGTTTGAAATGCCTATGCCTGAAATACTTGTAGGTTTGCACCGTGTGATCTTGGTTATTGCCGATGAAATAGACCGTATATGTTCAAAATATTCCATTCCTTACAGCATAGGATATGGTACTCTACTTGGGGCAGTCAGACATAAGGGCTTCATTCCATGGGACGACGATTTTGATGTTTTCATGACAAGAAATAATTATGAGAAATTTAAGGAAGCCTGTAAATCAGAACTTGATTCATCGAAGTTTTTTTTGCAAACGGAAGATACGGAGCCCTTTTATCCTTTTGCTTTTGCTAAATTGCAGTTAGCGGGAACTGAACTGCTTGAAGATTTTTCTAAAAATGTGCAAGTTCATCACGGAATCAGCGTAGACATATTTGCGTTGGATCATCTTCCGAAGAATTATGCAAAAGAAAAAATTATGCTTGTAAAGAATAAACTTTTAAAAAATATGATTTGGCTGAAGTGCGGATACGGTACGGATGAACAGCTTCGACAATTAAAGTTTCGCTTATTGAAAGCAGTTACATATCCAATCCCGCTCAAAATGTTAAGAAAGCTCAGAAATAAAACAATTACCCGGTATAATCAGTGTGAAACGGATTACCTTTTCTGCAGTGACTATCCGAATGACAGACTGCCGGTGGAATTTTATGCAGATCATACGCAATATCAATTTGAGGACCGAGTATATCAAGGACCATGTGAATATGATAAATACCTGACGCTGCTTTATGGAGATTATATGGAGTTGCCACCCGTTGAGGATCGAAAATGGCATTCAAATGGTATGATTCGTTTAGGAAAATATAATGATATTGAAAAATAATATTAATACCATAGAAACATTTTATGTAATGCTGAATTCGACGATTATCTGTCGGCTTATCAGGGCGTAACTGTAGTAGGGAATGTG
Organism: uncultured Clostridia bacterium; assembly: GCA_947630625.1. Lineage (GTDB taxonomy): Bacteria > Bacillota > Clostridia > Oscillospirales > CAG-272 > DTU064. Next base: position 45,429 of record CANRIL010000019.1, read on the forward strand.
GATAAAAGCGTTAAATGGGTTTGTCTAATATACCTCAAGCGAAACTGGGGCGGCGAATTTTGAAAACGTGAGTATTCTCGTGGCGATAGGTGTCGACGAAGAGGGCTATCGTGAAGTGATCCGAGCTGCCAAAGGCATGAAGGAAGACAGAAAGCTGGAGAAGTTTCCTTGCATGGCTGAAAGAGCGTGGACTCGACGGAGACAAGAATCTCGGCATGTGCGAGTCCGTGCATGAAGTGTTTCGGGATGCAAAATATCAGTGCTGCACGGTGCATTTCTACCGCAGCATCATGTCAAATGTGTCGAGGAACAGGCTCCACGAGATGGCGATGATGCTTAATGAGATCCATGCTCAGGAGAGCAAAGGAGCTAAGGAGATCGAGCAAGGAATTGAGGAAACGCTTACATACATGGATTTTCTCCGTCACAGAGAACACGAGTTTTCGGAGCATTCCCCGACTGCAAGTCTGCACTGATGATTGTATGTGCGAGGCTGCGATATATTCCGGCAAAGATTGGGTGTGTAAGCGCTATCTCGGCATGAAAAAATTTGACGAAGCAAACAGCTTGATCACCTGACCGACTCAAAATTTCATCACCCCCGAATTCGAGAGGTGATGAAGGCGTGAGGTGACTTATTTATATACGTATTTACGAAAAATCCTTGACAGCACCGACGCGCGAGAATGCTGCGCATTCTCTGCCTCGCTATTCCTTCTCCGCAGAGCGGAGAAGAAGAGATTCTTTTTGAACTCAGCGTTTCCATTATAGTCTGGTGGGATTTGTTTGATCAGTTAGGAAACGCACGAGAATGCTTCGCATTCTCTGCCGCGTCAAACTTCCATTTTAGTTTTATAGAATTTGTTTGATTGCGTAGGAGACGCACGAGAATGCTGTCGCATTCTCGAGAAGAATTTTCGCTGTTCCTTCTCCGTAAAAAAGCACCCTTGAGGGGTGCTTTTTTACGGAGAAGAAGAGATTCGAACTCTTGAACCGTTTTTGGCGGTTACGCGATTTCCAGTCGCGCGCCCTCGACCAACTAGGCGACTTCTCCAAAACAATATTAACGCCGCGGTCTGCCCGACAGCCTTAATATTGTATCATATCATATAGCGCTTGTCAAGATAAGGTACAATAAATTTCGCAAAAACGTGAGGGCAAAAATATAGACATGCCCCCGCACTTCTGATAGAATGAA
>CANRIL010000020.1 GCA_947630625.1 uncultured Clostridia bacterium
CCTATTGCAAAGCGAACAAATGTTTGCTATAATATACCTGCAACCGAATATGAACTCTATTCGAGCAAGCGGAGAGAATCGGTAACGATTGGACTACCAAGCGCCGTGCGAGTCAGAATGATACGGGATAGCTGTATCATTTTGGAGCCACGGCGTTTTTTATTCGACAGCCGGCACGGTGAAATAAGACTTTTTCTATGCTCCCCTTTTGCTTGAGTTTTCATATTTATTATCAGCAAACAAAAAGGAGCTTTGCTATGCCGCTTGATACAACTTTACTCGACCTTGACCGCGTTCCCACGCTTGACGAACTGAAAGAATTTTTCAGAAAACACGATTGGTCTGCGGCAAAGATTTCCGAGCCTAAGTCGAGGGACGCGGATAAAGTCGCCGGGATGAAAGAGATCAAAGAGATCATGGATGCGGAATTTGAAAAGATCGTCCGCGAAAAAGGTCTTGGCGCAGCGTCAAAATATTATGAGAATAAAACACGCGTGGAGAGCGGCGGCGGGAATGTCATTTCCGGTCAGGGCAATCCTCTGCTTGAACTGCGCGACAGCACGGAAGATTTGATTTCCGACGCCGTATATGAGATCGCTGTCAATCACGACGACATGCTTGATGAAATTTTCAGCCAATTCGATTTTGACGATCCCGACCTTGAGCAAAAAGCGGACGCGTTTCTGCACAACGCCGTCGGAACGATGCTCGACGTCATGGAATATGAAGAGCTTGCAAAGCTGATACACGAAATGTCTGCATTTGAAGATTTCAACTCAAATGTTCACCCAAATTATCGCGGCATGGAACACGAACGCAGTTGGTATCATATCGACACAAAGCATCCTACCCTTCCCGACCCCGACGTTGAAGACCTGATCCGTCAGCAAAATCCGAATCCCGCAGATGTCGCCATATCGAATATTATGATTCAGGATTTTTTGAAAACTCTCGATAAAAAGGACAAAACCATCCTGAAAATGATGATGGACGGATACACGCAAGCCGAGATTGCAAAGACCTTAGGTATGGCAAACAACAGCGGCGTGTCAAAGAGAATTGCGAAGCTGAGATCTGAATTTATCAGAAAGACAGGCATAAATATAGAATAAATAAAACATGCTGCGGCGCCGATCTTGAAAAAAGGTTGGCGCCGCTTTTTCTTTTTGAAAAAATTTTGATCTCAGGAATAATTTGCCCCCGGTTATCCCTTTATATAGTGGGGCGAAAAAAATTCTGAAAGCGTAAATACTGTTTTTGAACGCCCACATTATTACACAGCATACGACGGGACCGACGAAAAATTCGCCGGTCTTTTCTTATGCAAAAAAGGAGTTGATGCCATCGCTCATTTCAATGCAAAATCTAAAAAACGCCGGAAGGCAGAAAGGAGGAACCCGAATGACGGAAGAAGAAAAGAAGCTCATGCAGGCAAAGCATCGGCTTGAGGAAGCGCGGGCGCGGGACAGGGTCAAGGAACGCAAGGAGCGGACCCGACGGCTGATCCAGGAAGGTGCGATCCTGGAAAAGGTATTTCCGTGGGCAAGCGACATCGAAGATTTAGCGAAGTTGGAAGCAAAGCTCTATGACATTTCTCGAAGGACACCGGATTGCTGACGCCATGCTTTCCCAAAGGGCGCACTTACTCACCACTTCGTCGGAACAAGCTCCGGCTCCTTCGCTTTCGTGCAAGCACGAAAGCTCATACGCCACGCTGTTCCTCCTCTTCCCCACAAAATCTACGATTTTGCGGGGTCCCCAGAGGGACAGTGGTGTGCCGTGCGCTCCTGCGGAGGGCTAAACAATGATCACTATATCGCTGTAAATAAATGGCAGGAGGTGATAACTCATAGCGATATTTCATTTAGAAGCGAAGGCGATCACAAGAGGAAAAGGGCGGTCAGTCGTGGCTGCGGCGGCATATACGAGCTGCTCCAAGATCTACAACGACTATGACGGGCTCACTCATGATTACAGTCGGAAAGGCGGACTCAAATATTCGCGTGTCTTTTTGCCGACTCATGCCCCGCCCGAATGGACTGACCGCGCGGTACTGTGGAACGAGGTCGAGACGGCGGAGAAAACGAAAAACAGCCGCCTTGCCCGTGAGATCATCGTAGCTCTTCCGGTCGAGCTGACATTGGAACAGAACATCCGTCTCATCGAAGAATATGTAAAGACGCAATTTGTTGACGACGGCATGTGCGCCGACGTCAGCATCCACGACACGGACGGTCATAATCCCCACGCGCATATTCTGTTGACGGTTCGACCGCTGAAGGAAAACGGCGGATGGCAGTCAAAGACGGAAAAAGAATATCTGTGCATCAGAGACGGTGTCGAGCAAGGCTTCACCGCCTCTGAATTTCTTTCAGCCCAAAAAGACGGATGGGAAAAGCAATATCTTTACCTCGCGGACGGGATTAAGAAATATCTGCCGCCGTCGCAGGCAAAAGGATGCGAACGCATCTCAAAGTATCCGAAAAGCTCAAAGCTCGGCAGGCAAAATCAAATCTCGCAGAAGTGGAACAGCAAGGAGCAGTTGTTTGCATGGCGACGGGCGTGGGCGGAAGAAATGAACCGACACCTTGAGCTTGCCGGGCATTCGATCCGCGTCGATCACCGCAGTTTCAAAGCGCAGGGCATCGACCGTCAGCCGACGATCCACGAGGGCGTATTCGCTGCCCGCTGTGAACGCAGAGGACGCAAGTCCGACCGACGCGAGATCAACCGCTCGATCTTCAGAGACAACAGTGCGCTCGCTTATTGGGCGGAGGCCGTTATCGACCTCACAAAGGCGCTCGTTATGCTTATCCCGGTCATCGCAAACCTGTTGGAAGCGATCCGCACTCAGCTTATAATTCTCGTTTACGATTGGAAATACAATCACGGAAAAATGAGCGAAAAGCGGGACGACATCGCGCGCATGAAAAGAGCCGTTCCGTATATCCGCGCAAACAGCACCGTTTTGGAACAGAAGCGAACCGAAAAAGCGGAGCTTGAAGCGGTACTACAGCACATACCGAAGATTCGGAAGAAGAAGCGCAAGGAAATCGAGGCAAAGATCTACGGTATAAACGAAGAAATCTCCGAGCTTGAAGCGGAGCTCAGCCGTCTCGGCCAAATCGCCGGGAGCACTGTCGAGGATGCGGAAAGAAGGATCAGGGCGGTCGAGGGACAGTTGAACCGACTTGAAAAATGGGATGAAAGCCTTGACGAAGCTATCGAAGAGGCAATCGAACAGTTCCGGGCAAAAAAAGCGGAGGCGGCTGATTGCGATCAAACCGAACTCAACGATGACCGCAAAAAGCTCCGCCCGCAGAAATATGGCGAGGCTTATGACACTATTGAGGAGCAATACGGAATATGCGATATGAGCCGACTGCTCGCAAGTCAGAAAAACGCTGCAAAACTGCTCGGCGAAGAACCCGACGATAAAATCGTATTTCCAAAGCCCGAAATTAAAAAGCCGGCGGTGAAAAAGCACAGAGACGACATTGAAATATAGCAAATGCAAAAACGGCGCGCTGTTTGCCGGGCACATATACGAGTACAAATCGAGATGAAAAACAGCACAAATAAAAATTACGGAGGTATTGACTCTGAAAAACGAAAAAGTTATTGAAACCAAAACCGAAGCCGCTTCCCCGAAAGCGAAATCACTCATCATTAAGATCGAAGACCTTGTTCCGTTCAAGGATCATCCGTACAAGGTGATCGAAAACGAAAGCATGATCGAGCTGACCGAGAGCATAAGTGAACGCGGTATACTCAGTCCCCTGCTCGTCCGTCCGCTCGAAGGTGAAGACGGCAAGTACGAGATCATATCCGGACACCGTCGCTTTTTCGCGGCGCAGAAGCTCGGAATGAAGAAGCTCCCCTGCACCGTCCACTTTATCGACCGCGACGCCGCCACGGTAATGATGGTCGATTCAAACTGTCAGCGCACGGAATTGCTACCATCTGAGAAAGCGAAAGCATACAAGATGAAAGTCGAGGCGCTTTCTCATCAAGGCAAAACTTCGGGACCGATGGTCCCGAACACAGATAAGGCAAGAACTACCGCAGAAGTAGGTTCGCAAAACGGCGATAGTTATACCGCCTCACCTATCTTGTTCCCGAGTTGCTCCAATACGTCGACGAGGGCAAGATCGGGCTGCGTCCTGCCGTCGAGATGTCATATCTTGACGAAGAAATCCAGCGCGACATCGTTGACCGCATCGACGAAAGCGGCGGCGAGGTGTTCCCTTCCCACGCGCAGACCCGCCGCATACGCGAGCGAGCCGCAGACGGCAAAATAACATACGACGAGATCAAAGCTATCATGGACGAGCAAAAGCCGAATCAAACGGAAAAAGTAAAAATTCCCGCCGACGAGCTGAGAAGGCGAATCGGCAAAAACATGACCGACGAGGCGTTTATCAAATATCTCTATGCTGCCGTTGATTACTACAAAAAATACCTTGAACGTCGGCGCGATCAGAACGCACGGTAAGGAGGGCGGAACATGGAAATAAACAGCAATCGCACATTTGCGCAAAAATTTTCTATCGATAAAATAGGTGATGAGAAAGAATCCAAGTATGTCTTTGCGGCACTGAAGCTGATCGAGAGGCTTTATCACGACAAGCTGATCTCGGAGCGCGTTTTCGTGAACATTCTGAACGACTGCGCCGATATCGTCGATCTGTCGCAATTCGTCATTTACGAGGAGGAAAGAAAGGAGAATCAGAAAAATGTTTGACGACTTCGGAAAACGGCGGATCGTGATCTACGCGCGCGTATCCACCGAGCACAAGGAGCAGTTGGAAGCGCTCGAAAATCAGCTCGACTGGTACAAGCCCATTTTGGCGCTGAAGCCGGAGTGGGAGCTTTTGGGCCGCTATATCGACAAAGGCATCACCGGCACTTCGGCGGAGAAACGGCCGCAGTTCATGAAGATGATCGAGGACGCGAAGCAGCGCAAATTCGATCTGATCATCACCCGCGAGGTATCGCGATTCGCCCGAAACACGGTGGACACGCTTCAGTACACGCGTATGCTCAAGGAATACGGTGTGGAGGTCTTTTTTATCAACGACAACATCCGCACCTTCGACTGTGACGGTGAGCTTCGGCTCACCATCATGGCGACGCTGGCGCAGGACGAGAGCCGCAAAACGTCCGTCCGCGTGAAAAGCGGTTTGCAGACATCCATGAACAACGGCGTGTTCTTCGGCAACGGGAATATCCTCGGATATGACCGCATCGAAACTCACATCGGCAACGAGAAAACCGTGGAGTTCCGCATAAATCCCGAGCAGAGCAAAACGGTTCGGATGATCTTCGACATGTATCTGAGCGGCGACGGGCTGACAAAGATCAAGTACCGGCTGGAGCAGGCGGGACGGCTGACTTCGACCGGAAAAACAAACTGGTCCGAATCTGTCATTTCCCATGTGCTGAAAAACACGTTTTACTGCGGGATCATCACATACCACAAAGAGTTCACACCCGATTATCTGAAGCAGAAGAAAATCAAAAACTACGGCGAGATCGAGCTCACGCAGGTCAAGGGACGGCATGAGCCGATCGTTACCGTGGAAGAATATGAAAGGGTCATGAAAATTATGGCATCCAAAAAGCATCAGCTCAAAAACCTCAAAACAGGTCGGCAGACACCGGTGACAAAAGGCAAACGCCCGCGCCATGACGTGTGGGGCAGGCTGCTCGAGTGTTCATGCGGACACAAATTCAGCAAACGCGTATGGACAAGGACGAACGGCGTGGTGAATCCCGCCTACCTGTGCTACGCACAGATGCGCACCGGCTCGTATCAGACGCGGAAAAACAAAGGGCTTCCGCTCGACGGCATATGCGACACGCCGATGATCCCGGAGTGGAAGCTGCAAATGATGGCAAACATCATCTTCCGCAACTTCCTGAACGACAAGGAGCGTGTGCTGGAGATCGCAAACTCCCTGCTCCGGGATCATATCGCCGACGACAGCAAGGAACAGGAAGACGGGCGTCTTCTGGAAGAGAAAAAAGCGGAATTGGAGCGACTGCGGCGCAAGCGCGAAAACCTTGTTGATATGCGGGCGGACGACCTGATCTCCAAAGAAGAATTTCAAAGGCGCGTCGCCCCGATTGACAAAGACATCGGACAGGCGTATAATTTTATCAGGGAATCGGAAAGCGCTCAGAACGACGACAAAGAGGTCGTCAACTACGAAGAAAAGCTGACGGTTTTGCAGTACGCTCTGGAGAGATACACCGACTTTGACAAGCAGGAAGACGTGCCGCCGGAGGTCGTTGAGGCATTCGTGGAGAAAATCGTTGCCTCGAAAGACGGCTTTGAGTGGTATCTGCGATTCGACGGCGACTCGGACAGCCCGCTGAAATGCTCATTTGACGGCAAGCGCAAGGAAAAAGCGACGCTCAATATTGCAGGGAATATTTTACCTCCGCTGAATGGACGCGACGCAGGCAGCTATTAAGACACAGGGGAAATAATCCCGGCAAGCGCTTAAAAATCGCCAAGCTGACCGTCGATGAAGCGTATGCCCGAGAGTTTATCAAAACCGCGCCGAGCGTACACCACTTCAAGACGAGCCGTTGGAAGGATATCCGAATTGATATCTTGATCTGAGACAATATTAAAACGAAATTCCCTCCGTTGTCATACAGCGGAGGGAATTTTGGAAAAAGAGATAAAATTATGAATAAATGTACTGTTTCAACAGATGACATTTCCTTTTGGACGGGATTTTATAAAAATGACGATCCTATTACGTGGGCATCTGAAAAGGCCTATCTTGATATGAATCGCACCATGACTTTTCGTGAGAGTGACAGTGGAAAAACAGAGAAAGAGAAACGTGCTATTCAAGAAAAGAGATACGACTATAGGGACAAGGTTACAAATATAATCAGTGATCGAATAGCTCAATCAAAAGAAAAATCTGATGATTTTGACACTTGGCACAAAGAAACCTGCAATATGATTATAGATTATTACGGAAAAACACTTGATGATGGACAACTCATTCTTGTTTGCCGTAAAGGAAAAGAAAGATCAGTCAAAGGAACAACTTTATCAGTGGGTCAAGCGCAAAAATGGTTGAATATGACTTTGAAATACTTATGGCTCCTTGACAGGCTTAACCTGTTGGAAGGTGATTCTTCTTCATTTGTCTGTAAATATCAGTTTTGTTTTCATATTCCACTTGACAGCTACATAATTCGCTATGTTAAGCGTGAACCCAAATCAAATAAATGCAAGGATTTTCCGGAGGCAAACGGACTGCTAAAACCGTATTCAATTGAAGGATTGAGCGGCAGCCAATGGAGCCGAATCGACGATTATGAAAGATATCTCAAATATCAAAAAGCTATTCGCGATGATTTGAGCTCACAAGGAAAATTGCCAATAGAATGGGAGCTTGAGCACTGGCACAAAGCCGTCGCGTATTACGATGAATTATCAAATCGCACATTTGCGCATGGAAGGACAACCTCGCTTTTAAGGGCGGAACAAGTCTGTCCAAAGCCTACAATCTTATAAAACGAATCTCTGAGGATATCGATCTTATCCTCGATATGCAGAATGTGATCTTCGGCGTAAAGCCAAGTTTATATACAATTTTGTGATATTAACCAAGTTGGCAATTGACTTGAAAAAACGACAAGAATTGCGGGTATATGTGTATGAACGCTTCAAAATTTGATGCAAAATATGAAAACTGGAAAAACAAACTGCTTGATCTCGGTAAGCGAAACAAATTGCTGAATTATAAAGAGACAAAAAGCTCAACAATCAGGATCACATACCCGGACTATATCGGTTTATATGAGACGTTCGTCAAAGAGGAACGCGAGCTTGTTTTTCCGCGTGATAATTCTGATTGGTCATCAGACGAAGAAGCGGAAGATAAAGCACTGATTACCGAAGACGAGTCGGAGGGCGCAAGAGATTATGGCGGATACGGTTCATCTGTTCGCACCAACCGCGAGCCAAAGGATCTGCAAAGGGGTTTAAGAAACCTACGAAACAAAGCAAAAGTTGCGATCGAAGAGCAAGGTATCAATATTCTCTATCTTAGTTTTGGCTTTTTGAAATACACAGAAGCCGAGCATTCAAAAGCGACTTATGCTGCTCCGCTTGTCCTCGTACCGGTATCTCTGACCGTCGAATCTATAACCTCCCCTTATGTTCTAAAACTACACGAGGATGAAATTGTCGTCAATCCTACGCTGGCATATATGCTAGATAGTGTTTATGCCTTAAAGTTGCCTTCCTTTGACAGTGCCGGCGATATTTCTGCATTCTTTGATGAAGTAGAAAGCGTTGTTAAGGACAACAATTGGACAGTTGTACGGAATGTCGGACTTAGTTTGCTCTCTTTCTTAAAGATCAATATGTACGTTGATCTTGAAACACACAAAGGGGCAATTTCATCTAATCCGGTTGTTAGAGCGCTTGCCGGCGATGGAACAGCGCTGGCACAGATACCTGAAGGTGTCAACGATTACGATTTCGATAAGAACGAAAAGCCGCAGGATGTGTTTCAAATTGTAGACGCAGACGCAAGTCAGCAAGAAGCGATCCTGCTTGCAAAAAAAGGCGTTAGTTTTGTCCTTCAAGGCCCGCCCGGAACCGGGAAAAGCCAGACGATCACAAATATAATTGCAGAATGTCTTGCGGTCGGCAAGAAAGTCCTGTTCGTTTCTGAGAAGATGGCGGCTTTGGAAGTTGTCCATCACAGAATATCTCTTGCGGGACTTGATGACTTTTGCCTCGTCCTTCACAGCCAAAAGACAAGCAAGAGAAGCGTTCTTGACCAACTGGAAAAAGTGCTGAGATTGGCAGACAAGAAAGCCACCATGAGCGATTCTGCCTTTCAGAAACTAAATGACCTTGAATATGACAAGCAACAGCTTAATAGTTACGCCGAGCAGATCTATGCCATAGTGCCTCCGCTCGGGAAAAGCATTTATGAAGTGAACGGCATTCTTGCCAATCTCGAATCCTATGACGATATCATTTTTGGATTGACAGATGTTCGCGGAACGGATAGAGATAGATTCACGAAATACATTCAACTTCTCGAGTTGTATGCCAATACCATCGGGAAAATGACCGATGATTTCAGATCAAATCCGTGGAGAGGCTCTTATCTTAAAGCGGTAACAAATGAATTTAGACGGGATACGGCGTCAAAACTGTCAACTTATTTGCCGATCCTTGACGAAAAACGCAAGCGCGTTGATGAAATATACGACACGCTGTTTTCTGTGTTTGTTCCATCGCTAAACGGTATCCGGAAAGTCATTGCATCACTTGCAGGTTTGGAAAATGCGGTTGAGATACCATATGAGTGGGTTTCCGGAGATATTATTCCGCTTGGTGATGAAATCAAAAACTGTATAGATCTGCAGGCAACAATTAACAACCTCATTGATCACATTCTTCAAAAAGCAGAGATTTTGTCCGCCAATGGCATTATTGATCCTTTAAACAGACAGGATATGTACGATGCTGAGCACGTATCCGACCTTGAAAAAGCCGTGGCAAAGATCATCCGGTATCAGGAGCCTTTCTTCAGATGGACGGAAGATACATATGTTGATATCCTTGCGCTTTTTACAGAAGCAAAGGATAAAGCCGAAAAAATTATTGCAATAAAATCAACGCTGTCTGAACAATACGAGGATAGCATATACGATATTGATTATGATGGCATTCTTGCGCGCTTCAAGACAGAATACACCAACGTTTTTAAGGTTTTCAAAGGATCATATAAGGCTGACAAAAAGGTTTTTATCGCTTGCCATAAAGAGTTTGGGCATAAAATCTCAGACGGTGAGATTTTATGGACCATTGAAAACCTCAATGAAATCAATTCTCTTCGAAAGTGGTTTTCTGAAAAAGAAATACTGTTGAATGAATACTTTGCTGACACAGTCACAGATGAAACGAGCGATTATGATTCTGTCGGCTTGAGTCTCACATTGTTCTCTTTGCTTACTCAGTTCAACCACTGTATTTATGATCTTGCCGGAAAACTTGCTTCATTTAACGAAAACGAAAGCGCGCTGAAAGATCATTATCAATTCCTTTATAACGGGATATTTACTGATTGGAACGCTGTTGCCGCCGCCTGGAAATGGGCAGAAGAATTCCGCGAAATCATATTAAAACACAAACCGAGCCAACTCTATGTGAAAAAGATTTGCGCTTCAGAGAAATATGCCGGTGAGTGCCTGGCTCTCAAAAAAGAATTAACAGAAATTGATCTATCTATCAGAGCAGAGATCGCATGGTTTACAAAACTGTTTGATGATCCGGAAGTATTCAACGAACACAACCTAAGAGAGCTATATGACCGTCTCGACAATTGTATGAACGGAATGTCCCTTCTTGAAGAATGGATCGATTTCAGGACCGCACGAGAAAACTGCAATTCTATCGGTCTCGGAGAAGCTGTTGCTGCAATTGAAAACAATAATGTTTCGATAGAAAAAATAATACCCGTTTTCAAAAAGCGTTTCTTCAGTCTGTGGCTTGACGCTGTCCTTCCGGAATACCCTGCAGTGCTGAATTTCAGAAGAAAGACCCAGGAAAAGACGGTGAAAGAGTTCTCGGCGCTTGATAGGTCTCAATTTGATATCGCTCGCGCACGAATTAAGAGCAAACTCATAAATGACCTGCCTTCAATGGATCATTTTTCGAGCGGGCAGGACGAGATCAGCATTCTGAAGCGCGAACTGACTAAGACAAGGCGTATTATGCCTATTAGAAAACTGTTCAGAGAAATACCGAATCTTCTCCTAACACTGAAACCTTGTCTTATGATGTCCCCGCTTTCTGTCAGCCTGTTTCTTGAGGCTGACTCCTACAAGTTTGATACTGTAATTTTTGATGAGGCATCCCAGGTTTATACCGAGAATGCTATAGGCGCTATCTCAAGAGGCAAGCAGGTAATAATTGCCGGAGACAGCAAGCAGCTCCCTCCGACAAGCTTCTTCCAGGCGACATCAACAGAAGGCTTATATGATGACGACGATGATGACGATTCCGATGTCGATGTCTATGATTCTATTCTCGATGAAGCAAATATGCTTCCTGAAAGAACACTAAGGTGGCATTATCGGAGCCGCCATGAGGCTCTTATTGCATTCTCCAACGCGAAAATATATAAGAATCGTCTTGTTACGTTTCCTTCAAACATCGAGCGAGGCAAAGATAACGGCGTAGAATATGTTTATGTTCCCGACGGATTCTATGATCGCGGCGGAAGAAAAGGAAATGAAATCGAAGCAAAAAAGGTCGCACAGCTGGTATTCGACCATTTTAGAACGCAGCCAAACCGTTCTCTCGGCGTAATTGCGTTCGGTGAAGTTCAGCAATATGCTATCGAAAACGTTCTAAGAGAAATGCGTCTCGATGATCAAAGCCTTGAACCGTTCTTCGATGAATCAAAAGACGAAGCGTTCTTTGTAAAAAGTCTTGAGAACGTTCAAGGCGATGAACGCGATACGATCATCTTCAGCATTGGATATGCAAAAGATGCTGCCGGCGTCTTTAGAAATCAGTTCGGTCCCCTTGGTAAATCAGGAGGTGAGCGTCGTTTGAACGTAGCCATCACCAGAGCAAAGTTCAACGTCAAACTCGTCGGTTCTATTCTCCCCACAGATATTAACGAAGAATCGATAACAACCGACGGGCCGAAGCTGTTGAAAGCATATATAGATTACGCTATCAATGGTCCGGACTCGCTTATTCGCGAAACAACATTCGATAATACAGCTGAGTTTGACTCCACATTTGAAGAAGCGGTATACAATTTCCTCGACAGGAAAGGGTATAAACTTGCAACACAGGTCGGATGCTCCGGATACAGGATAGATATCGGCGTAAAACACCCGACGTTGAACGGCGTATTTATCCTCGGTATTGAATGTGACGGCGCGGCATATCACTCTGCAAGAACTGCCCGGGAGCGCGACCGTTTGCGTCAGGATGTCCTTGAGAATATGGGTTGGACCATTTATCGGGTCTGGTCTACAGACTGGATCAAGGACCCCGTTACGGAAGGACAGCTTTTAATCGAAGCTGTCGAAAAAGCCGTCGCTGATTACGGCAATAAGCAGTTGTACACACATAACGAAGACGGCGAAGACATAGACGACTATGTCAGTGTGGATAAAGAAGTCAAAACTCTTGAGCAGATAGAGAACCCTTACGGTTTTGAGAAATACGTTGAAACGGACCTAAGAATTCTGCCGCGTGATAGATACGGATATGTAAAGATCGAAGATTGTATTCAAGCTTTGGTAGTTAACGAGTTTCCGATCCACTACGAATACCTGTGCCAACGACTTGCATATCTTTACGGAAACGAAAAAGCCACTGTAAAAGTTCGCCGTGAGATAGATATTGGATTGCGTCAACTTTACGGAAGCGTAATTCGTAAAGGGGATTTTTTATACCCCAACGGCAATATGCCGATCATAGTGCGTATGCCCAACAGCAGAAAGATTCAACATATTAGTCCTGATGAATTTGCGGCAGCAATGCTTGTGATTCTAAGAACATACGTCGGCGCCACAAGAAAAACGCTCCTTATGGAAACGGCGCGAGTTTACGGATTTGGTAGTATCGGAACGACAATTGCCGCTGCACTGAACGAAGCTATCGACATCCTGTTTAAGACCAATAAAATAGAGGAAATCGACGGGAAACTCATCATCAAAGAATAATATGATTCTTCTTGAATGAAAGTAGATGGAACTATGGCGAAGAAAAAACTGATCGACTTGACCGACGAAGAACTTGCTAAAAAAGAAGAAGAACAGAATCTTGCGGAAATCGAAGGTGCAATTGACTCCGTCATACTTGACAACAAAAACCGCATCGCGGCCCTCGACAAACAGATCTCGGATTATTATGTTGTTGATCAAGATGACCGCGAAGGAAAGCTTTATTTGATGGAGAGCCGCAATTCCCATCGCAACACTATTGATGTTTGGGAGAGCTATAAAGACAGCCCCTATTATGGGCGTATGGACCTTGTCCGCAACGGCACAGAGAACGAAGTGTTTTTCGTTGGCGAGAAAGGGATCGCGAATGGAGCAGAGATCTATGTCATTGATTGGAGAACGCCGATCGGCGGAGCTTTTGCAAACAAGCAGTCAACGCGCTATAAAATCAAAGGAAATGACTACAGATTGATCCTTCGCCGCGAGGTCAACATAAAAAACGCGAAAGTAATCGACGTTCATACGGAATATGACGACGGTTCACTTTCTTTAGACGGCGAAGTGATCGATCCGTTTCTCCTTTCCGTATTGCGAGATAAAAGAAGAAATTACAAACTTACAGACATTATTCGTACTATTCAAGGAAATCAGAATGAACTTATCCGCAAGCCGATAGAGGAAAGTTTCATTGTCCAAGGATGTGCCGGCTCCGGAAAAACAATGATCCTGCTGCATCGTTTGTCTTATATAGCGTTCAACTTCCCAAATGTCAACTTTTCAAGATTTTGTGTACTGACACCAAATGAATATTTCAATATTCACGTGGATGAACTTAGCAAAAAGCTTGGCCTCGACAAGATAAAGAGATACACAGTTGAAGCATTTTATGCGTCCTGGATCAGATTTCTCGGTAAAAATGACACTTATACAACCGACACAGTAAAAAGAAAAATCTTGATGAAGGTCGACCCTGTGACGGAAAACGTTTCTTCTGAAAAGCTGTTAAATAACGAAATGCTGGAAGAAATCTATTCCAAAGAATTTTACAATAGCATTATATTACTCTATGAGGATCATTGGAAATCGGTTCTTGATCAGCTTTTAACGTCTGATTTGAAATCCGTTTTGGTAAAGAACGGGAAAACTATACGAGACAATATATCCTATGGTTTTATTACATACAGCGCGTTAAAAAAGAGTATTGCAGATATTGTTTCAGCGCATTCCGCGGCAATAAAGGCGTGTGATAAAGCTAAAGCCGACCTTGAAAAAGCGGAACAACAAATTCTGTCAAATAAGAAAATACTTGAATCTGCAACAGAAAATCTCAATGATGCAAAAGAGACGTTGTTGATCGATTTGACAGAATCCGAAAAGAAATGCGCTGTCATTATTGAAGCCGCAAGGCGTATCCAAGCCGAGGCAATACAAACGATAAATGAGGCAAAATCAGACAAATCGTCAAAGTTTACGGAGTTAAAAGCCGCGGAAGATTCTCTGTCAATAATCAAAAACGGCAGGGAGAATTTTCGGAGGATCGATTATCTACGTTCTTCTGACTCTGAAATCGCACGTATTATCCTTGAACGTTGCAATAACGAGATCAAAGCGCTTGAAGAAGCTGAAACCCGGTATAACAAGGTCCCGTTTTATAACTTTGGCAAACGTTCTCGCGCAAAGTTTGATTTGGATAAGGCAACCGAAGCTTTAGCGAAGTCTGTTGACAGCATCATAGACGAATATGCTGCCGCATACTCGACAGCGCTTGATACGCTCCGCCGAGAAATTGCCGCTCTTGACGCTTCAATAACTGAAGCAAACAAAAAGCTCGCTGCGTCAGATGAAGATAAGATTACTGAGCGGAAGCTTGTATCCGTTAGAAAATGTAAGGATTTATTTGAGCTTGAAGAGTTCCCTGATATTGAAAAAAAACTAAAGCCAATTGAACTCGGCGATCTTCCCGATTCAAGTAAAGTATACTTTCTTCTTTACAGAAGCATGCGAAATATTGAGGGATACCTTAAAGCGGCAACTCGTCAGCGGGACGAAAGCGCCGTGACCATTGAAAAATCCGAAGGAAGCATTATTTCCGCGGAAGATGTTGAGATACTTAAGAGATCAATGGATTTGGTTGAGCAGCTCGATTTCGCTTCGTTATTTGCTAAACTTGATACCGCATTGAAAAATGTTTATAAAAAGCACGGTCAAAAAATGCGAACCGGCGTTTCTTATCGGCATGGATTGTTATATAAGCTGTTACTGTGTTCACTATATTATGAACACAGGACCGATATTCCTTATTTTATCAATGTCGACGAGGCTCAGGATCTCGCGGAGACGGAATATATGCTTCTTAGAAGGATCCTCGGTCCCAAGACAACTTTCAATCTTTACGGCGACGTTAATCAGCTTGTTTATTCTTACAAAGGAATAACCCAGTGGGATGACATCGCAGAAGAAATCACTCCTAATATCTATTTTCTAAACGAAAACTACAGAAATACACTTCAAATAACTGATTACTGCAACAAAGAATTTGAGGCGGACGTTATTGGGATCGGATTATCCGGCGAAGACGTAAAGAAGATCCCTTTTAGGGACGCAATTTCGGAACTGCTTCACATAAAAGAAACTACACCGGGCTGTCGAGCGGCAATAATATACCGTAAGGGGCTGAACACGATCGTCGACGCGTTGGCAGATCACGAGAGTGTCGTTGCCTTTGACCAAGTTGACGCAAAAAGAATCTCCGTCATCACGGTTGAAGAATCAAAGGGATTGGAATTTGACGCTGTAATCGCAGTTGATTCTCAAATGACTATGAACGAAAAATATATCTCATACACCCGTGCATTAGACAACCTGATTATATCGGACTTGCCCGGTTCTGAAATTGAGACAGAAGAGGAGGATGATACACCGGAAAATGAAGCGATGACGAATGAAGGAAATGAAACAACTCCTAAAGAAACAGAAGAACCGGCAGCCATCTCTTTGTCATCAAACAAAGAAAGCAGCGATGCCAAAGCCGTATTGACGGATGAACCGGTTAATATCCGTGTTTTGGATGCGGCACCATACATAAACGCCTTCTTTGGATCTGATCCAAGCTCGAATACATTGTTCAAAAAACTGATTGACGATGTAAAGCACATTACACCGGACATCATGATCAGAGTTTCAAATCAGTATATTGGTTTGGCTAAGCAAAATGAAAAGTGTCGGTTATATATTGCTTTCGAGAATAACAAACCGTTTATTAAGTTTAAGCACTTGTTCGCAAAAGAAGCTTTTATGGGTGATCGATATGAACATTATTTAAAGGCCTATCAGCAATGCTGCCAGTATATCGAGAAGTATCCTGAATCCATTCGCATGAAGAAAGAGGGATAATAGAAACAAAGGCAGGAGATAAATCCCCCGCCCTTCAAATTCGCCAAATTTACGCTCACAAAAGAGGACGCGCAAAAAATATCTGTACGCCGACTTCAAAAGGCACCGAGTGCATAAGTGGGCTGACGTAAAAGCGGCGCTGTTATATTATTGAGTAGGCACTAACAAGCAGCGACTCTCACACCACCGTACGTGCCGTTCGGCATACGGCGGTTCAATTCAAATAATAATCCAAACAACAAAGGAGTCCTCGTTAGCGAGGATTTCTTTGTTTATGAGGTGCAGTCCTGTGGTTTTTGCAACCGCTTGGTAATGGTCGCCGAATCCTGCCGACTGCTTTGCCATCCACTCGGGCGCGCCGAGTTTACGCAGTCCCCAGTATCGCTTCTCTCCTGTTTTCAACTGTCTCCAAATAACAATCCTCATGCGCGTTCTCAATCGCTCGTCGATTCTGCTTTGGAGTAAATATATGGAACTAAACATCGGTGCAAACATAAGACGGCTGCGGCTGTCGAGGGGACTTACACAGGAAAGACTCGCGGAACTTCTGTGCGTTTCTTCGGCAGCAGTATGCAAATGGGAAGCGAAAAACACGTATCCCGACATAACGCTGCTGATCCCGCTTGCCGGTATATTCGGCGTCAGCGTCGACGAAATTATAGGGTACGACGAAGCCAAAGCCAACGCTGAGATAGAATCTCTTCTGTCAAAACACCACAGTCTATATGTGGACGGTCGATTCGACGAAGCGCGTGAGCTTAT
This sequence comes from uncultured Clostridia bacterium, assembly GCA_947630625.1. Lineage (GTDB taxonomy): Bacteria > Bacillota > Clostridia > Oscillospirales > CAG-272 > DTU064. The sequence continues at coordinate 16,900 of CANRIL010000020.1, forward strand.
CACGGAGGCAAGGAAAAAATATCCGCACGACTACCGCATAATGTGTTCGTATATGTGGGATATCGCCGGAGGACGGGCGGGCAATTATCGCGAAGATCTGCTCGCGCATCGGGACGAGCTTTTCGGCATATGCGGCTGCATTCTCGAAGGGTGTACGAAGGACAGCATCCGCGCCGAAGCGATCAACATGAAGGCGAAGCTGCTGCACGCCGACGGCGACACAAATGGCGCGCTCGATGCTCTGTCACAGTTCCCGCGAGTTCAGGCAATGATGTATAAAGAAGATCTCTTCGGCAAAGACACTTTTGAGTTTCGTTGCTGGAACATGAAAAACTGCTGCGCATTGATCGACCTTATGGCAGCCCGACTCGCCCGCGTCATAAGATTTGATCCTTCCCTGTCCGTTGCCGAGAAGACAGCCCGCCTTGAACGTGTCGCAGAAATTTTCTCGGAAACAAGCCAAAATGACGACCTTTCATTTTTGTGCATCGCGGAGCACAAAGTTTACGCGATCCTTGCCGGAATGCTTACGGCGGATAGCACGGAGATCGAAAATGTGATCCGAATACGTGAAAAACAGTTCGCATCAGCGAGCGAGGTCATGAAGCTGGCGCAGACTGATGATGCAATGAGAGAACTGCTTTTTGAGACGTATAACACGGATGATATCGTCGGCTGGGAGGTGAACAGACTGCTCAATTCGCCGCACCCGCAGTTTGCGAAGCTGCGCGAGAACGATGAGTATGTGAATATGCTGCGAAAATACGAGAGATAAATCAATTTCCCTGCTTGAAAAACAGACCCTGCGGAATTGCTGCCGCAGGGTCTCTAAAATTTTTTGTCCTTGCTCTTACGGAAGGAAAACGTCGTTTCGCGTAAGCTGGCGGTCGAGCCATGAAAGCAGGAGTTCGAGCTTGTTTTCGTCATCCTTTACTCGCTTTACCGCTCTGACGTGCTCCCACCAAAATGAATTCATGTACCGAAAAAGCGCCGGGAATGATTCGCGTTCTGCCGCCGAAAACGCGTATGTCTCGCCTATCACGCCGAGATTTCGCCTTATGACCTCAATCCTTTGGCTGTCGAGTTTCTCATCAAATAGATAAATTTCGTCGTCGTTCTCGTCATAAAGGAATTTTTCGAAGACGTAATTCATCGAAAGCCGCGTGACATAGTTCAGCACCGGCTCGCGGCCGGAAAGGTTGAAGTCGATCACGCCCTTGAATTTTCCATCATCTATGAGGACATTCGAAGCGTTGAGGTCTGCCTGAAAGCACGAAACGGGCAGCGACGGATAAATGGCGGCGACCGCGTCCCGACATTCATAAAACCGCGTGCGCAGTCTGTCGGCGCGCGAAGAATAGTCCGGCAGCTCCCGCTTTATGTATTCGCAGAATCTCGTCATGCACTCGGTCGCCTCGTCCGTTTTGTCGGGCGGACAAAACGGCTCGAGCAGGCAGTACGCGGACGCGAAATCACAGAAATCAAAATGCGCCGACGCGACTTTCCCGACGGAACGAAGGATATCGTCGCGATATGAGGGGACGCCCGCCTCGTCAGTGAATTTGTCAAAGCCGATGTTTTCCGCCGTTCCAAACGGCGCCATCTCTTCCGCGTAAATATAATGCTCACGCCCGTCGACATTGATCTTATGCGACAGCTCCCCGTATACGTTCGGCAACGTGCATGGGCAGTATATGCCGAGGTTATTATATTCCCTTTCGAGCCGCGCCCATGATCCGATCCTGCCTCCGTTTGTGAACGTGTTCGACGCCTCGTGAATGACGAGCTTTCTTTCGCCGTCGTCCGCGATATAGCACCGCCTTATATCTTCTCCGTCGTCGCGCGAGCTGTCTATCAGCTTAACGCTCCCGGGGCGGGAACCATAGTAAAGCGCCAGTATCTCGTTTTCAATATTCATTTTATCTCCCCCAGCGGCTGATGTCCGCTCAATATTCATTATATCTCTCCCGCTGCCGATATCCGCTCAAAGTTCTTTCTGTATTCGCCGATCCATTCCCTGTCCTGCCGGAACAGGTCGATCAGCGCCTCCGCCTTTGCTGCCTCCTTTTCTGCCAGAGCCTTTTCCCCGCGCGCCGCGTGATATTCGGCGATTATCTGCATCATTTCGAGCACAACGCTTAACTGGCAGTATTTCTCGCGCTCCGCCGTTTCGCGCTTTTCGCCGTCCTCGGCGATGTCCGCAAGCACCGAAAGCTTTGAAAAATATATCTCAGGGATCGCCTCGACCGCCGCTCTCGCCGAACGCGCGTCCCCCTTTGATTTATAGGCATACGCGAGGATGCGGTACGCGTCAAACCGGCAGTCGCAGTATTCGTCATGCCCGCGCGTCGCGTCTATGCAGCGCGGCGCCGTCTCTATTATCTCATCGGCGTCGTCTTTATAATCGTATGTCACAAGTATATTGTTGAGCAGGATCGGATTTTCCGGAAACCGCTCGAGCCCCTCAAAAAGAACGCGGCGCGCGCCCTCGGGATCCCCTTTTTCGTCCCTGTAAACCCACGATTCGCGCGCGACTTCCATCACCTTTTCCTCGATATTGTTCTTATCGAATGAGAAAAGATCGTCTGTCGACGTGCCGAATATGACCGCGAGGCGCGGAATCATCATGATGTCCGGCAGCGTGATATCGTTTTCCCATTTGCTCACCGCCTGCGCGGAAACTCCCGCGAGGTCGGCAAGCTGCTCCTGAGTCAGCCGCCGTTCGCGGCGCAGCGTCCGTATGCGTGAACCGATCGTTGTTTTCATGTCTTCTCCCTCTTTTCACCGTACCGCTCCGCTGAGCGCCTCGCCGTTTAAAGTATAAACGATATCCCGCGAAGTATCAATAACCGCGCGAGATAATTTTTTCAACCGCCGGTTAAGGCGCGCATCCATGCCCCCGGGCGCGCCATAATGCGGAAAGAAATCATGTTTTCCGGTTGCTTTATACTCAAAATGATAGTATAATATTATCCGTGATCGTCTTTGATTTAGTCCGAGGTCAACGTGAACGAACGCCATAATCTCTCAGAATATATAGCAGCCCTGAAGGCGGGCGGCATTCTCGTCTCGGCGCCCGACACCGGCGCCGGTGATATACAAATCCTCTGCCTCGCCGCAGACAACAGGCAGGTGACGCCCGGCGCGATATTCGTCTGCAAGGGCGCGCACTTCCGGGAGGAATACCTCACCGACGCCGTCCGGCGCGGCGCTGTCGCTTACGTCTCCGAGAAGGAATACATGCTTGGGTCCGGCGAAATTTCCCGCGCATCGGCGATAATAGTCTCCGACGTGCGGCGCGCGATGGTATATCTGTCGCTGCTTTTCTTCAATAACGCCCCCTCGCATCTGACGACAGTGGGTATCACGGGCACAAAGGGCAAAAGCACGACCGCATATTACATAAAGGCGATCCTCGACGCGTATCTCGAACGCGAATGCGCGATCCTCTCCTCGATCGACAACTACGACGGCGTTGTCCGCGAGGAATCGCACCTGACGACGCCGGAACCGATCGACCTGCACCGCCACTTCCATAACGCCGTTGAAAGCGGAATTTCACATCTCGTCATGGAGGTGTCGAGCCAGGCGCTCAAATACGACCGCGTTTTCGGGCTCACGCTCGATGTTGCGTGCTTCAACAACATCGGCGTCGACCACATCAGCCCGATCGAGCACGCCGACTTCGAGGATTACTTCACCTCAAAACTGAAAATTTTCGACATTTGTAAAACGGCCTGCGTCAACGCCTCCTGCGACCACGCCGACCGGATACTCGCCGCCGCGGAAAAGAGCGGCTGCCGCGTGATCACGTTCGGTTATGACGAGGACTGCGACATATACTGCCGCGGGGCTGAGGAGCGCGAGGACGGCACGTTTTTCACCGTGCGCACGCCTATATTTGAAGGGCGGCTCAGGATCTCGATGCCCGGCATATTCAACGTTGAAAACGCGCTCTCGGCGATAGCGGCGTGCACCGCGCTCGGCGTGCCGCGCGAATATATTGAAAAAGGACTGGCGCGCGCGCGCGCCGCCGGTCGGATGGAGCTTTTCCGGAGCGAAGACGGCAGGGTCGCCGTCATCGTCGATTACGCCCACAACGAGCTGAGCTTCCGTGCGCTTTATAACTCGGTCGCGGCGCGGTATCCCGAAAAGCGAATCATAACCGTGTTCGGCTGCCCAGGCGGAAAAGCGCAGCTCCGCCGCCGCGACCTCGGCACGGCCGCCGGCAAGCACTCCGACTATGTGATAATCACCGAGGAGGACTCCGGCGAGGAGCCGTTTTCGGATATTGCCGCCGACATCGCGCGCTTCGTGCGCGCCGAAGGCTGCGATTTTTCCGTTTGCGAAGACCGCGGACAAGCTATCCACGAGGCCGTGATGGAGCACGGCGGCGACAAGGTCATTCTCATCACGGGAAAGGGACGCGAAACGCGTCAGAAGCGCGGCACGCTCTACATCGACACGCCGTCCGACGTTGAATATGCGGAAAAATTTCTCGCCGAATATAACGCGTCCGTGCCGTCTCCCTCAACGACGATTTGAAAGGAACTTATATATTATGTGTGGATTTACCGGCTTTTCCGGCAGCGGCAGCTATGACCGCCGTGCTGTCATCGAAGAGATGAGCAGGACTATCGCCCACCGCGGTCCCGACAGCGACGACGTATTCATTGACGACGTTGTTGCGCTCGGCTTCCGCCGCCTCTCGATCATTGACCTGTCCGGCGGAGATCAGCCCATGCACTCCGCCGACGGCAGATATGTCATAACGTTCAACGGCGAGATCTACAACTACCGTGAACTGAAGGCCGACCTCATAAAAAGCTTCAACTCGACCTTCCGCACCGACAGCGACACCGAGGTCATACTTGAAACGTACGCACGTTACGGGAATGCGACGGCCTCCCGCCTGCGCGGGATGTTCGCGTTCGTCATCTATGACAAGAAGACGCACTCGCTCTACGGCGCGCGGGACTATTTCGGGATAAAGCCGTTTTATTATACGTTAAACGGAGATCACTTCATTTTCGGCTCCGAGATCAAGAGCTTTCTGCCGCACCCGTGCTTTCATAAGGAGATCGACCCGGAGATCGTCAAGCCGTATCTCGAATTTCAATATTCCCCGCTCGAAAAAACGATATTCAAGGGCGTGAAAAAGCTGCTGCCGGGGACGTGGTTCGAATATTCCGGCGGCGAGCTCCATATCGAGCGCTATTTCGACCCTTCGTTTTCGCCGGAGCGCCGCTCGTTTGACGACGCCGTAAAGCTCATCGACGACGCCATTTTGTCGTCCGTCGAATACCACCAGATAGCCGACGTTGAGGTCGGCTCGTTCCTCTCCGGCGGAGTCGATTCGAGCTATGTCGCCTCGGTCGCGCGGCCGATGAAGACTTATTCGGTCGGATTTGAGATCGGCGGCTTTGACGAAACGGAGCTCGCGGTCGAGCTCTCGGAAAAGCTCGGCATGTCGAACAAGAAAAAGGAGATTTCTGCGGACGAATTTTTTGACGCGCTGCCGAGCGTCCAGTACCATTCCGACGAACCGCACGCGAACCTCTCCGCCGTCCCGCTCTATTATTTGTCAAAGCTCGCCGCAAAAGACGTAAAAGTCGTCCTCTCCGGCGAGGGCGCCGACGAGCTTTTCGGCGGATACGACTGGTATATCGAATCGGGATACGCGAAATTATATAAAAAGCTGCCGCTCAAAATCAGGCGGGCGCTCGCAAAAACGCTCGGCAAAATACCGCAGCGCCACATCAGCCGCTTCTTTTGCGACGGCGCGAAGACGGTTGAAGATACATACATCGGTCAGGCGTTCATTATGGGAGACGACGAGGCAAACGCGCTGCTGCGCGAAAAATACCGGTCTGATTTTTCATACAAGGACGTGACCGCGCCGTACTTTGAAAAGGTCGCAAACATGGACGAGCTTTCAAAGAAAATGTATCTCGACATGAATCTGTGGCTGCCCGGCGATATCCTGCTGAAAGCGGACAAAATGACGATGGCGCACTCGCTCGAGCTGCGCGTTCCGTACCTTGACCGCGAAGTATTTGCAATTGCGCGGACGCTCACGTCGAATCAGAAAATGCGCGGCAGACACACAAAGCGCGCGTTCCGCCGCGCCGCCCTATCCCATATACCGGAGGGCTGGGCGAACCGCAAGAAGGCCGGATTCATGGTGCCGTTCCGCGTGTGGCTGCGCGAGGACAAATATTGTGAGCGCGTCGCCGAGATGTTCAGGCGCGACTTCGCCGGTGAATTTTTCGACACCGACCGGCTGCTTTCGATGCTCTACGACCACCGCGACGGCAAGCAAAACAACGCCCGCGTGATCTACACGGTCTACAGCTTCCTTCTCTGGTATGAACAATATTTCATACTGCGCTGAGGTCTATATATGGAAAAGAAAGAATTTTTGCCGATAATCCTCGGCAGCGACGAAAACGCATACGGTAATTCCCGCCTTTTCGTCAAAAACTGCGGCGTCCGCCCGCTGCTCGTCTGCACGCGCCGCCTGACGGCGACGCTTGACAGCAAGCTCTTCGATATCCGCTGCATTGAAGGATTTGACAGCGAGGACGTTTTCCCTGACGCGCTCCACTCCGTTCTGATCGAGAAAAAGCGCGAATACGAAAAACTGATCGTCGTCGCCTGCTCCGACTATTACGCTGGCATGATGTCGAAATATTACCCGCGCTTCGACGGGCTGATCGAAAATCGCTTTATCTCCCCGGAGCTTTTGTCGCGCCTTGACACGAAGGAACGGTTCTACAAGCTCTGCGAGGAACACGGGCTCGACTACCCGAAAACCGTCATCGTCGAGCCGGACGAACGCGAGCACGCGCTTGACGGGGACAAGATCGCGTTTCCCATCGTCGTCAAGCCGGACAACAGCAATTCATACGAATATCTTCACGCCGAATTCGAGGGAAAGAAGAAGGTCTTCTTCTTCTCCGATATCGGCGAATACAAGACGATGGTAAAGCACATGGACTCCGCCGAACACGTCTACGGCGGGAAGCTCATCGTGCAGGAGTTCATCCCCGGCGGGGACGACGCGATGCGCGTCATGAACGCGTATTCTTCAAACGACGGCAAGGTTCGCCTCATGTGCCTCGGTCAGCCCGTGCTCGAGGAATATTCGCCGAAGACGCTCGGAAATTATGCCGCCATAATCACGCGCTCGGACGCGGCGCTTTATGAGAAAATGAAGAATTTCCTCGAGGCGATCGGATACGTCGGATTCTCGAATTTCGACATGAAATTTGACCGGCGCACCGGAAAATACATGCTCTTTGAGATAAACCCCCGCCCCGGCAGGAGCAGCTTTTTCACGAGCGCCGCCGGATGCGATATGATGTCCGAGCTCGTCTCCGATGTCATCCGCCATACGCCGAGGGAACGCCCCGTTTACGGCGAAAAAACCGCGCTCTGGAGCGCGGTCCCCAAGGGAGTTTTGAAAAAATACGTCCGCGATGCGGCGCTGCGCGATGAGTGCATGCGCCTCTGGCGGGACGGCGTTGCCCGGACGCTCTTCTGTCCCGGCGACATGTCGCCGGCGCGCGCCGCGCGCATATACCATTACTACTACGGCTATTATAAGAGCTTCAGCCGGTATTATTTTGAAAAAAGCGACAGCGCAGAAAGGAACCGCTGAATGAAGATCTACTCGACACGTCACGGCGAAACGACGAGAAACGCCGAAAGGCGCATAAGCGGCCGCGTCGACGTTCCGCTCTCGCCGATCGGACTCGAACAGGCGCACGCGCTCGCGGAGAGGATCGCGCTTGAGACGAGCACGCCGGAGCTGATCGTCGCCTCCCCGATGACGCGGGCGCAGGACACGGCGAAGATCGTCTCCGACCGCATAGGCGCGCCGATAGTGACGGACCTACGGCTGATAGAGCAGGACTACGGCGAATACGAGGGCGTCTATATCGGGACACCGCGGTTTGACGAATTCCTTGAAAACAAGCGCCATTTCGCCCTCCGTTATCCGGGCGGCGAATCTATGCTCGATGTCGCATGCCGCGTCTTTTCCCTGCTCGACGAGCTGATAAGCGCTTACGCGCCGGAGAACAAGACACTCCTTTTAGTCAGTCACGGCGGCGTCTCGCGCATGATAAACGCGTACTTTTTCGACATGACGAACGACGAATATTATAATTTCCTTCCCGACAACTGCGAGCTTCTGCTCTATGAGGCAGATCAGCCGAGACACCGCCTGATATAAGGCGGCAAGATCAAAAAAATATGTAAAGCGCCGGAGGAGCTTTTATTAGGCTCCCCCGGCGCTGCACATTTTAAAAAATGTCCGGTCGGATTTTGTTTATGCCCGACTCATCGCGCGTGCGCGGCGGCAACGCTTGTCATCCGTCGGATTTCGGGGGCGGAAGAACGCCGAGTTTTATGAATATCGGATAAAGGTAGCTCGCGCCGAACGTGCCGAGCTTTTTAGGTCCGTCGACGACGCCTCCGGCGTCGATCATCTCCCGCGCGCGGCTGTAAGCGACGTTGACGGTCGCCCGCGTGATCGACTTTTCCTTCCGGCTGACAAAAACCTCGCTGCCCCTTATCGTATACGTGAAGGCAAGCCCCTTCGAGGTTGAAAACGCCTCCGACTGATGCGCCAGCATCATTTCCCACAGCCGGTCTTCTTCCGGCGTTGACGACTGAGTCCGCCTCATACAATATCCCCTCTTTTTCGTTCGCGCCTCGCCCGCCGCAAATCGGGATTTTTCCCGATGCGCGGCGGAATTTTTCGCAAAAGCGCTTTTCGTTTCGCGTCCGGTTCTTTTTATTGAGTATATCATACCGCGCCGCAGATTTCAATACGCGCGCACGACGAGCGCCGCAAAATCAATAAAAGCCGCGCGCGTGACGGGCTGATGCGAAATCGCAAAAGCCCGAAAGCATGACGAGCCGTGAAAAAAACCGCGCAAAATCGCAACAGCCGCCCGCTCATTACAAACCGCCGCAAAATAGCGAAAGCCCGGACTCCCCGAAAAAGGAGCCGGACTTTCGTATTTACTGAAAGCGGGGGACGGAATCCGCCCGCCTTAGTGCGTTTTTTGAAAGCGGAGAGGGAACCCTGACGCCTTAGGCGTTTTTTACCGAAAGCGTGGAGTGAAGCCCCGCCGCCTTAAACGTTTTTTCGAGAGCGGAGCGAACCCCCGCCGCCTTCGGCGTTATTTTTTATGACACTCGCCGTGCAGGGCGCACGCGGCGCAGTTCCCGCCGCAAATGCTTTTCCCGCGCTTTTTATCAACCGCCATACGCGCGATCACAAATCCAACGACGGCGGCGAGGATCACGGCGACGATTATCGTCCCGATGTTGCTGCTGAGCCACGCGAGCATCAGAGTCACACTTTCGAAGCCTTGCGCTTTGCGGTGCGGTTTGATTCGCTCGTCGTCAGCTTTGTCGCGTCCTTATACGGGCGGACGAGCATAAAGATCATCACGGCGAGGACGATGATCGAGGCGATGAAGCCGATTATATTGCCGCTGCCGGTGAACATCGTGCCGAACTGATATATGATGAGCGAAACCGCATATGCGAACACGCACTGATAACCGATCGCGAACCACGTCCACTTCGCGTTGTTCATCTCGCGCCTGATCGCGCCGATCGCGGCGAAGCAAGGCGCGCAGAGCAGGTTGAACGCGAGGAACGCGTAACCTGCGATCGGGGTGAGCCCCTCGAAATCGAGGACGCCGAAGACGCCGACGACCTCTTCCTTCGCGACGAGCCCCATGATCGTGGCGATAGTCGCCTTGATGTTGTTGAAGCCGAGAGGCGCAAACAGCCACATGATTGCGCCGCCGATCATGCCGAGCACGCTGTCCTCAAGTTCGAGCTCGAGCGAGAAGCCGAAGCGTCCGTCCGCCATGCCGAACGAGGAGCCCGCCCAGATGAGGATCGAGGAAAGCAGGATTATCGTTCCCGCCTTCTTGATGAACGACCAGCCGCGCTCCCACATCGAGCGCAGAATATTGCCGACCGTCGGCCAGTGATATGCGGGGAGCTCCATTACGAACGGAGCCGGGTCGCCGGCGAACATCTTTGTCTTCTTGAGCATGATGCCGGAGACGATTATCGCGACAACTCCGAGGAAGTACGCGGACGGCGCGACCCACCACGCTCCGCCGAACAGCGCCGCCGAGATCAAACCGATTATCGGGAGCTTCGCGCCGCACGGGATAAACGTCGTCGTCATTATCGTCATTCTGCGGTCGCGCTCATTCTCGATAGTGCGCGACGCCATGACGCCGGGAACGCCGCAGCCCGTGCCGATGAGCATCGGGATAAACGATTTGCCCGACAGACCGAACTTGCGGAAAATACGGTCCATGACGAACGCGATCCTCGCCATGTAGCCGCAGGATTCAAGGAACGCAAGGAAAATGAAGAGCACGAACATCTGCGGGACAAATCCGAGCACAGCCCCTACCCCGGCGATTATGCCGTCAACGATGAGGCTTTCAAGCCATTCGGCGCATCCGACAGCCTCAAGCCCTCTCGCCGCCAGCACGCCGAGTCCGGGCACCCATATCCCGTATTCCGACGTGTCCGGGACGCCTTCGGCTCCCTCACCGACGGCGGATTCGTAAATTTCCGAGATGTCATAACCTTCCTCGGCGAGCGAGTCCGCATACGTGCCGTACGCCTCATCGAAGTCGGCGAAGCTGCCGTCATCGACCGCCGCCTTCACCTCGTCGGCGCCTATGACGCCCGCCTTTGCGGCTTCGTCGACTTTTTCCTTAAGCTCCGCGGTGAACAGATGCTCCTCCGCGTATTTGTCCATTTCCTCCTCAAACTCGGAGGTGCCGATCCCGAATAGATGCCAGCCGTCGCCGAAGACGCCGTCGTTTGTGAAGTCAGTGACGTACGTTCCGACTGTCGACACGGAGATATAGTAAACGATCACCATCACGACCGCGAAGATCGGCAGCGCGAGCCAGCGGTTTGTGACGATCTTATCTATCTTGTCGGAAGTCGTGAGCTGTCCGGCTGATTTTTTCGTATAGCACCCGCGCAGGACCTCCGCGATATATATGTAGCGCTCGTTGGTGATGATGGACTCCGCATCGTCGTCCATCTCCTCCTCCGCCGCCTTGATGTCTTCTTCAATGTGGGCGAGGACTTCCGGCGCGAGCTTCAGCATTTCGAGCACCTTGTCGTCGCGCTCGAATATCTTGATCGCGTACCAGCGCTGCTGTTCCGCGGGCAATCCGTGTACGGCGGCCTCCTCGATGTGCGCGATAGCGTGTTCGACCGCGCCTGAAAACGTGTGGTGCGGGACGGGCTTTCCGCCCTTCGCCGCCTCGACGGCGAGATTCGCCGCCTCGTCGATCCCCGTCCCCTTCATCGCCGAAATTTCGACGACCGGACAGCCGAGCGCGCGGGAAAGCTCCTTTATGTTTATCTTATCGCCGTTCTTGCGCACCACGTCGATCATGTTGATCGCCACAACGACGGGGATACCGAGCTCGACGAGCTGCGTCGTCAGATAAAGGTTGCGTTCGAGGTTCGTCCCGTCGACGATGTTGAGTATCGCGTCCGGGCGTTCGCCGATGAGGTAATTTCTCGCGACGACTTCCTCAAGCGTGTACGGAGAAAGCGAATAAATGCCGGGAAGGTCTGTCACGATGACGCCGCTCTGTCCGCGAAGTCTGCCTTCCTTCTTTTCAACTGTGACACCCGGCCAGTTTCCTACGAACTGATTGGAACCGGTCAGTGCGTTGAACAGCGTCGTCTTGCCGCTGTTCGGATTGCCCGCGAGGGCGATTTTGTAGTCCATGTTTGATTCCTCTCTTTCACGCCGGGAAATATAGTCCCCGGCGACTGTTCAATTCTTATTCGGCGGCGATATCCGCCGACCTTTCGATCTCCAGTCTTACTCGACCTCTATCATTTCCGCGTCCGCGCGGCGAAGCGAAAGCTCGTATCCGCGCACCGTGACCTCTACCGGGTCGCCGAGCGGCGCGACCTTCCGGACGTAAACCTCGACACCGCGCGTTATGCCCATGTCCATGATGCGGCGTTTGACGGCGCCCTCTCCGTGGAGCTTCACGACACGGACAGTCTCGCCGATCTTCGTTTCCTTCAGCGTCTTCATGCTCACTCCTCCTTTTAAGCTATGTATATGAAATAATTCATACCATGATCTTCATCGCCATCTCGCGGCTTATCGCAACGCGCGATTCCTTGACGTTGACGATGACGTTGCCGCCGATGACCGTTATGACCGTCACCGACCCGCCGACGACGAAGCCGAGATTTTCAAGGTGCTGCTTCACCTCCGGGTTCCCGCCTATCTTCTTGATTATGTTCTCTTCCCCGACCCCTGCAACTGTAAGCGGCAGCATAATATATTGTCCTTTCGCATTTCCGGTTTGATTTTTATGACTGGTTAGCTCTCGCTAACCAGTCATATTATAGTGTTTTTGCGCCTCCGCGTCAAGCGTTTTGCGGGAAAAAACGGTCGTTTCCTGCAATTTCGGCGAGTTCTACATCCCGTTAGCCGGTGCTAACTCAAAACTTGTGCGAATTGCCCACGGAGAAAAGAGAAAGGGTTGACGGAAGATTTCACGCTGTTTTCGCGCTTATTGACAAAACGCGCGGCGGGCGGTATAATTCGAATGAGAAAACAAGGATGACGGCGGAGGGTAAAAAGATGAGGAACAGACCGCTCGCGGACATACTGCGCCCCGAGAGCTTTGACGAAATGGTGGGTCAGCGCCACCTCATTTCGGAAAACGGCGCTCTGCGCCGCCTCGTCGACGCGGGAAGAATATCGAACATGATCTTTTTCGGTCCCCCCGGCACCGGAAAGACGACGGCGGCTGAGATAATCGCGAAGAAGTCCGGCATGCTGCTCTTCCGCCTGAACGCGACGACGGCGCAGCTTTCGGATGTAAAAGAAGTCGCCGCGAGCACGAACGACATGTTCGGCGCGGGCGGCGTGCTCCTTTATCTTGACGAGATACAGTATTTCAACAAAAAACAGCAGCAGTCGCTGCTCGAATATATTGAGGACGGGCGGATAACGCTGATCGCCTCGACGACGGAAAATCCGTATCACTTCATCTATTCGGCGCTGCTCTCGCGGTCGAGCGTGTTTGAGTTCCGCCACGTGCCGCCGAAGGAGCTCTTGCCGGCGCTGCGCCGCGCGCACGCGTATCTGTGCGAACACGAGGGGCGGCGCGTCAACGTTTCGGACGAGGTGCTTTATAAGCTCGCGGAATTTTCCGCCGGGGACGTGCGCCACGGGATAACGCTGCTTGAAAACGCGTTTTATATCGCCGACGACGAGATCACGACGGAAACGTTCGATTCGCTCTCATCGTCGTCGATCGGGAGATTCGACCGCGACGGGGACGTTCACTACGACCTGCTCTCCGCGCTGCAAAAGTCGATCCGCGGCTCCGACCCGGACGCCGCCGTCTTCTACGTCGCGCGCCTGCTTTCCGGCGGGGATATTCTCTCCGTCTGCCGCCGTCTGCTCGTCATCGCGAGCGAGGACATAGGCCAGGCATACCCGCAGGCGGCCGCGATCACATACGCCTGCTGCGAGGCGGCGAAGCAGCTCGGCATGCCGGAGGCGCAGATACCTCTCGCGAACGCCGCCGTCATGCTCGCGACAGCGCCGAAATCGAACACCGCGAACACCGCGATCCACGCCGCGATGGCGGACGTTGAAGCGGGGCTCGGTCAGGACGTTCCGCCCCACCTTCATTCCCCGCTTTTCAAGGGCTACAAGTACCCGCACGATTACCCCGATTCATACGTCCCCCAGCAGTATCTCCCCGACGACATCAAGGATAAAACGTACTATAAATTCGGCGACAACAAGCTCGAACGCGCCTCCCGCGCATACTGGGAAACGATCAAAGGGAAAAATTCGGGCAAATAAAAATCCCGCGCGATCGCGCGCAAAAATACCGGCTCCCACGCACATCGCGGGAGCCGAAAATTTTTTATTATAACTTAAACTTCCTTTGTCTCGCCGAAAAACGGGAATGTTCAACCATAAGCAAAGACACGCCGACGTGATGTCCGCACGCTTACTTTATACCTATTTGAATGTTACCCGTACTTGTTGTGATCTCGCATTTGCCGCCTGCCGCAGTTTTCGGCACATCGACACGTCCCGTACTTGTTTCGGTTATAAAAATCTTTTCCGAAAGCAGCGTGCCTTTAACATTCCCTGTGCTTGTTTTGACATAGATATCTGCGGCATCGCTGTCTTCAAATAAAACGTTCCCCGTACTTCTTTCGATGGAAAAACTTTCGGCGGCGACAACGTTTTTCAGGCTTACATTCCCCGTACTTCCGCTTGAGATGACACTTCTGCACGAAACATCTGTCAGATTCGTTTTGCCCGTACTGACAGCAACTTTAATGTCACCTTCGCAGTATACGGACGAGACTGTCACGCCGCCTGTCGTAACAGAGAGGTCAAGCGTTCCTGCGGAAACATTCTCCACACTGACATCCCCCGTACTCAGTTTTATTTTCATCAATTCCGAGGCGGAAGCATGGCATTCAACGTTTCCGGTTTTGGAGGAAATATCGACGGTGTCAAACTTAAAATCCTTTGGAATTTCTATGTCTCCCGTTTTGCCTTTTATAAGGAGTCCGTCATATTCGGCCTTGGGCAGATATACCGTCACTTTCGGTTCGCAAAATGAAATGCCGATGTGGTCATACCATTTGCGGGTATCAACAGCAGCAATTGTGAGAGTTCCGTCTTCCACCGCGGCTGAATGCTTTACCTTTTCTTCTTCAAAACAAACGATTTCGCATTGTTTATTATCAGAGGGCACAAATTCAATGTCCGTAGTGTCCGCGTCAATTGATATTTTACTGAAATCCTCGCTTATATTTAATGTATTTGTTTCATATTTTACAGTGCTGAGCTTGGTAAAATCAAAGTCTAAAGCGATCATTGCGCCCGCAAAAAGGATCAGGCCGACTGCTAAAAAAGAAGCCGCAATTATGATCCACAGTTTATTTTTTTTACTCATTCTGCATCCCCCTTCCCGACAAACAGGGATTTAATGCCCAACGCCATCTTTTTCGTCAAGTGCAAAAAGCACCCGGTAACCTGTTTACATCCGAAAAATAATAAGATCGACAGTCCGGCAAAGAAAACGCCTGCGCCAAGCATGGCAATTCCTATGATGACATCGCCGCGAATCCAAAAAGCAAAAGCGGCGAATATTCCTGCAAACGAACACGCCGCAGATGAAGCCCCGATCGCCCACAAGGAAACGATGAACGACCATGCTGCAACATAAGCGGAAAGCATTACGGCAAATGCGGCGATCAAAAGCGAGAGCCATATCGGAGAACCAAGCGCCAAAAGGACAATTTCCCACGCTTTGAGCGCCCGCTTCGGCTTTACTTTCTCTTTTACGATCGCGGTAAACGGAACTTCCGCTAAAATCTGTGACACAATTTCATCGACTGGGCCGATTTCAGAAACAGCGTCTTCTTCCGAAAGACCTTCTTCCATCCGGTCGTCGATCATTTCACTGTAGAATATCAGGCGTTCCCTTATGTCGTCCTGCGGCAAGCCGAACAATCTCGCCTCAAGTTCAGCGAGAAACTCTTGTTTACGCATTATCATCGTCCCCCTTCGTTACAAACCTGTATATTGACATAATTTCTTTCCACTCTTTTTTGAACTCCCCGATACGTTTCAGACCCCGCTCAGTAATGTGGTAATATTTTCGAAGCCTGCCGCCGTGTTCTGCGGTTCTGACCGTCAACATATCAGCCGTCTCCAAGCGCTTCAGAATTGTATATAAGGTCGACTCAGACATTTCAATATACGGTTTTATATCCTTGATGATCTTATAGCCATATGAATCTTCACTCTTAATTGCAGCCAACACACATACATCTAAAAGGCCGCGTTTTAATTGAATGTCCACAGTATACCTCCTTTCACGCTATATATCATATCACGAAGTATTGTTTTTGTCAATTGCTTTCAGACGTTTTATTCGAATTTGTCAATAGCTATGTAACATCTCGGATTTTTTGCTGCAAAGATGATAATGTCTGACGAATGCGCGGGATTTGAATTTCCGCATAAAGAAAAGACCGTTTTTCACGCGGTCTTTTTACTTTGCAATGCTCATAAATTTAATGTTTGGACGTTGTTCCCGGATTCATTCCTTATGCGGCGTCAGCATCTTCGGCACCCGCTTTATTATGCTTCGCTGCGCCGAAAAAAACGGGAACCGATCCTTCGGCTCCCGCTTTATTATAATTTAAACTTCCTTCGCCGCGCCGAAATATCGGCACCCTTCGGGAACAATAATTTCGATCGCGCGGTTTATGCAGCGGATTTCGACTTCTTTGTACTCCCCGCCGAACTCGCCGTCCGTCGTCCACGGTATGCTCTCCTCGGACGTTATCTTCATCCACGAGGTCGAGAACCTGTACGCCTCAAAATCGTCTGCCTCTCGTTCGAGCAGCGCCTTCGCGAGCTTGTGCATCCGGCGCGCCGTCGACGGATTTTTAAATAGGATCGCCTCGAATTTTCCGTCGTCGAGCGAAACCTCGGAACGGAGCGGCAGCCGCATGCCGCCGACCGAGCGCGAATTTGACACGCCGCCGTAGACGAATTCGCCCGCAAGCGAGCCGCCGTCGTATTCGATCTTCATCTTGTACGGGCGAAGCGCGAGATGCAGCCTTGAAGCGCCGTGGAAGAAATACGCCACCTTGCCGAATAAATTTTTCATCTTCTGCGGCGTGCTGTACGAAGTATCAGTGAACGTGCCGAACGCGGCGACGTACACGAACGGCTTCTGCCCGAGCATCCCGATGTCGCACCCGCGGGCGACGCCTTTGACAATAACGTCAGCCGCGTCGGGCATATTCGTCGGAATATCGTGGCTCCGTGCAAAATCGTTTACAGTCCCGGCGGGGATGTAGCCGAGCAGCGGGACTTTTTTCCCGCCGTTTTTCATCAGCATAAGCGCGTTCGCCGCCTCATTCAGCGTGCCGTCGCCCCCGGCGACCGCCACAACGTCGTACCGACTGCCCTTTTCGATGATTATCTCGGTCAGGTGTCCCTTGCGCTGCGTCGTCTCGACAGTAACCTCGAAGCCGCCGACGACAAGGCGGTCTATAATGGCAAGCAGATGGCGTTCCGTTCCGGTTATACCGGCGACGGGATTTGTCAGCAGCAAAAGCTTTTTCATTTAAAGACTCACCTCCCAGGTCCCGCAGGCACAAATTTCCCCTTTTATAAAGATATCATAATTATACACACTTTGCGTATGCTTTTCAATATGTCAAATATAAAGTTTCTGTAAACTATTTCGGCGAAAGTTGCTTTTCTTTCATACATAGTGTATAATCATATCACGTCATAAAATATCGAATCATGAAGGTTACCATATGAAACCGTCCGGCAAAAGACCGTCACGCAAGATAAGCGGAAATCAGCGGGCAGCGCTCGTCGTTGCCGCTTCCGTAGTGCTCGCCGTTCTGGCGATAGTCGGCGTCGTTTATACTGTCGCTTACATAGTCGGCGACCCGGACTCCGGGAACGTGGGCAGCGGCACCGAAACAGTGCGCAATATCGACAACGAAGGCAGCACGGTCGAGCTGCCGGACTGGATTGACGTTGAGCTTCTGCCCGTCAACGAATTCTCCCGCCCGGGCGAGCCGACGGATGAAATCGTCGGGATCGTCATCCACTATGTCGGAAATCCGGGCACATCCGCGATGGCGAACCGCAATTATTTTGCCGGTCTTGCGCAGTCCGGCGCGACATATGCGAGCAGCAATTTCATCGTCGGACTCGACGGTGAGGTGATCGAATGCGTCCCGCTCGGGGAGGTCGCGTACTGCTCCAACAACCGCAACCACGACACTATCTCCATCGAATGCTGCCACCCCGACGAAACGGGCGAGTTCACGGATGAAACTTACGATTCTCTCATAAAGCTCTGCCGTTATCTCGTCGAGATCTACGATATCAAGCCCGAAAACGTGATCCGCCACTACGACGTGACCGGAAAGCTCTGCCCCCTCTTCTACGTCGAACACGAGGACGCGTGGGCTGACCTTGTCACCGATATTTTCTCATAAAACAGGACAAAACATAAGGGGACACCCACAGCGGCGTCCCCATTTTTTATGCTGCCTAAGCGAAAGCTCATATCTGCGGCGTTTGGGATCAGTCCGCGTGAAGAATACTAAATCCACCCCGCCAACTTTTATCCCCTTTTTATGCTCCCATAGCCTTCCGCCGAGAGACATTTCACTCGCCCTTGCGCCCCTTGACCTTTTCGCTGTACATAGAGATTATTTCGTCTTTTGTCAGATGAAATTTTTCGGCGATGTCTATGGCGTAGCTGTGCCCGTATTTGCCGCCGCGCTCGATCCTGTATGTGCGGTCATGTGTCCCCTCGTCGAGCCTTGCGGTCAGATTGCAGATGCGCGACTTCCTGCCGCTCTGATCCCTGTCCGCAAGCTCGCAAAGGCCGTGAAGGTGCGTCGTGCAAATGCCCTTTACGCCGATGACGGAATATGCCGTCAGTATCTCGCCCGCTAAAGTGACCGCCTCGTCGGCGCTCGTGCTCGACAGCGCCTCGTCAAAGAGGAACAAACTCTCCGGCGTTATCCTCTCGCTTATCTTCTGCATCGCCTCGCACTCGCCCGCGAGCCGTCCGTTTCTGTACGCGCGGTCAGCGTGATTGTCGACGAAGTGCGTATATATCCCGTCGACCGGACAAATCTCGGCATGGCTTGCCGGAAGCGGTATTCCGAGATGCAGCATCGCATACAAAAGTCCGACCGATCTCGTATATATCGACTTGCCTCCCTGATTCGGTCCCGTTAAAATATATATCCGATCCCCGCCGAATTGCAGATCGTTTTTAATTACGCGCGGGGCGGAGCCGTTCAGCAAAAGTATCGGGTGGTATAGGTCGCGCACATCGTCGGTGTCTGAAAAGATCGGCTTGCAGAAATGCCCGCCTGCCTTCTTTATCTTCATCAGCTCCTTCGTAACGGACGTTACAAACTGCCATTCGGGCAAAAGGCAGAACAGGCCGTCAAGATTATCGACCACATATTTTTTGATAGTCCGCTCCCATGATTGAAGCGACGGAGTCAATATTTTGTTGAGCGCGTTATAAAGCGCGAATCTGAGCGTCGCCGCCTCCTGCTCCGTCAGCCCTTTTGTCGTCGGTATGAGCGGAGCCGAGCAGGTGTATTCGTCGTCCTTGAAATCGAGGCGCAGTATTTTGTCTATCAACACGCCGGACTTGAAATTAACGTCGTTTATCTTGACGACTCCCGCCTCAATAGGCTTCATCTGCGCGGTCAGATTGACGCCGATAGTGACGCTTTTTGCCGTTCTTATAACGTGCGATTGCTTTTTCAGCTCTTCCCGCAGCCTCGGATATTCTTCCGAAGAATAAATTTCCGCGATCTCGTCTTTCAGCCTGTTTAAAAACGCGCCTTTGACATTGTGCCCGGCAAAGAGCGTCCGCATCGACTCGATATACTGCACATACATTTCGAGCTCCTTGACGCTGTAAAGCGAAAGCTCGCTCGACTGACCGACGGCGTTCTTCTCCTGCTTAAGCTTAAATATGTCCGCAAGCGCCGCAAATCCGTCAGATAATCCGTAAAACAGCTCCGGCTCCTGAAGAAATTCGAAGAACATGTCGCAGCGGTCAATGATCGTCTGCCGGTCGACTGTGAAATATTCCCTTATATCGCGCTCCGTTATCCCCGTGACAAAATCAGAGGCGAGATAAAACAGATCGCCGAGGTCGAGGTCATCTATAAAATCAAAACTGTCAAATGATCTTCTCGTGTCGCTTTCCGACCACAAAATACTGACTTTGTTCATCCTGCGCCTCCTCTATATCAGGGATAATATAAAATACATCAGTGCAGCTGACAACGGGATACATAAGATCGGCACGGCGACTAAATAGAATTTGGAATAATATGCGCTCCATACTTTGCAGAACAGATAGTAAAAATACATCCAGAACATCATGACCGGTATCGTGATCAGCGCGATCAGGTAGTTGAACGTGACCCCGATAAGCAATATTTCCGCAAAATACAGTATCGCCGCCGTTATGAGCAGCCTTCTTCGCGGCGGCAGGATCAATAAAATCTCATCGCCCTGCGCTTCCGCTCTTAAGCCAAGATCGACTAATCTGTTCATAGTTCATTGCCCCTTTAAAAATTCCCGATGCAGATAAACTAATGAAAACGCCGCCGCGTGACTGCGCGGTTCTCGTGCGAGTACAACGCGGCGGCGCTGCAATTTACAAACCCGCCGCCCGACTTCGGGACGGGGGAAGATTACTTAAGCCTATATATAACGCTTCCGTGCGCCGGAAGAGCCGCCGACACGACCTCACCCGCGACGCCCGCCGACGCGTGCGCCCAAAGATCGCGCATCTGCCTGCCGCGTATGTCGAATTCGTCTATATCGGACGCGTT
Organism: uncultured Clostridia bacterium; assembly: GCA_947630625.1. Taxonomy (GTDB): domain Bacteria; phylum Bacillota; class Clostridia; order Oscillospirales; family CAG-272; genus DTU064. The sequence goes on from CANRIL010000020.1 coordinate 37,405, forward strand.
GACGGTGACGATGCTCTCCTCGTTTCTGAGGTTAAAGAGCGCGAGATAATATGCCCCGCCGCCGTCGGAACCATCGTCGTGCGAATACCACGCGGCGGCGCGCCGCGTCCTGTATATCTGATTCGGCGCGAACGAATGCTTGTTGAGGCGGAGGACTTCCTCATTCGTCAGAAGTCCGAGCGTGAATTCGTCGTTGTCGCGCAGCTCCGCGCCGACGATCAGGGGCGAACGGAATATGCTCCAGAGATTCATCATCGTGAGCTGTTCGTCGTGCGTCATGCGGCAGTAGTTGTCGCCCGCGCGGTTGTTGCAGTTGATGTGTCCGAACGGCAGCATGTCGCAGTCCGGCCAGACGCCGTTTCCGCCTCTGCCCTGCCACGTCTCGCAGCGTTCAAACATGTGCTCGACCGCCGTCCAGTTGTCCCAGACATCGTTTGTCAACCTCCACATGTTCGCGTTCTTCGCAAACATCCACGCGTACTCGATCGGCGCGGGACCCGGCGAGAGCGAAAGCGTTATCGGACGCCCGCACTTCATTATCGCGCGGTGTATCATTTCGATCTCGGCGACGCCCGGCATCGGCCCGTGCCTGTGCGCCTCGTGCGCGACGGCTCCGGTGACGGCGATATCGTCCACCTTGACGAAATCGACTCCCCATGACGCGTAAAGCTCAAAGAGCGAGTCGTAATACGCCTGCGCGCCCGGCGAACGAACGTCAACTCCGTACATGTCGGAGTTCCACCCGCAGACGGAGAACGGGTCGCCGACCTTATCCGCCGTCAGCTCCGTCCCCTTGATCTTCGTTTTCTGATATATCGCCTGCCGCGGTATGCCGCGCATTATATGTATCCCGAATTTCAGCCCCATACCGTGTATCTTTTCGGCGATCGGCAAAAAGCCCTTGCCACCCGCCGACGACGGGAAGCGGTTCGGCGCGGGGATGAGGCGCGAATATTCGTCCATGCAAAGCGGCGCGTTCGGCGTGTACATCGTATCAAACGCGCGCGGTTCGCTCCACTGTATATCGCACGTGACGAGGTCCCACCCGAATTTAAGCAGGTGCTCCTTCATATATTCGGCGTTGCCGAGAAGCTCATCCTCGGTGACTGCCGCGCCGTAGCAGTCCCAGCTGTTCCACCCCATCGGCGGGGTCGGCGCAAAATCAGTATGTTTCATGTCGAATGCCTTTCTTTTTATATAAAATATACGCGTTTTTTAATTGATTTTTTCGGGAAATTCCGCGGGTTCAGGCGTTCGCCCGGCGCTTTTCGTGCCCGCCGCCCGACCGGAACCGGGCGCGCAGGATGAAGTATAGATAAACCGCCCTCAGAGCCGTGCTGAGCATATATATCGCCGAGAGCCCCGCCAAGGTTCCGGCAGGGATCTCTTCCACGCCGATAAAGTCCTCCCCAAGCGGCAAAGACGAGGTCGCGGCGAGGATGAAGATCAGAACGACGAGCCCGATGGCGTAAAGACCGAGAAATCCGAGAATGAACCTTCGGCGGCCGCGCCGTCCCTTCGGTTCATGCGCCGCCGCAGTCGATGCCAGAGATAAAGAGAGATAAAGCACGGCGGAGAGAAACGACATCGACGATGCGAACGACATTATGACCGAGGTGAGCATCGCGGTGGACGCGAATATCGCAATCGCCGAGGCGACCGATGCGGCGGCAGCCGCCGCAAAGCAAGACAGCGCCGCCGTGCCCGGTTTCACGTGCGCGCGCTTTTTCGCGTCAACACATGAAAACGGCTCCTCCGAATGCGCGATAAACGAAGCTTCGGCGACGCACGGGACGATCACGGACGCCGCAAGCGTGGCTGCCGCCGCGCAGTATACCGCATACGCGAACGGAGCGCCCCAAAACGACGCCGCGCCCGCCGAGGCAAACACAAACGCCAAAGCGATCGGGACGGGAATAAAGAATCTTTTCAACGCGCGCAAAAAAAGGGAACCGAATCCGCAAAGCCTCATCTGAGGCGGCGCTTCCCGCGGCGTCTTTTTTCTTTTGTGCTTCTTTGCCATATCAGTCCCTCGCCCGCCGTCCTGTACGTTTAATATTTTACCATAAAACCCCCCGCCCGGCAAGGCTTTTTTTGATCTCCCGCGCGGTCGGCGCACGCGGCGGTATAATTATAAACAATATGTTAAAACCTGTCGAAAAGTCTTGACAAACATATTTTTAAATGTATAATGAAATCATAAGTTTCAGCTTTGAACGATTTGTATGCTGCCAAGAAAAACATAGCAAACATACATAGTGCGCCGCGGGTAAAAATAATATAGCGGGGAGGATATGTCATGAAAAGCAAACGGGCTAAAAAAATTCTTAAATATTCCGGCAGGATCGCTCTGTTCGTGCTCACTCTGCTCGTCGCGCTTGTGATCGGGCTTTATTCGATCATGTTCGTCCTCGCGAAGGGTCCCTCGCCGACGGCGCGCGACCTCTTTGTACGCAGCGTCATGGAGACATCCGCCGCGAAATTTCTCGCCCGCATGTATTTTTCCGAAGAAGAGATAAATGAAATTCTCGACATGGGCGACGACGACAATATAAAGACTGACCCCGGCATGATAACGATCCCGGGCGGCGACAAAAACAACGGCGAGGCAGAAACGCGCCCGCCGTTCGGCACGTTTGAAACGGTCGGTCCTGATGAGACGGGCGAACAGACGCCGCCGGAAACGACGCCGCCCGAAACGACAGAACCTGTCGACGAAGGGGTCGAGGTCATCGACATAAAGGGCGCGACATACGACGGAAAGCTGATAATAATCAGCGACCCCGCGCGCGTAAAAGTCGGGCTGCTCGACAATTACGGCGAGGGCTACAAGGGAAAATCGCTCCGCACCTTCATCTCCGAAAACGGCGCGCTCGGCGGGATCAACGCCGGCGGCTTTGACGACCCGAGCGGTTCCGGCTCCGGCTCGATACCGGACGGCATCGTCATCAAGGGCGGGCAGATCGCATGGGGGAGCGCCTCAAAAAAATACCGCTGCGTCATCGGATTTGACAAAAATCACATCCTACACGTCGGAAATATGACAGGACAACAGGCGCTCGACGCCGGGATCGTCGACGGCCTCAGCTTCGCTTTAGGTCCCGTCCTGATCGTCAACGGCGTCCCCGAAAATACGAAACGCAAGCTCGGCGGCGGTCTGAATCCGCGCACCGCGATAGGTCAGCGCGCCGACGGCGCGGTCCTCATGCTCGTCATAAACGGGCGGCAGGCGAACTCTCTCGGCGCGACATACGACGACATGTGCAATATTTTCGCGAGCTACGGTGCCGTAAACGCCGCGAACCTCGACGGCGGCTCGTCCTCGCTCATGATATATAAGGACGAAACGCTGACGACGAGCGCGTACCTGTTCGGCGAACGAAGGCTGCCGGATGTCTTCCTTATCATGCCGTGAAAAAGAGGAACGCTCACATGAACGATACGAATTTCACGCCTGAAGGCATCCCACAGCCCATGGACGAAACGGACGCCGAAGCAGTGCGCGCCCCCAACGACGGCGCGGTACCGGAGAATGACGGCGAGCCCGACGAAACCGACGACGCGATAGAACACGACGGCGAGCCCGACGAAACCAACGACGAGACAGAACACGACGGCGAACCATACGAAACCGACGACGAGACGCCGGATGATGACAGCGAGCCACATGAAACCAACGACGGGACGCCGAAGCACGGCAGCAAGTCCCGAAAAAAATCCGCCGCGCGAAAAAAGAAAAAGAACCGCTTTTTCATTTTCTACATCGTATTCTGCGGCGTGCTCGCGTTCGCGATCTCATGCGGGGTCGGAATTTTCTACGACTTTATACGTGAATACGAAAATTCGCTGCCCGAACACGTGTTAGAGAACTATATCGGCTCGCTCAGCGGCGACGAGCTCACATCCGTCGCCTCCGCAGTTATAGAAGACGCCGCCTCCGGATTTGAGACGGTCGAATCATACGCCGACACGTTTAAAGAAACCGTTTCACAAGGGCTCACGTTTACAAGCATCATCGGCGAGAACGGCGAGACGGGGACATACGACGTTTACTGCGACGGCAAGCTAATGAGGGTGACGCTGACCGTTTCATATGTCGGAAAATACGGCTTCCCCCATTACGCCGTCGGCTCGGCGGAGCTTTACCCCGAATGGGTAGAATCGCGGACGATGCCCGTCACCGTCATCGTTCCCGACGGCGCGGCGCTGTATATAAACGGCAAGCTCGTGGGCGAAGAATATATGACGGGCGAAAAATTTGAAAGCACTTCCCTCTCCGTCTTTGACCGGAGGGATCACGCGCTCGTGACTTACGAGATCGAAAATTTCTTCGGCTCGCCTTCCGTGTCCGGCGAATACAAAGGCGAACCGCTTGAGTTGACCGAGTTCGGCGAGGGCGCGTTCTGTTCGGATTACGACCTTGATTCAAGGCACGACTACACGATAAAAGCGCCGTCCGGCGCCGTCGTCACCGTCGGCGGCATTACCCTCGGCGAGGAATACGTCACCGGGACCGAAAAGGTCGACGCGCTGCGGACAGAATTCGAGCCCGACGGCACGCCGGAGCTTTCACTATACAGGCTCGAAAAGCTGCTTGGGATCCCGGTGATCGAGGTCGAATTCGAAGGCAAACTGCTCTCCCCCGTCGCCTTCGACGAAAATCAGAGCGAATACGGCCATCCGGACGGATATCTTAAAACATACACCGTCCGCGTCCCTCAGGGAATGCGCCTCTACTGCAACGGGATCGAGGTCGGGAGCGGCTACACATCCGGGGACGGCGAACTATATGAAAAGCCCGCGTCGGCGCTCGGCGCAAACTCCACGGAGCGCTTCAATATCTATTCGGTCGCGCTGTGTCACGACCCGTCTTTCACCGTGCCGGGAAGCGATGTCGTCACTGTGAACGACACCGACTACACCTTCTACCCCGCGCCGACAAGCTCACAGCGCAGCGAAGTTGAAAGCGCCGCCGTCAGATTTGCGGAGCGGTTCATCAGATACAACCTGCGCGGCGCGCGCGAGCTTGAGGTGAATTACGACGCGTGCCTTGAATGCGCGCTCCCTAAATCGGAAGCATACAAAATCATCCGCGACACGTACAACGCGGTGCTCTACAATAACGCTTACGAAATCACAAAGCTCGACACGCGCGCCTACGATTTCGTCAGATATTCTGACGACTGCGTCACTGTCAAAGTCGATTTTGAATCGACCGGCAAACGCGGCAGATACTCGAAAGACAACAACGGAACTTACTCGATGGTCTTTGTCAAAAGCGGCGGCGAATGGATGCTCGCGGGCTTCTCGCTCTGAGCGCCGCACGAAATAACGCAACAATATAAAAAACGGCGATACCGGAAAAAAGAGGTATTGCCGTTTTTGTATTAGATGACCTTTCCGATGGCAATACTTTTTATATAAAGCGAAACCGATGTGCGCTTTATATTGAAGATGTCATAAACAGGAGGAAAAGAAAGGCCGGATTTTCGGATCTTTCTTTTGATGCCGGTATGTACTACGGTAAGGTCGAGATATGCGGAGTCAACACCGCAAAGCTCAAGACGCTCGGGAGCGAGGAAAAACGCGAGCTTTTACTTAAAATGAAGGAGGGCGACGAGCGGGCGCGCGAGGAGCTGTTTTCGGGAAATCTCAGGCTCGTTCTGAGCATCGTGCAGCGCTTCGCCAACAGACGCGAGAGCATGGACGACCTGTTTCAGGTCGGCTGCATAGGTCTCCTTAAAGCGATCGACAATTTTGACGTGACAAAAGAAGTCGAGCTTTCGACTTATGCCGTCCCGATGATAATCGGCGAGATCAGGCGTTATCTGCGCGACAACGCCGCGATCCGCGTCAGCCGTTCGCTGCGAGATTTAGCATATAAGGCGCTCGGCGCGAAGGAAAAATTCATGCGCGAAAACAACCGCGAGCCTACGGTCGATGAAATAGCCTCCATCCTCGGCGAAAAGAAGGAGGATGTCACGGAAGCGCTCGAAGCGATAGTCGATCCCGTCTCGCTTTACGAGCCGCTCTACAACGACGGCACGGACTGCATTTACGTAATGGATCAGCTTTCCGACGAGGGCAGCTCTGATGAAGCGTGGCTTGAAGATATCGCGCTGCGTGAAGCGCTCGGCAAGCTCTCTTCCCGCGAACGCGCCATCATCGAGGCGCGCTATTACCGCGGCAAAACGCAAATGGAGATCGCCGCCGAAATAGGTATTTCTCAGGCGCAGGTATCAAGGCTCGAAAAGGGCGCGCTCGAAAGCATCAGGCGGTATATATAACTGCATAATATTTCCATGTTTCCGGCGCATAATATTGCATCTCATATTTCGTCCGCGCCGGGGCAGATTATAAAAAGACGCCGGAAACGGCGTCTTTCCGGAATACGGTGGCAAGACAAAGAGACAGGGAAAATATGCGGACAAAACGAATCATTCACAAAGGAGCGGTCGCGGCTGTTTTGGCGGCGGTCATGGTGGCGTTCACGGTCACTGTGTCCGCGGCGGGGAATCTGTGCGCGGGCGGAATGCCGTTCGGCGTGCGTTTCCAGACGGACGGCGTCATAGTCGCGGGGCTCGAAGACGTGGCGACAGACAAGGGCGGCGTCTGTCCCGCGAAGGACGCCGGGATCAAGGCGGGCGACCTTATCACGGCGGCAAACGGAAAAAAGGTCAGCTCGGCAGATGAGATAGTAGGATTGATATCCGGCTGCGGCGGCAAAGAGATCAGGCTCACATACCGCCGCGGCGGCGAAGAGAAAACGGCGCGCCTCACGCCGGTCGCGGACAAGAAGGGCGCGTTCCGCGCCGGAATGTGGGTCAGAGACAGCGCGGCGGGGATAGGGACCGTCACGTTCTATGACCCTGATACGGGCGAGTTTGCAGGGCTCGGACACGGCATCTGCGACTCCGAATCGGGCGAGCTTATCCCGCTCGTCACAGGGCGCGTGACTGATGTCTCGCTCTTCGGCATTGAGCGGGGAGTCGCGGGAACGCCCGGCGAGCTGAAGGGATATTTCGGCTCAAAAATTATAGGGAATATATGTAAAAATTCAGTTACCGGCGTTTACGGCACACTCTCGAAGCTGCCCGCCGGCGGCGAGGCGATCGAGATAGCGACGCGCGGCGAGATCAAGGCGGGCGAGGCGGTCATACGCTGCACGCTCGCGGACGGCGACATGCGCGATTACAGCGCCGTGATCTCGGAGATCAACAGGCGCAGCCGCGACAACAAGAGCTTCATCATCACCGTGACCGACCCGGCGCTCATCGAGCGCACCGGCGGCATAGTGCAGGGCATGTCGGGCTCCCCGATCATACAGGACGGGCGTCTGGTCGGGGCTGTGACGCACGTCATGATAAACGACCCCTCTCGCGGATACGGGATCTTTATCGAAAACATGATTGAAAATATGCCTGCGCGCATGGCGGCATAAACTCCATCGCCGAGGGCAGAATACGCGGGGGAAGCCTTTGTGGGAAAAGGTTTCCCCCGCAATTTTTAGTTGCCTATATCATGCCATCGGGCGACGGCAGCGTTTTCCGTGAAGCGTCAAAGGCGCACGTTTCCGCCGTTCTGAATGTCTCATCTGAGACAAGCATTTCGGGGCTGACCTTTTGACAAAGCCTATAGTTGATTTATTAAAGTCGGTATGATATAATCTTATATCATTGATTTTTGAGCGCCGCATTTCATTTTTTGCCTTGCAGCGCGGCGAAAAAAGCCGGTCATAGTTATGAAATATTTATATTTATTCGGCATAACTGTTTGTATTCTCGTTTTATTTTCATGCTCGCATAATGACACCCCGCCGTCAACGACCGAAAGCGGCACAACAGCCGCAGCATTGACTGAAGAACGCCCGAATGAAAACGATCGCCCGATCATCGACAACGTATATAACAAGATATACTCGTCGGATCGCGATTATTTCCTCGCATATTATTCAAACGGCGATATGACCGAGCTGGGCTTATTTCATTTCGCGGACGGGCATAATATTTTGCTGATGAATGTGTCCGAGGGGCAGGACTCGCATATTAAATGCTGCCTTGACTCAAACGCGCTTTATAAAATCGAGTATCCGTTTTTATATCGCTATGACATACATAGCGAAGATGTTAAAAGTTCGGCTGCGTCTTTTTCGCTTGCAGAGCTTCTGTGCGATGACGGTTTTGATAAGTTTGAAACGATCACATGCCGCGACGGGATATTATACTTTCAAGTCGAACGGTATGTGTCGCCGGGAAACTACAAAACAGAAACATACGCGGCGGACGTTCAAAACAATGATATTGAAGCCGTCAACAGCGACGACGTGCCGTCGGATTACCGCCAGTTCAATGTGGAAGAGTTCATTCCCAGGCTTGAGGCAGTGTGTCAGACGGATGTTAAAGATTTGCCCGTAATTAAAAGCAGTATTCGGTTAAATCGATATGGCAAAATCGAGTCTTTTCTGATCGAATCAAATAAAAACGGCGCTCCTGTCAATATCGTTGTATCGATCGGTGAGGGAGAAGACATAAGCATTGACTGTTTACCGATCAGCCAGCAGTCCGAAAGCCCGCAAAAACCCGTTTCGATCGCCTCATTCCTACATAGCGTCAGCAACTATATCAGTTCGGAACATTTCATCCAAAATGATTGCGGTTTCTATTTCGTCGATTATAATGACCCCGCCTCTTTGGAAAGTTATAATATAACCGACGCCGAACTAAACGAAGCAGTCAGCCAAGCCGCCGATTCCGAATATCAGGAAATTAAAGAAAGCTGCGCGCTCATAATTCCGTTCAAGGAAGGAGAAACTTCGATAAGGTACAATAAATTTCGCAAAAAGATGAGGGCAAAAATATAGACATGTTCCCACACTTCTGGTAGAATGAAGT
>CANRIL010000021.1 GCA_947630625.1 uncultured Clostridia bacterium
GGGGGCGAGGTTTGCGCGGGAAAGCGCCGAATCAAGCTCAAGGTTCAGGTATTTGCCGCCGCGCTCGGCGCGCACGAGCGCATCAAGCGCGAGGCGGCGGACGTTCTTACCGCTCATGATTTAAGTCGAGAGGACATCGCCGACGGCGATACGCCGCCCGTTGATGAGGTCGGCGGCTGTCATCCGCCGTTTGCCCTCCGGCTGGCATTCGGTGATAAGGAGTGTGCCGCCGCCGGCGGCGACGGCAATTTTTCCGCCCTCAAGCGAAAGTACCGTTCCGGGCGCGGCACTTGCGGTTTCGTCGCTGCATTCCGCGGCGATGAGCTTCAGCCGTTTGCCGTCAGGCATAAAAGTATATGCGAGAGGTGTTGGAGACAGGGCGCGAACCTGACGCCAAATCTCGCGCGCGGGGCGATCCCAGTCGAGCTTCATGTCGCCGTCCTCGATTTTGGCGGCGTATGTCGCCCCGTCGGGCTGAGGCGTGCGCGTCAGCGTGTTTGATTTAATCCCGGCGATAACGTCCGTCAGCGCCTCCGCTCCGGCGGCGGCGAGCTTGTCATGGACGTTTTCAAGGTTGTCGGTATCTTCTATGCGTACTTTCTTTGTAAGTATTATGTCGCCGGTGTCGAGCCCCTCGTCCATGTACATCGCGGTGACTCCCGTCTCCCGTTCGCCCGCCATGATGGCGCGCTGCATCGGGGCGGCGCCGCGGTATTTCGGCAGCAGCGACGCGTGCGCGTTGACGCAGCCGAATCTCGGAAAGTCGAGCACATTCTTCGGCAAAATCTTGCCGTAGGCGACAACGATTATGAGCTCGGGGCAAAGCTCATTCAAAACGGCCGCGAATTCTTCTCCGCGTATGCGCTCCGGCTGGAGCACGTGCAGCCCGAGCTCAAGCGCCGCGGATTTGACCGGCGGCGGCGTCAGCGTATAGCCTCTGCCGCGCGGTTTATCCGGCTGTGTTACGACCGCAACGACCTCGTCTTCGCCCGAGGCGACGGCTTTAAGCGCGGGAACGGCGAAATCCGGTGTCCCCATAAACAATATTTTCATCTGTATAAGACTCTCGGTAATTTAAAATTGTAAGGATCAGTTGTCCTCTTCCTCGGGGTCAAGCATCTCGACGAGTATACCGGGGTCGGTGTATAACTTGCCGTCGAGGTGATCTATTTCGTGGCAGAACGCGCGCGCGAGAAGCCCCTCGCCCGTATATTCCTTCATCTCCCCGTGCCTGTCGAGGGCGCGGACCGTCACCTTGGCGGGGCGGCGCGTTATCCCCCATTCGCCAGGGATCGAAAGGCACCCTTCCCCTTCAAGCTGTTCGCCTTCGGAGGCGATGATCTCCGGATTGATGAGTTCGAGCAGTCCCGATTCCTCCGTCTCGATCACAACGACGCGGCGGCGAACGCCCACCTGCGGCGCGGCAAGCCCGCAGCCGTCGGCGTCATGAAGCGTGTCGATCATATCGTCGAGCAGAGTTGTAATGCGTTCCGTGATCTTGTCGACGGGGCGGCTGTGCGAACGGAGCGTCGGGTCGCCTTTCTTTCTGATCCTCAAAAGTGCCATGTGTGTCCTCTCTTAATATCTGGGTTTGTCTATATGCTGTTGGGGTTAAAATCTATCGAAACGGTGACTCGGCGCGAAAAATTGCGGCAAAGAGTGCGCATAACGTCCGAGAACAGCTCCCTCGTGCGCCTGCCGAGCCTGCATTTAAAGACGACGCGCATCCTGTATTTGTTGTTCACGCGGTAAACGGGCGCTTCAAAAGGTCCGAACATCAGAAGCGGAACGTCGGGGAAATTTTTTGACGAAACTGTTCTGATATAGTCGGCGAGCCGCAGCACGGAGGCAGAAAGCTCCGCTTCGTCCTCGCACGAAAGCGTTATCTGCGCGATATCGCAGAACGGCGGGAACATGTAGGCGTGCCTGCACGCGATCTCGTTTTCGTAAAACGATTCAAAATCCTGCCTGCACGCGAAGCCGAGACTGATGTTGTCCGGCGTGTACGTCTGTATGACGGCGCGCCCCGGCAGCTTTGAGCGTCCGGCGCGCCCGATCACCTGAGTTATAAGCGAAAACGTCCTTTCCGAGGCGCGGTAATCGTCAAGGTAAAGGGAAGATTCGGCGAGCAGCACGCCGACGAGCGTCACGGACGGGAAATCGTGTCCCTTTGTCACCATCTGCGTCCCGAGCAGAATGTCGGCATCGCCGCGTCCGAACGCGCCGAGTATCTTGTCGTATGACGATTTCGTCCGCGTCGTATCTGCGTCCATGCGCAAGATCCGCGCCGACGGGAACATGGCGGCGAGCTCCTGCTCGACGCGCTGCGTCCCCCATCCCATGTAGTATAAGTCTTCGCTCCCGCACTGCGGACATTTTTCCGGCGCCGGCATATGGTAGCCGCAGTAGTGGCATTCGAGCCTTCCCGCCGCCTTGTGTTCGTTGCGGTAGTCGTCGCGGTTTTCGGTATTCTTTAGCCGCCGCGTCGCGTGATACGTCAGGGCGACGCTGCACCGCGGGCAAAGCACCGCCTCCCCGCAGCTCTTGCACGAGAGGAAATTGTGATATCCGCGCCTGTTCAAAAACAGTATCGTCTGCTCCCCGCGCGCGAGGTTTTCTTCAATTTCCGCGCGCAGAACGGAGCCGAGCGGGGAATTTGACCCTTCCGCGCGGTCGCGCCGCATGTCGGCGACGATGACGCGCGGCAGCGTGGCGCCGCCGTACCGTTCCGTCAGCGAAACGAGCGTGTAAGCGCCTGATTTTGCCTTGTAGTAAGACTGGAGCGACGGTGTTGCGCTCGATAAAAGGAGCAGCGCGTTATTCTGCGCGCAGCGGAAGCGCGCGATGTCGTGCGCGGTATATTTAGGCTGCGAATCCGATTTGTATGTGTGCTCCTGTTCCTCGTCAATGACGATCATGCCGAGGTTTTCAACGGGCGCGAACACGGCGCTGCGCGTGCCGATCACGATGTCGGCCTCGCCCGTCCTGATCCGCTGCCACGCGTCGACGCGTTCCCCCTCGGAGAGCGAGGAATGTATGACGGCGACGCGGCTGCCGTAGCTTCCGCAGAAGATGGAGACAGTCTGCGGCGTCAGCGAAATTTCAGGCACGAGAATTATGACAGACCGCTTCTCGGCGGTCACGGCGTCTATCATCGCGCGGATGACGGAGGTCTTGCCGCTGCCCGTTATCCCGTAGAGAAGCGCCGCTCTCGCTTCGCCCGTCCTGAAAAGGGACAGTATCGTCTCATATGCCTTCGTCTGCGCGGGCGAAAGCGAGAGCGGAGGCGCGTTTTTTTCGATGTCGGCAAACGGATTGCGCAGAACGCGCCGCTTTGTAAGCGACACTATCCCGCTGCCGGAGAGCATTTTCAGCTGGACCGAGACGGCGCCGAGCGCCGAGCCGAGCGTGTCAACGTCGACGGTGCCGTGTTCGAGCAGGTAACGGACGATCTGTTTTGAGCGCTGCGAGCGGACGCTTCTGTCCGCGATATAATCTTTTGCGCGCCCCTCCGGCACGGCGAGGGAAACGTCCGTGACGGCAAGCGTGTTCGTCGGTTCGCGCACGTCGAGCGTGCGGACGATAAGTTTTTTTCGCGACAGCGACGCCAAAAGCTCTGAAACTGATTCCTCGTCCCCGAATTCTACCCTGAGCTGGTCGGCGGTGATAGGCCCCATCAGCTCTATGAATTTGTAAAATAAGATGGCTTTTTCGGACAGCGAGCAGACAACATCCTCGTCCGCGTCCGGCGAGACTGTAAACGACTCGCGTATCTTTGAGAGCGCCCCGCGCGGGATCGCGGCGCGGACAGCCTCACCGAACGTACAGAGCGTGTGCTCGGATACAAAACGGCAGAGGTCGAGCATCCCGGAGGACAGCGTCACATCCCTGTTTGTCACGGACGATATGGGCTTGCACGTTTCAAGGTCTGTTTTGCCTGAAACGGAGGTGACGACGGCGGTCTTTTTCCTGTTTCCGCCGCCGAACGGCACCGTGACAAAGACGCCGGGCGTTATCTCTTCTCCGAGCTCGCGCGGGATATAGTACGTGTATTCGCGGTCCGCGTGATAGGGCGCGTCAAGTATGCGGCACCCTGCGTACCCATCATTCATGGCGATATCTCTTTAAAAACTGCCTTCCTCTGGCGGCACAATGCGGAATTCTCCGGCGGCGAGCCGCATTACGGCTGATTTGACCGCCTTTTCGTCGCGGAATTCGCGCTTTATCATCGAGGCGAGCATCTTGTCCGTCTCCTTGTTCGCGATCCTTGTCTCGGCGATTTCGCGCTGCTTCACGTATTCGTTCGTGACGAGGCGGGCGCACTTGGCGGTCGCGATCACGAGCGTGTAGCGGTTGAACTTGCCCTTTGTGAGTTCGTCGATTGAAGGTGAGATCATTGACATGGTAAATATGTCCTTTCTGTGGAGTCCATTTAAGATTAGATTAATTTATTCATTATCCTCGTCGCCGTCGGCGCGCTTTTTCAGCGCGTCCGGCGAAAGCGCGGAAAGAATTACGTGATCGCTGTCCGTCACGATGACGGAGAGGGTGCGCTTGCCGCACGTCGCGTCAATGACGCGTCCCGCCTCCTTTGCCTCGCCTATGAGGCGCTTGGCTGGGGCGGTGTCGCTGCCGATGACGGCGACAATGTGCTCGCAGGCGACCATATTTGAGTAGCCGATGTTAAGAAGCATCATACGGCGTCACTCCAGATTCTGGATCTGCTCGCGTATTTTCTCGACCGTACATTTGATGTCGACGACGAGGTGCGCGATCCTTGTGTCCTGCGATTTTGAGCCGATAGTGTTCGTCTCGCGGTTTATTTCCTGTATGAGAAAGTCGAGCTTTCTGCCGACCGTCTCTTCGTTGTCAAGAATTTCCCGGAACGCGTCGAGGTGGGAGGCGAGGCGGACGAGCTCCTCGTCGATCGAAGCGCGGTCTGCGAATATCGCCGCCTCGGTCAGTATGCGCTGTTCGTTTATCTCGACGACCGCTCCATCGAGCAGCGCCGCGATCCGCTCCGCGAGCTTTGCGGGATAATTTTCTATGTTTGCTTCCGAGATCGTCTTGATCTCGGCTGCCGCCGCCTCGATCTCGCGGAGCTTGAGCTTTGTGTCCGCGGCGAGCCGCTCGCCTTCGGAGGCGCGCATGGCGAGAAAATCTTCGAGCGCCGCGTCAAGCGTTTCCCTGATCGCCGCCCATTCCGCGTCTATGTCCTCCTCCTCGGAGGCGACGTTGAAAATATCGTGGAACGCGGCGACGCGGGAAACGGTGATGTCGTCACGCAGATCAAATTCGTCGCGCAGGCGGCGCAGCGCCTCGATATAGGAGCCTGCAAGCGCGGGATCAAGCGTTATCGTGACGCCGCGCTGTTCTATCACCTCAACGCCGAGGTAAACGTCGACCTTGCCGCGCACAACGCCGCGCTCGGCGACGTAGGATTTTATTTTGGGCTCCGCGAATCCGTACTGGCGCGGGTATCTGACGGAGCATTCGAGAAATTTGCCGTTGACGGACTTCAGCTCGATCGTGTATCTTTTGCCGTCGATTTCGCGGACGGCGCGCCCGAAGGCGGTCATTGAACGAATCATAATATTTTTACCAATCCTATGTCACAGTATGCCGCGCCGGTGAAGCATCGGGCGGTATTTGATGTTATAGATAAGGGTCAGCCTGTCTGCCACTATATCGGCAAGGACGAAAACCGCGTTTGCGAGCAGGAGCACGACCGCGAGCATCCACGGCGCATCAGCCTCCGGGGAGAATATCGCAAGCGCGAGAAAATAGAGCGCGGCGACGACGATATTATACGCGGCGAGCTTGCATCCCCAGCGCAAAACGGAGTTTCTGATAAGGTCAAAGTACGATTTTACGAGCGGATACAGTCCCGCGACGAACGTGTATATCGCGGCGACCGATTTGTCCGGCAGAAGGATCCACAAAAGCACCGACACGACGCCGTAAACAGTTGCGGCGGACGCCATGCCGAACTCGATTTTCAGAAACAGGATTATATATGCGGACAAAAGGCACCCCGAAAACGAGAACAGCTCCGAAATGGCCGCCACGTATATGAGCGCGACTGACATCGCGGCGAGAATGCCGGAAAGCGCGATCCGCTTTGTGTTTTTCATTTCGCCCTCCCGTCAGCAGCAGCGGATGAGGTCGCCGCCCATGCACTCGCAGAGGCAGTCCGCGCACCACAGCGCCTGACAAAAATCACATAAGTCGCTTCTGCCGCGGTTTCCGTAATACTGGGTCCCGTAAGAGGCGGAGCGCTGGCGCAGGCTGTCGCGCGCGCGGGCGTATTCCATGTTGTCCGGCTCCATGTAGCAGGCAGTCTCAACGTATCTCATGCCGTCGGCGTAGTTGCCGCCGCCGAGAAGAATGCAGCCGTAGAGGTAATTCCATTCGGCTCCGCGCTTATCGTTCGGAACCGCGGAGAGGATCGACATCGCGCGGTCATAGCGCCGCTCGTTTATAAGCGATCTGACCTGGCGGTACGTGGCGTCATAGCCGCCGTAAGTGCCGCTGTATGAGCCGCTGCCGTTGGAAGCGCCGTTGGCGCCGCTTGTGTTGTCGTCATCGTATGCGTAGTCGTAGGCGGAGCCGCCGCCGGAGCGCTGGCGCTCGATCTCGGCGTAAGCTTCGTTGACCTCCTTCATTTTTTCTTCCGCGAGGTCGGCGAGGTCGGAGCCCTGATAGTTGTCAGGATGATATTTCTTCGCTAAGGCGTGATATGCTTTTTTTATGTCGGTGTCGCTCGCGTCGCGGGACACGCCGAGAACTTTATAGGGGTCCTTCAATCCTTTTTTTCCTCCCCGTCTTTCCATTTTGATATGACGCGTCGCGTCTCGAGCGGCAGCCCGGAATAGAGCACGTTCTTTACGATGCCGAGCGTTTCGGGCGCGCATTCTTCCTCAGAGATCAGCTCCGCGGCTGCTCCCGCCGAAAAGAGCGTGAGATTCACGGCGTCTCCTATGGCGTCCTTCGCCGCTTTTGTCGGCAGCCCCGCCCATGCGGCCGCGATCGGGTTATACCTTCCCGCGCGTTCGTCGTCTTCAATATCGTCGACGGCGTCAATGATGTAGATGCAGCGCCCGACGCCGACCCCGATTCGGCGCGCTATGCGAGCGTCGTCGCCTTCGAGCCCGTGCGCGAATATTTCTCCGAGAATTTCACCGAATATCGCCTCGCCTGACTTACATTCCGATTCGGTCATGTATAGCTCGGCGAGCTTATCCCGCACGAAGCCGGCGAGCGTACCGTCGACGTTTGCGCGCCGCAGGTGCCCGCGCGCCGCAGGGCGGACGGCACGGACGGCGAGCCGCTTTATACCGCGCTCGTCGCGAACGTCGTCGTCAAGCTTATACAGTGTCAGCAGCGCCGAAACTCCGGCGGCGTATTCGAGCTGCCGTCCCGGCTCCATCATCAGCCGGGGGCGCAGCTTGAAGCATCTGCGGCGGCGAAGGTCGTATTTTTCACCCGTCAGCGCCATGCGCACCATGATCAGGAATACCATGTCATACGACAGCGCGGCGGCGGACGTTATACCGAGCTTTTTCCGCATCGTGCGGCACAGACCGCAGTAAGCGGCGCGGTAATATTCCGCCTCGCGGACGCGCAGTTCAGGCGCGTCGATCCTGACATATCCGAACATCGCGCCCTCCACCGGCAAAAGTACGCACTAAAGACACGTATACATAATATATTCTACATCATCGCGGCAAAATTTTCAAGAGCTTTTTGCGAGAACAGCGGATTTTGGCAGCGCCGGCGAGCGGCGGGGCAAATAAAGTACCGAAATTTGTCAGAGCCGAGCCGGGCGCGTTTCGGGGTATGAAACGTTTATTTATTCATGCGCCCGCAAACCTCGCCTTTCGCTATTGCATCTTGGCTCAAAATGGAGTATACTTGATTTATACCACAAAAGAGGAGACGTTATAAATGAAGATCACAGACGATATACGCTATGTCGGCGTGAATGACCACAGCATCGACCTGTTTGAAGGCCAGTACGTTGTTCCGAACGGTATGGCTTACAACTCATATCTGATTTGCGACGAAAAATGCGCCGTCATGGACACTGTTGACGGCAGATTCGTTCACGAATGGCTTGACAATCTCGACGCCGCGCTCGATGGCAGGACGCCGGATTATCTCGTCGTCCAGCATATGGAGCCCGACCATTCATCGGGGATCAAGAAGTTTATGGAAACGTATCCGACGGCGACTGTCGTTTCGTCGGCGAAAGCGTTTACGATGATGGGGCAGTTTTTCGGCACGTCGTTCGAGGACAGAAGGCTCGTCGTCGGAGAGGGCGACACGCTGGCGCTCGGCAGTCACACGCTCACGTTTGTGACAGCGCCGATGGTGCACTGGCCGGAGGTCATCGTCACATACGATTCCCGCGACAAGGTGCTCTTCTCGGCTGACGGCTTTGGCAAATTCGGCGCGCTCGACGTAGATGAGGACTGGGCGTGCGAGGCTCGCCGCTATTATGTAGGGATCGTGGGCAAATACGGCGCGCAGGTCGGCGCGCTCCTGAAAAAGGCGGCGGCGCTCGATATAGAAAAGATCTGCCCGCTCCACGGACCTGTCCTGACCGAAAACCTTGCTTACTACATAGGCTTATATAAGATCTGGTCGTCGTACGAGGCGGAGACGGACGGCGTCATGATAGCGTACACGTCCGTATACGGTCACACGCGCGAGGCGGTTGAAAAGCTCGCCGAAAAGCTCCGCGCGAAGGGATGCCCGAAGGTCGTAGTTACAGACCTTGCCCGCTCCGACATGGCGGAGGCGGTCGAGGACGCGTTCAGGTACGGGAAGCTCGTGCTCGCGACGACGACGTATAACGCAGAAATTTTCCCCTTCATGCGCGAATTTATAAATCATCTGACGGAGCGCTCGTATCAGAAGCGGTTTGTCGGCATAATCGAAAACGGCTCATGGGCGCCGCTCGCCGCCAAGGTGATAAAGAATATGCTCGCGAACTCGAAAAACATTACGTTTGCGGACACGACGGTGACGATCCGCTCCGCGCTTAACGCCGAAAGCAGCGAGGCGCTTGAGGCGCTTGCGAACGAGCTCTGCCGTGACTACATCGCGCAGCACGGAGAGACGGCGAACAAGCAGGACCTGACCGCGCTCTTCAACATCGGCTACGGGCTCTACGTCGTCACGTCCAACGACGGCAAAAAGGACAACGGTCTGATCGTCAATACTGTCTGCCAGGTGACGAGCACGCCGAACCGCATCGCGGTGACGATCAACAAGACAAACTACTCGCACCATGTCATAAAGGGCACGGGAAAGATGAACGTGTGCTGCCTGTCGGTCGACGCGCCGTTCTCGGTGTTTGAGAGCTTCGGCTTCCGCTCCGGCAGAAACGTCAACAAATTCGACGGCATGGAGCCGCTTTATTCCGACAACGGGCTCGCGTTTCTGCCGAGATATATAAATTCGTTTATGTCGCTTTCGGTCGAGGATTACGTCGACCTCGGAACGCACGGCATGTTCATATGCTCGGTGACTGAGGCGCGCGTCATTTCCGACGCGGAGACGATGACGTACACGTATTATCAGAAAAACGTCAAGCCGAAGCCGAAGACGGAAGGCAGGCGCGGCTGGGTGTGCAGAGTGTGCGGCTACGTTTACGAGGGGGACGAGCTCCCGGAGGATTTCGTCTGCCCGCTCTGCAAGCACGGCGTTTCCGATTTTGAACCTATCGAAGGGTAAACGGATCGACATGTATCTGAGGAGATCGCTCTGGCGCGATCTCCTCTTTTTCTTATGCGTGCCGCGAAATGATGCCGCGCCGCGTCAGCCCTGACTCGCCTGCGGGTGCACCCCCCGGCAGCACATCAGGAGAATTTCGGAAAAAACGCCTGCTTTCAAAATTACCATAAATTTTGAGTACCATTTTCGCTCGCGCGGGCTTATAATGATATAGCAGACGAAAAAAGCGGGGGTGCCTGATGGAGACGATAAAGATAAGCGAGCGCAAGCTCAAAATCATGCTGACGGAGGAGGACCTTTCGGAGTACGATCTCACGGTGCCGGTCGACGTAACTTCACCTTACGGCAGAGAACGGCTCAGGCGCATTTTGCATGACGCGTGCGGCGACGGCAGCTTTGACCCGAACGCCGGGAAAGTCCTCGTTCAGATATACGAATCAAACGCGGGCGGCTGCGAGATGTTTGTGACGCAGTACGATAAATTCAGGATGGGGGAGGCAGCGATGGCGCCGAGAGTCACAGCAATGAAACAAAGGACGGAACGCGGGATCTACGCGTTCCCGGATTTTAATTCGCTGCTCGCCGCGTGCGGAAGGCTTTCGCGGCCGGGGCGCGCCGGTTCCGCCGCATACTTCGGGCGGGACGGCGGATATTATCTGCTTACATACGAATCCGAATCAAAGCTTGACGTGATACTCGGCGAGTACGGCGGGAGGCGCTGCGGCAGGGAGGCGGACGCGTTTTTGTCCGAACACTGCGACTGCATCTGCAAAGGCGACGCGGTCGGCATTCTCGGCGCGCTTTTGTGAAAACGTCCGGTCAGGAGATACGTCCTGACCGCCGCGGCAAAACATTTTTTTCGGCGGCGTTGACTTTTATTTGACATGAGTATATAATTATCCCCGGGCGCGCGCGTCCGGGGATGTTTTCGTAAAAAAGCTATCGCGGGTGCGGGCTTGCCCTCGCCGTGTTTATAAAATGTTGCGGGTGAGCCGACGATTTTGTGCGGGACATAAAAATCGCGGAGAGCCTTTTTGCGACAAAAGCCCTCCGCGATAGATATTTTATTTCCCGGAAAATTTAAGCTGCAATGGGGGGCATAGCGGCGCTTGGCCACGAATATAAAAGCCGTAAAGCCGTAAAATGAACCGGAATCGGCTGTGCCGTTTGATTTATTTTTTCCCCGACGCCTTTTTTTCCGGTGCGTCCGGCTGGAAAAGACATTTTATACGGCGGATCAGGCTTACGTCATGCAGTCCCGCGATATAGGCGAGGGACGCGCAGATGATGGCGGGCAGCGGTATAAGAAGGTAGAAAAAGTTCGGTATGTCGGCGATGACGTTGACTCCGGGGAGCCCGAGCAGTATGCCCCAGTACATGGCCTGTATGACGAGGGCGATCACCTTCGACGTGCCTGAGATCGTGCCTGCCCACTCGAGCGCGAGGCCGGATTCGGCGCCGAGAATGCCGAACAGGTTGACGCATACGGCAAGGATCAGATTCGGAAGTGAGGCGACGAGCACGATTTTGAACCCGCGCCAGGCGTCGCGCTGTTTTCTGCCCGCGTCGATGCGGATCTTGTCCTTCTGTCCCTCTTCCTTTATCGCCGTATAATCTATGAACATATAAAAGAGTATTGCGAATACGCTGACCCAGATCATACATGTGCGCTGAACGGAGCCGTCCCCGGCAATGGCGTGGTCGATCGCGGCGGCGGACATGGAGGTCATAAGACCGAATATCGTAAGACCTATCTGGTTCAGGACGAGCCGCCAGATGAAATGGGCGTTATTTTTAAGGAAAGTCAGCATGGGTGCCTCCTGTTGACGCATACTTCAACTTATTATTGTATATTATGGACTTCGCAAACGCAATAGTTTTACGATAAAGTTTACAAAATGTTCATTTTATTATTTACAAAACGCGAATTATTTTGTATAATAGAAGCCGTAAGGAACGAAAGGGCACAAAAGCGTGTGTCCGGGGGAGGCTGTTTTGGCGTTTGAAATCAGTGAAATGCCGCCGCTCGTGCGGGATTTCGCATCGTATAAGAGAACGATTCAACAGTGCTCGCCGAAAACGGTCGAGGAATACTGCATTGACCTTCGCCTGTTCCTTCGTTACATAAAGGCAGACCGGGAAGGACTCCCGAAGAGCGGCGAAGAATTTGACACGCTCGACATAAGGGATGTCGGCATCGAGGTAATAAGTGGGATCACGACGGCGGACATATATGAATTTTTGCTGTATGTCGACGGGGAGCGCCACAATGGGGCGAGCGCCCGCGCGCGCAAGCTGTCCGCGATAAAGGCGTTTTTCAAGTATCTGACGACGAAAACGGATAAACTGAAGGTCAACCCCGCCGTCAATATCGAGTCGCCGAAAAAGAAAAAGACGATGCCGAAATATCTGACGCTCGAGGAGAGCATAGACCTGCTCGAGGCGGTGAAAAACGACGAGACTTCGAAAACGCGTCTGCGCGATTACGCGATAATAACGCTGTTTTTAAACACCGGAATGCGGCTTTCGGAGCTTGTCGGGATATCGCTTACGGATATTGATCCGGAGCTGCGCTCTCTGCGTGTCCTCGGCAAGGGGAACAAGGAGAGGATAATATATCTGAATGACGCCTGCCGCCGGGCGATACTCGACTATATGCCCGAAAGACAGGCGCAGCCCGCCAAAAGGAAGGGCGAATCCGCGCTGTTTTTGTCATCGCAGGGAAACAGGATCAGCATCAAGACAGTGCAGTGGCTCGTCGGCAAATATCTTGGCGCCGCCGGCCTTGAATACAAGCATTTTTCAACTCATAAACTGCGCCACACGGCGGCGACGCTGATGTATCAGTCAGGTCATGTCGACGTTCGCGTATTAAAGGAGATACTCGGTCACGAGCAGCTCAACACGACGCAGATATACACCCACGTCTCAGACGAGGGAATGGAAGAAGCCGTCGCGGCAAACCCGCTCGCCAACATAGGCGCCGAAAAAAAGAAACGTGCCGCGAGAAAGGATACCGAGTGAAAAGCAAGGCAAACACCGAGAACAACGGGAATCAGAAGGAAAAATACCCCGTGATAAAGGGCAGAACAAAGTCGAAGGACGTTTTCACGCTCCCGAACGCTTTGAGCGTGATCCGCATACTTCTGATCCCGGTCATAATATATCTTTACATATGGCGTCAGAATTATCTCTTCGCCGCCTGCATCCTCGCCGTCTCCTACGCATCGGATGTGGCGGACGGGATAATCGCGCGGAAATTCAATATGGTGTCCGATTTCGGAAAGCTGCTTGACCCGCTCGCGGATAAGCTGACGCAGGCGTCGATGCTGATCTGCATAGCGGTGACGAGGAGTTACGCGTGGATACTGTTCGCGCTGCTCGCTATCAAGGAGATCGCAACGGCACTGTCCGGATTCTTCGCAGTCAGAAGAACGGGCGTTGTCTCCGGCGCGAAGTGGTATGGCAAGGTCTGCACGGTCGCGCTCAATGCGATGTTCGCGCTTCTGATGTTCATCCCGCTCCACTCCGAGGCGATAGCGCATGTGCTGCTCTGGATATGCGCCGGCTTCATGGTCGCGTCCGCGGTCGCGTATCTCTTGTTCTTCACGAAGAATTACGACAAAAAATAAAAGCCCGGCGCGGGACGTGATCGGAAAAGCATCCGCGCCAACGCCGTATAGATCAAAACCGGGGGATGACCGATGCGTCCATCCCCCGATTTTTGTGCCGATTTGACCTTTTCAACCGTCAGGTTATAAAAAATCAACCCTTGAGTTACAATATTCCCCGTTTGGTTTGTGTTCAAAAGCTGCGCTCGGGTTTAAAATGAAGACATAGCGAGGGAACATAATTAAAAAGGAGGATTTCAAATGCTTGATACACTCGGTGAAAGAATTGCGTTTTACCGCAAAAAATGCGGACTTACGCAGGAGGAGCTGGCGGAAAAATGTTCCGTCACGCCTCAGGCGGTATCAAAATGGGAGAACGCCATAACCTCGCCCGACATCTCGCTTTTGCCGCGGCTGGCGGAGGTTTTCGGCATAAGCTGCGACGAGCTTTTGGGCGTAAAGAGGGCGGAGACGGTCGCGGTCGCGAAAAGCGACTTCGATCCTTCGCGCGCGATACTTAAAATACGCGTCATTTCGGACGAGGCAAAGGTGAGCGTAAATCTGCCGCTTGAGATAGCAAAGCTGGCTTTGACGAGCGGAGCCATTGATCTCAGCGGAAGCGATTCGTTTAAAGGCTTAAAAAACGCGCTCGAGAGCATTGATTTTGACCGTGTGATCGCGCTCGCAAACGTCGGCGTTATGGGTAAGCTCGTTGAGGTCGATGTAAGCGAGGACAACACAAAAGTGGAGATCTGGGTCGAATGACGGTCAGGATCCGAGCGGAGGGCGTGCGCCTGCTGCTCATTTTTCCGCGCTGTCTTTTGACGTTAGGGCTGCGCGCCGCCGTCCGATTTGGCGGCAAAAATATGATCGACAGCCAAAAGGTGCTCATGCTCGCGCTGTCGTCGGCGATGCGCAAAACGCTCCCTCGCCGCTATCGCGGCATCGAGCTTTTACACGTCAGCACATCCGACGGCACGGAAGTCGTCGTAAAGCTGTAGAAACGTATCTTTCGGGGCGGCGCGGCAGATCGCACGGCGTATGTCCGCGATCACGAAAAATATAATAAATAATCGTGGGGAGAGACTTATATAAGCCTCTCCCCACGGATTTATTTTACACTGGTGTGTCGGTCGATCACTTATAGAGCTCGGAGAGCTTCTGGAGGTGAGCGTATTTCTCGGCTGCCTTGACCTTTGCCTCGTTGAAGAGCTTTTCGGCTCTCTCAGGGAAGCTCTGGACAAGACGGCTGTAACGCGTCTCGCTCTTGATGAACTCGATGTAGTCTTCCGTCGGCTCCTTGCAGTCGATGGTGAGCGGGTTCTCGCCGGTCGCCTTCTTAGCCGGGTTGTAACGGAACATCTGCCAGTAGCCTGCGTCTACCGCACGCTTCATCTCGAGCTGGCAGTTCGTCATGCCGCCCTTGACGCCGTGCATCTCGCACGGTGCGTAGCCGATGACGAGCGACGGGCCGTTATAAGCCTCAGCCTCGGTGAGCGCCTTGATCGTCTGGTTCATGTCTGCGCCCATAGCGATCTGTGCGACGTAGACGTAGCCGTAGGACATAGCGATCTCGGCGAGATTCTTCTTGCCGATAGCCTTGCCGGCTGCCGCGAACTGCGCGACCTGACCGAGCTGGGAAGCCTTGGACGCCTGTCCGCCCGTGTTCGAGTAGACCTCGGTGTCGAAGACCATGACGTTGACGTTTTCGCCGGAAGCGAGGACGTGGTCAAGACCGCCGAATCCGATATCGTAAGCCCAGCCGTCGCCGCCGAAGATCCAGACGGACTTCTTGCCGAGCATGTCACCGTTCTCGACTATGTACTTCGCTGTCTTGCCGACCTCGCAGTCGCAGTCGATCTTCTTAGCCTCTGCGAGCAGAGCCGCAGAAACTTCGTCGGTCTTCGCGCTGTCGTCCTTCGACTCAAGCCAAGCCTCAGCCGCTGCCTTGAGCGCCTCAGGGCACTTTTCGAGTGCGACGAGCGCCTTTACTCTGTCGGCGAGGACCTCACGGCGATACTTCTGAGCGAGGTAAATGCCGTAGCCGTGCTCAGCGTTGTCTTCGAAGAGGGAGTTAGCCCATGCGGGTCCGCGGCCTGTCTCACGGTTGACCGTGTAAGGCGTTGCGGGAGCGGAGCCGCCCCAGATGGAGGAGCATCCTGTCGCGTTCGAGATATACATTCTCTCGCCGAAGAGCTGTGTGATGAGGCGAGCGTAAGAAGTCTCGGCGCATCCTGCGCAGGAGCCGGAGAACTCAAGCAGCGGCTGCTTGAACTGGCTGCCCTTGACGGTGTTGTTGATGAGCTCCTTCTTCTCGGAGACGTGAGCCACAGCGTAATCGAACGCGGGCTGCTGGTCGAGCTGCGTGTCGCGCGGTACCATTTCGAGCGCGCCGACCTTGCAGACCTTGACGCAGAGCGCGCAGCCCATGCAGTCGAGCGGGCTGACGGCGAGGGAGAACTTGTAGTTCGTCTTGACGACGGGCTTAGCGGTGAACTTCGTGCTTGCGGGAGCGTTCGCAGCCTCTTCCTCCGTCATAGCGAACGGGCGGATCGTGGCGTGCGGGCAGACGAACGAGCACATGTTGCACTGTACGCACTTCGTCTCGTTCCAGACGGGAACGTTGACGGCGACGCCGCGCTTTTCGGATGCGGCAGCGCCCTGCGGGAACGTGCCGTCCACGTACTTTTCGAACGCGGAAACGGGCAGCGAATCGCCGCGCATAGCGTCGACGGGCTCAACGATCGAGTTGACGAACTCGTCAAGCTCGGGACGGTCGGAGGAGAACTCGGGAGCCTTTGCGTCGGGCGTCGGGTTCTTCCAGGATTCAGGAACGTCTACCTTGACGTAAGCGTCTCCGCCGGCGTCGATAGCGGCGTAGTTGAGGTCGACCATCGCCTGACCCTTCTTGATGTAGGACTTGTACGCCATCTTCTTCATGTATTCGATAGCGTCAGCCTTCGGGAGGATGTTGGCGAGCGAGAAGAACGCGGACTGAAGAACGGTGTTCTTGACCTTCGCATTGCCTATGCGCTCGGTGGCGATGCCGGTGCCGTTTATGATGTAAAAGCTGATGTTGTTTTCAGCGATGTACTTTTTGACCTTTGCGGGGATGTGGGCGTCAAGCTCTTCGGGCGTCCACGGGCAGTCGAGCAGGAACGTTCCGCCCGGCTTGATGTCCTCGACCATATCATATTTCGTCAGGTACGCGCAGTTGTGGCACGCAACGAAGTTGGCCTTTGTGATATAGTAAGGAGCCTTGATCGGCTTGTCGCCGAAGCGGAGGTGCGAGATCGTGATGCCGCCGGTCTTCTTCGAGTCATACTGGAAGTATGCCTGAATGTATTTGTCGGTGTGGTCGCCGATGATCTTTATCGAGTTCTTGTTCGCGCCGACCGTACCGTCGCCGCCAAGACCCCAGAACTTGCATGCGATAGTGCCTTCGGGAGCCGTGTCCGGAGCAGCCTTCTCAGGGAGAGAGCAGCCTGTCACGTCGTCGACTATGCCGAGCGAGAAGCCGTTTTTCGGGCAGTCGGAAGCAAGATTTTCGTATACGGCGAAAACGGATGACGGAGGTGTGTCCTTCGAGCCGAGGCCGTATCTGCCGCCGACGACCTGAGCTTTCGAGCCGGCCTGAGAAAGAGCGGTTACAACGTCGAGATAGAGAGGCTCGCCGAGCGCGCCCGGTTCCTTTGTCCTGTCAAGGACCGCGATCTTCTTTGCCGTCGCGGGGATAGCCGCAACGAGCTTGTCTGCGCAGAACGGACGATAGAGACGTACCTTTACAAGGCCGACCTTCTCGCCCTTCGCGAGCATGTAGTCGATGACCTCTTCTGCAACGTCGCAGATGGAGCCCATAGCGACGATGACGCGCTCAGCGTCCGGCGCGCCGTAGTAATTGAAGAGCTTGTAATCCGTGCCTATGCGCTCGTTGATCTTGTCCATGTATTCTTCAACGATCGCGGGCAGCGCGTTGTAGTACTTGTTCGCTGCTTCCTTATGCTGGAAGAATATATCGCCGTTCTCGGCAGAGCCGCGCAGAACGGGATGATCGGGGTTCAGCGCTCTGTCTCTGAACGCTTTGAGAGCGTCCGCGTCTACGAGGTCTGCAAGATCTTCGTTTTCCCAGTATTCGATCTTCTGTATCTCGTGGCTCGTGCGGAAACCGTCGAAGAAATGAAGGAACGGAACTCTGCCCTTGATCGTGGAAAGGTGTGCGACGGCGCCGAGGTCCATGATCTCCTGAGGATTGGAGGAGGCGAGCATCGCGAATCCCGTCTGACGGCAGGAGTAAACGTCGCTGTGATCGCCGAAAATGTTCAGGGCGTGAGCGGCGACAGTACGCGCCGACACGTGGAACACGCAGGGAAGCAGCTCGCCCGCGATCTTATACATGTTCGGGATCATGAGAAGAAGTCCCTGAGACGCCGTGTATGTAGTCGTGAGAGCGCCGGCTGCAAGGGAGCCGTGAACGGTTCCGGCAGCGCCGCCTTCAGACTGCATCTCGGAGACTTTTACGGTGTTTCCGAAGATATTCTTTCTGCCCTGCGCCGACCATTGATCTACAAAGTCAGCCATCGGGCTCGAGGGTGTGATGGGGTAAATGCCCGCAACTTCCGTAAACGCGTAGCTTACGTGAGCCGCAGCCTGGTTGCCGTCCATCGACTGTTTGTTTCTTTTGATAGCCATGTGGTTATTTATCCTCCTCGCCATGTTCAATTATGAATATGCGTTTGACCAACCTATATAATATCACGAACGGAGCGATTTTGCAATCGGGAATTTATTCGTTCGTGCTCATTTTATGAAATTTTATGCGAATTTAAGTCAAAGAAACCGCCTCCGAGCGGAAAATTGCGCTTTTTAATGTCACAGCGCGCGGATGTCGTCCGCCGTGATGGTCATAAGTTCGTCGCGTGTGACGGATTTTTGTTCGGCGAGCCTGTTCGCCTGAGCGATGAGAATGCGCTCGAAAAGGTTGCGGACGCCGCGCGCGTTTCCAAAGTCGGGGTCGCGGGACATGTCTTCGAGCAGCCGCCGCAGTTCTGCGCGCGCGTCTCCGCCGTGGCTGCCGCCGCTTTCGTTTTCACTGTCGGGTTTGTCTGTGCCGCTTTCGTTTTTACTGTCGGTCTTGTCTGCCCCGCCATCGTTTTCACTGTCGGTTTTGCTCTCGCTCTCGTTTTCGCTGTCGGCTTCCTCTCCGCGTGACAGAACATAGCAGTTTTTCTCGCACTGGAGCTCGAAAATGTCAAGCATCTCGTCGACCGTATAGTCGTCGAAATAAAGATACCTGTTGAAGCGGGACGAAAGACCGGGATTTGAATTTATGAATTCCTCCATCAGGTCGGTGTAACCGGCGACGATTACAATGAGGTCGTCGCGGTTGTCCTCCATCGCTTTCAGGAGCGTTTCGATCGCCTCAAGCCCGAAATCGTTTTCAGCCTTTCCGGACGAAAGGGAGTAAGCCTCGTCTATAAATAGGACGCCTCCCTTCGCGCGCTCGATGACGGACGCTGTCTTTATTGCTGTCTGCCCGACGTAACCGGCGACGAGCCCGCTGCGGTCGACCTCGACAAGATGCCCCTTCGAAAGTATGCCGAGAGAATGGTATACGCGCGCCATAAAGCGCGCCATCATCGTCTTGCCTGTGCCGGGATTGCCCGAAAAAACCATGTGAAGCGAAAGGTCGGGGGCGGGCAGATCGTGTTCGCGGCGCAGCTTCCAGACGGTCACCATGTTGATGAGGTCGCGCACCTCGTCCTTGACGGCGGAGAGCCCGATATAGCTGTCAAGCTCCGCCTTCAGTTCTTCAATGTCCTCCTTCGGAGGCGGCGGGGTCTCCCCCGGCTTTGGGTCGCCCTGACCTGTCGAGGCCGCCGTTTTCGGCGCTCCGGGCGCGTCAGCCTTTCCGTCTGCGGCAGCGCCCGCTTTTCCGCCCGACGCGCCGCCTGCCGCGGGGGCGGACTTATCATCCGCTCCGGCAGGTTTGGCGTGCGGCTGAGGCGTGCCCCAAACGTCTTCGCCGACACGGCGGAGGCTCCGCGCCGTCATCTCCTTTATTACAGAGAGCTGCTGAAGTATTATTTCGTCTTTTTTATCCAAGATAAAAGTTTTCCTTTCGCATTATTCACATATATTATATACGAAAAAACGCCCGATGTCTACGGTTTTGACCGCTCAGGGAAAAAGAAATTGCGCCCGCGGCACGAAACGGCAAAAGGGGTTTACATTCACCCGTACTTTGTGGTAATATATTATAAACGGTTAACGATAAAGGATGTAATATGTAATGAACAAAACTAAACGAAACGCCGTGCTGCTCGCGCTCGGCGTCATTATCCTTGCGGCGGGGCTCGCGGCGGCGGCAGTGTCGGTGTCGTCCCGCATCGGCTCGCTTCTTGACGTGAAGGAATTTGAAGACGACTCATATCTGCGTGAGGGCGGAAAATATTCGACGGACTTCGGCAACTATCTCGTGATCGTCCCGGGCGAGGTGACGTATGATGAGAGCGGCGCTTCCGATATCATCTTCGGCGTGACGGTCGACTCCCCGCTGCTCGTGCGCGTCTCGGAGATGTATCAGTGGCTGCCGTCCGGCTCCGGTTTTGAAAAAGGATGGAGCGGGGAGCTCATAGACACCGGCGACGATGACCACAAAAATCCGGCATCTTACGCGTCGAGCACGGGGACTGACACGTTCAGCGCGCCGTCCGTCATGATAGGCGGATTCAGGGTGAGCGATGACCAGCTCGAACAGCTTAAGGAACGCGAAAGTCTGAAGACGCTGCCGGAGATAGATGTTAAGGGCTTTCATACGTCCGGCGAATATCTGACGAACGCGGAGGATATAAACTCGCCCGAGATCGGCGACGTTAGGATCAGATACGAATACGTTACGTCGAAAAATATCACGATCACGGGTGTGCAGCGCGACGGCGACGCGCGCGAATGGGTAGCGGAGCACGGCACGAGCTTCAGCCTCGCGTTTGACGGAGCATTGACGAAGGCGGAGACCATAGCGGAATACCGCCGGCGGGCGGAGCCCGTTGTTTGGTGGCTGCTGCTTTTGGGCGCTGCGGCGTCGGTCGGCGGCGCGCTGCTCGCAATGGCGGAATTCTCGGCGCTCACAGGATATAAGGCGACGGTGACTTTGCAGCTCGGGAAAAAGAAAAAGCTCGCGCTCGAGGGGGCGCGCGCGGCGGCGATATATGCGGCGCTGCTCGGCATTTTCCTGTTCGGTGTGACGCTTGCGGCAATGTGGGCGTCGCTCTTGCCGCTCGGACTGCTCGTCTCGATCGTCGTGCTGCTCATATACGCCTATATCCTCGTGCCGAACGTGATGAAAAACACGCCGAAGCGGGTCAAGAAAGAAAAACCTTACGTCCCGATAATCAAAAAGCGCGACGAAAACGATATAGGAAAGAAAAGATAAAATCCGGTTTATTTTGAATCAAATTCGTTGACACGGAGCGGCTTATAAAGTATAATCGAAAGCGGGAAGCCCGCTTTCAGGATGTGTCAACAGGGGAAGGCGGCAGGCTTCGGCTTTCCCGAAAATCGGCTCGTGATTCTATATGTGAAAGGAGTCCCCGTGAGCCGGGGACAGGTGAACGGTAATGTCAGAGCTATCTTTGATCCGGGTGAACAGCGCGGAAAAGCTTTATCAGACGGGCGACCTTTACGGAATATTTTTTGAAGACATAAACCACGCGGCGGACGGCGGACTTTACGCCGAGACGGTGCGCAACCGGTCGTTTGAGTTTTCGGACGTTGACAACCGCGATTACACTCCGCTGACTGCGTGGGAGCTCGTCGGGCGCGACGGGGGTGTCGTGCGCGGCGGCGTCGAGTCCGTGTATCCGCTGAACGTGAACAACACGCATTATCTGCGCATTTCAAACGGTTCCCGCCGCGGCCTTGACGTTCAGGGCGTCGTCGGCGCCGTCAACTGCGGCTATAATACGGGCATCCCGCTGCGGCGCGGCGCGGAATATAAATTTTCGATGTTCGCGCGGCGCGACGTGTGCTTGAAGGAGCCGGTGGAGATCAGGCTTGAGGGCGTCGGCGGCGAGCTTTACGGCAAAGCCGAGATAGTTGTCGATTCGCCGGAGTGGAAGAAATATGAGGCCGTGCTGACCTCGACCGAGGAAGATTTTTCGGGCAGGCTCGCCGTTTTGATACACGGTGCCGGAAGCGTTTGCCTTGACATGGTATCGCTGTTCCCGAAGGACACGTTTATGGGGCGCGAAAACGGGCTGCGCCCGGATATCGCGCGGTTCCTCGCCGACTTAAAGCCGAAGTTCATGCGCTTCCCCGGAGGCTGCCTGACGCACGACGGCGATGTCGGTGAACACGCGCGCGACGCCATGTACCGCTGGCGCAATTCGGTCGGTCCGCTCGAAGAGCGCCCGTCAAAGCGCGACAACTGGGGATATAACCAGACATACGGCTTCGGATATTACGAATATTTTCTCTTCTGCGAGGACATAGGGGCGAAGGCAATGCCCGTTCTGCCCGGCGCATTCAACCCGCACAGGCAGTATTGGGTGCCGATGGACGAGATGCAGCCGTGGGTCGACGAGGCGCTTGAGCTGCTTGAATTCGCGAACGGCTCAGCCGACACGAAATGGGGCTCCGTCCGCGCGAAAATGGGTCATCCCGAGCCGTTCAACATCGAATATATAGCGATCGGAAACGAAGAAGTCGACGAAGGCTTTTTTGAGCGTTACCCGCTGTTCCACCGCGCGATAGCGGAAAAATACCCGAACGTCAAAATACTGAATACGGCAGGACCGGCTCCCGCCGGTACGGGCTTTGACCGCGGCTGGGAGAGCGCGCGCAAATGGAACTCATACGGAGTCGACGAGCATTACTACGTTGCTCCCGACTGGATGATACAGAATTACGACAGATATTTCTCTGATTTTTACGATCCGAACGGACCTAAGGTCTTCCTCGGCGAATACGCGAGCCGGAAGGATACTTTCTATAACGCGCTTTGCGAGGCGGCGTATATGACGAGCTTTGAGCTCAACGCAGACAAGGTGGCGCTCACCTGCTACGCGCCGCTGCTGTGCAACGCCGATTACGTCAACTGGAGGCCGAACCTGATCTGGTACAACAACCACGAGGTCTACGGAATTCCGAGCTACTATGTGCAGAAGATGTACTCGGTAAATCAGGGGGACGTGACGCTCGGCGTCAGCTGCGAGATCACGCCGGAAGACGAAAAATGCGAGCCTGAACGTATTTCCGGCGGGTTTGCGTTCGGCGTCGGCAGCGGCGAGGCAGCTTTCAGGAACATGAAGGTGAACGACGAGGCGTTTGTCGCCTCCGACATTGAGGTGAACGAAGGCGACTGGAACTATAAGGACGGCGACCTCACGCGCGGCTCAGTGCCGCCTCCGGCAGAGGGAGAGCGCCGCCGCCGCTGGGGACCGCCGCGCGACGTTGCCGTAAAGGGAGACTGGGAAGACTTTGACTTTGAATGCACGGTGCGCGTCAACGAGCCGCCGATGGAGTTCCCGCCGCGCCACCCCGGAGAGGAACCGGTGAAGTTCCGCGTCGGCGTGTCAATCGCATTCTGTGTCGGCGAGGACGCTGAGTTTTCGTGGCGCATAGGCGGCGGCAGGGGTGACGAATCCGTGATCGGGTGCCGCCTGAGAGGTTACGACAGCAGGCTGTCGCACGAGCCGTTTGAATTTGAAAACATGCGCGAGTATAAGCTCAGGCTCGTGAGGCGCGGCTCTCACATCACGGCGATGATAGACGGCGTCGTGGTGAACGATGTCGAATATACGCCGAGGCCGCCGAAGCGCATATACGTATCCTCAACGCTCGACGAGAGCGCGGGGGAGGTCATAATCAAGGCGGTAAACGTCCGTCCGACGCCTGTTACGATGAAGATCGAGGTCGCCGGAGCAGGCGAGGGCGCGCGCACGGTGAAGCTTGAAACGCTTACGGCGGACTCGATCGACGACACGAACTCGTTTGAAGAGCCTGAAAAGGTCGCGACGAAGTACGGTTCGTTCGAGGTCGACGGCGTGCCGTTCACATACGATTTTCAGCCGCGCTCGGTAAATATTTTCCGCGTGCCGCTTAAAGTTTGAACGCAATAAAGTTTTTTGAAACGTGCATGCAAAATACCGTTTGAAAGCCGGTTTTTGCGTGCACCGCACAGCGCAAGAAGGGAGACATGACATCATGAACGCAAAAATCAAACTTAACCGCGACTATGAGACAGGCGCCGTCGATCCCCGCATCTACGGCAGCTTTATCGAGCATCTTGGACGCGCCGTATACGGAGGCATATACGAGCCCGGCCATCCGACGGCGGACGAACTCGGTTTCCGCCGCGACGTTATCGACCTTGTGCGCCGGCTCGGCGTGCCGATAGTGCGCTATCCGGGCGGAAATTTCGTCTCCGGCTACAACTGGGAGGACGGAATAGGCCCGAAGGACAAGCGCCCAGTCAGGACGGAGCTCGCATGGGGAACGCTCGAGACGAATCAGGTCGGAATAGATGAATTTCAGGAATGGGCGAAGCGGGCGAACACGAAGGTGATGATGGCGGTCAACCTCGGAACGCGCGGACCCGCGGAAGCGAAAAATCTTATCGAGTACTGCAACCATCCGGGCGGAACGTACTGGTCTGACAAGCGTATCGCGAACGGATTCCGCGACCCGTTTGACATAAAGCTCTGGTGCCTCGGAAACGAGATGGACGGTCCCTGGCAGATGTGCGCGAAGACGGCGGACGAGTACGGCAGGATCGCGAACGAGACGGCGAAAATGCTGAAATGGGTCGACCCCTCGATAGAGACGGTCGCCTGCGGCAGCTCGTCGAGCGGAATGCCGACGTTCGGCACGTGGGAGGCGACGATGCTCTCTCACTGCTATGACAACGTAGATTACGTTTCATGCCACACGTATTATAATAACCATGCGCACGACACGAAGACGTTCCTCGCAAACAACCTCGATATGGATTATTTCATAAAGAGCGTTATCTCGGCGATTGATTACGCGAAGGTCGTCGCGCGTTCGAACAAGCAGGTCAACATCAGCTTTGACGAGTGGAACGTCTGGTACCACTGCAACGAGGACCCCAACCGCCCGCACATCGAGCGCTGGAGCATAGCGCCGCCTCAGCTTGAGGACGTATATAATTTCGAGGACGCGCTTTTGATCGGCTCGCTGCTCATAACGATGCTGCGGCACGCGGACAGGGTCAAGGTCGCCTGCATGGCGCAGCTCGTAAACGTCATAGCTCCGATCATGACGAGAAACGGCGGCGGCGCGTGGGCGCAGACGATATTCTATCCCTATATGCACGCCTCGATGTTCGGCCGCGGCGTCGCGCTCGAAACGAAGGTCGAGTGCGGCAAATATGACACGCGCAGATTTACCGACGTTCCGTATATCGACAGCGTAGCTGTATATAATGAAGAAAAGGGCGAGCTCACGGTGTTTGCCGTCAACAAGAACCTCGACGAGGACATTGTGACGACAATAGACCTCGGCGGCTTTGAGGGATATCGCCTCGTCGAACATATAACGATGCACCACGACGACGTGAATGCCGTCAATACGGAGGCGAACCCGGATAACGTCCGCCCGCAGTCGAACGGAAAGACGACGGTAGACGGAGGACACGCGGAATCGCTGCTCGGCAAAGCATCCTGGAACGTCATAAGATTCAAAAAAGGCTAAAGCTTTAATTCGGAAAAACTAAGTCGGCGGGGGAGTTGTAAGCTCCCCCGCATGCCTCTGCGGATGCGGAGCACGGGGAAAGGAAATGTACGGAAGCTATGAGATAACGGCGGAGTTTTACGACAGCATAAACGCGCACGTCGACTATACATCGTGGGCTGATTTTATCGAAAAGGCGCTGCTTTTATACTGCCGCGAACGTCCGGAGCTTGTGCTTGACCTCGGCTGCGGCACGGGGACGCTGACGCTTGAGCTGGCGAGGCGCGGGTATGATATGACGGGAGTCGACAGCTCGCCGGAGATGCTGGCGAAGGCGCGCGAAAACGCGGAGAGCGCGGGAATTGAAAACGTGCTCTGGCTTTGTCAGAACATGAGCGCCTTTGAGCTTTACGGCACGGTCGACGCGGTGATCTCGACGTGCGATTCGCTCAATTATCTGACAAAGACGGATGAGCTGCGCCGGTGTCTTTCGCTCGTACACAACTATCTTGTGCCGGACGGCGTCTTTATCTTCGATATCGCGTCGCGCGGGAGGTATACGCACGTGTATAAGGAGCGCGATTTTGTGATTGACGGCGGGGACGTTTACTGCGGCTGGCAGAATTTTTACAATGAGAGAACGGGGCTCGCCGAATTTTATCTCTCATACTTCGTCCGCGAGGGCGAACTTTGGCGCAGGTATGACGAAACGCAGCGCCAGCGCTGCCGCACGGTGCGAAGCATGAAAAACGAGCTGTCGCGCGCCGGATTTGAGGTGCTCGGCATATTTCGCGACATGTCGATGACGGCGCTCGGAAAAGACGACGAAGACTCGGGTGAATACGAGAGAATTTATTTTGCCGCAAGAGTCAAAAAGACGGAAAAGAGCGGCAACAACGGATTTGACCTTATAGAACGGTAAATTAATATTGCAGAGAGGACGGCGGGCAGTTGTTTATAACCCCGCAGAAAGTAAAGATCATATGTCAAGGATACTCCGCGCGATGACAAAAGACGGCAGCGCACGAATACACGTAATAGATTCGACAGACATCGTCAATCGGGCGATAGAGATACACAAAACGTCTGCGACGGCGGGCGCGGCGATAGGGCGGCTTCTGACCGTGACATCCGTGATGGGCTCGATGCTCGGCGACCCGGAGGATTCAGTCACGGTGACGCTTCGCGGCGACGGCGCTGCCGGGATACTGACGGCGGTTTCCGATTATGAGGGCAACGTCCGCGGGTATATAGAAAATCCGCTCGCTGACCTGCCGCTCAACGAGCGCGGAAAGCTCGACGTGGGAGGTATCGTCGGCGCGGGCGTGCTTCAGGTGATAAGGGACGCCGGCGGCGAGGAGCCCTATATCGGGATGACGGAGCTCGTTTCGGGCGAGATAGGCGACGACATTGCCGCATATTATGTCGAGAGCGAGCAGATACCGACGATGTGCGCCGTAGGCGTTCTGATCGGGCGGGACTTATCGTGCCTCGGCTCAGGATGCGTGTTCATACAGATGCTGCCGTTTTACGACGACAACACGGCGGCTCGCCTCGAGGAAAACGCGGGGAAGCTGTCGCGCGTGTCCTCGCTTTTCGCGGAGGGCAGGAGCTGCGAGGAAATAATGGAGATCGCGCTTTCGGGCGTTGAATATGACATATTTGACTCGATAGACGTTGAATACCGCTGCACATGTTCGCGAGAGCGGACGGCGCGCGCGGTCAGAAGCCTCGGCAGGCAGGAAGTCGAAAGAATTCTAAATGAGGAGCGCACGGCAAACAGGGACGAGATCATAGAGCTTGGCTGCCGCTTCTGCGGGAAGAAGTACACGTTTGACAGAAAAGAGGCGGAAGCGCTCTTTAATTGAATTTGCGCCGACCGATGCCTTTCGAACACAGGTCAAAATCGGATGTGACGTTTCAATACGTGCGGAAATATCAAGTCAATGAGTTAGCTATGCACATAAACACCATATGCAGGCTGCCGAAGCCGAATAAAAAAAGCGAAAAAACTTTCAAAAAAAAGGTTGACAAGCGGGGGGCGCTGTGCTATAATAGCACTTGCCGTTGCGGGATTGAGGCAGTTCGGGCGGCATCAGGTCTGTGGGGGAGCATAGCTCAGCTGGGAGAGCACCTGCCTTACAAGCAGGGGGTCACAGGTTCGAGCCCTGTTGTTCCCAATATAGATGGCCCGGTAGTTCAGTTGGTTAGAACGCCGCCCTGTCACGGCGGAGGTCGTGGGTTCGAGTCCCATCCGGGTCGCTCTCACCTATCTGGGATGAGACAATAATTTTTTTAATGAATGCCTCTGTAGCTCAGTTGGTAGAGCAGGGGACTGAAAATCCCCGTGTCGTTGGTTCGATTCCGATCGGAGGCATATGCGGATTTAGCTCATTTGGTAGAGCGCGACCTTGCCAAGGTCGAGGTGGCGGGTTCGATCCCCGTAATCCGCTCCATAAAAAGAAAGCAACACCCTCGGATGTTGCTTTCTTAATAAGGCGCCATAGCCAAGCGGTAAGGCAGAGGTCTGCAAAACCTTTATTCCCCGGTCCGATTCCGGGTGGCGCCTGAAGCAGAAAAGCACCGGCTTTGCCGGTGCTTTTCTGCTTAACACAGCGCTTTTATAGAATAAAATACCCGAAAAAACCGCCGTGAGCCGCCCCGAATCAGGACGTGGAAAAATCAGCCATCGCCGTTTTGTTTTTCCGCGAAACAAAACCGCCGCCGTGACCGTCTAATTTGGCAGAAGGAAGAACGGAGGGGAAAAGACGATGAAAAAATTATGCCTGTTTTTTGCGTTCGCGCTCGTTATTTTTGCCGTATGCGGATGCGGGAGAGCGGATGACGCGCCGGAGGGATCGGCAACAAAGACGCCGACTGACGCGCCGGAGGGATCGGCAGCAAGCACAGCGGCTTACGTGCAGGGCGCGCTTCTGCGTGAGGGAACCGTCACAAAAATCGAGGTCAGCTCGCTGCCCGAAGGATACGCTTATACGTATACGACGCCTGACGATATCGGGAAGATAACGAAGTATTTTGACGAACTGCCGCTGATAACGGATTTCCCGGAGGATACGACAGGGTTTGACGGCATGACCTGGGTGGTCATGTTCACATATTCGGACGGTACATCGCAGACGGTGTATCATTTCGGCAATATGTTCGTCAGAACTGACGGCGGACCTTTGTATAAAATGAACTACGACGACGC
The DNA here is from genome assembly GCA_947630625.1 of uncultured Clostridia bacterium. GTDB lineage: Bacteria > Bacillota > Clostridia > Oscillospirales > CAG-272 > DTU064. The sequence continues at coordinate 28,255 of CANRIL010000021.1, forward strand.
TGCCGCCTTTGATGCGCTGCTCCGCGAGCTTGACGAAAAGTGACGATTTAAAGCTCGCGGGCGCTGCATTTTGAGTTTGTACGGCAAGTTCGAAAAAATAAAACGGCAAAGCCGAATTGGGAGAAGAAAATGAGTACCCTCTTAACAATTGCAGAGGCAAGTGAGTTTGCTACACAATATATTGGCAAAACTGTCACAGAGTCAAATATCACATATTTGATCCAGTACGGCCGGATCGACAAAATCGAGACAGACGGCGCTATATATATTGATAAAGAGCAGCTGATCGCTTACTATAATTCTTTCAAAGGGAAAAAAGAAATCGAATGGAAGAATGTTTTGGGCGATGATGTTAACTGGGAGCTGTCTTTTGACGGTTATAAGGAAGCGGAAACGACGAAACACGTTCACCGCTTACATCCGTATAAGGGCAAATTTATTCCTCAGCTTGTCGAATATTTTTTGGATGACCATATAGACGCATTCAAGAAAGAAGTTTATTTTCATCCCGGCGATATAATTTTAGACCCGTTCTGCGGCAGCGGCACAACGCTCGTTCAGGCGTGCGAATTGGGAATGCACGCGGTCGGCATGGATATATCATCTTTTAACGCGCAGATCTCAAACTGCAAAGTCAGAAAATATGATATAGGTTTATTGAAACGGGAAATCATTCATATAACAAGTAAGTTGGAAGAGTTCGAGCGGAATTTAAATATAGAAGGATTTGAAACAGAGCTGCTCGATAAGTTATACATATTTAATTCGCAATATTTTCCTTCACCTGAGTTCAGAAAAATGGTTTACAGGAAGGAAGTTGCAGAAAAAACATACGGTGCGGAAAAAGCAGAGATGTTTTTGCCGACGTTTGTTGAGCTGGCAAAAAAATACGGCGTCTCGCTGAACGTTTCCGAAGGATCATTCCTCGACAAGTGGTATTTTGAAACCGCGAGACGCGAGATAAAGTTTACTGATGAATTGATCGAAAAGACACAGGACGAGACTACAAAGCAGATATTGCAGGTGATCCTTTCAAGAACGATGAGGTCATGCCGCGCGACGACGCATTCCGACCTTGCCACGCTGCTTGAGCCTGTATATACGACGTATTACTGTACAAAGCACAAAAAAATCTGCAAGCCGCTTTTCAGCATTTTAAAGTGGTGGAAGACGTATTCTCAGGACACGGTGAAGAGGATCGGCGAATTTGACAAACTTCGCACCGAAACGCAGCAGCAATGCTTCGCGGCGAATTCGGCGGAAGCGGACATCTCGGAATTTATTGCCGGGATGGGCGGCGATATAAACGATACATACAAAGAGAGAAAGATAAAGGGCATATTCTCCAGTCCGCCTTATGTCGGGCTTATTGACTATCACGAGCAGCACGCATACGCGTATGAGCTATTCGGACTTGACAGGCACGATGAAGAGGAAATTGGGTCAATGCAGAAGGGGCATACGATCGAGGCGAGAAAAAAATATGTTGACGACATCGCCGCCGTGCTTATAAATTGCAAAAAGTATCTGGCGGAAGATTACGAAGTGTTTATCGTCGCCAACGATAAATTCGGGCTGTATAATGAAATTGCAGAGAGAGCCGGGATGGTCATTGTGGAACAGTTTAAGCGCCCCGTGCTTAACCGAACCGAAAAGGACAAGGGCGCTTATTCAGAGATCATATTCAGGATGAAGGAAAAGAGCATATGAACGCCAAAAAGAAGCAGGCAATCGCAAAGGTAATTATCAAGATATTGAAATCAAGATTCGACACTTTCCCCGAGTATGCGTCCTCTCAAAGAAACGCTCCGTTTCACAAAGCGTTTTTAGAGGCTTTTTCCGAAAAAATCGACAGGACAGGTACAAATCTTGACGCATTGATAAGCATGAGTTCATGGATACATGGACTGAACACAACGATCGGACAAGTTTTTTCGAGAGCACGGCGCACATCCTTTGCGACGGGGACAAGCGCGGATTCGTCGGAGACGAATTTAAGATATACTCTTCGCAGGAGCGTGTCATTGCTGAAATAATGACGGATTTAAAAAACGGAGCCAGACGCCCGAACGCTGCGGAAGAGGATCGCTTGATCGCGGACGCCGCCGGCGGCGAGCTCGTCAGCGGAACAAATTTCACAGCCGACTGTTATTTTGAAAACAGGGACAGTATCGTGGCGATCGAACTCAAATCCGTAAGGCCGAATTCGGGCGAAACGCGCGGTGAAAAGCAGAAGATACTCAAGGCCAAAGCCGCGTTGAGGATCAAGTATCCGAATAAAAATGTCAAATACTATTTCGGCTTCCCCTTCGACCCCACGGCTGACACCGAAACGGGATATTGCAAGACAAGCTTCATGAATAATATGATCGAATTTACAAAATTCTGCGACGCGGATGAGATCCTGCTCGCGGACGAGCTTTGGTCGTTTCTGTCCGGGGAAGCGGGGACGATGAGTGAGCTTCTTTGCCTGATTCGAAGCATCGCGACCGTTGATTTTATCGAAAAGCTGAAGTTCATATCAAATCCGGCCAACCTGATGGGGAGAACCGAAGAATATAAGAAAATTGCCGAAGCGTGGGCGCTTGAGGATGAGGCGGCTGTTGCCGCAAATATTTCCCGGCTGAAAGCCTCGCCGGAAAAACCGGTTCAGAATTCATTATACATGCGGACATTTGACGATTCCGGAAAATATAACGAGCGCCGGGCTGAAACTCTTCTCGGCAAGTGACGATTTAAAGCTCGCGGACTATCGACTTAAAATAGTTTCCGCGCTCCTCGAAATTGGAAAATGCGTCGAAGCTGGCGCAGGCGGGGGAGAGAAGGACCGTGTCCGCGCCGAGGCTGCGGGCTGCGTCAAACGCTGCCAGCACCGCATCCCTGAAGTCGGGGAATATCTCATACATGTCAGCGGGGACGCCGACGGCGCGGAAGGCGGATGAGATCAGCCCTGCGGTCGCGCCGGTCAGAATGACGCGCAGTATCCCGCCGTGCGTGAGGACTGCCTCGCCGAGCGGCTCCATCGGGATATGCTTGTCGTAGCCGCCCGCGATCAGGACGATGCGGTTTGTCGGAAGGGCGGAGAGCGCCGCCGCCGTGCGCGTCGGCGTTGAGTCGATGCTGCCGTTATAGAAGCTGATGCCGTCCTTGGTGCGGACATATTCGAGCCTGTGCTCGACGCCGCCGAAGCTGCGCGCGAGATCGAGCGCGGCGGCGGTTATATCTTCAAGCGGGAACAGATCAAGCACCGCGCCGAGCGCCGCCATGTAATTTTCAACGTTATGAGTGCCGGGCAGCTTTATGTCGTCGCGCGAGAGCAGCGGCAAAACATGCCCATCCCGGCGAAGAACGATGTCTTTGCCGTCAAGACGGATCGCCGTCCTGCCGTCGTCCGGGACTGCGGCGGAGGAAAACCATATCACGTCCGCGTCAGTTCGCACGGCGGCGAGCCTGGTCGCGGCGTTGTTGTAGTTGAGAACGGCGCGGCGGCATCCTGTCCCTATAACGTTCAGCTTTGCGTTCGTGTATTCCTCCATCCCCGTATGCCAGTTGAGGTGGTTTGGAGTTATATTTGTAATGACCGCCGTCTCGGGCGCGTCCTTCATGGTCATAAGCTGGAAGCTCGAAAGCTCCGTGACGGCGAAATCGCCGGGGGAGAGCTCGCAAACGCGCGGAAGCAGCGGCGCGCCGATGTTGCCGCCGAGCACCGCTTTTGCGCCGGTGCGCGAGGCGAGCGCGGAGGTGAGCTTATGTATCAGCGTCGTCGTCGTCGTTTTCCCGTCGCTGCCGGTGACGGCGATTTTATATGACGGGGTGAGCGCGTAAAAGAGCTCCATCTCGCTCGTGAGGATCGCGCCGCGCGCGAGCGCGTCCGGAATGCCGCCCGCGTCGGGCCTGATGCCGGGCGTGCGGAATATGACCGAGGCGGGTATATCGTCAAGATATCCGCCGCCGCAGATGAAGCGGACTCCGCGCTCCTCGTAGCTGTCAAGATCGACCTTTTCCGCGAGCTTCCCGCGTTCCTTGCCGTCGCGAACCTCGACAGCTATACCCCGCTCCTGGAGAAAGCCGACGAGCGGCACATTCGATATGCCGAAACCGAGCACGACGGCTCCGCGCTCCTTTGCGCGCCTGAGGATCGATTCGCCTTTATCATTCATTGTCAAAGCCCTCTTTTCCGTTCAATTCTGGTGCCTGACGCTCTTGTATTCGTCGTAGAATTTGTAATACGGGCAGCTGTCCGTCTGCCTTTTCATGAACCGTTCGGACTCGTCCTCGTCGAGCGACATCTGACAGGAAAAGTCGTCCGTATATTCGTCATAATCATAGTATACGCAGTCCTCACAACAGATGGTGACCGCTTTTTTCTTTTTGCCGCCGTTTTTTTCCATGTTCGCCGAGCAGCCCTTTCTGATATTGTGCCATATAATTATATCGCATCGCGCCGCTGCGGTCAAGCACGACATGACTATATAAAATTTTGCGCCGGAGGCGGGAAAACGCAAAAAATATCGGCAAGCGCGCAATTTTTGCCCGCCGCCGCTTGAATTAGCCTGTGCTATCTGATATAATCATAAAATATAAGCTGCAAAAATCGAGGTTACATATGAGTTTGATGAAGAAATTGATCCTGTCAGCCGTCGTCGCGGCGTTCATGACCGCGCTTGTTTCGTGCGGCGGCGGGACGTTCGGCGTTCAATTTGAAGTTTATGACGACCACGCCGCCGTCGTGAAATATGTCGGCGAATCGCTCAACGTGACTGTCCCTGCCGAATATAAGGGCGTCCCCGTGACGGAGATCGCGGACGGGGCATTCCTTGACGAGGCGATAGAGGCAGTGACGCTGCCGGACACGATAACGCGCATTGGTGAGAACGCGTTCAAGGGCTCAACGAATCTTTCAACGGTCAACATGCAGCCGGGAACTACAGAGATCGGGTCGTCGGCGTTCGCGGGCTGTTCCTCGCTTGAGAGCATAACGCTGCCGGAAGGCGTCAAGACGGTCGGCGACACGGTGTTTTATGAGTGCCGCGCGCTTAAAAGCGTGTCTTTGCCGTCGACGCTGACCGAGATCGGCGCGAGAACGTTCTATAACTGCAAGGAGCTCGTCACGGTGACGCTGCCGGAAAATGTTACGGCAATATCTTCGGGGCTTTTCTGGGGCTGCGACGCGCTCAAGTCGGTCAATATTGAAGGCGATGTGACAGAGATATTCGACGGCGCTTTTCTCGACTGCGTCTCGCTTTCGGAATTTGAGATCCCCTCGACTGTTGAAAAGATCGGCGGTTCCGCGTTCATGGATTGCTCATCGATAGTATCCCTGAGGGTGCCGGACGGAGTTTCGGAAATAAAAAGTCAGGTGTTTTACGGCTGCACCGCGATGACGGAGTGCATTTTGCCCGATTCGGTGACGGCGCTCGGAAAAGAGGCGTTCAAATACTGCTCGGCGCTTGAAAATATCAAGCTGCCGTCGGGGCTTACAACTATGGACGAAGGCGTCTTTTCGGAATGCAGCTCGCTGCGAAGCGCTGAAATACCGTCCGGCGTGACGGAGCTGCCGCGCAGTGCGTTTGAAAACTGCCGCTCGCTCGTCAGCGTCAAGCTGCACGACAAAATAACGCGCGCCGGAGTGCTCACGTTCAGCGGATGCAGGTCGCTGGAGGAAATGACGATCCCCGCCGACATGACGGCAATACCGAATTCGTTCTGTGAAGGATGCAGTTCGCTCACGTCAGTGACGATACACGAACGTGTGACGAAGATCGACGCCTCCGCGTTCAACGGCTGCGGGTCTGTGACTTTCCGCGTCTGGGACGGTTCGTTTGCGCAATATTGGCTGAGTGAAATGGGCAAGCTGTACGAGAGCATGGGCGACGCGAGCCCGGAAAACGTCTATGAGCCGCCAAGAGCGCCGGAACCCGAAACAAACGGCGGCTGGGAAGGCGGCGAGAACGGCTGACGATTGCCGGAAATCGGGCGGCAAAAATGCCGGAGGATTGACTAATTAAATTTTTAAAGTCAACAAAAAGCGTGCTCACACATGAAAGCGGAGCACGCTTTTTTAAACCTTACCGCGTGTGACCGACGCGCAGCGCGGAGGCGTTTAATAAATGAAGTCAATAAACCGACGTTTATTTCAAAAATCCGCGGACGATGTCGGCGGCGGCGGCGAGCGCGTCGGGAACGCGGCTCGCGTCAGTACCTCCGGCGACGGCGGAATCGGGGCGTCCGCCGCCCTTACCGCCCGTGACGGCGGCAACGGCGCCGACGATCTTGCCTGCATGCGCGCCCGCCTTTACGGCGTCAGCGCCGCATGCGGCGACAAAGTTGAGCTTTCCGTCCGCCTTGACGGCGAGAACGGCTACAACGTCCGGCATTTCGGATTTGAGCTTGTCGCCGAGCTCGCGAGCGGAGGCGAGGTCCATCCCCTCGGCAGAGACAGCGATCAGGCGGACAGAGCCGACGGCGACGGCGGAGGCGGCATATTCGCCCGCGCGTGCCGCCGCAAGCTTTGAATTTGCGGCTTCGAGCTCGCGCTTTGCGTGGCGCAGTTCCTCTGACACGGCGGCTGCACGTTTTGCGATGTCGTTCGGATTCGCTGCCTTCAGCTCGCGCGCGGTGTCTGCGATCAGCGCGTCGCGCTCGGCGATGAGGGCGAGCACATTTTCGCCCGTGACCGCCTCGATGCGGCGGATACCGGCGGCAACGGAGCCTTCGTATACTATTTTAAACAAACCGATCTCTGAGGTGTGCGCGACGTGAGTTCCGCCGCAGAGCTCGCGCGAGACGCATTCGTTGCCGCTGCCCATCGAAACCATACGGACGACGGAGCCGTATTTCTCGCCGAAGAGCGCCATCGCGCCCTCCTTTTTCGCCGTCTCAACGTCTGTTTCGAGCGTCGTTACGTCGTAATCGGAAAGAATATAGCTGTTGACGAGCTTTTCAGTCTCGGATATTTCCTCCGGCGTCATCGCGGCGAAGTGCGTGAAGTCGAACCTCGCGCGATGTTCGTCGACGTAGGAGCCGCGCTGCTCAACGTGGTCGCCGAGGATGCGGCGCAGCGCCGCCTGGAGCAGGTGGACGGAGGAATGGTTGCGGCGTATCGCGGCGCGGTTGGCGTTCACATTCGCCGTGACCGTGTCGCCGACGCAGAGCGTTCCGGCTCCCGCCGTGCAGTAGTGCAGATATACGCCCGCTTCCTTTTTTGTATCCTTGACGGTCAGGACCGCGGTGTCGTTTTCGATCACGCCGCCGTGGTCGCCGACCTGACCGCCGCCTTCTCCGTAGAACGGCGTCTTGTCGAGCACGACAATGCAGTCATCGCCGTCGGAGCATTCGCTGACGGACTGCCCGCCGACGCAGATGAGGATCACGCGCGCCTCGGCGCACATTTTGTCATATCCGACAAATTCCGTTTTCGGCAGCTCGGAGAAGAGCGATTTCGCCATGTCGTCCCAGCCGTGACCGAGCTTGCGGTTCGCGCGGGCGCGCTCCTTCTGTTCCTTCATGAGCTCGGTGAATTTGTCCTCGTCGATGCCGAGCCCCGCCTCGGAGGCGATCTCGCGCGTCAGGTCGACGGGGAAGCCGAACGTGTCATAGAGCTTGAAGATATCTTCTCCCGTGAGCTTGTCCGCGCCGGACGATTTCGCGCCGTCTATCATCTCGCGAAGAATCGAGAGCCCGGAGTCGATGGTCGCCTCAAAGCGCTCCTCCTCGATGGCGATGACTTTTTTGATGTAGTCAGCCTTTTCTTCGAGCTCGGGATACGCGGACTTGTTCTCGCCGATGACGACATTGCAGAGGTCGGCGAGGAACGCGCCCTTTATGCCGAGCAGCTTGCCGTGGCGCGCGGCGCGGCGCAGAACGCGGCGGAGAATGTAGCCGCGCCCCTCGTTCGAGGGGAGAACGCCGTCGGAGATGAGGAACGTCGCCGTCCTGATGTGGTCGGTGATGACGCGTATCGAAACGTCGTTTTTGTAGTCGGCGCCGTATGTTTTACCGGAGATTTCGCAGACGCGGTCGAGAATTTTGCGGATCGTGTCGACCTCGAAGAGATTGTCCACGCCCTGCATGACGCAGGCGAGGCGCTCAAGCCCCATACCGGTGTCGATATTTTTCTGCTGAAGCTCGGTATAGTTGCCGTGACCGTCGTTGTTGAACTGCGTGAAGACGTTGTTCCAAATCTCGATATAGCGGTCGCAGTCGCAGCCGGGACCGCACGTCGGTTTGCCGCAGCCGTATTTTTCGCCGCGGTCAAAGTATATTTCGGAGCAGGGTCCGCAGGGGCCGCCGGAAAGGTCCCAGAAGTTGTCGTCGCGCCCGAGGCGGACGATGTGAGATTCGGGAACGCCAACCTTGTCGCGCCAGATCGTGTACGCCTCGTCGTCCTCCTCGTAGACGGACGGGTAGAGAAGTTCCGGCGGGATTTCGAGCACTCCGGTCAGAAATTCCCACGCCCACGGGATCGCGTCCGACTTGAAATAGTCGCCGAAGCTGAAGTTTCCGAGCATTTCAAAATATGTCCCGTGGCGCGCCGTTTTGCCTACGTTGTCGATATCGAGCGTGCGCACGCACTTCTGACACGTTGTGACGCGGCGGCGCGGCGGCTCCTCCTCACCGGTGAAATATTTTTTCATCGGCGCCATTCCGGCGTTGATGAGCAGGAGGCTGCCGTCGCCCTGAGGGACGAGAGGAAAGCTCGGAAGGCGAAGATGCCCTTTCGATTCAAAGAAAGCGAGATATTTTTCCCGCAGTGTGTTCAGTGACTGCCATTCCATAATTGGCGAATATCCTTTCAAATAGTAACCACAATTTTACTCCGTATATTGTACCACCCGCGATTTGTTGTGTCAACATTATTAATGTCCCGCGCAAAAAAGAATTTCGCCCCGCGAACAAAATTACCGGAGGGGCGGCAGCCCCTCCGGTAATTTAAACAGTTCGCTCACAAAAACAGCGGACGCAGCTGACGCCCCGCGAGGGCGGCGTCAAGCGCCTCCGGGACGAGGGTGAAATCGGCGACGAGCGAATGCGGCTTTGCTACTACGTCGTCCTGCCGCATCGGGACGAAGAAGATGTTCTTCCTGACGAGGACGGAGCCGATGTTTGATAGATTTGCCGCGAGCGCGTCATTTGAGGCGAGCGCTATCAAAAGCGTCCGGTCGGTGCGCAAATGCGCCTTCGCCGCCATCGTGACCGGCGTGTCCGTTATGGCGCACGCGAGCTTGGCGAGCGTGTTGCCCGTGCACGGGCTTATGATGAGCGCGTCGAGCGGCCTTTTCGGGCCGAGCGGTTCCGCGTCCTTTATCGTCATGACGGGCTCGTGCCCGGTGATCGACGAAACGGTGTCTATGAGGTCGCGGGCGGTGCCGAAGCGCGTGTCAGTCGAGGCGGCGTTGAAGCTCAGTATCGGCAGCACGTCATGTGATGATGCCACCGCGCGCAGCGCTTCGAGGGATGCTTTGTGAGTGCAGAAGGAGCCGCACATTGCATAGCCTATCATGTCGCGCCTCCTTCGAGTTTGCGGCGGACGCAGTCGGCGATGATCTCCGCCGAGGACGCGGGGGCGTATTTCCCCGGCAGCCCGCCGGCCCTTATGAGCTTTATGCCGCGCGCTGACGCCTCATCTTCTTCGATGCCGTACGGCGCGGAGGCGAGGTCGATGAAGAGCGTCCCCGGCCTGATTTTGTCAAGGGACGCGCCGTCAAGCGTGCGGGCGGGAACGGTGTTGATCACCGCGCCGCGGCGCGCGGCGAGCGCGGCGAGCCGTTCCGGCTCGTTTTTAAGGTCGGCGCGCCTCCACCCGGATACCTCCGCCCAGACGAGCTCTCTTTTCGAGCGCGCCATCATCGTGACGCGGGCTCCGAGCGCGGAAAACGCGGAACATACGCACCTGGCGACGCGCCCGGAGCCGATGACTAATATATCGGAGCCGGCAACGGACGACGATGTCTCATTCATAAAGAGCGAAAGCGCGCCCTCCGCCGTCAGGCAGGCGTTTTTTATTGTGAGCGCCTCGTCGGCGGCAAGGTCAAAGGATTCGCATCCGCGCTCGTTTATCGCGCTGACAAGCTCGCAGCTCGGGCTCCATGAAAAGACGACGGCGCCGCCGTTTAACATTTTTATGTGTTCATTTATACTTTCTTTTGGCTTGACGGGAAATATCACGGCGCGGCAGCTTTCCGCGGCGTCCGCGAATGTGCCGGAGGGAGAGGCGCTAAAGACGGCGGTGTCAATGCCGTATGTGCTGACCTCGTATTCGTCGGCGGCGAGGACACGGGCGAGATGTTCCTGCCGCGCGTCTCCGCCGACGACCGCGATTTTCCCGGTCTTGTTACTGTCGTTCATTTTGCAGTCATACCTTTCGGTTTATGTCACGGAGGCAGCGGCCTCCGTACATTAATATGATATGACGCCATCCCCGACGGTGAGAGGCGGTTTTTGCGATTATTGTTCACGGACGTTCGGCGGGAGCTCTGAGAGGGGCGGGCGTTTAAAATTTTTTTGAAAAATACTTGTCAAACGTGCGCCGATGTGGTATGATAACATCACCTGGGGTATTAGCGCAGCTGGGAGCGCACCACACTGGCAGTGTGGGGGTCACGGGTTCGAGTCCCGTATGCTCCAAAAGTCCTGAAATCCAAGTATTAAAGGGGTTTCGGGACTTTTTTGTTGCCAAAATTTCAGCCCGATTCGTGCGATTTTTTGGGTTTTCTCACTCATTTTTCTCACCATTACAATTTGCCGGGATTAGCTCATCAATCATCGTCGAGAGCCTTGTTCGCGATGCAGACAGGACATGATTGTATACGTTCAAAGTCGTTGACGTGTTGGAATGACCTGCCCACTCGGACGTATCGCGGACGCTTGCGCCGTTCTCAAGCAATATCGTGATGTTGGTATGTCGCAGCTCGTGAAGCTTGATCTTGCGCAATCCCGCTTTTTCGCAGAGCTTCGGGAATGCGCGAGATACATATTCAAGCGGCAAAAGATCGCCGTTATCGCGCACACAAACGAAATCATCCCATGTGTGATTATATGCCTTATTTGACGCTTTACGTTCGTCCTGATCAGCCTTGAGCGATTGCAAGTAATCAACAGCGGACTGCGGCATGGGCAGCGCACGCATCGAACTCGATGTTTTTGTTGCATCGCAGAAATACAGCGTGCGGGGTTCTGTCGGGTTGCCTTTGTCCTTAACCGTGCCGGAGACAAGCAAGATACGCCGCTTAAAGTCGATGCAGTCCCATCGAAGTCCGATAATTTCACCACGCCGCAGACCGAACCAAGCAGCCAAGCGAACAACGGGTTCAATAGGTTGTCCGCTTATATTGTCAAGCAGCTTTTTTAGTTCGTCAACTTCGTAGTAATTTGCGATATGCTTTGTCTTTTTCGGGAGCTCCACGTTGTCAGACGGGTTATGCGACAAACGACCGGTTTTAATGGCGTAATTCAATGCCTTGTGGATTATGCTGTGCATACGTGACACAGTTTGTGCAGATACGCCGTCAACCTCGATCCGATAGTTGTAGTACTTTTGCAGATCAGACGTTGTAAGATCGCATAGTTTTATTTTTCGTGTGGCAAAGTAGGGGGATATAGTATTGTGGACTGTATAATAATTGCTATTATATGTACTTGTGGCAATAGTGTGCTTTGTCTCTGCGAGCCACTGTTGCATGTAGCATGAAAACAACATTGTGTTGTCAACTAACCCCATTTTTGCTTTGTACTGCTCCAGCGTGTCAAGCCTTAACTGCTCCAGCTTGCGCTTGCAGTTTTCGCCGACCATGTACGGGGTTTTCACCCATTTTTGCCGTCTCTGTCCGTCTTGCCTCCAGTCAATCATAATGTAATATCGGTTGCACTTTTGTTTAATCGTCGCCGTCATCGTCTATACCTCCTTTGCGTGACGGGTTGACGGCAATCAGCTTGATATTATTATAGCATTTATCTCGGTTATTTTCAATCATTGACGCTTGCGCCTCTTTCTCGGTACAGCCACACTATATTTCATGCCCCACAGATCATCCCGATATTTTTCGAGAATTGTGTGCACCTCCACAGCATCGTCTGATTTATATTTTGCCGGAAGCCTGTCCATAGTAAGCATATTGTTAGATACATCTTTAATTTCATAATATATCTTTTCTTTTAGGAAATCATCGTATATATAAACGATGTTGCCGATTAAATGTTGCAAATTGTTGTTGTTCATTTTATCGCCTCTTTATCATAGATATTATATTATACATTTGTCTAATATTTCATAGAATTTTTATTATGCACTTGTCTATAACTACCGATACCGAAAAATTTCTTTGCAATACCCTCCATTTTTGAGGGTTTACACGTCCCACCGATAGCTACCGATAGCGCCCCGATAGCATGCTGCGCATAAAACGCTTTTGTCCTGCCGGACGGGCACATCTCGCGCTTATTTTCATTCTGAAAATGAAAATAAGCGTTCGATGTTATCTATGTATACATTTTTTTTATACTCTCTTTGTTCTAAGGGAGAGGGCTCGCAAATGCCTGTATTACAAGGATTTTTTTCGATTTTTAACACCCCCCTCGTGTTAAAACCGGTTCCGCGTTTGCGTCATCTCACTCCATGCAGCCAGTCTAAAAGCAGCTTCCGCATCCGCGTTGACGGGATATAAATCTTTATTGGTTCGCCGTCACGGATACAACTGCGGAAAATCCATTGCAGCATAACAGAGAGGGCGTACGCGTCGGCATCAACATCAATGTTAGTTCCATCGGCATCATTTTTATTTTCGAAGTATCTTTTAACATAGGGGTTCGGGAATGAATTCATTGCATATACAAGCACGCTGCGATCGCGGAAATCATTTGTTGCCCGTGCATTGCAGGGAATAAAGCATTGCAGCCTGTCAGTAAGTTTGTCAAAATCTTTCTTCGGCAATTGTCTTTCCTCCACTGTTGGTTGCCTCGTAACAACATAGCCCTTGCCCTTAATATCAGATTTATATTTTTTAGGGCACGTCCATAGTATATTGACAGCCTTTGCTTTTGCTACATTATGCAGATAGTTGTATATATTATTTTTTAAAATTGTTAAATCTTTTTTCGTCGCGCGATCATACCACGTTTTCGACAATGAGCTTGATTTGTAGCTGTTTGCCGCTGTATTATCGTATATGTCTATCAGTCCCGCGTATGCCTTTTGTCTCTCAACGTCTCGTTTGTATTGCGTCAATATATAGTTATCATCAGCATCTTTTTCGACGCTGCGCATATCATATGAGATATCATGATATCTAAAATATGGTTTGAGAAATGAGCCGTCGAACATATATGTCAGTATATATACTTTTTCAAAAAGATCAAAAATTTGCGGAGGAAACTGCCATACAAGAAGGGTTTTATCGAGATAAAAGAGATTCCCATTTTTAGCCAGTCGTTCAACGTCTGCATACTTCGATTGAGGATATGAGCCTTTACACCACGTTACTTTGCCGTAGGTATCTACTTCGATAAAATGTTCGTGGATTAGTAAATTAATATCGTCACGCTTGATTTTTTCGACGGACACATCGTTAAAGTCGACCAGTATGTCAAGCACCTCGTCAAGGAATAAAGTGTAGTTGCCTTGTTTAATGTATTCTATCGTGTCAGCGTCAGCGTTTGAGAATGTCGTATGTGTTACCGCGATGTTAGCCCCATCAAGCAACAGTTTGTTAAAACCGAACAGCTTGCGCCCGTCTATCGGTTGCGGCTCGCGGAAGTCAAGCCCTGTCGCGTCAAGCCGCTCAAATTCTTTCAGGAAGGGCGTGCAAAAAATATATGATTTTTCGGGGTTGCGTCGCATCTCTGCTAACGCCCATTCGGTTTTACCGCCGCCCATAATAGTATCAACGATTGTAATCTTACTTATAGGTTGTCACCTCCTGTATTATCTTTGCGCCCTCTCCTGCGCTGTTTATCAATTTCTGTTATGTGCAGGATGAACCCCCTACACCATTCGGGACTTATTATACTTTTAGTGTGTTCGTCAAAGTTGGTGCAATCATCAAGATACAAGTTGATAAAACCTTTTGGCATACCATTTTCAAACATCTGCAACACTGTTGTTGCTGTGGCAATACTATCTATTTCGGGATAATCTAACGACGGTAACATTGAGTGCATATCACTAGCAATCTGTTCATATGCACTAATTATCGAGTTTATATTCTTAATTAACTCATAGTCTGCATTACTCATATGTTCGACCTCAATATTATGTGTCTTGCAAAATTCGATTGCAGCAAATTTCTCTTTCATGTTTCTGGCTTTTTCATTTATAGGGTATAACCAGCAGAAATTATTAACTTTTTGAAGGAAATCTTTGTTGCAATCTAAAATATTAAACATATATTCTTTGTCGACTCTTTTATGCGACATTGAACAGCCTGGAAAAACGTTTCCGTTTGGTGCAACTGATAAAGTCTTTAGGATAAATTTCATATCTTTTAAAAAGGGTTCACCGGGTAAATTAGCTGATTCCCCCATAAAATAATAATTATTGTTTAATATCCGTATATCTAATAGATTTGCTGGATTTTTAACAATTTTTTATAATTTAATAAGGCATTGCCTTCTAATGTGATAGATGGCATACTATTGTATGTATCAGTTTGTTTAACAATGCTGAACACCTCGCTATCAATTTTAGAAGTATAGAAATCTATTGTTTCCTTTACTTCATCTGCTCGTATGTTGTGCCCTATATTGCTAACTATAACACACATTTTAGTGTGTGAAGAACCTGCATACCAATATACTCTTCTACCAATATCCCACCTAATAAAAGGTCTTATTTCTGATTCAATGTCACACAAATAGTTTATTAGCCTGTTGAATGATTCGACTAATTCTATTTTTTTATGCTTGCCGTTGGTAAATATAACCACATCATTAATATAGATATGTTTTTCGATGATTTTATCAATTAAATATTTGACCATATCAGGCGCTAAAAATGGCTCACCGCCTGAAATTCTAAGATTTGAAATATACGTATTTTGCATTTCATCAAGTGTTTTATCTATTATTTCTTTTGAAATGTCTAAATTCTGCGCCTGACCTTTAAAGCAAAACTCGCATTGCATGTCGCACCGTCTTGTCATTTCAACAGCCAAGCAAGTCATATAAGTGTTTAATTTGTGATTCGTCAACAATTATTTACCTCCTTTATCTGCTTTCCCTCTCCGATTGAGGGCGTTTTCTTTGTATGTCGCCCATTTTAAATTAACGTGTCTATTGTCGCCGCGCTCATGATTCTTGTGGTGCGCGACCGGCAAATTATCGGGGTTGTCATGGTATGTCAAGCAGATCAAACGGTTTATGCGCCTGTCTCGATATACGCCGTCTTTGCACCTTAATTTAACGTAGCCATATCCATTGACATACCACGGCTTGAGCGGACGCAGCTTGCCGTTTGGTGTAACGCTGCATATGTCGCCGTTGTTGTTGACATAGTAATCACATCCAAAACCTTCAATTTTGCGCCAGTTTAATTTTTTCAAAATATCTCGATACGTTTGCCCGATATCTTTCATTCGTTCACCTCCTCAAAAATTGTATTTTAGCCCCGAGCGAAATGCAAAAAGATCAATAGATACAGGGTAAAAAGCATGCTCGGGAAGAGACTTATCACCCCAAATATATAGAAAACGGTCATCTCAGATGGTATAATATTGTTGAGCAAAAACAAAAAGCCAAAGGAGATGACCGTTATCTATCGTCAATTACTTATCAACGACATAACGCTGTTTACATCGCAGCCAAAAGCAAAGTTTTACGACACGCTGTTCATGAATCTTGACTTAGGATCGTTTCCAGACAGACGCCATAAACACGGGCGAATGGGATATTCACGTCAAGCTTTGCTCCGGTCAGTCGTCGTTATGAAGTGTGAATGTTTTGAGTATATCTCCGATCTGTGGGATTACCTCAACAACAATCTGATCATAGCTCATTATTGCGGTTTCGACATTACCCGAAAGCTCCCAGGATATCACGTGTTTGAACGCTTTATCAAAAACCTCAACAATGACGAGCTTAAAAAAATCATGGCATCGCAAGTAAAAAGACTTTATGAGCTCGGCATAGTCGACGCCTCTTTTATCGCTATCGATTCTACTCCGATTTCTGCTAATACTTCTCAAAACAATCCCAAATCATTCGGCAAGGATAAATTCAAGAAAGATACCCCTCCGAAGAATGACAAGGACTGCAGGCTCGGCGTCCATACGGCCTCAAATCAGCATAATGAGAAGAACTACGAGTTTTACTGGGGATACAAAAATCACATCATTGTTGACTGCATCTCCGGGCTGCCTCTTTACGAGCTTACCACTACGGCTGATGTTAACGATTCTTCCGTCGCTCTCGATATGCTGCATGAAACAAACAGCGTTATCCCGATCGATGAGTGTACTCTGATTGCCGACAAAGCCTACGATGTCAAGGCTATATACAACACCGTAAAATTTGTTTATGACGGTGAGTGTGCTATCCCGCTCAATCCGAGAAACTCGAAGAATCCTCCCTCGCTTGCATGCGGAAATGTCATATGCGACGCCGGCCTTGCCATGCACAAGGACGGCAAAGATCACTCCGGCGGCAGACTTCGTCAGAAATATTGCTGTCCGTTTAAATATTCCTCTGACGACTGCGCTTGCCCCTGCGCACACAAAAACTACTTCAACGGTAAGAAGCATCGCGGCTGCACCAAGTATGTCACTTTACCCGACGATTATCGTCTTTCCATCGATCGTACCTGCGTCTCTTTCAAGAAAATTTACGCGCTTCGTACCGAGATCGAACGTTACAACGCTCGTTTCAAGCAGACCCGTCAGGAACGCATGTGGGTTCGTTCTCTTAACGCCGTTCGCAATCTTTCTTCGATCGCTCATATTGCTCTTTTAGCCGTTGCTTTCGCTGCCGTCATCACCCAAAATCCCGATTTCATCCGTTCTCGTAAATCAGCTCTCCGCTCCGCCTGATCATCTTTTTCGGGCGATTTTTCCCTCCCTTTTCGGGAGCCTTTTGTCGTCCCGTTTTTTTCTTGCCACGTTTTTTAGTCCTCTATTTCGCTCAGATCATGAATAGGTATAGGTGAAGGTTTCTTTTCTATCGTTCATTTCTTTCGCCTTTCGTTTTTTCCACTTCTGAATTCATCAATTTCTGCCCAAACAAGATACGCAATCCCAATGATTAAACTAATCACGCTAAAGGTTGACAGACCGTTTCCAACACATAGAAGTCCGCTTTGAAATAAGGATTCGTCCCATGTACTCACACCCGACATAAAGATTGCTGCCGTCACATACTTCGTTGCGTACAGCAGTCCTGCTATCAAGCAAAGAATCGTTCCTGTACCTCTTTTGTTCATTTCCAAATGTCTCCTTTCCGATTTCTGCGGATATTGTAGCAATCAACTGTTTGCGAAACATTCAAGTTATGTTTGAGAATTGTTAATTTGGAGCTTTTTCAAATTTTTATTCGCCCGCC
>CANRIL010000022.1 GCA_947630625.1 uncultured Clostridia bacterium
TAGCTTAGAAATGTGAACGAATAAAGCGCGCCCGGTTGGCGCGCTCTACCCGGCAAATTTATTGTAACAGGAGATTTACATGAAAGCTACAATCATCGGTGCGGATAATATGCGACTTACATTTTTCAAATATAGTATATTCAATTACTGCATAATACACAAGTTAAAAACGCGCACTGCTGCGCAGTGGAAAATAAAATTGCGATCAGAAAAAAATTGCGGCGGTATCGGTTTGCGGAACGCGTTTAAGGCTCAGCTGAAGTAAAATATAAAAATCCGCCGGGGAGGCAGACTTATATATAAGTCCGTCTCCCCGACGTTTTGATGACGGCGCATCAGCGCTGTCACTTTTGCTTGTCGAACTCCGGGTTATAGCCGTAGAAATTCTTGTAGTTGAGATTGTCCTGCACCTCGCGGAGCGCTTCACCGAAGCGCTGATAGTGCACGAGCTCGCGCTGACGCAGAAATTTTATCGGCGCGCAGACATCGGGGTCGTCGACGAGACGAAGGATGTTGTCGTATGTGACGCGTGCCTTCTGCTCTGCTGCCAGGTCTTCATTCAGGTCTGCGATCGCGTCGCCTTTGGAGGCGAAGGAGAGCGCGTTGAATGGGAAACCGGCCGCCGCGGCGGGGTAGAGTCCCGTCGTGTGATCGACGAAGTAGGGGGCGAACTTCGAGTTCTTGATCTCTTCGACCGAAAGGTTGCGCGTCAGCTGGTGTATGATCGCGCAGACCATCTCCATATGGGCAAGCTCTTCGGTGCCGATGTCGGTGAGAACGCCGACGACTTCGCGGTAGGGCATTGAATAGCGCTGGGAGAGATAGCGCTGAGACGCGGCGAGCTCGCCGTCCGGTCCGCCGAACTGCGATATGATGAGCGCCGCCATATCAGGATTCGGATTCTTGATATTTACGGGGAATTGCAGCTTTTTTTCATAAGTCCACATTTATTTCGTTTCCTCTTTTCTCGTCTTCAGTCATTCGGACCGTACCAGGGCCAGCCGCCCTCGATCCAGCGCCAGCCGGAGCCGTCGGTCGAGGCTTTGCTGTTTGCCGTGAGAGGTCCGCAGCCGGCTTCATATTCCGCCACTGCCTGTTTATAAAGCTCGCTGTATTTGCGATAATATTCGAGCGCCGTCTGATTGTCGGGGTGCGTGTCAAGATAGAGGCGCGCCTCGTCGAGGACAAATCCATACATCTGGACCTGATAGAGCAGGTCGCCGCAGCTGTTGCTTGCCATCACTTCTTACCTCCGCATACTCTGGGCGGATAAAACGGCAGATCGAGTTCCGCGAACATCGTTCCGCGCATGAGCGCTTCATCGGGCGAGTAAGCCTGACGCCATTTCTGACTCGGCGCGTACACCATTGCGAGCGGAAGCGAGTCCACCACGGACGGGTCAAAACCGCGTCCCGCGTCAAGGTCGCTCATCTCCATCATGTCACGCATGAATTCGGGCGTCACGCGGTCAAGCGGCGTTCTGTTGTCGTTTTCACGTTCCAATTTATTTTTCTCCGTTCGGATAGTTTATGATATATCGAGACGCGGCGACGCCGCGCCTCAGTTTCAGTATATGCGGATGATGACGCCGGGGTCACGCTGCGCTGACCCATAATATTATGACGCGCGGCGTGCACCGGCGGCAAACGCGGTTGAATAGTTTTGCGCGGCGTTTCACGCATGTTCGCTTTAATTTTGGAACGGAAAAACACTGCTGTTCCGCGCGTGCGCTCATTTTCTACCGCCGAAAAACGCGACTGTTCCGCGCATGTTCAAGGCGGCGCTTTTTCCTTGACACATATCCGTCTTCGTGATAAAATAAAGAAAAACCGAACACTTGCGAAAGGGAATTACTATGCTTGAAGAACTGAAAGAAAAAGTATATCTCGCCAACATGATGCTTGTCGAATACAAGCTCATCACGTTCACATGGGGCAACGTCAGCGGCATCGACCGCGAGCGCGGGCTCGTCGTCATCAAGCCGTCCGGCGTCGAATATTCGGAGCTGAAGCCGTCCGATCTGCCGGTGCTCGACCTTGAGGGAAACATTGTCGAGGGCGATCTAAGACCGTCGTCCGACACGCCGACGCACCTTGAGCTCTACCGCCATTTCCCGAACATCGGCGGCGTGACGCATACGCATTCGCAGTGGGCGACGTGCTTCGCACAGGCGGGGCGCGGCATTATCCCCTACGGCACGACGCACGGCGATTATTTTGACGGACTTATCCCCTGCACGCGCAGGATGACGCCGGAGGAGATCGCGGGCGAATACGAGCTGAACACGGGCAAGGTCATCGTTGAGACGTTTGAGGGACGCGACCCCGACAGGATGCACGCCGTTCTCGTCAACTCGCACGCTCCGTTCACATGGGGCAAGGACGCGAAGGGCAGCGTTGAGGCCGCCGTTGTGCTCGAGCAGGTCGCGATGATGGCGCTGCACACCGAAATATTGGCGTCGCACACCGAGGGCGCCGAGCCGATGCAGGAGGAACTTCTCCGCAAGCACTTTGACCGCAAGCACGGCCCGAACGCTTACTACGGACAGATCAAAAAATAAAACGCAAAAAACCGGGGACGGGGTGCGCCGACGCGCGTCCCGCCCCTGTTTTTCGGGAGAGGATATGGAAAAAATACTGATCGTCGACGACGACGTTATATAGGCGACGTGGTCGGGGAAGTCCTTTCGCGCAGCGGATACAACGTTCTGCGCGCGTAAAAGTCGCGCTTCGATGCCCGGCGCTCGTCGACGGGAGGGACACGCTCTCATTTTGCGGGATAACGCTCGATCTCGGACGCATGATAGAGGATGAGCTGGCGGATTTTTACGGCGCGCTGACGAAGGCGGGGATCGAGCCGTGCGTCACGCTGCCGCCGCGCGCCGTCGTGAGGTCGCTCGACAGCGGCGCCGTCCGCCGTGTGATAGGCAACATACTCGACAACGCCGTCAAGTACAGCGGCGGCGACCTTTCGGTCACGCTGACGGAGGACGGGGAGATGATGTTCTCGAATTCTGCGCCGTTGCTGTCCGCGGTCGAGGCGGGGAGGCTGTTTGACCGGTTCTACACTGTCAGCACGTCGCGCACCTCGACCGGGCTCGGGCTTTCGGTCGCGCGCAGTCTCGTTTGCCGCATGGGCGGCTCCGTTTCAGCCGACTGCGAAGGCGGCAGGCTCACGGTAACTGTAAAGTTCCCCGCAGAGGCGTCCGAAAAAAGCGGCGGGGCGGGTAGATTTGCGGGAAATGCCTGACAGCATCTTCCGGTAAGGCTTGCGGCGGCAAAGAATTTTGTCTGCCGGAGAGGTAGGCATTTCGGCTTCGTTTATATCGGGACGGCGGCGGACAGCGGCCGTCTTTTTGGCGGATCGTTAAGGTGACCGGAAGGCGGTTTTTGCCGCGCCGGTTTTAAAATGATGCCCGCGCATAAACATACGTGTGACAAATCGGGATTTTGCCGGCGATGGCGGGAAAAATATTTTTAAAACCGGGTGTAACATTTCGGGGTCTTTTTCGTCAATATTAATTGACGGACGTTTTGCGCCGGAAAAGACAAAGGAAGGACCGTATGGATGACGAAAAGATAATTTCTCTCTACTGGAAGCGGGACGAAAGAGCAGTAGAGGAAACACAAAATAAATATGGCGGCCTTCTCTTTTCTGTTGCTTTCGGGATTTTGCAGAATCGGGAGGATTCCGAGGAATGCGTCAACGACACTTACGTCAGGCTCTGGCAGGCGATCCCGCCGGAGGAGCCGGACAATTTCCCCGGCTACGTCTGCTGCATAGCCCGCAATCTGGCGATCGACCGCGTGAAGCTGTACGCGGCGGACAAACGGCGCGGGCTCAAGGTCGCGGCGGACGAGCTCGCCGCGTGCCTGCCGGAGGCGGGAGACGCGGTGACGGACAGAATGGCGATGACAAAGGCGTTTGAGCGGTTTTTGGCATCGGAGTCGCCGACAAACAGGATGATATTTATGAGGCGGTATTTTTACCTTGATTCAACGTCTGACGTGGCGCGCACGATGAAGATGACGGACGTAAGCGTCCGCGTCGCGCTGTATAGGATAAGAAGGAGGCTGCGCCGGTTTCTTGAGGAGGAGGGGATAACGTTATGAACGAAAAGGGCATGATCATGATAGAGGCGCTCGGCGGAGTCAGACCGTATTTTGCGGCGGAGGCGATGCCGGGCGGCGTGCAGATGAAGGAGAGGGCGAGGGGGAGGCTCCTAATGATCGCGGCGTCGGCCGCGCTTTTCGCCGTCATCGGGATACTCGCGTTCACGGTCCCGAATCCGTGGGTAAACTCACCGGGAGAACTTCATCCGGGCGATGAGCCGGATATCGGAGAGACGATATCGAGCGCAAAGCTTTTGTCCGAGCAGACTTCTGACAGCGAGCTCATCGATCAGATAGACGCCGTGACCGGAGCTCAGCAAAATGACGGTGCAAACGGGCTTTTTGACGCGACATTTGAAAGATTCTGGGACGATCGGCACGCATATTCAGATGCTAAAGCGCTGTTCGCGAAGGCGATACGCGAGGTCGCCGCGACCGTCGAGACGGCGGAGGACGACAGCTTCCTCTACGACGGCAAGGGGGCGTTTTACTTTGAGGCGGCGTATGAAAATTCCGGCGATACTGTTACGCCTGAGAGGGCGGAGGAGCTTTCAATTGTGCTCGACGCTGCCGTTATGAAATACTACATCGTCAATTACGGCAGCTATATCGGCGGCGTCATGACGCAAAAGCGCGCGGAGCTTATATATAAAATTTACAAGGAGGCGGAGCCGCAGATCAGCGAGATCTGCGAGATGTGGCTTCCCGGTCTATACGAGCCTGAGGCGGCGGCTCCGCACTTCACGCTGAACGGTAAGCCGCTGCTCTCATCCCTGAGCGAAAGTGAGCTTGAGGCGGAAATGAACGAATTTGACGGTGAAATGTCAGATTATGTTATCGGCCTTATGCCGTCCGGCGCTGCCTCGTCGAGCAATGAAGAGCTTTACGTGTTGATCCTCCGCGAATCGTATTATCTCGAAGGTGCGTTCACGGAAAAGGGCGCGGATGCGGTGTCAATCGAGATCGACGACGGTCAGCGCGGCGTGATTTACAGGGTCGTGAGTTTGTTTGTGAAATACTACTACCTCGAGCATTATGAAGAATATTTCCCCGACGGGGAGGCGGACGCGAAGACTGTCGAGGCTATGAAAGAAAAGGTCATCTCGGAATATGAGGCGATAAAAGGGAAATAATGCGCCTTCAAGCATAGAGGATCAAAAATAAAAATCGGACTCCGGTTTATGTCGGAGTCCGATCCTGCTTTATTTATGTTGTTATTTGCCGGTCTGTTTGTCGCCCTCTTTGACCTTGTCCTCTGTTTCTTCCTCATCCTTTATCGGCGTTACAGTCGCCCATTCGACGCGGCGGTCTGCTAAGACCTCGACCTGTATATCAAGACCGAACGCGGTGACGTGCGGGCGTTCGCCGTCGTCAGGTATGATGGAGAGCGAAGAGAAGACAAGACCTCCGAGCGTGTCATATTCCTCATAGACCTCGTCGTCAAATTCAACGCCGATCGTTTCCGAAAGCGTTTCAAGGTCGACGGAACCGGCGACGCGCCATTTTCCGTCGCCGAGCGGCTCTATTTCGGGCTGCTCGCCTTCGTCAAATTCGTCGTATATGTTGCCGAATATCTCCTCGAGCAGGTCTTCCATCGTGACAAGACCGCTCGTTCCGCCGTATTCGTCGAGCACTATCGCCATGTGCGTCTTGTTCTTCTGCATCTCGCGGAACAGAACGTCGGCGCGGACGCGCTCCGGCGTGAACATCGGGTCATGTATGAGCTCGGAGATCGGTTTCGGCTCCGGGGACATCCGGTTGAGAAGGTATTCGCGCGTATAGAGGATGCCGATTATGTTGTCGATGTCTTCCTCGTAGACCGGTATTCGGGAAAATCCCGTCTCCCGGATAAGCTCGTCGATCTCCTCCGGCGGGTCGATGACGTTTATCGCCTCCATGTCGGTGCGGTGCGTCATAACGTCGGACGCGGTGACATCGGAGAAGTCGAAAACGTTTTCGATCATTTCCTTCTCCGTCGATTCTATGCTTCCGGATTCCTCGCCCGCGTCTATCATGTCGCGTATCTCGTCCTCGGTCACGTTTTCGGATGCGTCCGACCGGACGCCGAACAGCGAGAGCAGCGCGCGGGAAAGCACGTCGCACAAAATTGCGAACGGACGCAGGACGAAAAAGCACGGCCGCGAGATCAGCCGCCCGGCGGCATAAGCGCTGGCGGGAGAATGGGATGCGGCAAGGCGCGGGATAAGCACCGTAAACGTGTAGAAAATTACCACGGCGGCGAGGGCGAGAGCTATCGCGCAGAGCGTAAGCGCAGCTTCAAGCCCCGTCTCGGGCAGCGCCTTGCGGATCAGCGGCAGAAGCAGAACTTCGAATGAAAAGCATCCGAGCGTTACAGACAGGATAAGGGCAAATATCGCGTCCCGTCCGATGTCGGACGCGCGCTCCATCGCCTCGAGCAGCCGCGCGGAAGCGCGGTCGCCGTCGTCGGCGGCCTTCTTCAGGCTGGACTCAACGCCTTCGCGCACGGCAAAGTACGTGAGCGAGAAAAAGAACGAGAGTATTGCGAACAAAGCGAAAAGCAAACCGTATGTATACAAATGGTCGTCAGGCACAGTAAAGATCCTCCTTTTCTCCGTGCCGCGGAAGACTATTCAAATTCTATTATATAACGCCCTCGCCGACTTGTCAAGCGGGCGAGGGCAACAAACGCGCGGTCAGGTGTAGGATTACAATAGAAGTGTTACAGTACGAAAAAAAGAGTGGCGAAAGAGAAAAACCTGTGATACAGTAAGGTTGCTGAAGCCAACTGAAAACAGGAGATCCGCAATCGCCATGAAAAGTGTAACACAAGAAGTACTGTATCGTCAAGCATTAATTTCATATGCTCAAAAACACGGAGTAACAAAAGCGGCAATCAGGTACAAAACAAATCGGCAGTACATATACAGATGGATGCGCCGATATGACGGGACGCAGCAGTCACTTATGAATAGATCGCGTCGACCACACCACCATCCGAAGCAGCATACGGAAGAAGAGCTGCGGCTGATAGGGAATATGCGTCGCCGTAACCCAAACGCGGGACTCGTGGTATTCTGGGTAAAACTTCGTCAACGTGGCTACACACGCTCGATCACCGGGCTGTACCGTGTGCTGCGCAGACAAGGCGAGATGGCTGTAAAGCCACCGAATCCTAAGTATATACCTAAGCCGTATGAGCAGATGGATCATCCCGGACAGAGAGTCCAGATTGATGTTAAATTCGTGCCGGATTCATGCCTTGTGGGTGAGGCGAAAGGCAAGAAATTCTACCAGTATACCGCCATAGATGAGTATTCAAGATTCCGTTATCTCGAAGCCTTCGAGGAACACAGCACATACAGCTCCGCTGTATTTTTGGAGCATGTCATCAAAGCGTTCCGGTTCAAGATCGAGTGTGTTCAAACCGACAACGGCTCTGAGTTTACTAAGCGCTTGCTGCCGCAAGGCAATCGAACGCCCACACTGTTCGAGACACGCCTCGAACAGTGTGGCATCAAGCACAAGCTCATCAGACCTTACACTCCACGCCACAACGGCAAGGTCGAGCGCTCACACCGTAAAGACAATGAATACTTCTACGCTATCCGCAAATTCTATTCATTCAACGACTTCAAAAAGCAGCTTGCTGTTCACAGCTTCAAATACAACAATTTCCCTATTCGCCCTCTCGGCTGGCTTTCGCCCCGTGAGTTTTTACAAAGCTTTTTTGTAACACATCATTGACAAACCTACAGCGAGGGCAACAAACGCGCGGTCAGGGCAAAAATGTTATCCCTGATCATAGAAAAAGCGAAAAATGACCGCAGCGCAAAAGGCCGGCGGGATCAATATATGCCTGAACAATATTTTCCGCCGCTGTCCGGGGTAATACCGTTTACCCCTCCGGCGTCCACGCTATTGTCGTCATAAGCGCGAGCTCGGCGCGGCTCGCGTCGAGGCGGGAATACTGGACGACGACGGGCTCGCTCGATTCGACGAGGATCGCGTATGGCGTATCATATGGAATGCCGTGCCCGTCCTTGTCGCGTATCTTGTCAAGTCGGATGTGGTGTGTCCGCTCCGCGCCGCAGACGGCATTAAATCCGCAAATCGGGTCGCGGTCTTCAAACAGTAGCGTGAGCGAGATCGCGGCGTCGTTGTCAGACGTGTTGATGACGCAGACAGCCTCGTGTGTGGTGAGGTCATTGGCTGATTCCGAGCCGAGAAACGCGTCCGGGATGAGCCATACTTTTTTTCCGTATGCTTTCATTTTGTTTCCTCCGCTATTATATCATATATTTTATCAGGTTCACTGACGATCCTGCCGGCGCCCGCGCCTTCAAGTATGTCGCGGGAGCGATAGCCCCACAATACTCCGACAGATGCCATCCCCGCGTTATGCGCCGTCATCATGTCAACGTCGGAGTCGCCGACGAAAAGGACGCGTTCACGTGGGACGCCGAGCGCGGCGGAGATGGCGAGCGGCGCTTCCGGCGACGGCTTTGTGGGGTATTTGCCCTGACCGACCGCGATGTCGAAGACGCCGGGAAAGCAGTGCTCGGCGAGCCGTTTTACGAGCTCGTGAGGCTTGTTTGAGAGTATGGCGAGCTTTACGCCCGCATGCCTGAGACGGTCAAGGAGCGCGGCGATTCCGGGGTAAGGCGCGGTCGTGTCGCAGAGGTGCTCGCCGTATATTTTCATATAGAGCGCGAGCGTGTCCGTGACCGTTTTTTCGTCCGCGCCGTCCGGCAATGCGTGCGCGATCAGATGGCGCGAGCCGCGGTTTATGCCGAGGGCGGTGTGGGAAAATTCGCGTTCGGGGCAGCCGAGGGTGGCGAGCGTCAGATTGACGGATCTGTGTATGTCCGGGAGCGTGTCGCAGAGCGTCCCGTCAAGGTCGAATATCACGGCGTCGTAATTCATGCGTATACCAGTCTTTATATAAGTTTCGCAATAATGATATCACAGCCGCGACCTTTTTGCAAGAGCGCTTCAATCATCGGTGCGGTGATATGTTTCCGTACCGTTTTCGTGTTCGCGGGTGAGCAGTCCGAACGATATCATCTCGCGGCGGATATAGCAGTAGTCGTCGTGATAGCGCATTATGTGCTCGTCGATCTCGTCCTCGGTATAGGCGTCCTTGCGTTCGAGCGTCGAGAGAATGTGGCGCAGGATCACCTCACGCTTCTTGCGCTGTGACGGAAGATTTGTAAGTTTTACATGCGGCATGAAGGCGTTTATCACGGAAAGGCGGTATTCAGTGTCGTCGTCGACGGGGGGAAGCTCTTTTTCGATGAGTTCTTCAAGCGTCAGAGACAAAGCTCCCGGCACGAGCGAGTAGATCATATAAAACTGCGTTCTGTGGCATTCGACGAGTCCGGCTTCCTCAAGCTTTTTCAGGTGGTGGCTGACGGTCGCGCTCGTCAGCCCGAGGCGGCTCGCGATCAGCTCTACGTATGCCTCGCCGCGCATGAGCATCCCGACGATACGCAGGCGCGATTCGTCGCCGAGCGCCTTAAAGATAATAAGTGCGTCGCTCATGATCCCGCCTCCGTGTACTTCTTCGCCGGATGTTGGTCGTAGTTCCATTTTTCAAACGGCACGGGACCGTTTTCGCGATACCAAGCGAGCCATTCGCGGCAGATATCATATATGATGTCGACGATGATGTTCGCCTCGAAGGCGCGCTCGGGGTGACCGTTTTCGTACGATTCCGCGATCTCGGCGGTACGCCTGTCTAAAAACGCGTCGTGTAAAAACCATGTCGCATGGGCGAATACGGCGAATACGCCGAGCTCGTCCGGCGCGAGGTTTGCGAGCGATTCCTCCATCCCGTCGGTGACGTGCTCGCGGCGGATGATGTCCATGCGCTTTGAGACGTATTCGGCGACAGTTCCGGCTCCCCACGTGAAGCTTACAAACGTGCGGCAGAGCTCCGCCATGTTTTTCGAAATCATGTAAGCGCGGCGGCGAAGACTGTCCCTTTCCGTCAGCGCCGAAAGCTCGGCGTCGAGCTTTTCAACATGGCGTTCGGCGATGTCGTAAAGCGCGCGATGAGCGTTTATCGTTCCGGCGTATGATGCGGCGTCGGGCATTTTACATAAGAGTTCGTATGTGTGCATTTCTTTTGTCTCCTTGCCTAAAAGTATTTTCATGTGCGTCAAATCACATCGTAAGTATTATTATACGCATCTAAATACTTTTGTCAAGATGTATTTTGATATTTGTCAAAATATTTTATCTGAGAGCGTAAATCGCGCCGACGGGTGCATACGGGGTTGCAAGTCGGGCAAAAATGTGATACAATCCTTGTAACAGTGACAGGGGGAGGTGTCTCTATGGGAAAAAGGTTACGTAAGCTCGAATACAAGCTCACACCGTATGCGATAAAGAATCTGATGACGATAATGATAGGGGCGATGGCGATAGTGTTTGTCGCCGATTTCGCGGTCATGATGACAAATCCGGCGCTGTCACTCGTCGACTGGCTGATGTTTGACCGGGACGCGATCATGGCGGGGCAGGTGTGGAGGCTCTTTACATTCATCTTTCTGCCGCCGAATTCGAGCCCGATCTTCATCATTTTCGCGCTGTATCTATACTGGATCATGGGCTCCGCGCTCGAACACGAATGGGGCGCGTTCCATTTCAACATGTTCTATCTCGCCGGGATCATAGGCGCGATGATCTCCGGGCTTATCACCGGTTACGCGACGAACGATTATCTGAACATGTCGTTGTTTTTGGCGTTCGCGCTCTTTTATCCGAACTTCCAGCTTTACCTCTTTTTCTTTATACCAATAAAGATAAAGTGGCTCGCGTGGCTCGATATGCTCCTTATCGGCATATCCTTCCTGCTGAGCGGCTGGGGCGAAAGGATAGCGATCATATTCTCGCTCATAAATGTTGTGCTGTTCTTCTGGCGCGACATGGCGGCGGAATGCAGGCGTATCGGCATGAACATAAAATACAGGTGGAACCGCTGGCGGCGCATGTAATTTTGAACAGGCGCGAGACGGGCGGCGTCATGCAAAATGCGCGGTCAAAATGCGGTTGATTTGAGACGGCGTCGTGAGCAGATATAAAAAAGACCGCCGATTTTCACCGGTAAGCCGGCGACGGCGGTTTTTATGTTTAAGTTCACCGGCTGTTTAAAAACATGTCGGCGTTGAGCGTTTTTATGTTTTAGGATAGTTAAAGGCTGCTTTTAAGATGAAATCTTCGACGGGGAGATCGTTATGAAAAAAATATTGCTCGCGCTCGTCTCGCTTTTGCTGATTTTCTACGTCACAGCCTGCGGTGCAGCTGACGCCCCACAGGATTCGGGCGAGGCGGACGGCAATTTTGCATCGGAAGATGGCGGGAAGTCAAGTTCGCCCGCTCAGTCTGACGACGGGAGCGAATTGGCGACTGATGAAAAAACGGATGAAACGGAGATGGAAACAATGAAAACGAACGTTACGATCGGCGGCGCGTCCTTTACCGCGACGCTGGAGGACAACGAAGCCGTGCACGAGCTCATTAAAATGATGGAAAAAGCGCCCGTATCGGTTGAAATGAGCGATTATTCCGGATTTGAAAAGGTGGGGGCGCTCGGACGCTCGCTGCCGACAGACGACCGCCGGACAACGACCGGCGCGGGCGACATCGTTTTATATAACGGCAGCAATATCGTTATGTTTTACGGCTCCAACACGTGGAGCTATACGATGATCGGTCACATCGACGACCTGACAGGCTGGGAAGACGCGCTCGGCGGCGGCAGTATCACGGCTGTATTCACATTATCAAAATAAATGCGAGGTAACTATAGTGGCTAAAAATGTTTTGATCATTTCGACAAGTCCGAGAAAAAACGGCAATTCGGCGGCTTTGGCGGAGGAATTTTGCCGCGGCGCTCTTGACGCGGGAAACGCGGTTGAACTCGTTTCATTACACGATAAGTCTATCGGCTTTTGCCGCGGCTGCCTCGCGTGCCAGAAAACGCAGAGATGCGTCATTCACGACGACGCAGACGCGATCCGCGAGAAAATGCTTCACGCAGATGTGATCTGCTTTGCCACGCCGATATATTATTATGAAATGAGCGGACAGATGAAGACGATGCTTGACAGGGGAAACCCGCTTTTCACCTCGGATTACGCTTTCCGGGACATCTATCTGCTCTCTACTGCGGCGGATGACGACGATTCGACGCCGAGCCGCGCGGTCAGCGGCCTTGAGGGGTGGATCGAGTGCTTTGAAAAGGCGCGCCTCGCCGGAACGGTGTTCTGCGGCGGCGTCAACGAAGTCGGGGATATCGAAGGCAATCCGAAACTTAAAGACGCCTATGAGATGGGCAGATCGGTATAAAGCGGCTAATCGTAATACATAGGATCATTCATACGCCGCCTGCGGATCGAAATTGAAATAACGTGACCATTTTGTCCGGAGTCGGGACATCGCGTAAAAAAATAATTTCATCCGCCGGGCAAGCACATGATGATGTGCCCGCGTCAGTCTGGCATTTGACAGATAAAGAAAAAACGCCGTCAGCGCTTGCGCTGACGGCGAAATTTAATTCACTCCTCTTCGGGGATTATGTGGCAGGCTTCCTCGTCCTTTTCGGGGACCTCGAAGTCGATCTCTCTGCCCGTTTTCCTGTAATAATCGGCGAGCGCCGCGCGAACAGCTTCCTCCGCCAGGACGGAGCAGTGTATCTTGATGGGCGGCAGCCCGTCAAGCGCCTCGACTACCGCCTGATTCGTAAGTTCGAGCGCTTCCTGTACGGTGTGACCTTTTATCAGCTCCGTCGCCATTGACGAGGTCGCGATAGCGGCTCCGCAGCCGAATGTCTTAAACTTAACGTCTACGATGACATCATTTTCTATTTTCAAAAACATCTGCATGATGTCGCCGCACGTGGCGTTGCCGACCGTGCCGACGCCGTCCGCGTCCTCTATCTCACCGACGTTTCTCGGATGAGCGAAATGATCCATTACCTTCTCGCTGTACTGCATATAAATCTTATCCTCCTAATAGTTTACTTATCCTCGCCTGGATAGATGGGACTCATATCGCGGAGCCTCTTGACGATGCCCGGCAGCTTCTCGATTATATAGTCGATGTCCTCTTCCGTGTTTCCGTGGGAGAGGGAAACTCTCATCGAACCGTGCGCCTTTTCGGCGGGCAGTCCGAGCGCGAGCAGCACGTGCGACGGCTCGAGCGAATTTGACGAGCAGGCGGAGCCGGTAGAGATGCAGATACCTGCCATGTCAAGGAGCAGGAGCAGGCTTTCTCCCTCGATATATTCAAAGCTTATATTGAGGTTGCCGGGCAGACGGTGCTCGCGGTCGCCGTTGTAGATCGTGTGCGGAATATTATTAAGGATATAATCGGCAAGCCTGTCGCGCATCGCGCGGACGCGCTCCATGTCGGGAAGGCGAGAGACTGCGAGCCGCAGCGCCTCGGCGAGTCCGGCGATATAGGGGAGATTTTCGGTGCCGGAACGCATGCCGCGTTCCTGTCCGCCGCCGTCGATATATTTATCAATTTTAAGCCCGCGGCGCATATAGAGCGCTCCGATCCCCTTCGGCGCGCCGAGCTTATGCCCGGAAAGCGAAAGCATGTCAACGCCGAGTTCCTTCACATTGACGGGAATAGAGCCGACGGCCTGAACTGCGTCCGTGAACATCAGCGCACCCGCCTCGTGCGCGAGCTTTGCGATCTCGGGGATCGGCTGGATCGTGCCGATCTCATTGTTGGCGAGCATTACGGCGACTATCGCCGTGTTCCTGTCGAGCAGGCGTCCGAGCTCGTCCATATCTATGATGCCGTTTTCGTGTACCTTAACGTAGCTGACGCGGAAGCCCTCGCGCGCGAGCGCCTCACATGAGCGGAGCACCGCGGGATGCTCAATCGTTGAGGTTATCACATGCGTCCGCCCCTGCTTTGCGCGCATGAAGCGCGCGCCGCCCTTGAGCGCCCAGTTGTCGGCCTCCGTGCCTCCCGAGGTGAAATAGAGCTCGTTCGGCGCGCAGCCTAGCGCGCCTGCCGCCGTTTCCCGCGCCTCGTCGAGTCCGCGGCGCGCCTCGCGTCCCTTTGAATACATGCTTGAGGGGTTGCCCCACTTTTCCGTCAGATACGGCGTCATCGCCGCCACCACCTCCGGGGCGACCGGCGTTGTCGCCGCGTTGTCGGCGTAAACGAATCTGTCTTCCAAAATGTCCTCCGTCATATCTCCGTATTCTTCAATTAATTATTTCTTGAAACACGGTTGAATATTACATTTTAATGTGGTATCATTATTGTACCACGTATGAAAAAAATATCAAGTACGCAGATTTTTATGACAAGGTATTATTTTTATGACTGAAAATCAGACGCTCAATGAAAACGAGGTATGCGAGGGAAACTGTGAATCTTGCGAGGCGTGCGTTAAAAATTCATGCTGCTGCTCGGAGCTCTCTCCCTGCCCGCTTACCGCCGTGCTTGACGTTATCGGCGGGAAGTGGAAGATACCGATACTGTGCGCGCTTTCGGGCTCGCAGTCAACGAGATATAACGAGCTGAAGCGCCGCGTGCCGTTTATCACGAACACAATGCTCGCCAATTCATTGCGCGAGCTTGAGGCGGACGGGCTTGTCCTGCGCCGCCAGTACGCGGAGATGCCGGTCAGGGTCGAGTATTCGCTGACGGAGACGGGGCTTTCGCTCTTGCCGATACTGAACGAAATGCAGCTCTGGGGGCTCGAACATCTCCCGTCGGCGTCAGGTAAGGCGGCGTCCGATGAATAGGCTCGGGATCGACCTCGGCGGGACGAACGTCGCCGCCGGTATAGTGAATGACGCAGGCGAGGTGCTGTACAGATATTCGGCGAAGACTGATACAAAGTCGGAGCGCTCTGTTGTCGGCTCGCTTTCTAAGGCGGTTAGCTCGCTTTTGGAGATGAGCGGCATCAGCGCCGACGAAATCTCCGTCGGCGTCGCGTGCCCGGGGACCGTGAACAGCGTTCGGGGCGTCGTCGAATATTCCGCGAATCTGCCGCTGTGCGGCACCGACGTTGCAGGCATGCTCTCCTCTGAGACGGGGGTCGACGTGTCGCGGATATATATGGCAAACGACGCCGACGCGGCGGCGCTCGGCGAATACCGCGCCGGTGCGGGCAGAGGCGCGCACGATTTTTTGATGATAACGATCGGAACGGGCGTTGGCGGCGGTTACATAAGCGACGGGAAGATATTGACGGGCAGGAACCATTCGGCGGGCGAGCTCGGGCACACGGTCATAGTTTACGGCGGCGAGCCGTGCGGCTGTGGGCGGCGCGGCTGCGCGGAAAAATACTGCTCCGCGACGGCGCTCGTGAGGCTGACGAAGGCGGCAGTCGCTGAGTGCGAAAGGCGCGGCGTCAAAACGCTGATGACGGAGATCGCGGAGGCGGACGGCAAGTTTTCGGGCAGGACGGCTTTTCGCGCCGCAGACCGTGGAGACGAGGCGGGAGCCGCCGTCGTTGACGAATATATCTCGTATCTCTCGTGCGCGCTTACAAATTATATTAATATCTTCCAGCCTGAGGTGCTCGCGGTCGGCGGCGGCGTTTCCAATGAGGGGGAGCGGCTGCTTGAGCCGCTCAGAAATCGCATTTACGGCGAGATGTACAACAAGCGTCAGCCGGAGTCGTTTTACACGAAGATCTGCCGGGCGGAGCTGGGCGGGAACGCCGGCGTCGTCGGCGCCGCAATGCTCGGCTTGTGATTTTAATTTGTAGTAAAGCAATTCTTGAAAATAAGGAGGAAATCAGATGTACGGAGCTATAATAGGAGATATCGTAGGATCAAAATACGAGTTTCACAACATAAAGCGTATGGATTTTCCGTTCATTTCGGAGAGGTGCAGCTTTACGGACGATACAGCGATGACGGTCGCTGTCGCGAACGCGCTGCTCATAAGCGGCGCGGAAGGGAGATCGTTCCGTCAGACGGTCGTGGAGCAGATGAGAAGGATCGGGCGCGAATATCCGCACGCCGGTTACGGCGGGCGATTCAGCGGCTGGCTTGTATCAGCAGTGCCGAAGCCGTATTACAGCTTTGGAAACGGTTCCGCGATGAGAGTTTCGCCTTGCGGACTGATCGCGGTGACGCTCGATGAGGCGCTGTCGCTCGCGGAAGCGTCGGCTGATGTCACACACAATCATCCGGAGGGGATAAAGGGCGCGAAAGCGGCGGCAGCCGCCGTATTTCTCGCGAAGAGCGGCTGCGATAAGGCGGAGATAAGGGAATATATAACGCGGAATTATTACGATCTCGCGTTCACGCTCGATGAGATCAGACCGACGTACAAGTTCGATGAGACGTGTCAGGGCAGCGTTCCGCAGGCGCTCGAGGCTTTCTTCGAGGCGGAGAGCTACGAAGAAACGATAAGGGCAGCCGTCTCCATCGGCGGCGACAGCGACACGATCGCGGCGATCGCTGGTGGCATCGCGTGGCCGTATTATATGTCGCGCGGGGACGTGGCTGACGACCTTTACAAGTCCATGGTTGAAAAATATGAGATCAATAAAATGCTGCCGGATGAGTTCGTCAGCATCATCGGAAAGTTTGATGAATTTCGCGCGGCGAGGGAGAGCGAATTTAAGAAAACGGGCTGCTGCCCGGCAATTCCGCTTTGAACGCACAGGAATGGCATAATAAAATAATTGTATGAAAAAAAGTCCGGAGAGGGGATCATGTCCCGACTCCGGACTTTTGCCTTTTGCCGCGTGGGGAAAAAGGTTACATTAACGTGTTCATGCTGATGAATTTTTTCAAAACCTATCGTCACCACAGTGGGTACTGTCAAGGATTTTTCGCAAAATTGTATAGAAAGAAGTCATATCTCGCTTTCATCACCCCTCGAATTCGAGGGGTGATGAAATTTCGCGCCGGTCAGGCGGTCAAGCTTTCAGATTCGTAAAAATATTTCATGCTGAGATAGCGCTTGCACCCCCAATCTTTGCCGGAAATGTACCGCAGTCTCGCGCATACGAGCATCAGCGCCGACTTGCCGTCGGGAAATGCGCCGACGACCCGCGTTCGGCGGCGAATCTCGCGGTTCATTCGCTCGATCACATTGTTGGTGCGGATCTTCGACCAGTGCTGCGACGGAAAATCCATGTATGTAAGCGTTTCCTCGATTCCTTTCTCGACCTTCTTAGCCGCTTCGTGAAGTTTCATTGCGTGAAGCTGTTCGACGACCTCTTTTGCTTTGCGGCGCGCCGCGTCTTTGCTCTCCTGAGCATGGATCGCTTTAAGCATCATCGTCACCTCGCGGAGCCTGTTCCTCGGCACGCTTGACATAATGTTCCTGTAGAAATGCACAGTGCAACGCTGATATTTTGCGTCTGGGAAAACTTCATGTACTGATTCACACATGCCGAGATTC
Source organism: uncultured Clostridia bacterium (assembly GCA_947630625.1). Lineage (GTDB taxonomy): Bacteria > Bacillota > Clostridia > Oscillospirales > CAG-272 > DTU064. The sequence goes on from CANRIL010000022.1 coordinate 17,493, forward strand.
TTATCTCCGACGATAAGGCGCACTCCGTCGAGACCGCGTTCTTTCAGCCATACAAGGAAACTCCGCCAGCTTTCCTTGTCTTCCTTCATGCCTTCGGCGGCTCCGATCACCTCGCGATAACCGTCTTCATCAACGCCGATTGCCACGAGAATGCTCACATTTTCAAACTCGCCGCCCCAGTTCCGCTTGAGGTATATACCGTCCACATAGACATACGGATACTTGCCGGAAAGCGGTCTTTGCCGCCATTCTTCGATGTGGACATATGCTTTTTGATTCAGGTCGCTGATCGTTGATGCAGAAACCCGGCTGCCCCACAGTGCCTCGCTGATGTCCTCTACGCGACGTACAGACACTCCTGCCAGATACATCTCGATCAGCGCCTCTTCCACAGAGCTTTCGCGACGGCGGTATCGTTCGATTATCGCCGTTTCAAACTGTACGCCTTTGAGTTTGGGGACTTCGAGACGCACCTCTCCCGATGTGGTCGTCAGTTTGCGGCTGTAATGCCCACTGCGATAACCCTGACGCGATTCGGTTCGCTCGTATTTGCCCGCGCCGGTCAGTTCCTCCGCTTCCTTATCCAGCAGCTCGTTCAGCGTTTCCTCCACGCTTTTGCGCACTAATTCTTTCAGTTCGACCTTGACAGCTTCCTCATTAAGCTGTATAATTTTTTCGGACATGTTCCCTTACTCCTTTCGAATGTTTGGTTGTGGTGACTTCATTCTACCAGAAGTGTGGGAACATGTCTATATTTTTGCCCCCATCTTTTTGCGAAATTTATTGTACCTTATCCCACAGTGAGAATTTACGAGTTTGAAGAATATCAAGCAAATCCCACGATGTCGCGCCTTCCTTTTTGTGGATTTCTATGCTCTATTTATTTTGCAAAACCTTAGTAAATTTGAAGAGCGCTTATGATTTTTTTCATGCCATAATCTCATCGGTTTTTAATCGGGATCATGTTTTTGCACTGATTGTCCTCATTAAAGTAATTCGTACATCCATAAAAAACATCGCCGTTTCTTTGATTGAACCTTACTATCATATAGCCGTCGGTGCATTTCGGGCACTTGAAAATATCATGCATATGAACTTTGTCATTTGTCATGAAATCACAAATTTCAGATTCGTTGGTACAAATCCAAAGATTCAGCCCGTAGTTCTTATTAAATTCATATTTCAGCGGGAAACCACACACCGGGCAGCGCAAGGAAAACAAATCTACTGTCTGCATATTGATTCCCTCGTCATGTGGCAAATGATAATCCTTAATGAGTTCGACTAGAAAACGTGACGGTTTGTTCTTTGGCGTTGCAATGTAAACTCGATTTTTCGTTCTTGTCATTGCAACATAAAACAATCTTCGTTCTTCGGCAAAGGGCATACTTGTGTCTTCGTATGTAACGAGCTTCATAATTGGATCGTCTTCAATTTGGCATGGGAAACCGAATTTCCCCTCAAACATATTGAGTAATATGACATTATCATAACCCAAACCTTTTGAGCTATGAGCAGTCATGAAAGTGATATTAACCTTTGGGTATTTTACACTTTGAACTTGGCTGCCATGTCCTTGCTTGAAAAGTCCAGTGTTGCAAAGCTTATATAAATCGTAATTGTATCGTCCTATTAAAAGTATCGTTTTCTTGTCTCCGAATTCTGTTAATATCTTTCCGATGATTTCTTCAACTTTTGCCGCAAGATTTTTCATCACTTTTGAAGAATCATCAAAAGATTCAATTACTATTGGATTTTCAAGATGTTTTGGCGAAATCAATTGTTTCTTTATCTGTGCAGCATTCTTTTGAACAAAGCCTCCGGCAATATCAATAAGCTCCTGCGAGTTTCGGTATGTATGTGTAATTTTTAATTCCGTTCCTGTACCCATCAGTTCCAGAAAGCGAGTAAACAAAGTGATATCCGATCCAGAAAAAGCATATATCGACTGCCAGTCATCACCAACGGCTACAACCTTTGCTTTCGTAATCTCCGATAGTCTTTTGGTCAAATTGAATCTCTGACGGGCAATGTCTTGAAACTCATCAATTATTATGTATTTATATGGTAGTTCAAGATTCTGACGTTCAATCTCCTGGAGATAGAAATGCGCATCATTAATCATATCAGCAAAATCGATCTGATTTTTCTGTTTCAAAACAAATTGGTAATGCTGATATACCTGTTCGGCAATATCGAGAAATAACAGTGTCCTCGGATTATCAGTTTTTTTGCGAAGTATCGCAAAACCGCCTGCATCGTATCCTGTTGTTTTGTATTGTTCTATAAAATTCATCATAAAATATATCAGTTTATAGATATATTTATCTTTGCCCGTTTCAACGATTTTCTTGTATACTTCTTCAAGATTTCGTTGCTTCAATACAAATCCTTCCTGTAACAGTATCTCTTTTAAGTGCTCAAGAAGCGGTCTTTTATCCATATATAATGACCATGTTTCAAGCAGCTTCGTTTTATGCGCTTTATGCCATTCTCTTTTATCACGAATCTGTTTCTTATAACGTTTGATTTGCGCAGGCGTAAAAACATTATTATAGCCGCTCTCTGACAGGGCATAGTGCTCTAACCATACGGAATGTTCTCCTTGGGAGATATAAAAGTCGGGCGTGTACTTTTTTCGATTCGATGGAGAACCGAATGGATAAACACGTTCATATTCATAATTAAGCCCGTTTAAGTATAAGAAATTAGCAATTTGTACTTCTTGAACTGAACGCAAATACTCTCCTGCGATGGTTTTCATTTGCTTTGAACGTTGGCTTTCAACTTTTATTACATATTCACCAAGACCACTTTTCAAAGTTTCATAATCCTGCGAGGCCTTATACATATGATATTGGTTTAAATTCTCAAACTTAAATACGTCTTCTGAAAGGTCAAAATAGTATCCGAGGAACAAGACCAAATTACGCATCAGTTCTTTATTATTAAAAATGCTTTTTTCAAGCATATCAAAAACTATCTGATAAGATGAAAAATTGATTTCTGGCGGCTCGGCAGAAAATTTCCTTACGATATCAAAAGCAAAGGCGTGGAAAGTACAAATCTTTGCCGGGATTTGTAATCCTTTATTTATACGGTCACGCAACTCACCAATAGCCTTGTTTGTATATGAGATGACAATTATTTCTTCCGGGTTAATTTGTTTTTTCTCAACAAGGTATTTGACCTTGGCTGCCATTGTAGTTGTTTTTCCGGCTCCTGCGCCTGCAACAAGTAAGCAATAATCATCGTCAGTGATAACGGCGCGACGCTGCTCTTCGTCAAGCACAATGTTAGGGTCAATATCATTAAGTATATGGTCGAAGTAATCTTTCTCCTTCTCGAGTATCGCGTCCACATAGATGGAATTGTGCGCGGTAACATCCGCTTCTAATGTGTGCATTTTTCGCAAAAAACTTTTTAGGCTCTCAATGTCTACACGCAATTTCGCGGCATTATTACAAACATATTGATATACTAATTTGTTTTTGAGCGTGATATAGTAGCTCCCGTAAGTGTCTTTTATCCAGAGTTTTTCACGATTTGTAATATAATGATCCTGCCCAAAAATAGAGCAATAATCGCGATCAAATGAAATCAGCACATTCCCCAAATTCTTGTAGTCACTATTAGTTGCCTCGTCGAGCGTGGAAAGTTTAAAATACGCAGAAGGAAGCCCGCAATATGGGCAAAACTCCGCTTTATCCGATATTTGTTTTTTACATTCCGGGCAGTTAATTAAGCTCATAAGGCAATTCCTCAATGGTACTTTATAAAATAAGGCATTTTGGCGAAAATTACAAAATGGCACACCACTATAAATTAAATTATACCACTCAAATAAGCGAAAATCAACATGACGGAATGACAACTGTTCCGTATAAGTCTATCAAAATCAAACGCCCGCATCTGTACGGCTGATATACTCAAGCCGCCGGAAACGGGCGTTTGATCTTATATTTTAGACTTCATATAGCAGTGTTTCGCAATGTACACCATGCACCGCTGCAACTTTTGTCATGCTTTATACAGTGATGCTATTATAATCAATATAATATTGTAAAGACTGCGCGGTCAGATCACGATCACGTCGGAGGGGGTGCCGTCCGCGCGAACGTTTCCGTCGGCGGAGACGGCGGCTGTCGGGACGTGGAACCGCTTGGCGATATCCCATACAGTCTCGGTGCCGGCGGGGTAGTAGATCACGAAGCCGCCGCGCGCGGGGAACGGGTCGCCGGTCGGTTTGACGGAGGTGAGCACATGCTCGCGCTGAGAGCGAGCGGTCGTGACGGAAACGGTGATCTCGGCGTCGACGGCGAGCTCTCCGTCAGCCCTTGCCGAAAGCTGGGAGACATCGGCGCTTCCCCATACGGCAAGCTCGCCGTCAGGCATAGGGGAAGATGAGGCGAGCTCACAGCTCCACGGCAAATTCCACGGCACCACTTCGTATTCGCCGCCGGAAAACAGAAGCGCATTCCCGTGAAGCTCGCCGTTTACGCGGACGCGTCCGCGTTCTGCTGCAGCGCCGCCGACATCGGCACGCGCCGAGACGGCGACGACACGCCCCGAAACGTTTTTCGGCACGCGTTCGTTGAGCGAAAAGCCGCATGATGATGTGACTGCCGGCGAAAGATATTCCGTGTCGTCATATTCGGCGCTGACAGGAGATGAGCAGCTGTAAGCGTCGTAGACTACGTCTGCGGCGACGGGCGAGGTCGCCTCGACCGACAGCTCATATACGATCTCGGCGCGGCTGCCGGAGTCGTCGGTGTGCAGCTCGACCGAATTTATCATACCGGACGCGCGAACCGACGAGCCCTCTGCCGGTGCGTCGCCGTCGAGCGTGACCGTTTCGTCAAACCCTACGCGGTCGCGCATCACGCCGGCGTCGCCTTCCTTTTCATATACGCATTCGACTGCTATGTCGCCGCGGCATCTGTATTCTCCCGGCGCGACTGGCTTGCATTCGGTGACGTTAACCTCGGCGCGGCAGAGGATCGGGGACGCGCCCTCCGGCAGCCCTTCAAGGTCGAGCGAGCACAAAAGGTCGCGCGAAGCGCCGGACGAAATCGCCATTGCGGGCGCTTTCCCGCGCTTTACCTCCATCCCGTCCCCAAACTCGCCCGGAATGTCGGCGTCGCTCGCCGATAGCACCGTGATTTTGCTGCCGAGCCGACAGCGGAGCTGCAGTTTCCGCGGCGCCGTCACGCGGCAGAAGACGTTTTCCGGCGATGTGGATGCGCGGCAGATCACGTCTCCGCCGACAGGACCTATAACGACGTTCGTGTCGTAGTCGCAGGGAATCGTCACGCCGTTTATGCCGCCATCCTCCGGAACATATAATATTCGGAAGGCCGCAGTCCCGCCGAGCTCCGCCTCGATGCCGCGTCCCTCCGATTCCTTGAGATATACGCCTTCGGGCGCGGGGTCGCATTCGGCGGAAAGGATGCGGCCGATCGCGGGCACGTAGTCGGGGAGCGTGAACTCGCCCCCGCAGTCGTGCGTTATCTTCATTTCGCGTTCAAGTTTTATTTTCTGCATACGAAAACCTCTCAATGCCGTTTTGTTATAATCTCTATGCCGGATCGGGCGCAGTTATACGCGGCGGACAAAAAATATACATAATAAAACAGTACAGATAATATAAGGCAAGAAAGGGCATAAAATATACGTAAGTTCAACTGATAAATTAAAAATTGTGCAAAATGCGCAGGTGTAGAAATTTTTCGTCTGAATTTATGCAAAATGCACATAAGCATAAAATAATTCGCCCTGAAACACGCTCGGAAAAACCGAAAAAACAGATGTTTTACGGGTAAAAAGAATTTACCAGACGCCATTTTCGAACTCAAACCGACCAACAAAATGTGCCCCGAAAATGAAAGCAAACGCTATATTGTGCAGTTCGACAGAAGGCTTAGTAAATTTAAATTACTCACACGGGACTCACACTGCATTCACTAAAAAACGCCCGTTAAAAACACCCTTCCTACATATCCAAAATAATCCGTCACACAGTTTTCATTTTTTCGTCATATGTTTTTATGAATACTTGACATATTTTTTTGCGTATGATATCATATCTTTATGAAAATTTAGTACTCTCGATCAATGCCCTCTTCGGGGCATGCGGCGAGGGGAACGAGCGGCTCGCCGCCGCACTACGGCGAAACAATAAAACACTGCCGCACCTCATTGTTTCGGCGCTTTCGTGAGCTGAAGCGCCGCGGACTCGGCGCGGCATTGAAACACGGTAGGAGGAAGTTCTATGAAGAGAACAAAGCTATTGAGGCTCACCTCTCTTTTCCTCACGATCCTTATGGTCGCGGGCGCATTTACGGCTGTTTTGCCTGTGTACGCGGCTGGCGGGAGCGAAGGGAACAGTGGGGAAGGTTCTTCGACCCTGCAGCAGATCAGCGATGCGCTCAACGCTATTTCGTACCTCGAATACAGCGAGGAGCACGCTGACGCCAAGCGCGCAACCAAATCGGTAACGATCGACGCCTCCAAGTATGACGCCGAGCTGACCGATGCGGAAGTAAAGGTCGAGTCAAACTACGAAGGCAAAGAGGGCAATTCTCTCTACATGCCCGACGTAGGAAAAGTGACCTGGCATGTCAACATACCCGAAACGGGCATGTACGCCGTCAAGATCACGTATTATACCCCGATCAACAAGTCAAACTCGATCGAGCGCATGTTCTACATAAACGACAAGGTGCCGTTCGCGGAGGCAAGATATCTTGCCATGACGAGAACGTGGACCAACGTTTATGAGCTCGACGAGGAAGGCAACCCGTATTTCCTCTCCGACATCAACGGAAACCATATCCGCCCCGAGTCGGAGGAGAAGCCCGAGTGGAAGGAATACACCTTCATCGACAGCAACGGTTATTACGCTGACCCGTTCGAATTCTATTTCGAGGCGGGAGAGAACACGATCGCCCTCGAGGGCGTCCGCGAGCCTGTTGTGATAAAGGATATAACCTTCTTCCCGTATGAGCCGCTTCCTACATATAAAGATGTAGCCGCCGGCTACGCGTCGAACGGATATAAGGAGGCTGACGCCGAACCCATAAAGATCGACGCCGAGTTCACCTCGCAGACCTCCCACAACACGATATATCCGATCTACGACAGAACGTCCGCCATCACAGATCCTCAGGATCCGATCCTCATCAAGCTCAACACGATAGGATCAGACAAATGGCAGACTGTCGGCCACTGGATAAAGTATGATTTCGAAGTTGAGAAGGACGGACTTTATACTATCGCCCTCCGCTTCAAACAGTCTGAGCTGTCCGGACTCTATGTTTCGAGACGCCTTTATATCGACGGTGAGATCCCGTTTGAGGAGTGCAACTACCTGCGCTTCCCGTATTCGACCTCATGGCAATCAAAGCGCCTCGGCGAAGATGAGAAGGGCGACGAGCCGTATCAGTTCTATCTGACAGCGGGCAAGCATTCGCTGACTTTTGAAGTTACGCTCGGCGACCTCGGTCCGATCGCCCGCGACGTTGGCGACTCGCTCGACATCATCAATGACGCCTACCTTGATATACTTAAGCTCACAGGTACGTCTCCCGACCAGAACGCCGACTACGGCTTCAACCGCGTTATCCCCGGCACGATGAGAAACCTCATCAGAGAGGGCAGAAACCTCGAGAAGATCATCGACTCGCTCAATGAAATGAACGGAGTCGCCGGTGAAAATACCGCAACGCTCAGCACAGTCCAGAGACTTGTCGCTAAGATGGGCGGCGATGAGGATGAAGTCGCTTCCAATCTTACAAACCTCAAGAGCTACATCGGTACGCTCGGAACGTGGATAAATACGGTAACGAAGCAGCCGCTCGAAATCGACTATATCGAAGTTCAGCCTGCATCCGCTCCGCTGCCGAAGGCGGAGGCGAACTTCTTCCAGTCGCTCTGGTTTGAGATCCGTTCATTCATCGGAAGCTTCTATACGGATTACAACTCCCTCGGTTCGACGAAGGAAGTCGACGAGACGAACTCCGTTGAAGTCTGGGTCGTCACCGGACGCGACCAGGCGAACATCATCCGTAACCTCATAGATAACAGATTCACGCCGACCTCCGAGGTGTCCGTCAATCTGAAGCTTGTCGCAGGCGGAACGCTTCTTCCTTCCGTCCTCGCGGGCGTCGGCCCTGACGTATCGCTCTTCACAGGCGACGGCGACGTTATCAACTACGCTATCAGAGGCGCTCTGCAGGGCATGAACGACAAGCAGTGCAAGGCGTGCAAGGAGAGAGGCGTCGAGACGCTCCAGTACGTGGACGACGGCGACTATGTGTGCGAAGTCTGCGGCGCTGACGGCGAGAGCAACTGGGAAATTTACTTTGACACGTTTGATGAGGTGACAAAGCGCTTCTCAAGCTCGGCGACGATCCCGTTCACGCTTTACGGCGAGACGTTCGCGATCCCTGAGACACAGACGTTCCCGATGCTCTTCTACCGCAAGGACATCCTTGCCGACCTCCAGCTCGAGGTCCCGAAGACATGGGACGACGTGCTCTCCATGATCCCTGTCCTTCAGTTCAACAACATGGATGTCGGACTTACGACCGACTACCTCACATACCTCTACCAGATGGGCGGCGAGCTCTACGCCGACGACGGTATGAGAGTCAACCTCGATTCGAACCTCTCCCTTGAAGCGTTCGAGATGATGTGCAACATGTTCACGATGTATTCGCTGCCGTATTCGTACGACTTTGCGAACCGCTTCAGAACGGGTGAGATGCCTGTGGCGATTTCACCTTACACGTCATATAACCAGCTCGTCGTCTTCGCGACGGAGATCGCAGGCCTTTGGGAATTCACCGTCATCCCCGGCATGGAGCAGGAAGACGGCACGATCAACAATACGGCTGTTTCCGGTGTCGCCGGCGTCGTAATGCTCAAGGGCAGTCACAACAAGCAGAACGCATGGAAGTTCATCGACTGGTATACGGACGCTGACTTCCAGGCATCTTACAGCAACGAACTCGTTGCAGTCCTCGGAGCTGCTGGTATGAACCCGACGGCAAACGTCGAGGCTCTGGCCGAGCTTTCCTGGACATCATCCGAGTACAACAGCCTGAACACGCAGTTCCAGGCGCTGACGGCTCTCCCGAACTACCCCGGAAGCTACATCATCGCTCGTTACACTGACTTCGCCTTTAAGGCAGCCTACAACGACAAGAAGCCTCCGGCAGAGACACTGCTCAGCTACATCAACACGATCAACAAGGAGTTCACGCGTAAGCGCGAAGAGTTCAACCTTGAGACGCTTGAAGTAGGTCAGACGCTCGCTGAAAAGCGCATCTCGCAGGCGGAGGAAGTGTTCAACGATCTCAAGTCTGATGAAAAGGCAAAGTACGAGAGTGAGATCGCGAATGTCAGAACGCTTATAGACGCCTCGCTTGCCGGTACTGCAACCGCAAAGGACTTCGATGCACTTGCAGCCGCGGCAGCCGGACTCAGATCAACGAATTCCGAGCTCTTCGGCGTGGCGGCGAAGTACCTTGAGGACGCAGTCGCGGCTCTCAGAAGCTACAAATAAGGGCAGCTCGCTCAAAAAATATAATGTAAGGAGAAACGCTCATGTCAAAGAAAACTGAAGTGGCAGCAGCAGCAACGGATCAGCACGCAGTTTCGCGCAAGGATATGACGCGGGCCCAATGGACGTGGAAGGAGATGAAGTCGAACAAGACGGCATACCTTATGGTCGCGCCGTTCATGCTCATCTTCCTCGTTTTCACGGTCGTTCCGGTCGTGATGTCGATCTTCCTGAGCCTCACGTCGTTCAACATGCTGCAGCCGCCGAAATTCCTTTTCCTTGATAACTACATCAGGCTGTTCCTCGATGATGACATATTCATCACGGCTATAAAGAACACGCTGATCTTCGCAGTTATCACAGGCCCTACGTCTTACATGCTCTCGCTCTTCATAGCATGGTTCATAAACGAGCTGTCGCCGAAGATAAGAGCTCTTGTAACGCTCGTCTTCTACGCGCCGTCAATAGGCGGTAACGTATACCTTATCTGGAGTTACGTTTTCTCGAACGACTCCTACGGCCTTGCAAACGGCTGGCTCATGAACTGGGGGTTGATTGATGAACCGATCCTCTGGTTCTTCGACGCAAAGTATTGTATGACCCTTTGTATCATAGTCGCCCTGTGGCTGTCGCTTGGTACCGCGTTCCTGTCGTTCATCGCAGGACTTCAGGGTATCTCGAAGAGCTACTACGAGGCGGCGGCGGTCGATGGTATCAAGAACCGTTGGCAGGAACTCTGGTACGTGACCCTTCCGGTCATGAAGCCGCAGCTGATGTTCGGCGCCGTCCTTGCTATCACGGGTTCGTTCGGATTCGGCGGCGTCGTTACGGCGCTCGCGGGATTCCCGTCCGTCGACTACTGCTGCTGGACGATCACGCATCACCTTGACGACTATGGCGGAACACGTTGGGAGGTCGGATATGCTTCGGCTATCGCGGTGCTCCTGTTCGCAATGATGCTGGGCGCCAATATGCTGGTGCACAAACTCTTATCAAAGGTGGGACAATGATATGTCAAAGAAGTTAAGAACAAGAAAACATCAAGTTGTCCTCAACCGTTCGGCAGGAGGAGATGCGGGTATAACGTTCTTCCTCACGATCATGGGAGTTTTCATGTTCCTCCCGCTGCTCTACGTCGTTATTCAGGCGCTGAAGCCGCTCGATGAACTCTGGATGTTCCCGCCTCGCTTCTACGTTATCAACCCGACGCTCAAAAACTTCCGCGACCTGTTCTCCCTGATGGGCGACTCGTGGGTCCCGTTCTCCCGTTACATATTCAATACGGTGTTCATCTCCGTTGCGGGAACGTTCGGCAACCTGCTCTTCGCTTCGATGGCTGCTTACTCGCTCGCAAAGCTGAAATATCCGGGCCGTGACTTCATGTTTGACCTCGTTGTCAAATCCTTGATGTTCACCTCGACCGTCACCGGTATCGCAACGTTCATCACGATGTCGCTCCTCCACTGGGTCGACACCTACCTGGCGATCATCGTTCCGGCATTCGGTTATACGCTCGGTCTTTACCTCATGAAGCAGTTCATGGAGACAAACGTCCCTGACGAAACGCTTGAGAGCGCGCGTCTTGACGGCGCGTCCGAGTTCTATGCGTTCTGGGTCATCGCAATGCCGATGGTCAAGCCCGCATGGCTCACACTTATAATCTACTCCTTCCAGGGACTCTGGAATGCGGGTTCTTCGATTTACATTTATTCAGAGCAGCTTAAGACTCTGAACTATGCGATCTCGCAGATCACCGCAGGCGGTATCGCCCGTGCAGGCGCTTCCGCAGCCGCAACCGTCGTCATGATGGCGGTTCCGATCATCGTCTTCGTTATTTCGCAGAGCAACATCATCGAGACGATGGGTTCGAGCGGAATGAAAGACTAAGGAGGGGAAAAGCAATGAAGAAGAAATTATTCAGTGTCCTCGTCCTTGTTATGACGGCGCTGATGCTCGCCGTGAGCGTCAACGCTGCCGCGTACTCGACATACACCTATTCATACGACGGATTTGCGCTTCAGTCGCCTGACGCGTATGTTCCGGAAAGAGTCGTCGATATGTCATATATCGGCATGCCTGCCGGAACGTATGACATCCGCGACCTCGAAGTCGACAGCGCCGGAAACGTGTATCTGGTCGACAGAGGCGGCAACCAGGTTATTGTCACCGACAGATACTACAAGCTTAAGTTCACGATCCACGACTTCGTCAACGAGTACGGCGTGCCCGACACCTTCAACGCTCCGCAGGGCGTCTTCGTCTCAGACAAGTACATATACGTCTGCGACACGGACAACAACCGTATCGTAATGTTCGACCTTGACGGCAACTACGTAAAGATAGTTCCGAAGCCGACAGCTGAATACTTCGGTCAGAGCTCACTTTATAGACCCGTAGCCCTTGCGGTCGACCAGTTTGAAAGATTGTTCGTCGTTTCCGCGACGACATATCAGGGCATCATCGTCATGGACGACAACGCGAACTTCTCCGGATTTATCGGAGCACAGAAAGCCGTCGTCAGCCCGCTCGAACTCTTCTGGCGTAACTTTATGACTGAAGAGCAGAGAGCACAGACCTCTGACTACATCACGACAGAGTTCAACAACATCACGATCGACAGCCAGAACTTCATCTACGTCACGACTTCCTCCATCGAAGAAGCGACGATGCTCAGCGTCATGAGAAACCGCGACAAGTCGGGCGACTACGCTCCGGTAAAGAAGCTGAATTCGTCCGGTAACGACGTTATGGCGCGTAACGGATTCTGGCCGCCGTCAGGCGAGGTCGATGTCGTTGAAACCTCGCTTGCCAACACGCCTACAGGTCCTTCGAGGATCGTTGACGTTGCGGTCGGTCCCGAAAAGACATGGTCGATCATAGACGACAAGAGAAGTAAGGTTTACACCTACGACAACAACGGCAACCTGCTCTTCATCTTCGGCGACTTCGGTCAGAAGCTCGGAAACATTCCGTCCGAGAGCTTGAGAGCCGTTTGCTACAGCGGCGACGAAATGATGCTGCTTGACGGCGTCAACTCCTCGTTCGTCATCTACAAGCGCACCGATTACGGCGACCTGCTTATCGAGGCGCTCAGACACCAGAACGACCGTATCTACGATGTCGCTGTCGACGACTGGATGAACATCCTCCAGCGCAACAGTAACTTTGACACAGCCTACATCGGTATAGGCGACTCGCTCACGCGTGACGCTCAGTACGAGGAGGCAATGGAATATTACGAGGCGGCTTACAACGTTTCGAGCTATTCGAGCGCGTTCCGTGAAGTCCGTAAGGAATGGGTTTCCCACTGGATCTGGACAATACCGCTTGTCGTGATCATCATCTGCGTCGCACTTTCGAAGTTCTTCAAGTACGCGAACAGAGTCAACAAGGAAACACAGCTCAAGGTCGGCAAGAAGAACTTCAAGGAAGAGCTGCTCTACGGTTTCCACCTCATCTTCCATCCGTTTGACGGATTCTGGGATCTGAAGCATGAACAGCGCGGAAGCGTTCGTGCCGGAATCGTATACCTGATCGTCACGATCCTCGTGTTCTTCTATCAGGATATCGGAACAGGCTACATCTTCAATCCCACCGGTGCTTATTCCGGATTCTTCGGTCAGATCATTTCGGTCGGCGTTCCGCTCGTTCTCTGGGTCGTCGCTAACTGGTGTCTGACAACGCTGTTCGACGGCGAAGGCAGCCTGAAGGACATCTTCATAGCAACGACGTACAGCTTGCTGCCCGTCCCGATGCTCGTTTTCCCGTCCGTAATCTTCAGCAACATCTTGGCTGAGAACGAAGGACAGCTCATCACGCTGCTTGTAGGAATCGCGTTTGCCTGGGCAGGCCTGCTCATCTTCTTCGGAATGATGGTAACGCATGACTACTCGCTCGGCAAAAATATGATTACATCACTCGGAACGATAGTCGGTATGGCGTTCATCATCTTCGTCGCAGTGCTCTTCTCGAGCCTTGTTGCGAGAATGGTAAGCTTCGTGTCGAGCATCATCGTTGAGTTGACGTATCGTATGTAAATAGGAAGGATAGGAGAAAAACGAAATGAAAAAATCCGTAAGATTCATATCGGCGATCCTTACCGTCCTGATGTTTCTTTCCTCTATTGTAATAGTCAGCGCGGCTGAACCCGCGATGGAGGATTATCTGACTATCCCGGTCGCATCTGAAGAAGCAAAGCTCAAACTTATGCAGCTCATGTACAAAACAGATGATTATGAGCTCTATTGCGACGCTTATTCAGGTGAGGTTGCGATAAAGAAGGTCAAGACCGGTCAGGTTCTGTTCTCTAACCCCTATGATGTCGGCTCGCTCGGCGTCGCTGAGGAAACAAAGCATGAGCTTCTCTCACAGCTTATCATCCATTATAAGACGGTAGGCGGAGAAGAAAAAGATCCTATGAACAGCTTCAACGACGCTGTTCTCGAAGGAAACGGAACCCAGGTGCAGGTTGAGAACATCAGAAAAGGTATCCGTGTCGAGTACACGATCGGTCGTCAGGAAGCAAGACTTCTTCTCCCTGCCATGATCCGCAAGGACCGTTTTGAAGAACTCATCTTGAACAATATCACCGATGACTTCGACAAGACAAAGCTTACGACGATTTACCATCTCTATGATCCGGATGATCCGTCTCTCAACGAGCGTCAGATCGCTGAAATGCAGGATAAGTACCCGATAACGAACAAGATGGCGGTTTACGTTTGCGAAACCTCCGTGTTCACGGCGGAAAACCGTGCAGAAGGCGAGAGAATGGAAGCGATAATCCGCAAGTATTGCCCGGAGTACACGCTTGAAACTCTTGATGAAGACCATGCGATCACAGAGTATCAGGGCTCCGCGGATATAGCTCCGCCGCTCTTCAGACTTGCTCTTGAATATACGCTCGACGAGGACGGCCTTGAAGTCCGTCTCCCTGCGAACGACATTCGTTATGATGATACTGCGTACATCCTCCAGTATATCGACGTGCTGCCCTACATGGGAGCTATCAGCTCCGAGAATCCGGGCTACACGTTCCTGCCCGACGGCTCGGGCGCGCTTGTCGAGGCAGATAAGCTTGCCGGCATCAGATGGAGCCGTCAGTGCAAGATGTACGGTTACAACTTCGCATATCAGCAGCTGATGGATTCGGTCACGAATCCTCAGGAAGACACAAGATTCCCCGTCTGGGGCGCAGTCACTGACCTCGGCGAATACACGATCAAAGAAGTAGTGACGCCCGAAACAACGACGACCGATCCCGAAACGGGTGAGGAAGTTAAAGTTCCCGCCGTTACAAGGGATGTAACGCTGAAGAACGAAAAGGGTTACGTCGCATACATCACAGAAGGCGAATCCCTTGCATCGATCCAGTACACGAGCGGCGGCGGCGTACATAAGTACGCATACACGTTCGCAAGACTTGAACCGAGACCGTTCGATACATACAACCTCCGTGAAAGCAGAGCCGAGGCCGCTAACGCGACATGGACAGTCGTTTCACCGAGAAAGTACGTTGAGAGCTACCGTATCAAATACGTCATGCTCGACGGCAAGGATCAGGCTGAGCGCGCGGGTCTCACCGATTATTATGAAACATCCTATTACGGCATGGCTGAGGCTTACCGCGATTACCTCCAGAAGTCCGGCATCCTCACAAGACTGACGGAGAAGGATGTGTCCGAGAACATGCCTCTTTACATCGAGGTGCTCGGAACGCTTATGACATCCGAGAGATTCCTCTCGATCCCGGTCACGGTCGACACTCCTCTTACAACGTTTGACAACATTATAACGATGTATGACGAGCTCGCAGCAGCCGGTGTTGACAATGTCAACTTCAAGCTGACCGGCTTTGCGAACGGCGGCTTGTCCGACGCAACTGTTCCTTATAACCTTAAGTGGGAAAAGGCAGTCGGCGGCAATGAGGGATTTGAAAAGCTCGTTGAGTATGCAAAGGATAAGGACCTCGGAGTATTCCCTGATTTCGATTTTGCATATGCTCCGGGCGACAAGATGTTTGACGGCTTCTCTTACAAGAAACACGCGGTCAAGACGATAGATGACCGTTACACGAGTAAGAGATACTACGATGCAACGTCGCAGAACTTCACGAGAAACTTTGAGATAGCGATCTCCCCGTCCGTGTTCGAATATTTCTACGATCACTTCGCTGAAATTTACGAAAAGTACGGCGCGACCGGCATCTCAGTCTCAACGCTCGGGTCGGATCTGAACTCCGACTTCGACGAGGACGATCCTTACAACCGCGAGGACGCAAAGCGTCTTACAGTGGACCTGCTTGAAAAGATATCCGACCGCTACGAAGTTATGGTTGACGCGGGCAACGCGTACACATACAAGTACGTCGATCATATCGTGAACATGAAGTTCGAGAGCAGCCGCTTCTTCAACGCTTCGTACACAGTGCCGTTCAACGGCATCGTCCTCCACGGCTTTATCAACATCGCAGGCTCGCCTCTCAATGAGGAGGGCGACATTGAATCCGCTCTGCTCCGCTCGATAGAGAGTGGTTCGGCACTGAACTTCATCTTCGCATATCAGAACGTCGAAAAGCTGAAGCAGGATTCCTTCCTCAACAAGTATTATTCGGTCAGATACGATATCTGGTTCGATGATATGGTTGAGTACTACAAGACGATCAACGACGTACTCCGCGATCTGCAGACATCGCTCATCACCGGACATGAGTTTCTGAACGGCGAGCGCGTGCCTGACCCGGACGAGGTCGAAGCAGACAAGAAGGCAAAGGAAGAAGCCGACAGGCTCGCTAAGGAGCTTGAAGAACTCGAGGCTGCACGCAAAGAGGCAGCTGAGAAGCTCCAGGCGCGCAAGGACCGCGAAGCTCTTGAAAAGGAGATCGAGGACGCTGTAAAGGATACGGCGGCTTTGATCGAAGAGATGAACGGTTATCTCGAAGAGGCAACGACGCAGAGAGACGCCCTCAATGAGGCGATAGCACAGCTTTCCGCTCTCAAGTCTCAGATCGACGCTGTAAAGAATCCGCTCGATAAGGTGCTCGCAGATGTGGCAGCAGCTGAGGCAGCCGTTGAGGCAGCTGAGGCGGCGCTTGACGAAGCGAAGGCAGCTCTTGATGAATTCGAAGGTGAAGACGATACCGCGCTCGTGGCTGAGGTAGCTGCGAAGGAAGCGGATCTCAATGCTGCAAATGAAGCTCTCACGGCGGCTGAAGAGCTTGTCGCTGAGCCTCAGGAAGCATATGACGCTGTCCTCGAGGAAACAGGTTACGAAGCGGTTTACAGCAGCGCTGAGAAAGCGGCGAATGCAGTAGCTAAGGCAGCTGAGAAGGCGGCTAAGGCGGCTGAGACGGCGGCTCACAAGGTCGAGATCACAGCTGATCAGGCTAACGCCGCTGAGGTTGCCGCAAACGCAGCGACTGTGAACAGCATCAACAACAGCATCGCGACACTCGCGGCAGCTGTTGAGAATACGGTCAAGACGACGCTCAAGTCCTACTCGCTCAGCGATGAGGAAGAACCGGAACCCGAAGCTCCCGGAACGACAGCACCGGCAGAGCCCGGCACGACCGCACCGGCAGAGCCCGGAACGACAGCGCCGACAGAGCCCGGCACAACGGCTCCGACAGAGCCCGGTACGACCGCACCGGCAGAACCCGGTACAACGGCTCCGACAGAGCCCGGCACGACGGCTCCCGCGGATACCGATGAGGAAGAAGTCTCCAAGTACGCTGTAACAGACGGCTCGATCGTCCTTGTAACGTATGAGAACGGAACAAGATTCATCCTCAACTATAACGGATTTGCCGTAAAGGTAGTGGTAGACGGTGTTGAGTACACTGTTGATCCCTATTCTTTCGTCAAGATCACAAAGTAAAGGGAAGGAGAACTGAAGATGAACGCTGAGGCAAAAAAACCTAACAAGATCAAGGTTGATTCTGCTCCCAAAAAGAAGAAAAAAATTGCTTCTCTTGAGAAAAAGAAAGCAAGAGTCGGTTACCTTTTCGTCCTCCCCTTTATCATCGGACTCGTAATTATATACCTCCCGATGATATTCCAGTCCATCAACTACAGCTTCCATCAGATAGAGCAGATAAGGGGCGGCGGCGGTATAAGGCTTATCCCTGTCGGCTTCGACAACTAC
Organism: uncultured Clostridia bacterium; assembly: GCA_947630625.1. Lineage (GTDB taxonomy): Bacteria > Bacillota > Clostridia > Oscillospirales > CAG-272 > DTU064. The sequence continues at coordinate 35,200 of CANRIL010000022.1, forward strand.
AGGGAAGCGCTATTCGATGACCCGTCTTACGTACAGACGCTTTTAGCAGGAATCGGACGAATCCTGTTCGATGTTCCCGCGATCGTCATATTCTCGCTGTTTATGGCTATCCTGCTCAACCAGGACATGGCGGGACGCGGACTATTCCGTGCGATATTCTTCATCCCGGTCATCATAAGCACAGGTCTTATAAGCGACATTGACGCAGGCAACATCCTGATGCAGAACGCCGGCTCCTCAATTGATACAGGTACCGGAACTAACAGCGTCGCACAAATTGTCGATGTCATGGACGTGGAGATGCTGTTCAGTAATATGAAAGTCGGCTCGGAACTTGTGACTTACGTCGTCGGACTGGTTAACGATATATTTAATATCGTTAACCGCTCCGGTGTCCAGATGCTCATATTCCTTGCAGGTCTTCAGTCCATATCTCCCGCGATTTACGAATCGTGCGAGATAGACGGCGCAACAGGATGGGAAACGTTCTGGAAGATCACGTTCCCGATGATAAGCCCGATGATCCTTGTCAACGCGATATACTCTGTTATAGACGCGCTGACGCGCAGCGACAACGTCGTCATGAGTTATATTGAAGGCGTTTACAACAAGCCTGACGGCCCGACGCTTACATCGGCTATGTCATGGATATACTTCCTCATCGTCTTCCTGCTGATAGCGCTTGTATCTGCCGTGATATCCGCTTACGTCTTCTATCAGAGACGTGATACTTAAGGGAGGTATTGAGAATGGACGCTACCAAAAAAGCACCAAAGGTCAAAAAAGATTCGAAGGATAAGATCAAGGTAGAGTTTGAAGGTCAGCTTTCCGCTTGGGAAAGATTCAGACTTAAGGTCTTTTCGATGTACTTCGTCAAGAATGTGCTTGTGCGTATATGCACATACATTCTCCTTGTGGGTGTTTCCTACATCATTATTTACCCGTTCATTTCGAAGCTCGCTTCTTCGATCATGTGCCGTGAGGACTTTGTTGATGTAACAGTCATGCTTATATCAAAGAATCCGACGCTCGACACATACAAAGCGATCATCGTCGACAACAGATATTTTGAGGCAATGCTGAACACGGCGCTCCTTTCCGGTTCGTGCGCACTTATACAGATGTTTGTAACGTGCCTGATCGGATACGGATTTGCAAAGTTCAGATTCCGCGGAAACGGATTCCTCTTCCTGTTCGTCATCGTAACGATGGTTGTCCCGCATTCAACGCTCCATCTGGCAATGTTTATGAAGTTCCGTTACTTCGACGTATTCGGGATCATAAAGTTCCTCGGAGGCGGGGTCTTTGAGGCGGTCAAGATACTGCCGTTCACGGAGATAGACTTTACGAACGGATATGTACCGTTTATCCTGCTCTCGATAACCGGCCTGGGATTCAAGAACGGACTTTACATCTTCCTGTTCCGCCAGTTCTTCCGCGGTGTTCCGGATGAGCTTGAGGAATCGGCTTACATCGACGGTGCAGGCACATTCAGAACGTTCGTACAGATCATTCTGCCGCTGTCCGTTTCGATGCTTGTAACAGTCTTCATGTTCGCCTTCTCATGGCAGTGGACGGATAAGTACTACACGGGCGTGTTCTTTACGTCGGTGACGAAGGCTCCGTACACGCTGCGCGACATCATCAAGATACCGAGATCGCTTGATACCGACTATGCGGGCGGCAATATGTACGCGGCGGCTATCAACAACACGTGCGGTATCATGATAATCGCACCGCTGATCTTCATCTACTGCTTCGCTCAGAAACAGCTCGTTCAGGGCATCGAGCGCTCCGGTATCACCGGCTAATTCGAAGCTGAAGAAAAAGATAAAAGCAAAAAGAATACTCCCGGCGGGAAAAAACCGTCGGGAGTGTTTTTTTAATCGGATACATAGAATATGAGGATATCGCGTATATCGCAGAATAAAATATTGTCGATAAGGTACGATAAATTTTGCAAAAACGTGAGCGAAGGTACTGTCAATGTTTTTTCGAAATTATATAGAAAGCAGAAAATGAAAATTGGGTACTGTATGTACGGATGCAGAGGGGGGACACTTTTATAAGACATTTTGATTAAAAGGAAAAGAGGCGCTTTTTGCCGCGAAGCGGAAAAGCGCCGGAAATATTTTTTTCAATTATTGACCGAAAGAGTAGAGATGCAAGCAAATTACCGTTTGTCGTCCGAAAGAACAGAGCCGAAAACAATTCTCCGTTTGCTGCCCGAACGAAAAAGCACCTCAAACAATTTACCGTTTGTCGCCCCAGAAGAACAGCGCGACGGTGCCGGGACCGGTGTGGCTGCCGATCGTGGTTCCGATGCTGTTGATAAGAATATCGCCCTTGATGTGCGGAAATTTGGCGCGCACAAGCGACGCGACAGCTTCCGCATCCTCAGGACATGCGGCATTGCTCATGAACACCTTATCGGAATAATCAACGCCGTCAAGCGCGTGTTCGACCATCATCTCGACGCTTTTTTCGATCGCGCGCTTCTTGCCCCTCAGCTTGAATACGGGAACGAGTTTGCCTTCGTCCGAAACGTGCAAGAGCGGGCAGATCGAGAGCATGCCGCCTATGACGCCTTCGATTTTTGTGACGCGGCCGCCCTTGACAAAGAACGTGAGGTCGGTGGAGAAAAACCAGTGGTGCATGCGGAGCTTGTTTTCTTCTGCCCAGTCGCGCAGCTGCTCGATCGAATATCCCTCATCGCGCAGCTCGGCAAGCTTGTCGACCATAAGGCCGTATCCGGAAGAGGCGGCGAGAGAGTCCACGACGTAAAGCTTTCGCTCCGGAAACTTCGCGCGGATCTGTTCCGCCGCAGTGCAGGCGGAGTTGTAGGAACCGGAAAGTCCGGACGAAAAAGCGATATGGAGCACATCATTGCCGCCGGAGAGCAGCGAGGTGAAAAATTCAACGTATTCGCCGACTGAAACCTGCGACGTGGACGGAGATGCGCCGGACGAGAGGGCTTTGTAAAAGTCGGAATATGACATTGACTGGCCAAGGTCGTCGACGTGTTCCACCCCGTCAAGATAGAAATGGAAGGGGAGATATTTGACCCCGATCCTCTCAATATGCTCTGCGGAAAGGTCGCAGGTGGAGCAGCAGCTTATGATGTAGTCAGACATTTTGCGTGACCTCACTATTCAAGCGAAATTATATATGAGTAAACCGGCTGATCGCCTCTTATGCTGACGACCTCGCAGTCGTCGCCGAGAATTTCCGATATTAGAGCCGTCGTCGCCTCCGCCTCGGAATTTTTCGCGTCTTCACCGAAATAGACGGTGCAGAGCTCCGTATCCGGGAAGGAGGATATCATGTCGCGTATGCAGTCGTGCACATTGTCGGCGGCAAATTTGAGCTGCCCGTCGACAAGACCGATATACTGCTTGCGCTTGACGGCGAGCCCGTCAATATCGGCGTCGCGGATCGCGCGCGTGACCGAAAGCGTTCTTACCGTCTTCATGGATTCGCTCATGCACTCGGCATTTTCCTCGGGCGAACGGGAGGAATTGAACGACATGAGTGCGGAGACTCCTTCGGGGATCGTTGTCGACTCGATGACGATAACATTCGTGTCGTCAAGTATGTCAGCCGTCTGCTTGGCGGACATGATGATGTTTTTGTTGTTTGGCAGAATTATCGCGGTTTCGCACGGAACGGAGTTGACGGCGTTCACAATGTCCTCGGTGCTCGGATTCATGCTTTGGCCGCCCGATATGACGGCGTCCGCGCCGAGCTCGTGAAAGAGGTCGGACATACCGTCGCCGGAGGCGACCGCAAAAATGCCGTAAGGCTTGCGCTCTGCAAGTTCTTCCTCGTCTTCCGGCTCGTCTTCATTTTCCACAAGGGCGGTGTGCTGGAGGCGGAGATTTTCGATCTTCGCGTCGCGCAGCGTACCGATAAAGAGCGAGCGCGTGAGGACTTCGATCGGTTCGTTTGAATGTACGTGTAGCTTGAAGATCTCATCGTCGCACGTTATGACGATGCTGTCACCGACCGATTCAAGATAACGGCGGAACTCGGCTATCTGTTCGTCTGTGACCTTGGGGTCGCGGTCGAAGAGGCAGAGAGTCTCAAACCCGAACGTTATATCTTCGTCTGCGAATTCGCTGAAATCCGCGGCAGCCTTGACCTCGACTGAGGCCGATGCGCCCTCGCCGCTGATCTTCTCGCCGTGCAGCGTGCGGCGCATACCGTCAAGTATTCTCACAAAGCCGTACCCGCCGGAATCGACGACCTTCGCGCGGCGAAGGACGGGAAGCATTTCCGGCGTCTTCGCGAGCACGCGGTCAGCTTCTTCGAAAAAGTAATCGAGCAGGGAGGCGATGTCGTCCGTCACAACGTCGGAGGAGCAGCATTCGCGCATTACGGTGAGAATCGTGCCTTCGACCGGGTTCGCAACGGCTGCCGCCGCCGATTTTGCGCCCTCACGGAACGCGCTCGTGACAAGGCGGACATCAGCGGATTCCGCGTTCGCGAAAACGCGCGCTATGCCGCGGAAAAAGAGCGACGTTATGACGCCGGAGTTGCCGCGCGCGGCGCGCATCATTGCCTTTGCCGCCGCTGTCGCCACTTCCGAAAGCGTGCCTGCCTGGACGGTTGAGACTGACCCTACCGTCATGCTCATATTTGTCCCCGTGTCGCCGTCCGGAACGGGGAATACGTTCAGGCTGTTTGTTGCCTCACGGTTTGCTTCGAGAACCGCCGCGCCGCCGCGGAGCATCTCGAGGTAGACGGAACCGTCGATAGTTTTGACCGCGCTCATTTTTTATCGTTGGAGAAGAGAATGTGTCCGATGAAATATCCTAAAAACAGGAACGCGGCGCAGACAGCGGACAGCTGTAATGTATTCCTTCTACGGATGCGGCGCGCGATGGCGGAATAGTGATATTTTCCGTGGGACGCCGCCTCCTGCATTGATACGGGGAACCTATTATAGTTGCGGAAGTATTTATGACATTCGTCGCATTCCGCGAGATGGGATTTTATCATCTCGGTCGATTCCGGAGATGTCTCGCCGTCGAGATAGAGCGGGAGCAGGTCACGGACGATATTGCAGTTACTCATTTATAAGAGCCTCCTTGATATATTTTTTTGCGCGATGGTAGATCACCTTCGCGGAGCTGACCGAGATGCCGAGCTTCATGGCTATCTCGGAATACGGCAGTTCGCCGTATGCGCGGAGCAGAAACACTTCGCTGTACTTTTTCGGCATGCCCTCGAGGACTTCAAGCACACGCGCCGCCTCGAGCTTGCGCATCAACCTGTAACCGGGGTCGTCGGTGAGAGGCGCCTCGGGGTCGCTTATATAAAGGTCGACCGTCAGGGTTTCGTTTTTCGTGTGCCGCAGGTATTTCAAAAATACGTTTTTCGCTATCGAGGCAAGCCATGTGAACATCTCGCACTGGCCGTTATAGCGCGACAGCGAGATATACGCCTGATAAAACGTTTCCTGAGTCAGATCCTCAGCCGTCTGCGGGGAGCGGCAAAGCCTGTAAAGAAACGCGTATACGCGCCTGTAGTTGTCGCGGTAAATGCGCTCAAATTCCGCTTCTATGCTTTTCACGTTTATCCTCCTTTTCGAGATCGTTACATAATGTTAATACCCCGAAAACCGAAAAGGTTACAAAAATTTTAAAATTTTTTTCCGGGGGGTGACGAAATGAAATTCCCTACATACAATTATAAAGCAAAAGTTTCGATAAGTCAATCGAAATAGAGTGAATTGCGCTTGACTTTTGCCCGAACGTGTATTAAGATATATATGTAGGTGTATCACAAATCAAAAATATTATAATATTAAAAGGAGCGACAAGATGAACTACTACGAACTCACACTTTGCGGGCTTAAAAGGCAGCTGCCGCTGTGCCCACTGACAGAAGACATGTACATAGGCGCGTTCGTCACATTCGGCGACCCCGAACTGACAACCGCGTGTGCCGAGGGGCTTCTCAAGCTTGCTCCTGAATACGATTACATTTTGACGGCGGAAGCGAAGGGCATTCCGATAGCGCACGAGATGGCGAGACTTGACGGCAACCGCCGCTACTTCCTCGCGAGAAAGGCGCCGAAGCTCTATATGTCCGGCGTGTTTGAGGTAAGCGTGCGTTCGATCACGACGGCGAGAGTGCAGAAGCTGTATCTCGACCAGGCGGATGCGGACATGATGCGCGGCAAGCGCGTCCTCATCGTTGACGACGTGATCTCGACCGGCGAGTCGCTGACATCGCTTGAAAAACTCGTTGAAAAGGCGGGCGGCATCATATGCGGCCGCATGTGCATTCTCGCCGAGGGCGACGCTGCGAAACGCGGCGACATAACGTATCTCGCCGAGCTTCCTCTGTTCGACAAGGACGGAAATCCGCTCAAATAAAAAATTTAATACAAATCGCGAGGGAGGAAATTGTGAAAATTCCTTCCCTCGCAATTTTGGCGCGCAGTTCTGCGCCGCGCATTTTTTTAATTTGCATTTTGCGGTGCGCATTTTTCTGCTTCGCATTTTGGGGGGCACAATTTTCTGACGCGTAAATCTGTGCCTTATGATCTGCATTTTATAATCTTACGCTTCGCATTTTTGCGATGCGCAATTTTTCAACGCGAAAATTTGCGCATCGCAATTTTCTGCCGAGCAAATCAGCCCCGCGCAATTCCGCTTCGTGCAAATCGACGTTTCTTTACGAGTACCGCCCGCGGTACTTTTTCTTATGCTGAAGATAAATCGCTTTGCCGAGCACGAATATTACCGTGAAGACGACGGCGGAGATGACGGCGGCTATGAAAAATCTGCCCGTCGCGAAGCTCTTGATCTGTTCGAGCGTGTAGAGAAATTCGCTGCGCGCGACGGCGACGGTCGTGACAAGATCGACGTTGCCGACTATTTCATCATTGTACATGACGGTGAGGACTCCGGCGATCTGCCCTTCCTCGACGGGCGCTGTAAGCGAGTCGTAGTTCGTCTTCCGGCTCCGCTTGACCTCCGTTTTGAGATCGGCGTCTGTCGGAAGATAGAGGGTCAGCGAATCGGCGGTGACGAGGGAAACAACGTCCGTCGTGCCGGACATCGTGACGGGTATGTCGCATATCAGCTCCCCGGCCTCGACGAGCGTGATGTTTGCGTAAGCGGCGAACGCGTAGTCAAGCAGCTTTGCCGCTTCGGTATATGAATAAACCTTGTCGTTCTCTTCGTCGACATCGGCGCCCATCACGATCGCAAGATATGTAAGCCCGTCGCGTGACGCCGTTGTAACGACGCAGTAACCGCCCTGCGCCGTCGAGCCGGCGTTCATTCCCGCGGCGTCCTTGTAGTAGTATTTCATGACGCTGTTCGTCGAGAGAAGGTAGTTCCGGTTGAAGACGTTGCGGTATTCGCTCATGTTCGTCTTCGGGATAACGTACTTCGAAGTCGAGGTGATCTCCATGAATAACGGTATTTTGTATGCGGTGAGCGCGATTTTAACCGTGTCGGAAACTGTCGTATACATGTCGTAGTCGTGGACGCCGGAAGGGTTCGTGTAATGCGTCGCCTCGGCTCCGAGTTCGAGCGCGCGGCGGTTCATCATGCCCACAAATTCGTCGACGGTGCCCGCGATGTGGCACGCGAGAATATATGCGGCGTCGTTCGCGCCGCCGACAAGCATCGCATAAAGGAGCGATTCGACTGTGAGCGTTTCGCCCGTCTTGAATCCGATCATGTTGCCGCCGACGCCGTCAAGCATTTCTTCGGTGACGGTGACGTTTTCGGTCAGCCTATCGCCGAGCTGTTCGATCGCGATAAGTCCGGTCATGATCTTGACAGTCGAGGCGGGATACACAGTTTCGTCAGCGTTGTAGGCGAGGACGGTGAAATCGTTCTCGATATTATATAGGTAAGCGCCGTCTATGTGGTCGACGGCGAGCTCCATGTCGTCGGGGGTCGCCGAGTCCCGGTTTGTGATCGCCGATATTGGAAGCGGCGAGAGGATGAAGAAAAGCGCGAGCAGCAGCGCGCACGCGCGTATGTACACAGCGCTTTTTGAACGTATATTATTTTTCATGATCCGAAAAACTCCTTTGCGGCGTCAATATCGCGCCGCAGCACGTCCCGCAGCTCATCGAGGGATGAAAATTTGCGCTCCGGCCGTTGGTGACGGATAAGCTCCGTTTCGATATCGCAGCCGTAGAGGTCGCCTTCGAAGCCGAGAATGTGCGTTTCGCACAGAAGCGCGCCGTCGCTGTCGACGGTCGGCTTGACGCCGAGATTGCTGACGGCGGGGTAACTTTTGCCGCCGACCGAGACGCGCGAGAGATAGACCCCGCGCGGCAGCGCTTCAAATTCTTTCGGAGGCGTTTGATTTATCGTCGGGACGCCGAAAGACGAGCCGAGGTGACGCCCGTGAATGACGGGCGCGGTGAATTTCATGACTGTCATATGACCTTTATCGCGAACACGGGACACGCGGAAACACAGTACCCGCAGAGCACGCATTTTTCATTGTCGCAGACGGTAACGCCGTCCACGGTCGAGAGCGCTCCGCGCCGACAGCGCTTGGCGCACGCGCCGCACCCCTGACAGTAATCCTCGATTATGAGGCGGCGGCGCTTTTCCGCGAGCGCCTTTTCTGCCTTCGGAGGGAATTTGCGGGACTCAAAATAAGCGATGTTGGCGTCGACCTCGTCCTCGGACTGCATGCCGATCGCCACGGCGTCCACGCAGTCCGTGTCGAGCACGAAATCGAGCGCAGCCTTCGCGTCCGCGATGAGGTGCCCGCCGCCGAGAGGCTTCATGGCGAAGATGCCGATCCCGGCTGATTTCGCGTCACTCATGGCGGCGCGCATGTCGGAGGCGTCCCCGTCGGCGATGCCGACGGAGCGCATATTGTAGATCGGGTGTACGATGTCAAGCGGCAGACCGAGCTTTAAAACGCCCCGTATCGCCGCGACGTGATGCGTCGAAATTCCGACCGCGCGGATAATGCCGCGCTCGCGGCATTCAAAGAGATAGTCGAGCGCTTCCGCGTGTCCGCGCAGCGTGTGCTCGCTTTCCTGCTCGTGGAGCATGAATATGTCTATCACGTCGCGGTCGATGCTCCGTCTCGCTTCCTCAACGGCTTCCTCCGCCAGCTCTTTCGTGTACGCATACGTCTTTGACGAGATAATAACGTCCGGATGGCCGGAAAGCTCGAGCGCGCGGCGGATGTAGTCGTAGTTTTCATAAAGCTGCGCCGTGTCGAGAAAGTTGACGCCGCGCGAAAACGCGTAGGCAATGACCTCGGCTCCGCGCTCGACGGGCAGATTTGCCTGAAGCGGACCGACTGTGAGCGAGCCAAAGCACAGGCGCGACACTAAAAGCGACCGCGTCAGGCTTACATATTCCATTATACGTTAAGGTAACATTTCACGAGCTCGTTCAGAAGCTCGTCGCGGTCGATCTTGCGGATAAGAGCGCGGGCTCCGTTGTGGTTCGTGATATACGTTGGGTCCTCTGAAAGGATGTAGCCGACGATCTGGTTTATCGGATTGTATCCTTTCTCAACAAGCGCGTCATAGACCGCTCTGAGTAACGCGTGCATTTCCTGCTTTTCCCGCCCGAGAGTGGGAAACGTCAAAGTTTCTTCCTTGATGTCTTTCATGTCTATGCTCCGGATTTGTATAAAATGTAAAAGATTGCCGAAATTACGGCATATAACGGCAATACCTCTCTACGATATATTATATAGTATCAAAACGGTGTTTTCAAGTGCGATTTATAAAATTATCGCCCTTTTATCGGGTTTTTTCATGGCGGTGCTTAAAAATATTGATAATCGCGGTGAATTGTGCTACAATGATAGGGAAGAATAAATCGGGGAGGCGCAGTTGTTTTGGATAAAGTCAGGGGAAAAGTCAGGCTGAATGACGACGCCGAGATCGTTCGCACCGTCCGTGAGGGACTGCGCGAGCGGGGCGGGTACTGCCCGTGCAGGCGCGAGATGAATGAAGATACAAAGTGCATATGTCGCGAGTTCCGCGAACAGCTTGATGACCCGGAGTTTGAGGGATATTGTCACTGCATGCTCTATTATAAAGAAAGACCTGCTAACAAAAGTCAAGCTCCAAAATGAAAAAAGGTGAGATTTTTTAAAAGCATCATGCAGGGACGGCGA
>CANRIL010000023.1 GCA_947630625.1 uncultured Clostridia bacterium
TGTAACTGCTGCGCCCATGTATGAGTCGGGGATGACGATATCGTAAGCTTCATCGCAGTTCTTTTTTTCTTCTTTAGCCTTCACGCCATATGTCCCGTCTTCCATCAGGACAAAATCAAAAAAATCCAATGACCTTTTATATATGGCAGCTTCTTTTGATCCGGCATACTGCCGAATCACAGAAACAAACCGCTGCATCGCTGCGGTTTTATTAGCTGCGGCTTCTTTTGATTTGGCGTGCTGCCGAATCGCAGAACCCAGCTGGTGCGCTGCTGCGGTTCTTTCAGCCGCAGCTTCTTTTAACGCAGTTAATCGCTGCATTACAGAACTATCGATCGCTATAGTATATTGGCTCTGGTCGATCCTTTGACCTGTGATATTATCAATAATGGTATAATTTTTTGTGTCTACAGGCAAATCGCCTTCCGTCGCCGCAGGCGAAGCAGAAACCTCGGGCATGGATCTTGGCTGATCCTGTGCTTTTGTTTTCGAAGCCGATGCCTGCCCATCGTTTGATTTGGCTCTTGTTTGCATCAAATCAGGATAAATGGCTTCCATAATCGATTCAACGATCAGCTTCGCAATTTGTTTATTCATAAATGCGCGCTTGTCGAGAATTTCTACAGATCTTAAAAGAATATGCTCCTTTTCACCAAAAGTCCCGTCAAAAGATAAAATGATCTGCATGACGCCATTGTCGCACACTATCTTCAACGCATTCCGCTCTGTTTCGTCATTTGGGAAAAGGTCTGCAAACATCGAAACAACTTTTTCCCGTCCGACATGTTTTTGATACCGATGTGAGCGACAATTTGCTTGACGCCGTAGATCAATAAATCCCGATTCATATATTAAACTCCTGAATAAAACATTCAATTTATCAAACGCAAAGGCGGATCGCCCGTTTTTTTACTAATATCGGATTTGCGATGATGATGCAAAAGACCTGTTCACTGTAAGCCCCGGAAATATCTCATATAACAAATATTGCCGAAGAGCATACAGTGAACTTTTGATACCCCCGCCTGCATCATCGTCTCTCTCTTTATTCGAACCCTCTTTTAGGTAATATCCGAGAGCAATTCCTTTATTTTACGAATATCGTCGATTGTCAAATCGTCTATGAAATCATTCAATGCTTTTTCGAATGCGAGCATTATAGAATCGGGGAATATATATTCCGTATCTAAATATTCATATTCATCCTGCATCTTTTCCACCCACTCTTCCTTGGTGGCGAAGTCATTTTTCCTGATAAAGATCTCAATGATTTCAAACTTTATATATTCGGTGTTATGAGGAATAGCCGTCTTAATTTTCCTTTTTTCATCGTCCGGCAGCACAAGGAATTTTAACAGCTCCGTCAAAAATTCGGGGATCATTGTGATATGCTCGATTTTCTCCAGCAAGCAATTCACATCAGTTTCGCACAGGTGACTCTTCAGATCCAAAAACAGCTCATCTCTTTCGATCTCTTCGGAAGACAACAAATAGGTCGCCCCTCTGTATTCGCTTTCGTCCTCTTCCGATTCCTCTTCTGTTTCCGCACTGTAGTCGGTCAAAAAATCGAAATCAAAAATGCCGTTTGCAGGCGATTTGCCGGCATCCGAACTATCTGCGCCGTTATTAAGACCGTTCGCCTCTCTGAATGTGTAGAGGTCAAATTGCAGCTTTGTGATGTTCGCCTTGACCGTATGCCTGTCTAAAAACTCTACGACTTTACTATTTGCCAGGGACTTTAAGATGCTGTTCACATCCAATGTCGGGAAATTATCCACCAGGTCCTCGAAGGAATTGACTCCCTCATATAAACATTTCAGCACCTTATATTCATCTGACGTAATTGCCGGCGGAATGTCATCGGGACAAAAGGCGGTCTGCTGGTAGTCAAATGTGTTATACGGATATACAACGTCGATATCGTCGACCGGTATAAACTCGTCGCAGTTATAAAATGCTTCAAAATAAGTTCTGGTCAGCGGGTGACGAACAGATTTGATGTAAATATATCCTTCTTCCATCAAATTCAACTGATCGGGCGTTATAAGGTCTACGACCTCCAGGCGCGGGTCCTGCTGTGCTATCACGCTTGACAATGATTCGATCGTTTTTTGACCGCATGATTTTGCAAATCGAACCTCTGTATCGTAATCCTGCGATCCCATAAATATTTCGGTGCTGTTGGCGCGTATGATACGCCCGATATTGGGATCGTATTTCCTATCCAGCTGCGCGTCACATTGCAGGATCATGTGCCAATACATGCCGAATTTTCTTGATGTTGTAAGCATCTTTATATATTCGAGACCGTTCGCAATGTTGCAGTTTGCAAACTCATCAAGGAAGCAGTGAATGTTTCGGGGCAGCTTTTTTGATTTGCTTTGTTTTCCCAGCTTTACGACGCATGTGTATATATCGTTCATCAAAAGGGAGATCAGGTCGTCCCCGATCTTCGTGCTGCCGGATTGAATAACGATCACCGTGGGCTTATCTATGAAATCGGTAATATTGATCGTATTGCTGGACGATAAACTGTAAAAAGAAGGCTGACCGAAAGAATCATAGCGGTTTTCAACTACGCCGAAATATGACGCGCGCGTTTTTTCCGCATTATTTGTCGCGGATATCATCTTTTGAGTCGAAAGCTTTTTTGATCCTTTTCTTTTATAGTGAGAGATATCGAACAAATCAGCCATTCCACTGTGGCTTTTTGACAATATATCGCGCAGCCAATAATGGTTCTGTATAACGTTATATATGTTCAGGCATTCTATCGGGATATCCCCGTCTATGAGATCTTCGAATTTATCGAGGATGCTTCCGTTAGTATATGACCTCGCGCCTAATTCCCAGATCGGATCGTTCTTCGATTCGACGGGCTGAATGATCTCGGAGATCCTTCTTACCCTGTTTACGACATCATTGCTGAGATCGCGTATTTTGAGACATTCCTTCGCAAGCTCCGAAAACGGATTATACGTATCAGATCTCTGCGGATTATCGCAGTTCAGAATCTTGATACTGTAACCGTTCTGCTTCAGATGGTTGTAAAGGTTTTCTATTATCTCGCCGTGGATGTCGACAATGACGAAGCTGGGCTTTACTTTAAGGCTGGAGAGCGCGAGGATCGCCTGCATAACAAATCTCGTCGTTTTGCCGGCGCCTGTTTCGCCCTCGGTATATGTATGAAATATCTTTTCTCTGCCGCCGAAGATCACATGCCCGTCCTTGCTGTCCTTGTAACAGCATAAAGGGAACCAGTCCTCGTCTACAGATTGTAATTCGTCAGCGCTGTAAAATACAAAATCGCTGTTTTCGTCATTGTAATTGAGAACATAGGAACTCGGATAATTTTTGCCTATGTGTTCTTCAATTACTCTGTCTCTTAAGCTGCTCATTGAATTCACCTCTTTTTAGACAATATAATTTCATCGATAATTCCGTATTCTTTAGCTTCCTCGGCGCTCATATAGCAGTCTCGGTCAGTATCTGTCTCGATTTCCTCCGGCTTTTTGCCGCAGGCGTTTGCCAATATTTCGTTCAGCGTCTTTTTTGTGCGCAGGATTTTTCTTGTATATATCTCGATGTCGGAAGCCTGTGAGACACCGAAGCCGCCTAACGGCTGATGGATCATAATAGTGCTGTGCGGCAGAGCATAGCGCATCCCCTTTGTGCCGGAAGCGGCGATCAATGCCGCCATGCTTGCCGCCATACCGCATACAACAGTTTTTATAGGGCACTCGATGAAGTTCATCGTGTCAATGATCGCCAGCCCCGAAGAGACCTCGCCGCCGGGAGAGTTGATCTCAATTGTGATCGGTTCGGCAGAATCTATGTAATCCAGGTATTTCAATCTGCATCCCACATCATAGGCTGCGGCGGCATTGATCTCGCCGTACAAAAACACCGTGCGCGTCCTCACGAAAAAGTCGTCCTGATTCGTATTATATATATCAAACATACCCATATCTGTCTCCTAAAAACCGTACTTCTTACTTGAAAATTTGTCTTCGGTCTGCATCACGATATAATAATTCGTGTCGTTTGCCAGTCTTGCCATTTTGGTTAAATAATCGTCCTTGCTGTGCAGCGCATAGTGTATCATCGGGCGGTCGATGGTGCCGCCTTCACGGGAGGCGCTTTTTTGTGTAATGAACATTATCATATCGGCGATCATGACCTCCTCTTCACTGTATTGAGGATAATCCGAGCGGACAGCAATTACCGAAAATGCCTCGTATTCAGATTTCAATATGTCGTAAATATGAGCCCATTTTTCCGCCTCCATGATATCGCCTGACTGCTTATATGCGTATATAAGCATTTTAATCGACAGCCAGTCTCCCGCCATCGTTAACGCAGCCCAGATAGTCTGCGCCGTCTTTGCATTTTGAGGGACGATCAAACCTGTCCAATTGAGAAACGCAAGCAGCATGCACGCGTTTTTTTCGCCGGCGTTTGCGTTCGACTGAAGGTCCTTCATAAATGTAAATTCTTCGAAATTCTTCAGCTTGCTTATTCGGCAGTCCGACAAAGCTTCCATTTTAATATCAAAAGCAACGTTCTGCACCGCAAAGTCAGACGAGGAAAGCAATGCTCCGTCAGAAAATGTCTGCAAGCACCCGGCGTCATCGATCATTGCCCGGCATTCATCAAAAATGTCCTCGCAATCGTTGACCGTACATAAAAGTGTCAGGATCCGATTTTCTGTTTCGCTTATTTTTTCACACGTTTTGAATGCCAATAAGGGAGAGACGATCTCGTAATACTCCTTGATAACGGCGCTTGCGGGAATATTATTCATACTGTGCTGCCGTCCTTTCTTTTAAGTTGGTTTTTATTTATAAATAATTTTCAAAGCCAGACCATGGCAGATTTTCTCTGCGGCGCTTTCAGAAACAGCAAAGTCATGACCGGATGATCAATGTAAGCCCAAAGCAGAACGAACCCGGTGTAAGGCTTCTTGAGCCTTTTTTTTATTAGTATTGTAAAGAAGATCTTCGGCTTTACATGCTTCACTGTACCAATACTCAGCAAGCTTCAGATTCTTACCGACACCATATCCATATTCATAACATTCTCCAAGCTTATATTGAGCCCAGTCATGACCTTGTTCTGCCGCCTTCCTGTACCAGTAAACAGCTTCCTCTTTATCTTCGTCAACGCCTTTACCATCATAATAACAGTTTCCAAGCGTATATTGAGCCCAGGCATGACCTTGCTCTGCCGCCTTCCTGTACCAATAAACAGCTTTGGCGTGATCTTCTGCAACACCTACACCCCGATAATAACAATCTCCAAGCTCATATTGAGCCCAGTCATGACCTTGTTCTGCCGCCTTTCTGTACCAGTAAACAGCTTTATCGTAATCTTCGTCAACGCCGTGACCCCAATAATAACATTCTCCAAGCTTATATTGAGCACCGGCAAGATCTTGTTCTGCCGCCTCATTGTACCAGTAAAAAGCTTCCTCTTCATCTTCGTCAACGCCTAAGCCGTCAGAATAACAGTTTCCAAGCTCATATTGAGCCAAGACATGATCTTGTTCTGCCGCCTCATTGTACCAGTAAAAAGCTTCCTCTTCATCTTCGTCAACGCCTAAGCCTTCAGAATAACAGTGCCCAAGACTATATTGAGCATCGGCATCACCTTGTTCTGCCGCCTTCCTGTACCAGTAAACAGCTTTATCGTAATCTTCGTCAACGCCTTTACCATAATAATAACATTCTCCAAGCATATATTGAGCATGGGCATAACCTTGTTCTGCCGCCTTCCTGTACCAGTAAACAGCCTGGACGTAATTTTCATCATCATCTTCATCATCATCTTCACCACTTTCATAATACCAGTCCCCAAGATTCGAACGAACCTCTTCTAATCTTTCTTGAGCCTCTTTTTTAGTATCAGCGTCCGCGTTTTTGTTCTCAGCTGCTTTGCTATACCAATACTCAGCAAGTTCTAAATCCATACCGACGCCATATCCACCTTCATAACACAAGCCAAGCTTATATTGTCCCATGGCGTGACCTTTTTCTGCCGCCTTATTGAACCAGTAGAAAGCTTGGCCGAAATCTCTTGCAACGCCTGTACCGTCATAATAGCATTCTCCAAGCCTGAACTGCGCCTCCGCGTCACCCTGTTCGGCGGCTTCTCTGTAACGCGCCGCTGCCTGAACATATTCCTCTTTTTCATAGTGGCTTTCACCTAAAAGATATAGTTCCTCAGCCGAGATTGAGGGCTTTATCTCCGGATAAACAGACGCGATGACAGCGTCTATTATGGATGCTGCGGTTTGCTCCTCCATGAAAGAATAATCCATCATCAAATGAACAGACTTGTTTCTAAAAACCTGCACGGAGGAGGAGTCTTTTGATATTTCAAGAACACATGCCATCGCGCCTGATTCATATGTCATCTGAATACATCTTTTGAGCTCGGCCGCCCCCGGCAGCAAATCGGACATAAGGGAGATAATAAATTTGCTTTCGCCAAACCGCTCCTGACCGTACATTCTTTTCACATCGTCAAAAAACTTCGGCAATTGTTCGATATTCTTTATACTGCTCATCTTTTTTTCTCCTGTCATATGATTTTTATATAGAGATTTCAATTGTTGATATGTACATACTCTCCCCGGCGGCTTTGATCTGCCGCGCCGCCGGAAAGAACTGATGTCAGCCTAATTTGTTTTTATGAAATAACGGATCCGTTCCAGGGATTCCTTAGCGGGCGCGTGTCCATTCTCAACTGCTTTGCTGTACCAATGCTCGGCAAGCTTTAAATCCTTACCGATACCATTTCCATCCTCATAACATCTTCCGAGCAGATATTGAGCTCTGGCAAGTCCTTGTTCTGCGGCTTTTCTGAACCAGCAGCAAGCCTGTGTGTGATCCTGTTCAACTCCTTCGCCGCAGCGGTAACAGTATCCGAGCTCATATTGAGCCTCGGCATAACCTTGTTCCGCGGCCTTTCTGTACCAGTAACAAGCTTTATCATAATCTTCGGCAACGCCTTCTCTCCAAAAATAGCATTCTCCAAGCCGAAATTGAGCCTTGGCAAGGTCTTGTTCTGCGGCCTTGCTGTACCAGTAAAAAGCTTTGGTTTTATTTTTGCGAACGCCTTTGCTCCAATAATAACAGTCCCCGAGATTATATTGTGCCTCGGCAAGACCCTGTTCCGCGGCTTTACTGTACCAATAAAACGCTTGTGTAAAACCTTTGCGTCTGCCCTCGCTGCTGTAACAGTTCCCGAGATTGTTCTGAGCCACGGCAAGGCCTTGTTCTGCGGCTTTCCCGAACCAGTATAAAGCCTTGCCGTGATCTTCTCTGACGCCATCGCCTTTGTCATAACAGTCGCCAAGATTATTTTGCGCCTCGGCAAATCCTTGTTCCGCAGCTTTGCTGTACCAGTAAAAAGCTTTGGTTTTATCTTTGCATACGCCGAAGCCTTTGTCATAACACCATCCGAGCGCATTTTGAGCCTTGGCAAGGCCTTGTTCGGCAGCTTTAGTGTACAGGCAAAAAGCTTGTTTATAATCCTTGTCAACGCCAAAACCGTGATAATAACAGTATCCAAGCTCAAATTGAGCCTCGGCAAGACCTTGCTTTGCGGATTCCCCGAACCAGTAAAAAGCCTGAGCATGATCTGTGTCAGCGCCTATACCGTGGGCATAGCATTTTCCAAGCTTGAGTTGCGCCTCGGCATGACCTTGTTCCGCGGCTTCTTTATAACATTCTGCCGCCTGAACATATTCCTCTCTTTCATAGTGGCTTTCACCTAAAAGATATTGCTCGTCAGCAGAAAGGGAAGGCTTTATCTTCTGGCATTCAGGGCATACAGATTCAATGACGGCGTCGATTATCGATGTCGCGATCTGTCTGTCCATAAAAGACTGATGTACCATTATATAAACGGCCTTATCCCTGAGCACCTGCACGGAGGAGGGGTCTTTTAGTATTTCAAGAATACATGCCATCGCGCCCGATTCATATGCCATTTTAATACATCTTCTGAGGTCGACTGCTCCGGGCATCAGATCTGACATAAGGGATACCATAAATTTGCCGTCTCCAAACCGCTCCTGACCGTACATGTTTTTAACATCATCAAAAAACTTCGGCAACTGTTCAATATTCTTAATACTGCTCATCTTTTTATCCTGCTATGATTTCGGTATGGACGTTATGTGCTTTCTCAGAGATCAAAAACTTATAGGGGGCGATTTTCAATAGCCGTTTTTTCGGCTTGTTTGATCGATGCCTTATATGACCTTCTGACGCAGGTGTTATTATCACTGCCGGAAACCGTCATCGCGACCGCCGTCAACGGTCGGGAACTTAGGTCCAGTCGTCCGGAGAACCGGAGCCGGTTGCTTCGACACTTACAACGCCGGATTTGCCGATCATTTTTTTGGCTTGATCGATGATATCAACGGCATTGCCGCCCTCGGCTTCCGTTATGACCGCAGAGGCAGCAATAGAAGAAATATACATGATCGCGGTTTTCAGTGTATTATGGTCAGCTGCCGTTATGACCGCTTCGGGATTGCCTGTCAGCGCTGCCAGGCAGTCCGTGTCTGCATCATAGCCTGCCGCAACGGCAATTTTGATTGCATTTGCAAACCATTTATCACGGCTTTTTATGAGCTCGAGCTTTTCTTCCCAATCGTCTGTAGGCGTACCGTCGCTCATGAAGATAATAACAGGAGCATATGATTTTGCGCCGTCTTTCAGAAAATCATATCCGGACAGCTTATCATGCAGCTCTGTCAGTGCGGAAGCCAAATCAGTGATCCCGCCGGCGTCGATTTCCTTCAGGCAGAGCCCGTTTAAGTCTGAGAGACCGTCTGTCACCCATTCAGCGCCGGTTGAAAATTTTAAAATTCCGACTTTGATATCGGCGTCGCGGTTTTTCAAAGAAATATCCGTCAGGTCTTCTATAGCCTCACGCATCGCTTCATTTACAGCCGCGATATTATTTCCGCACATACTTCCCGACGTATCAAGAACATATATAATGGGGAGCACTTTACGGGCGGCTTCGGTTTTTTCATTTACGTTTGACATAATCGTTCTCCTTTGTTTATAATTAATTTTGAAGCAGAGTCATTTCCATGGAGACGTATAAGACCGGTCAATTGTTAATGCGTTCATACTTTCATCTGCAGATCCATCCTGACATGTTTTCAAAAAATAATAAAATTGAGATGAACCAATGTCAGCCTACTGCGCTTTCAAAGCTGAACTTAAGGTTCTTGGAGCTGTTGTATACTTTCTCAGAGATCATAAAAACGAACTCTCATACAAATTCGCCGACGGCTGCTTCAGCACACGACATTCAGCCCTTTGTATTTGATCTGATGTGCTTCACGAGATTCGCATATCCTTCCACCTTCCCCTGAAGCTCCTTGAGATCAGGATCGGCATTTTCCAATATGCGAACGATATTAGCGGTTATTTTTTTTATGTCCGCCGGGTCCTTTGTGTCCACGGTTTTTGCCAGCCGGGCTGCGGCAGAGTTGATCTCGCTGCATTCAGTGTTGATCTTTTTGGGGAAATCGGAAACATACGCCGCAAAGTTCATAAGCTTATTAGGATCAACAATAATATTCATGTCAAGCCCTCCAACTTACACTCAATGTTCCAGATCCCGCGACAGTTCTGTACCACGGATCGTCTGATAAACTTTCTCTAAAAGCTTTTCGACAGGGAACAGGCACGCTTTTATATCGGCTGCGACCCGGTACCCTTTTTGAAACGCCTTCTTAGAACCTGAGTCGAGCATAAAATGCGAACAGCTGTCGATACCCGCTTCAAGCTCGTTGCAGTACCTGTTTACCCGTGACCTGAAAGCTTCAAGCTCGTTTGCATAGCCTTTCAAAGCCACTAAATCCATTTCGGTCAGATCTTTCATAATTAATTTGTATGATGTCATATCATACCCTTTCATAAGATTTATGCTCGCTTCGGTTGTAGGTACGGAAAAAGTTGAAGGAGCATAGCGACTGAGACTTTTTCCGGGTGGATATGCGGACGATAACACCGTAGATCATTGATCTTACCCGCAGTGCGCGGCACATATAGATGTTCGCTCCCGATTTTTTATGCTGTGCAGGCTGATGCGGATAATAAATGATGCGGTGAAAATATATTATTTTATTGCCTTTCGCGATCTGTTTATGCCCTCGCCAAGGATTTTATCAGCGGGAAATTGTTTTGTCATTGGCCTTTAGCCTGTTTATCTGATCTTTGAAAACATCGATTTGCGCGGATATATATTCTTGCGCCCCAAAGAGCATATAGTGCGATACGGTCATAATTCCCATGTAAATATACGGGGCGACTTCGCCAAGCTCACATCCCAGCTTGTCGGCGGCTTTGCCCGCATAATATCTGCATCTGGCAAAAAGCTTTTCCGTGATTTTTTTCGATTGCGGCTCATATTTCGGAGAAGAACAGAATTGAGTCAAAAATCTCATGATCGGAGCCATTTCATCTGCGTTTTTTCGGACGTTTTTGATCATTCTGTCCGTATATTCGATATCGTTGATCGCCGAAATAATTATTTTCTCCTCGAATCTGATCACGGCTTCCTCTGCACAGGCGACAACGGCCTCATCTTTCGATTGAAAATAATAGTACAGCCCTCCGCTTTGCAGTTTTAAAGACTTCGCCAAATCGCGTGAAGTCGTATCCGCCAATCCTTTAGAAGCAAATGTCTCAAGGAAGGCGTTGATTACCTCTTTTCTTTTGTTTTCTTCCATCAGAACCCTCTTTTTGTGAAAACACGATGCCGCTTTTATGCCATCAAGCGCTCGCTTGATGCGGCGGCAAAAAAATACGTAGAACTGCCAGTTCTACACACGGCTTTTGGTCTTTATGACACCGTTGATCAAAACTTTTGCAAACGTCCGATAGGACAATTTTAACGTTTGCCCCCGAAAATTCACAAAAAATACTTTGACTTCATGACCGATATGAAAACGGTCAATTTCGGCGCCGTGAAACCAACGTTTCACTTTTTAAGTTTATCACAAATTTAGCCAAAATGCAACCAAAACATACATAAAATTTTTAAAATGCAACAGTTTTTGCGCGCGTTTGACAGAGAAAAATTCATTAATAATTTATATAGCATGCGTCGATATGAGTGCATTCAATGATGGACGAGATTTGCCGCATGTTGTTAAAACGTAAGGCGCAAGCAGCGCTTTGCGTGAAAGAGCCCCGGAGCCTTGACAAATTCTGTTCGCTGTGAAACGAGTTCATGAGAGGCTTGAATTCCCGCAAGGGGTTTAAAATATATTTAGGAAAAAGTCGTATGACCGTGTATTGAGGCAGTCATTTTTGATTGCGGTAAATTTGGCGGATATTACTTTATTAAAATCAGGTTGACGATATTATTGCCCGCTCGTTTTTGCGAAATTTATTGTATTATATCTCTGCATATTGACAATGTTTATCGCATGTCGTATAATTTATATTGCGTTAAGAAGAATTTCGTTGAGTAAGGACGACGAT
Organism: uncultured Clostridia bacterium; assembly: GCA_947630625.1. Lineage (GTDB taxonomy): Bacteria > Bacillota > Clostridia > Oscillospirales > CAG-272 > DTU064. Next base: position 11,520 of record CANRIL010000023.1, read on the forward strand.
CGGAATGAAACATTGCTTTGTGCGAACGGTAAGAAAAATTTTTGTCCCGGCTGTCTTTGTCACCTTTTTGATGATCATGCTCTGCGGCTGTCGGGACAGGATACTTTCATCAATAGGGGAATATACGTGCGAGGAATTTTATTCAGCCGGGGAATTTCAGGACTTCACATTTTTCGGAATTTATTCGGTCAAGGGCGCGGATTTTGCGGATAACGGCTTATTCATGCCGATGAGCGCGGAGGTGCGGGAGCTGTTTTTCAGGCACATAGATGACTTTGAAAGCTGGGTCAATTCTTATAAAGAAAACGGTGAATACATGGAACTGACGGAAAATTATAAATTCGACAAAAGCGCCGTCACGGACGGCGATTATATCTATATATACGACGATCCCGAATATCCCGAGCTCGGCAATTACGACATTTATTTTTACGATGCTGAAACGAATCGCATATATTATTTCCATAATAATATTTAAATGCCTGCCTCACCTTGAAAATCGACGGGATCAAAATGTGAAACGGGGATGAAAAATTTTTTGCTGCGGCGGGAGCCGATGAAATATCAAAAAAGCCGCCTCACACGGACAAGACAGTCCTTGCGAGGCGGCGGATTTTTATTTTGTTTTCACACTGTCGGCAGCTCAAATTCGTCGTTCCAGACGATGAACGGGTCGCCGGCATCGTTGAAGCGGAGCTTCAGGATCACATAGCCGGATTTAGAATAGTCGAACGGATGCGACATCGGATAACCGCCCCAGCGGTCGCCGAAATAGTAGAGATCGTCGCCGACAGGGAGGACAAACGCTGATTGACTGTGAAACGTCGTTTTGTCGCCGAAATTGCGAAGACGGGACCATTCTTCGCCGACGCCGGTCGATTCGGAAAAGCAGCCCTGATTCGGTTCCCATCCGGTGCAGGCGGACGTGAGCATATAATATCTTTGACCGCGGCGGAATACGGCGGGAGCTTCGCGGTATTCGCCGGCGAACAGCACGCGCACGAGCGATTCGACGTTCATGAGGTCGTCGGTCAGCCTGTAGACGTGCAGATCGGCGTTGTCGCGGGAGGCGGAGATGAAGTACGACGCGCCGTCTGTGTCGCGGAACAGCGTGCAGTCCCGGCTCATGTGGCCGAACGGGCGGAAGTGACCGTGATATATGAAGTCGCCGTCCGGCTTGTCGCATGTGGCAATACATGCGGCGGCTTCGCGGTAGTCACGGCCGTTTTCGTAGTGCGCCCACATCACAAATTTGCCTGTTTTCCCGCAAAACAGAACCTTCGGGCGCTCGATGTTTATGCGGCGTCCGTTTTCCGACAGCGAAGCTGTGTCGCCGGGGTGCAGAGGACGGCATTCGCTCCCCATCGTCAGCACGTGACGACGAAATTCCCATCTGCGAAGATCGTTCGACCTGTAGCATGAGACGTAGCGGTCGCCCCGCCTGTCCTCGCCGTACCAGTACCAAAAGTCGCCGTGCTTGATCATACAGCCGCCGTGCGCGTGGAGCACATTGCCGTCCGTATCATAAATAAATCCACCGTTGCTCATAATTTTTTTACTCCTTGATCTGATATTTGCCCCGTCTCAGGCATCGTCTGCCGGGTATAATGCGCAGCTTTTTAGGGCTGTCTTTTGTACATAAGCGCATCTGCGCTGATGCGTATAAGGACGCGAATATTTTTCCGCGCCGCTTATTTTTCAAACCGGATCGAGCAGAGGTCAAAGTCGCAGCCGGGAAGGAACACGACGTTGACATCTTTGGTGCCGATCGCGCCGGTCACGTGAATCGTTACATCATACGGTTCGGAGGACCGCTCAAATTCGACGGCGGTTATTTCGTCGCCGATCCGGAGCTCAACTGTGTCGCGTTCGTTTCGCGTCATGCCGCGGACGGTGACTGTTTTCGCGCCTGTGCCGAAGTCGAGGCTTGTAAATCCAACCGTGACGTTGTTCCCAATATGGGTGACGGCGTATTCTTCTTTTACAAAAGCGTCGCCGTAGAGAACATCGCAATTTGCGGCAGGGAGCGTTTCATATGCCCGCGTGTGTTTGGTGAAGCGGAAGCCGCCGAGGATGAGGGCCTGCGTGAAGTCAAATCTCAGATCGCGGACGCCGGTCAGCATTTTTGCGATATTATACGATCTTGTGCTGTACGTATACCATGGGTGATCGGCGCGGAAGAAGAATTCGCCGAGCAGCTCCTCGCCGCCGTCCGTTATGTCGTAGAGGCGGAAGGGCAGGTCGGGGATGCCGTACCGCATCATCGTGACGCTGACCGTGTCGGAGCCGACGGAGCCGAAATCAACATTTCGGAACGTCACTGACGTGGGCTGCATGAATCGGACGCCGCCGTCCTTTTCCGGCAGCATATTTTCCGACCCCTCGGCGAGGACCCCCGGCGTCATGCTGTAAGGGTCGATCATCGTTTCGCCGACGCCTTCTGCCGTGAACGCAAGCTCGGAGATAACGGCGGGATACGGCGTCCCGACGTTCGAGTAAGCGCGCACTTTAAAATCGCCGTCGGAGAGCGCCGTTATGACGGCGCCGCTGTCGTCCTGCTCGATTTTCACAAATTCGGCGGGAACGCCGCGGAAGACGGCGCACCACGATATGTCGCGGTATGTGGTGTTTGCCGGAAGAAGGGATGCGGTCACGCGGACGGACTGGTGTTCCTTCGTCAGCGTGCGGCCTTCGCTGCACTTGAGCGAAATCCTGCGCAGCGGTATCTCGTCCTGCTCATGCGACGGCAGGCAGGCGCCGTTTACGGCTATTCCTTCCGGCACGGTCGCCGGGGTCGCGTGCAGCGTCAGGCGCTCTGTCGGCAGTTCGGTTGATTCGACGGTTACAAAGATGTCGCCCGGCGTGCCGTTTGATTCGATGATGGCAAGCAGTCTTCCGGAGAAGAGACGGCGGGAGGTGCATTTGTACTGTTCGTAGTCTGTGCTGTCGCCGTTGTCAAGCCCGACGAGCCGCCCGGCTCCGGTGACGGAGACGCTCACGCGGTTTCTCGCGTTAGAGACAAATACGGAGTTTTCGTCACTTGTCGAAATCGCGAGGAAGATGAGGTCGCGCCCGTCTGCATCGAGCGTTTCCTTGTCAGGCTCGAGCACGAGGCGGACGGGGTCGGAGAATGAACGCACTTCATCGCGCGCGACCTCGTTGCCATCCTCATCATAGGCAATTGCCGTTAAAACGCCGGGCGTGTAAGGCAACTGCCAAAATTCCGATATTTTCATCCCAGCCTCGTGGTCGTGGATGAACGAGCCGACGGGGGAGCCGTTGAAGAACAGCTCGGTGCGCGCGGCGTTAGAATGAACGGTGACATCGATGAGCTCGCCTTCGTTGAAATCCCAGTGGGACGGCGTGATATGCACCATCGGCGATTTTTTACCGTCCGTCCATTCGGCGCGGTACGCGTAATACGAATCCTTGGGGAAGCCCGCCGTGTCGATCTGACCGAAATAGGAATTTTTCGTGTCATACGGCGTCGGTTCCCCTATGTAATCAAATCCTGTCCAGATGAACTGTCCGAGGCAGTATTTGGCGCGGCGGTCCTCGGTGATGTTGTATTCGGTCGATTTCGACGCCCACGACGTTGTGCAGTTGAAGATCGAGGAGCACTGATGATCATCGTGCGTCAGCATTTTCAGCGTGTGGGGGAAGTGATAGATGCCGCGGCTCTGCACCGTGGAGGCAGTTTCGCTGCCGTATATGCAGAAATTCGGGTATATCCGGTGGTGCTCGTCATAGAGCGATTCCGCGTAGTTGTAGCCGACAGCGTCAAGGTATGCGCCGCACCTCTGCGCGTTTTCGCTGCGCATATGGTTGGAGCCGGAGGTCAGAAGCGCGTTTTTGTACGGGTCGTAGACCCGGACGAGCCGACAGAGTTCTTCCGTTACCTCGACCCCGCGCGGGGATGTGGTGTCGCCGATCTCGTTGCCTATCGACCACATTATGACGGAGGGGCGGTTGCGGTCGCGGGTGATCCATGCGCGGACATCGCGCTTGTGCCATTCCGGGAAAAAGCGGGCGTAATCGTATTCCGTCTTGCGGTGTTCCCACATGTCAAACGATTCGTCTATGACGAGAAATCCCATCTCGTCGCAGAGGTCGAGCAGTTCAACGGCGGGCGGATTGTGCGAGGTGCGAATGGCGTTGACGCCCATTGACGAGAGCATTTTCAGCTTGCGGCGCAGCGCCGCCTCGTTTACGGCGGTTCCAAGCGCGCCGAGGTCGTGGTGCTCGCAGACGCCGTGGAGCTTATAGTGCCTGCCGTTTATGAAAAAGCCGCGTTCCGGATCGACCGCGATCGTGCGGAAGCCGAATTTTTCAATCGAGCAGTCGATGATCTCGCCGTCATCAGAGTGAAGCTCCGTTTTAAGCGTATATAAATATGTATTGTCCGGGTCCCAGACGCGCGGGGACGAAACGGCCGCGGACACCTCAGCCGCGCCGCCGACGAGCTCTGCCGTAAACGACAAGACCTCATTCCCGCCCCGGTCAAGAAGGCGGTGCACGAGAGCTCCGTCCTCGGCTGTCGTCTCCGTTCTGACTGTGAGCAGCCAGCCGTTTTTGTCATCATTCTTTTTCGCCGAGATATAGACGCCGTCGGAGAGAATGCGGGTGCGAGGTGCTGTCAGGTGCCAGACACGGCGATAAATTCCCGCGCCTGAGTACCAGCGCGTGTTGGGGTCGCGATATATGCACCGGACCGCGATCGTGTTCTCGCCCGGCAAAAGATAGTTTGTTATATCCGCCTCAAACGTCGTGTAGCCGTATTTCCATTCGAAGGCTGCCTCGCCGTTTACGAATACGGTCGAATCCATGTAGACGCCCTCGAAGCGCAGGATATGAAGATTTCCGTCCGGCTCGTAGAAGAAATCGCGCCTGTACCAGCCCTCTCCCGTGCGATAGAGGGCGCGCGTGTCCCAGATCATATAGTCGTGCGGGATCTCGACGGGGGCAAATGCGCCGCATTTCATTATTTCGTCGTAGTTTGTTCCGAGCGGCGCTTCGGTAAAGCTCCAGCCGTCGCAGAAAAGCCGTCTTTCAGTCATAAAATTGATTCTCCCATTTAGCGTTTACAAGACAATGATATCATAGTGCGCGGGACTTGTCCATATAAAAAACGAGCTTTTTTATGCGCTTTAGCCGCTTTTTTGCGAGGGGGCGTCACAGCGTCGGGGCGGTCAGTTATCATCGCGCCGCGCACGTTCGGTCGTCCGCCGCATACACGCATGCCGGATGATTTCGGCTTAAGTAATATTTCTTTTGCACCGCTCTTATTTTGCCGCTGATACGCATGCCGGGCGATTCCGGCGGCGGAACAAAGACGGGGGAGAGCGGTCGGCGCCGATCTCCCCCGAAATATATCGTCAGAACGTTCTGACAAGCTTTTTCATCTCGTCGCGCGTGCAGACGGCGCGCGCCCGGCGAATGATGTTGTCCTGCTCCTCTGTCGAGAGGTTTGTAAATCGCGCGAGCGCGGCGGTGTCCTGCGCGAGCGCCATCGCGAGCCCTTCCGGAAGCGCTGAATAATCTCCGTCCGGCATACGGGAGACGTTGTCTGCCGAAATTCCGCCCTCGAGCGGATAAAATGATATATCTTCAGAAAAATTTTTCATTTTCGCTTATGTTCCTTTCCGGGGAAGAAATTCTCCCCGAAATTATTTTTCCGCGCCGCCGCGTCCTGTATTCCGGAAAATCTTAGAGCTCGTCAAGGCTTCGTTTTCAAGATGCGCGGGAAGAATCCCGATGTGCCGAAAAAATACAAAAAGCGCGGGAGAAAAATCTCGCCCGCGCTTTATGCACGCTCATAAATATTTTTCAATAAATTCAGCCATTCCGTCGCCGACCCAGACGTGACCGCCGCCGTGGACGCTGTGAACAAGGCGGTCATCGGCGTCAAACAGCGAGTACGCGCTTTTTGCGATCTTTACCTGCGAATACACGTTTTCGATCCCGGACGCGCCGTTCAGCTTGTCGTTCACGCCTGATTCGATGAACAGCGGACGCGGCGCTATCATGGCTCCGATATCGCCCATGTCTACCGTTTCGTAAAGGTACGGGGCGTAGTTGCAGCCGCAGTTTCCGGGCTGAAGCATCAACGCGTCGCGGAAGCCGTAAAAGTATCCGCTCGTGATCGCGAGCGAAACGCGGCGGTCAAGCGCCGCGAAATAAATCGTCTGCTCGCCTCCGCCGCTCATTCCGGCGCAGCCGATCCTTCCCGGGTCGATTTCGGGTATCGTCAGAAGAAAGTCGAGCAGGCGGCAAAGGTCCCACACCATCCCGCCGATTGGCGAGAGCCCGAGACATATGCCCGCGCCGAGCATTTCACGGTGCGAATTTTCGCGCTCCCTGCCGTCGCCCTGATGCGAACCTTCGCGGCGTTCGCCCGCGCCGCGCGCGTCGGGTGCGGCGATGTAGCAGCCGCGGCGCGCCATCATTACCCCAAACGAGCAGGAGCCGTCGCGCTCGACGAGCGTACCGTCGGAAGTCCCGCCGGGAATCCCGGCGGGACGAAATCCGAGATTTTCATCCTTCGCGCCGCCGTGGCCGTGCGGATTGATTATTGCGGAGCCGTTCGGCTTATCGGGAACGAGCAGGTAAAACGGCATTATCACGGTCGGCTCCGTCTCGATCAGCCACCGCTCGCGGACAAATCCGTCATAGCGGCGTCTTTCGGTCAGCGTCGGGTGCGGCTCCGTCGGCAGAGCGCGGGTGAGTCCGATTATTTCAGAGAGGCGCGACGAGGTGCGCGCGTACCATTCTTCGTGTTCCTCAACCGTTTTTGCGCTGTACGCGTACTGCCGCGCGAACCGCTCAAAGCGCAGGCGCATGTATTCTTCCGTCGTGTAATACATCAAAAATCCCCCGCTTTTATTCTTCGTCGTCGTAATCCTCGTCGTCCTCGTCGTCGCCCGAACCGCCCTGGAACAAAGTCGATATTGCGACGCCGTTTCTTACATCCTCGATCGCCTGATCGTGCTCCGATTTCGTTTCGGAGAAGACCGAATATCCGTCATTGTTGGCGACAAAGTAGTAGTAATTTGTCGATCTCGGATAGATCGCGTATATGATGGCGTTGTAGCCGGGGTTGCAGATGGGTCCCGGCGGCAGGCCGTTGTGCTTATACGTGTTGTAAGGCGAATCGTATTCGGTGCCGGTCAGCGTTTCGGGGCGCGAGCCGAGATTGTGCTCCATCGCGTACATTATAGTCGCGTCCGATTCGAGCGTGGGATACGAATCCGCGTGATCGAGCCTGTTGTGGAAGACCGAGGACACGAGCGCGTATTCGGAGAGGTATTTTGCCTCCGTCTGGATCATCGAGGCGAGCGTTATCGCCTCGTCGACCGTCATTCCGACAGATGCGACGTAGTTGCGGTACGATTCCTCGAATTTGGAGTCAAAGTTGTCGAGCAGCTTTGAGATGACCTCGACCTCGGTCGCATCGGAATAAAAGAAATATGTGTCGGGGAAGAGGTAGCCGTCAAGACGGTAGAAACGGTCCTCCGACCAGCCGGTCTGCTCGAGTTCGTTTATGAACCAGTAATTGTAATCCTCGCCCCAGTCGTAGTTGTTGATCGCCTCGACGAAGCCTTCTTTCGTCCCGATGCCGTATTCATCGACGAAAAGGTTTATTATCGCGTCCGTCGTCATGCCTTCCGGTATTGTAACGGACACGACCGTGACCTCGGACGACGGCTTCAGCGCCTCGAGCAGCTGACTGTAATTCAGCGTTGTCGAAAGCGAATAATCTCCCGCCAGATAGACGCCGTAAAAATCGCTGTTCTTGTTTTCCGTAAATTCACAGTAGATTTTAAATATGCCGGGATATGAGATAAGCCCGTTTTCGTAGAAGATATCGGCGACATCGTTGAGCGTCGCCATTTCCGGGATCGTGACATCAATTACCTCCTCGTCCTTGACGAGGGCAAAAATGTCGTTCCCGACGGGAATGACGAAGAAAAACGCGAGCGCCACGCCCGTCACGATGACGACGGTGATATATACGATCCCCTTGACCGCGCCGATGATGGTGCCGATGAAGGGATTTTTCGCGTCGGACGACTTCGGGGACTTCTTTTTGACCTCCCCGTCGCCGCCCGCCTCATCGGGTATGACGGCTTTGCCCGTCCGCGTCATGTCCGGCTTGCGGTCTGACGGCTGCGAGGGTGTGCGTTCTTTCTTTTCAGGTGATTCGTTCATTTTTGTTTTAACACATTCCTTTCGGTGCGCGTAAAACACGCTGATGCGCCCGCCGCAAAATTGCGCCGCGGGTATTGACAAATTTGCGGGCTGCGGCTGCCTCACCCGTATGATTTTGAGCTGTTATGCGCCGCAGCTATATCGCCTGCGGAAGCAGTACAGCGAGAATATATATGAGCAGGCAGGCGGCAAACGGTATCGTCATCACCGCGTAAACGGGCGGCGTGCGCTCCGATTTCGGCTTCACGTAGTCGCTCCTCTCGCCCTGGATGCCGTAATTTTTATATAGTCTGCCCGCCTCGCCGAACATAAGGGAGAGGGCGAGCAGCGAGAGAGATATGACGATGAAGGCGAATACGACGATGTTGCGCGGCTGGAGGATGCTGTTCCAGATGTAGTCTTCAAAGAACAGACTGAAGACGTTGTTCAGCGCGTGCACTGCCATCGCGGCGAGGATCGAGCGGCAAGCGTAAGCCGTTATCGCGAGTATCACGCCGGAGACGAAATATACGGGGAACAGCTTGAGGTCAAAGTGCAGCATCGTGAACAGGAGCGAACTGTAAACGACGGCGGCGGGAATGCCGCAGTCCTCGTATTCGGCGAGCATGATGCCGCGGAATACGAGCTCTTCCGTTATCGCGGGGAAGACGGCAAAGGCGAGGGCGGAAAACATGACGTTTTCGCCGTACCCGGCGTCCGGCGCGTATGATTCGTATATGTCGGTGATCTCGAGCGAATAATCAAACAGCGCGTATATTCCGAGCTTTATGGCGCAGGAGACGAGCATAAGCGCCGCCGCTGCAAGCAGAATGAACGGCAGGCAGCCCGGCTCGAACAGGCGAAACCTGATCGCGCGCGAATACCCCTCTCCGCGCAGGCGGCAGAAGCAGAGCGCCGGCAGCGCAAATATCAGAAGCTCAAGTATTATGACGGAGAGGTACGGATTTGTGTCCCCGAACAGCGCGGGGTCGATAAATCCGGAGCCGAGGAGCAGGAGAAATATCACGGCGGCAAGCGTTGGCGCCGCGTTGACTGATTTAATTTTCAATCGTTGACCGCACTCCCTTTTCGGTTATGATGAGTCCGGCTCTTATGTCGTATCGACCGTGCGGCAGACTCGGAACGATGAAGTCGGAAAAGATCACGCCGATGACGGAGCCGCTGTATGCGTTGAAAAATCTGTCATAGTAGCCTCCGCCGTAGCCGAGGCGGTACCCGGCGCGGTCAAACGCGATCGCCGGAGCGAACGCGAGTGAGCCGCGCTTGTCGGACTGCGGCTCATAGAGCGGCGCGTCCTCATCCGGTTCAAGCAGACCGAAGCTGCCGGGATGAAGCTCGTCGGGGCTCTTTATGATGTGATATGTCATATAGGCGAAGGAATCCTCCGGACGGTGACAGCGCGGGTAAGCGACAGATTTCCCCATCTCCCACGCCGCCTCGGCGATTGGCGTTACATCAACTTCAACGGGTTTCGGCGCGTAAAGAAGTATCGTTTCCGCGAGGCGGAAGCCTGATAGTGATACGGCGCGGTCACAGATCGCGCGGCTCATTGACTGACGCTTTTCCGGAGGGATAGCCTCGCGTTCGGCGAGCAGCTTGGCGCGGAGTTCTGCTTTTTGTGCTTTCATGTAGTTCATCATGTCGACCGATCCTTTCGTTTGATTTTTGTTTCTTATGCTTCGTATATAACGGCGCGGGCGACCGCGTCCGCTTTGTCCTTTCCAAACAGCGCGCGCACGAGCGCAAGCCCGAACGGCAGCGCCGCGCCTGCCGAGCGCGCCGTGATGATCTTTCCGTCAACGACGACGGGCGCGTTCTTAACGTCTGCTCCGGCGAGCGTGTCCTCGTATCCGGGATAACATACGGCGCGGTGCCCTTTAAGGTATCCGCGTTTTCCGAGAATATAGGGGGCGGCACAGATAGCGGCGATATATGCGCCGGAATCGGATGCTTTGGCAATTGCCGATGATACCGCCTCGGACGCGAAGAGATTGTCAGCTCCGGGCATGCCGCCGGGGAGAATTACCATTTCGATGTCGTCGGTGACAAGCTCGGCTTCGGAAATGTCGGCAGTTATCGTGATGCCGTGAGAGCCGCGGACAGCGAGCGTGTCCGTACCGACGGCGACGGTGCGCACGTCGGCTCCCGCGCGGCGGAGCATGTCGAGCGGGCAGACGGCTTCCGTCTCTTCAAAACCGTTTGCAAGAAACATGTAGATCATATAAAGTCCTCTGAATTTTAAAATGATTATAATATTAAAAGCGTCAAAGCCCAAGGGCGTCGTCGACGATTTTTCTGATGTCATCAAATATCTCCCCGCGCGTCCGCATCGCGGCGCCTTTTTTGTCTGCGCAGTTGACGGGGACCCAGCCGAGCGCGCCGCAGGCGTATTTTCCCGCCTCGTAGCTGCGGCGGAGAAAATCGCCGTCCGATTCATGTATATCGCGGGCGCGGCCCGTATCTTTTGAACGGCTCTCTATCATAGAGAGCGAAATTTCCGGCGGAAGTTCGAGAAATATGACAGTGTCGGGAGAGGGAAGGGACAGTTTATCGTATTCGAAATCGAAGAGCCAATGGAGAAATCCGTCCCATTCGCTGCGCGGCAGCTTTGAGAGCTGGTGGATCGCGTTTGCGGTCGTATATCTGTCCGCGATAAGCACGGTGTCGGGGTCAAGAAAGTCCTTTTTCCAGTCGGTGACGAACGAGACGTACCTGTCGGCGGCGAAAAACATCGAGGCGGCGTATGCGTTTGTGTCGTCGGGCGAGGCGCCGAGCCTGCCTTCGAGATACATGCGGACGAAAAACGAGCTGTCACTGCTGTATGCGGGGAAGTCGAGCTTGCGGACGCGGAGCCCGCGTCCCGTAAGATAATCGGCTAAAAGCTCATACTGCGTGTGCTTGCCTGAGCCGTCAAGTCCGTCTATGGCAAAAAATTTTTTCATCTTCCGTGCCGTTTATTTCTTCGCGCGTCTGTTTTTGTCGGAGAACCTGACGATCCTGTACACGACGAACGCGACGAGAAGCGTGGCGACGATCGCGCCGAGCGTATAGAACAGCACGCGCACGCTGAAAAACATCGTGAGAACGACGAGGACGGCGATCACCGCGACGACGGCGGCAGTCCCGATCGCGGCGCGCAGCTTCAGCTTGCGCGCACGGCGCGCGACCTCGCTTTCGGATAAGGTGTCTCCCTCGCGAAAGCGGTGACCGCATTCGCATACCGTCGCCGTCGGCGGGTTTATGGCGTGGCAGACGGGACATTGTTTGTTTTCCGCCATAGTCAGATCACTTCCTTATATTTATTGCGTTTTTGTTTTGTTATATGTTAACTATGCCCGTGCAGAGCGTCAGTCGAACGTGCCTCTCAGTACAAGCTCCTGGAATTCCTGACGGGAGATGAGCACCTCGCGGGGACGGGGACCGTCCGGCGCGCCGACGTAGCCGAGCGCCTCCATCCGGTCTATCAGCTTTGCGGCGCGGCCATAGCCGAGCGAGAGCCTTCTCTGTATGAGCGAGGTCGAGATTTTGCCTGAATCGACGGCAAGCTCAAGCGCCTGACGGAGCATCGGGTCCTCCGCGCCGGAAATGTCGCCGCCGGCGTCGTCGGCAGAGGCGCGGCCTTTTTTGCCGTTTCCGCACTGGCGCGCCGCCTCCTCGATCCCTTCCATGGCAGTTTCGTCGTAGTGCGGGGAGGGGCAGATGCCCTTCAAAAAATCGGTGATCTTTTCAACTTCCGAGTCGCTGACGAACGCGCCCTGCACGCGCTGCGGCTTCATGACGCCGACGGGAGCGTAGAGCATATCGCCGCGGCCGAGCAGTTTTTCGGCTCCGGCGCCGTCTATTATCGTGCGGCTGTCGACTTGCGACGATGTCTTGCACGAGATGCGCGAGGGGATATTCGCCTTGATCAGACCTGTTATTACGTCGACGGAGGGGCGCTGCGTGCCTATGATGAGGTGCATTCCGGCAGCTCTTCCCATCTGCGCGATGCGGCAGATCGAGGTTTCAACGTCGTCGGGAGCCGTCATCATGAGGTCGGCAAGCTCGTCGATTATTATGACGATGAACGGCATGAAGGGCTTTTCGGGGTCGTTTGCCGTAACTTCATTATAGCCCTGTATGTTGCGGACGCCGACGCTCTCGATCATTTCATACCGGCGTTCCATTTCGCCGACAGCCCATGAGAGCGTTCCGGCGGCCTTCTTCGGGTCGTTGATGACGGGAACGTGCAGGTGCGGGATACCGTTGTAGACGCCGAACTCGACCTTTTTTGGGTCGATCATGATCAGGCGCACCTCGTCCGGCCTTGCCTTATACAGCATGCTGACGACTATCGAATTTATGCAGACTGATTTGCCCATGCCCGTCGCGCCGGCGACGAGCAGATGGGGCATTTTTGAGATGTCGCAGTAGACGGGCGCGCCGGCAACGTCGGAGCCGAGCGCAGTCAGAAGGCGGCTGTCAGAGCTCGTGAATTCTTCGTTCTCAAGCAGGCCGCGCAGATAAACATTTTCGCGGACGCGGTTCGGCACCTCTACGCCGACGGCGGCTTTTCCGGGGATCGGCGCCTCAATGCGGACGCCAGGGGCGGCGAGCGAAAGTGCGATATCGTCCGCAAGATTTGAGATGGCGCGGACGCGCGTTCCCGATTCGGGCGTCAGCTCGTAGCGCGTGATCGTGGGGCCGTGAGAGACGTTTGAAATTTTCGTTCTGACGTTGAAGCTGCGAAGCGTGTCTATAAGTCGCTGCGCGTTTTCCTTAAGCTCGTCGACGTTTGCGGCCGTCGCCGCTTTCGGCTCGGCAAGCAGCTCGAGCGGGGGAAATCTGTATTCCGGCTCCGGCACGGGTTCTGCCGCGGCAGCCGCGCCGCCCTCGCCCGAAAGGTCGAGTTCGTCTCCGGCGTCGGAGATCGTCTGTTTCCGCGCGTCGAGCGCGTCATCCGGGTCATCATCGTCCGTGCCGCTGTCCGTGTTCTCGGACGGATGAAGCAGGCCGATAGAATCCGGGTCTACGAATATGCTTTTTAGGTCAATGTCGTCGTCTTTTTCTGATACGGGCGAAAGAGAAACCTTTTTCGGCTTCTTTTTCGCTTCCTCGGCGTAATCCTTGGTGTCGTCAGTCTGGGCGGTTTCCATATCCTTTGAGCGGATCTGCTGCTCGCCGTAGCGCTCAAACGTGCGGCGCTGGACTTCATCGAATATTCTCGCGTCGATCTCGTCCTGGTCTGTCGGTTCGTCCGTGCGCTTTGGCGTTTCTTTGCCGGGCTTTGATTTTCTGTCGGCGGACATGTCAACGTCCGGGTCAAATTTGCTGCCGCGGCGCGGCTTTTTGTCCTGCGCGTCTTCGCCGTTCTCGCCTGACGGCGGCGGCAGCTGCGCCGCTGCCTCGGCTGCCGCCGCGGCACGCTCTTCCGCGCGCTGACGGTGTGTGTCGCGCGTTTCGATCGCGCGCCCCTTGATCATATGGTATACGGCGTTAGGCGTGAGCCCGAAGAGAAGCAGGAACAGAACGAATATCACGGCTCCGAGGATTATGAGCGAGATGACTTTGCCGAAGCAGAGCATGAAAAGGGAGCCGAGAAGCCCGCCGATGACGCCGCCGCCCGAATACGTTATCCCGTTAGTGTATAGATTCGTGATCGAAAAATCAGGTTCGTCCGTCAAAATAATATGGATGAACATCGTCAGAAGAAACGCGACGACGGCGGAGACCCAGAACCGCCAGCCGACGCGGCTCCCGCCCGCGCCAGAGCGCCAAAAAACGCCGAGCAGCACGAGCAGCACGGGTATCGTATAAGCAGTTATAGAGAACATCCCAAGCAGAAAACTGCGCAGAAACGAGACGAAGATACCCGCATCCGGCAAAACGAGCACGAGCAGCACGAGCAGCGCGGACACGTAGAGCACGAACGGGATTATCTGCTGCGTCAGCTCCGACCGGCGGGCGGATGTCTCAGCCATCCTCACCGTCCGTTTGCCGGAGCCCGGCTTTTCCTGTCCCGACTGTGTTTTCCTTGTGCCCGACGAGGACGCCGGCTTTCTTTCCGTTTGTTTTTTCTCTTCCATATTATATATCAGCCTTCAGAATATAGGTTATAAGGCGGTTTTGTCCGCCGGGTTTTCGCGTCGGAGAATGACTCCGAGTATATAATAACAGATTTTGAGTTAAAATACAAGTAGTATTGTCACAAAGGAGCTGCGAAACGATGAGATTGGAGTACCACAGTTACAATATATGGATACTTCTGCTCGTCGGAGCCGCCGCCGGTGTGTGCAACGGTCTGATCGGATGCGGCGGCGGCATTTTCATCGTTTACGCGCTGTCGTATCTTTACAGGTACGACGGCGAGGTCGGGAAAAAGGACGTGTTCGCGACTGCGGTCGCCTCGATCCTTCCGATGTCGGCAGTATCCGTTTTCATGTACATGTCAGGCGGGAACGCGCCCGACGCGTCGGGCGCGTACAAATACCTTCTGCCCGCCGTTATCGGAGGCGCTGTCGGTGCGCTTTTGCTCGACAGGATAAAGTCGCGGCTGCTCGGAAAAATTTTCGCGGCGCTCGTCATGTGGGCTGGGCTTTCGATGATACTGCGGCGCACGGGAATTTTGTAGACGGCGGCTGTTGTATGCCGGACGACCGGCAGCTTTCGCGGCGGGAAAGAGAGGGGCTATGATCGAATTTATAATAGCGCTTATATGCGCCGCGCTGTCGGGGATGGGAGTCGGCGGCGGGGGACTGCTTCTCATATATCTGACGCTTGCGACAGAGGCGGGGCAGCGGCAGGCGCAGCTATATAACCTCATATTTTTCATCGCCGCGTCGTCGTCGGCGCTTTTGTTTCACGTTGAGCGGCGGAAGATAGACCCGGCTGTCGCCGGGCTGATCGCGCTCGGGGGCATTCCAGGCGCCGTTCTCGGCAGCGTTTTATCGCGAGCCGCCGGGGAATCGGCGCTCGGGATTATCCTCGGCGCGTTCCTGTTTGTCTCGGGCGCGGTCTCATTTTTCGGCAAAAGCGAGAATAAAGCCCGAAAATAATTTCGACGCGGCGGATAAAATTGTTAAAACTCATATTTACAAAGGCGTTTTTTCGTGATATAATAATTCTGCTTTCGGCTCGGTATGCGGATAAAGGGCCCTTCATACGGGCGGATCACCCACCGCACGCTGAGACGTTTGCAATAAAATTTTTTTGAGGTGAAAACATGGCAATCACGAAGGAAGAAAAGCAGCAGATCATCGAGCAGTATGCGATTCACGAGGGCGACACGGGAAGCCCGGAGGTCCAGATCGCGCTCCTTACGGCAAGGATCAACCAGCTCACCGAGCACCTGAAGACGAACAAGAAGGACCACCACAGCCGCAGAGGGCTGCTCAAGATGGTCGGTCATCGCCGCAATCTGCTCGGCTATCTGCAGAAGATCGACATCGAGCGTTACCGCGCGATAGTTGACCGTCTCGGCATCAGAAAGTAATTGATGTCCGCTATGGGCTGCCGCATGCCGACCGGCGCGGCAGCCCATTAATAAAACGCAAAAACACAAACAGGGAATACGCCCACCGGGGTAGCATTTACAGAAGCGCACGACGCCGCGCGTTTCCGTAAGTGTTATCCGTGCGGCGCGTTTCCGTTTGAAATACGAAAAACGAAAGGGTCAAGAAATGTTTGAAAACCACAGAGTATTCGAAACGGAATACGCCGGCCGTCCGCTTAAGGTAGAGGTCGGCAAGGTGGCGGGTCTTGCGAACGGCTCCTGCCTCATCTCCTACGGTGAGACGACTGTTCTCGCATGCGCCACCGCGTCTGAAAAGCCGCGCGACGGAATTGATTTTCTGCCGCTGTCGGTCGATTTTGAAGAGCGCCTTTATGCCGCTGGAAAGATCCCCGGCGCGTTCCTGCGCCGCGAGGGCAGACCTTCCGAAAAGGCCGTCCTCACAGCCCGCGTGATCGACAGACCGATCCGCCCGCTCTTCCCGAAGGACCTGCGCAACGATGTCGTCCTCTCGATGACGGTCATGTCCGTAGACCCGGACTGCTCGCCCGAGATCACCGCGATGCTCGGCGCGTCTATCGCGCTCTCGATCTCCGATATCCCGTGGAACGGGCCGATCTCCGGCGCGTTTATCGGAATGGTGGGCGGCGTTCCCGTCGTCAACCCGACGGCGGCGCAGCGCGCGGAAAGCACGCTTGAGCTGACCGTCGCCTCCAGCGCGAAGAAGGTCGTCATGATCGAGGCGGGCGCGAAGGAAGTTTCCGACGCCAATATGTTCACCGCCATCATGCTCGGTCACGAGGAAAACTGCAAAATTTTGCAATTCATAGACCACATCGTCGCCGAAGTCGGAAAGCCGAAATTCGAGTATCCTTCATGCGAGCTCGATCACGACATGTTTGACAAGGTGTTCGATTTCTGCGAAAAGGATGTAATGTTCGCGCTCGACACGCCGGACAAGAACGTCCGCGACGAGCGCATGGTCCCGATAAAGGACGCCATCATCGAGAAGTTCTCCGAGGAATATCCGGAGATCGCCGATCAGATGGAGGAGCTCGTATATAAAATCCAGAAGAAGATCGTCCGCCGCTGGCTGCTCGAGGACGGCAAGCGCGTTGACGGCCGCCGCCTTGACGAGATCAGACCGCTCGCTGCCGAGGCGGGCGTGCTCCCGCGAGTCCACGGAAGCGGACTTTTCACGCGCGGTCAGACTCAGGTCATGTCGATCTGCACGCTCGGCTCGCTTGAAGAATCGCAGGAGCTTGACGGCATAGACGAGCAGACCTCAAAGCGCTATATGCACCACTACAACATGCCCGGCTATTCGACGGGCGAAGCAAAGGCTTCGCGCAGCCCCGGCCGCCGCGAGATCGGTCACGGCGCGCTCGCCGAGAGATCGCTTTTGCCGGTGCTCCCGTCGGTTGAGGAATTCCCTTACGCGATCCGTGTCGTCTCCGAGGTCGTTTCCTCGAACGGTTCAACGTCGCAGGGCTCCGTTTGCGGCTCGACCCTCGCGCTCATGGACGCGGGCGTTCCGATAAAGGCTCCCGTTGCCGGCATTTCATGCGGACTCATCACAGAGGGCGACCGCTGGATGACGATGATCGACATTCAGGGACTTGAAGACTTTTACGGCGACATGGACTTTAAGGTCGCCGGAACGCACAAGGGCATCACATCCATTCAGATGGACCTCAAGATAGACGGACTTACGCCTGAGATCATCAAGGAAGCGCTCGCGGTCACGCATCGCGGCAGAGATTATATCATCGACGAGGTGCTTCTCAAGGCGATCCCCGCGCCGCGTCCGGATGTTTCTCCCTACGCGCCGAAGACGATCACGATGCACATCAAGGTCGACAAGATACGCGAGGTCATCGGAACGGGCGGAAAGGTCGTCCAGAAGATCGTTGCGGATACGGGCGCGAAGATAGACATCGAAGAGGACGGCACGATATACATCGCCGCCGTCAACCGCGACGCCGCGTATGAGGCGAAGAAGATAATCGAGGGCATCGTGTTTGAGCCCGAGGTCGGCGCGATATATACAGGCCGCGTCACCCGCATAATCCCGATCGGAGCGTTCGTAGAGTTCGCTCCCGGCAAGGAGGGCATGGTGCACATCAAGGACCTCGAAAACAAGCGCACCGAAAAGGTAGAGGATGTCTGCCAGGTCGGCGACATGATGACGGTCAAGTTCCTCGGAACGGACGAGCGCGGAAGACTCAATCTCTCCCGCAAGGCTTGCCTTGAGGACTGATCAATTAAATAATACAGGCTGTCAGCCTTAAGCGCACGTTACAGTGCAGCTCGGAATGTGCGCCCTATGGGCGCACATTCTCTATTATAAGCGACGGCGGCACACAGACGATGACCGCCTAAAATCAGTACGTGGAGGCGGCATGAAAAGACGCGTTTCGAGATATAATGACAGGATCGGTCCGGAGCTTTCCTCCGGCATGACCGTTTTGACGGTTTTTCTCGCCGCGGTCGTCATTTTGTGCGTTTACTTCGCCTGCAATCTGGAGCCGCTTCGAGTGCCGGGAGACGAAACGGATATTGGGACCGGATATTTTGCCGATCTGCCCGAAGAAACCGAGAAGCCGCCGCTGATCCCGGAGGAGCTGACCGAAAAGGTGAAGGTGCCGGACGGCGACTTTGTAAAGGGGTATCTGATCCTCGTCAACACTGCTCATGAATACACGTTCGGGAACGAGGACATAGTCGCCCTTTATCATAACGAAGACAAGAGCGGCAGCTACGGGCTCGCGACATCGGATATCTCGTGCGAGCGGTCGGTACTTTCGCATTTGAACGAATTCCTTGACGCTTACGGGGCGGCGACGCAGGACGACAAGGTTATAATCAACAGCGGATACAGAGATTACGAAGCGCAGCAAAAAATACTCGACGACCGCATCGCAAGCGACGGCGAGGAGGAGGCGTACAAGTACGTCGCCCTGCCGGGACAGAGCGAACATCACACGGGACTCGGACTCGACATCGCTTCATACGGTGAAAATTACGACAGCATGTGGCTGACGGAGAACTGCTGGCATTTCGGATTCATTCAGCGCTACCGCGCCGACAAGGTCGCGATCACGGGAATTTCGTCCGAATACTGGCATTACAGATACGTCGGTCAGCCGCACGCCGAGATAATGATGAATGAGAATCTGTGCCTTGAGGAGTATATCGAACTTATCCGTTCTTACACATACGAGTCGCCGTATGAATATACGACACAGAGCGGCGTGCGTTATATGATATATCATGCAGTGTCCAGCAAAGACGGCGAAACTGTTCTGAGCGTGCCGCGCGGTTCGGAATACACGGTTTCGGGCGACAATATAGACGGATTCATAATTGCCGCCGTAATGCCCGCGGAGGTGGAATAATGATTGGGAAATATAAACAGCTCGCTTTGCGTGTGATCTGCGCCGCGCTTGTGACGGCGCTGGTCATAATGATGTCGTCGTGCTCGATAATCAAAATAAACTATGATAAATTCGGCGGCGGCGACAAAACGCGCGAACCGGAAGAGAGCGAGACGGTGCGCGATGCTCGGCCGACCGACCGCGCCGACAGCGAGACTGCGTTCGTACCGCCGAATGAATATGAATATACGGGCAAGGAAACGGCAAAAAACATGCTCTCGACGGTCGATTACGATTTCGGCGACAAGAGCGTCATAATCCGCTCGACAGACGAAGGCGGGCTTCGAAGACTTACATCGTTTTCCGAGGACGACACGGATTCATATTCGATCGCGCTTTACGAGCGTTTCCGCATGGTAGAAGAGGCGCTCGGCTGTAAGCTCAACGGCTCGGCAACGACGCTTGACGAGATGAAGGCAGATCTGCGCGCCGCGGTCAAGAGCGACAAATATTACGCTGACCTTCTGCTTTTGACGGGCGAAGACATGACGGTGCTCGCCAAGGAGGGGCTGCTTTTGAGCCTTTATTCGCTGCCGTTTTTTGACCTCGACCTCGAATATTTTCACCCGGCGACGATTGAGCTCGCGGCGGGAAATGACGCATACGGCGTCGTTTCCGGGGCGACGATAGACCCCGACACCATACCGTGCGTGTTCTATAACGTCAAAAAAGTCAATGGAAGTCCGGAAGAGCTCGTTCGCTCCGGGGACTGGACATGGAATGAAATGATGTCCCTCGCCGGCGGTGGCGGGATATCTTTTACCGTAGACGGCGAGGAGTCCCCGGATGAGGACGATGGGATCGAAAGAGCCGGTGAGCTTGCTGCTGCCGCGGCAGGGCTGCGCTTTGTTTCAAACGAACGCGGGAAGACACCGAAGGTGACACTGCCAGACGAAATAATGTCGGCGGTCGACGTGTGCCGCGCGCTGTTTGAAGGCGGCGGCGCCCGAGCCGCTGCCGGCGTTTCCGGATTTGCGTCGGGAGAGGGTGCCTTCTGCGTCGGCAAGCTCGGGAACATGGAGAGCCTTGCCGAATCAGATGTCGTATGGGGCGTTTTGCCGATACCGAAGGTGACGGGCGATGAGGAATCGTACCGCTGTCTTGTGACCGAGCCCGCGCTTTATATGACGGTGCCCGTCAACACGACGGACGCTCCCGGCGCGTCCGCGCTTCTGCGCGCGTTCGCGGCGTCGTCATACGCCTTTGTGCGCGACGCGTATGAAGAATATCACATGTATAATACTGTCAGGATCGAGTCGGCGGTAGATATGATCGGCGTCGTGATCGACTCCGCATGCTTTGATTTCGCGCATGTGTACGGCTCGGCGGGCGATATTGCGGAGGCGACGTACGGTCTTATCGCCGAGGCGGTAGGCGGCGGGGACGCCGAAAAACTGTTCAGCCGCCGTTCCCGCGCGGCTGACAACGCGCTTGCCGGACTTTTCCCGGTGAAATAATAAAAAGGCTCCCGCCGCCCGGCGGACAAATTTCACGGGCGAACGGGAGCCGCGCTGTCATATATAGGTTCGGCGGCGCGGTTTTTATATTGTGTGGTGGAGGCTTCTCGCTATCTTTGGTGAGAGGGATATTGCGGGCGTGAGTCTGTCTCTTTTTCGTCCTCATGACCTCCGGCGAGGGGGAAAGGCGCGGATCAAAATATTGCACGGGGGAGGATGTCTTTTTCCGCTCTTGTGACCTTCGGGGAGGAAAGGCACTGATAAAAAATTGCGTGTTGCGCGACCGCTCAGTGCGAATAATAGTATTCAAGGTCGCTGTCGTCGCATGATTGCGCGAGATATCCGAGATGAGTTGACAGCACGGGCGTATATTTGTCGCCCACGAAGACGAAGTGTTCGAGCAGCCGAACGTCGATCAGTTCAAGCGCCTGGAAAATAGCGCGCGTCGAATTTATGTCTACCGAGGACGCGAGGGCGACCCCGCCCGGATGATTGTGCGCGATGACGACCATCGAGGCGCGCGTTGAAATAGTGCGCTCGATTATGGTGCGCACGTTGAAATGCGCGGAGTTGATGGAGCCCTTGAACAGAAGCTCGCACCCGATCACATCAAACGAGGCGTCAAGGAACATTATAAATACGTTTTCGTCCGTGCGCCCGGTGAAGTAAGGCCTCATAAATTCGGCGGACAGCATCAGCCCTTTGCAGTTTGTGCCGATCGTGCGCTTGTCGAGCATATAGCGGCGGGCTACCTGCGGGATCAGCTTTAAGAGCACGGCGGAATTTTCGCCGATACCGTCAACGGTCAGAAGCTCGTTTATATCGGCGTCAAAGACGGACGCGACTCCGCCGAAGCGGTCTATCAGCCTGTGTGCGATCTCGTTCGTGTCCTGGCGGGGGATAGAATAGAAAAGCAGAAATTCAAGAACATTGTGCGGTTCAAAACTGTCAAGACCTTCCGCAAGAAAACGGGCGCGGACGCGCCTTCTGTGATCCTCGTGCATTATGATACCTCGCGTAAAATTTCCAAAATGATTATCCGCACGTAATTTTACCATACAGATCGACGGAATACAAGCAAGGAACGAAAAAAATAGTTTTCCGCCGGAAAATATTTTCCGGTAATTATCAAATGAAAGGCGGGATAGATTATGGTATACACTTTTGAAAAGTATAATAAGCCCACGGTCAAAGAAAAGCACTTAAAACTCGGCGGCACCTCACCCGATCACCGAAACATCTCCGTCACGAGCAGCTGCATCATGCGCGATCATGACCCGTGGATAGGCGTTATGGGCGAATTCCATTTTTCGCGGTGCGAGCGGTCGAGGTGGCACCGTGAGCTCTGCATCATGAAGGCGGGCGGCGTCAGCATCGTGTCGACGTATCTTTTTTGGATCTATCATGAGGAGAAGAAGGGCGAATTCGACTTCACCGGGGACCGCGATATCCGCGCGTTCGTGCTTGAGGCCGCCCGCGTCGGGCTTGAGGTAGTTCTCAGGATAGGCCCGTGGGCGCACGGCGAGTGCCGCAACGGCGGCTTCCCGGACTGGCTCTGCGAGACAGGGTGGGAGCTGCGGCGAGACGACCCGCGTTACCTTGCGTGCGTATATGACTGGTATCAGATGATATATAACGAGGTGAACGGACTGTTTTATAAAGACGGCGGCCCCATAATCGGGATACAGCTTGAAAATGAGCTTGTCAACGATGCCCGGCACCTTTTGTCGCTTAAGCGCATTGCGGAAAAGATCGGCTTCCGCGTCCCGCTATGGACCGTGACCGGCTGGAATAGCAGATACGGGGCGAAAATCCCGCTCGGCGAGGTGCTGCCCGTATTTGGCGGATATCCGGATGCCCCTTGGGCAAAGGGCAAATCCCCGCTCCCGCCGTCGCCGAATTTCGCGTTCTGCCGCGTGCCGAACGACACCGCCATCGGCAGCGACGTTGTCTCCGCGACGCCGGAGAGGGTGTCGGAAATGCGAGACCGGGACGGCTGGCGGCTGCCGTATGAGGATTACCCGTTTGCGACGTGCGAGCTCGGCGGCGGAATTGAGGTGACGCATCACCGCCGCCCGATAATAGACCCGCTCGACATATACGCGCTCTCGCTCGTCAAGCTCGGTTCGGGCAACAACCTTATCGGATATTACATGTATCACGGCGGGACGAACAAGATAGGCAGGTACTCGACGCTGAACGAGTCGCGCGCGACCGGGTATCCGAACGATTACGC
The DNA here is from genome assembly GCA_947630625.1 of uncultured Clostridia bacterium. GTDB lineage: Bacteria > Bacillota > Clostridia > Oscillospirales > CAG-272 > DTU064. Next base: position 34,347 of record CANRIL010000023.1, read on the forward strand.
GATATTGTCTTACGATTTTCAGGCTCCGATATCGGAATTCGGCGAGATCCGCCCCCATTACGGAATGCTCAATATGCTGCATCTGTTCGTTGAGGACTTCGGGGACGTGTTGGCTCCGATGACGCCTGTCGGCAGCAGGTACGCGGTCGCCGCGGACGACGCCGTCAGCCTCAGGTACGCGATGCGGACGGACGGGAAGGGCGGTTTCATCTTCGTCAACAGGCACGTGCGCGGACTTAAAACGGAGGACATTGAAAACGTCGAATTCGAGGCTATGGGAGTGCGGTTCCCGCCCGTTACGGTCAGGGCGGATCAGGCGTTTTTCTTCCCGTTCCGGATGAGCCTCGGATATAAGGTGACGCTCGAATATGCGACGGCGCAGCCGCTCTGCCGCACTGGGAAAACGTATTTCTTCGCCGCGATACCGGGAATCGTGCCGGAATATAAATTCAGCGACGGCGCATCGCACACGGTCACAAAGAGCGGCGCCGATATCGCCGTTATAAAAACGGGGGAAACCGATGTACGCATAATAACGCTGCCGTGGAAGGAGGCGTGCTTCCTTCGCCGGATACGTGCCGGAGGCGCTTACCGGCTCGTGATAGGCGAGGGATGCAATATATACGGCGACAACGAAGTTCTGACTGCCGACAGGGAATGGGACTTCGCATATCGCGAATGGTGCGTGGACAAATTCGTGCGCCGCTCCGAGTCGTATGAAATAAAGCTGGCGACGCTCACGAAAGAGCCGGTCAAAGAACCATTCCCGCCGAAATATGCGGAGGAACTTTCAATCGGGGGCAGCCGCGCCGTCACATGGTTCAGGCTTGAAGTCGACAGCCCGAACGGCATGGTTGAAATCGACGACGAATGCGACGCCGCGCAGATCTACGCGGACGGCGAGCTTGTTGCCGATCAGTATTACATAGGCGTGCCGTGGCGCGTACCGGCGCGGATGTTATATGGGCGCGAATGTTATCTCTGCTTCTCCGAGCTGCGTGACGATTTTTACCGCGAGTTCTGACCGGCATTATTGAAATTTGCGTTTTTGATTTATAAAATATAAATCAAAAATCAGTTGCGGGCGACTAAAAGCCGCTGTATAATTAAAGTGCATAAAGACGTGCGCACCGTATTTTTTCAATCGACCTTCGTGAAAAAAACGCGCGGCGGCGAATTTCATCATTTGACAGCCTTTTGAGAAAATTTTGATCGAAATGAACGGGAGCCTTTGCGGACAAAGGCGGGGAGGTTATGTTATAATGAAAAAATTTTTATGTCTTCTGCTCGGAGCGGCTCTGTTGATGCCGGTATTTGCCGCGTGCAGCCCCGCGTCGGATGTTGAAACGGACGGCGTGACAGACCCTGTCACAAGCCCCGAAACGGCGGGTGAGACTGAGCCAAAGGAAGACGAGCCGTTTGTGCGTGAGGGCTTCGTTCATCCGGGGCTGCTGCATACGGAAGAGTCTCTTGAGCTCGTGCGTGACGGCGTCGAGAACGGATATGACGATTATAAGCGGAACTGGGCAAAGCTTCGGGCGAGCGAATTTTGCCAGATCGCAGCTCCGCGCCCGACGGCGAAGGTCATTCGCGGCGGAAACGGTGACAACGTCGCGCAGTTTTACCGCGACGTTGCGCGCGCGTACCAGTGCGCGCTCGTATGGCAGATCGAGGGCGATGAAGCTTACGGCGACTGCGCGCGCGATATCCTCAATGCCTGGTCGGCGACGCTTCGCGAGGTGAGCGGCAATGCCGACCGATATCTCGCCTCCGGACTTTACGGCTATGAGATCGCGAACGCCGCCGAGCTTATGCGCGATTATCCTGGGTTTGAACTCGAGCAGATGCAGGATATGCTCCTCAACGTGTTTTATAAACCCCTCTGCGAGCGGTTCTTGATCTCAAACGAGTTCGGCAAGGACCACAACGACGCGTATATAACGAACTACTGGGCTAACTGGGACCTCTGCAACATGGCGGCGACGATCGCCATAGGCATATTCTGCGACCGCGAGGACATCTACGATATAGGGATCGAATATTTCAAATACGGCAAGGGCAACGGGTCGATATATAATGCCATACCGTATCTCTTCGAGGAAGACGAACTCGCCCAGTGGCAGGAGTCAGGCAGGGACCAGGGACACGCGGGGCTCGGGATCGGTCTTATGGCGACATGCTGCGAGATGGCATACAATCAGGGCGATGACCTTTACGGCTGGGCTGACAACAGATTCATGTACGCCGCCGAGTATGTGGCGCGCTACAATAACGGCGAGAACGTCCCGTTCGAACCGTATGAATGGGCGTCCGGGCAAAAGGGCGACTGGCAGGCGCACACGGGGATCTCGTCCGCGACGCGCGGCGAGACGCGTCCGATATGGGCGATGATATACAACCATTATCACAACAGGCTCGGCTACGATATGCCGAATGTGAAGGCGACGCTTGACAGAGAAAAAATCGAGGGCGGCCCCGGCGGGCACGGGTCGACATTTGATCAGCTCGGCTTCGGTACGCTGCTGTATAACGACCCCGAGGGCAGCGGCAGCTCGGCAAGACAGCTCGGCGGCAACATCGAGGACGGCGTATACAAGATCGCGCTTTACAGCGGCGGGCTGTATCTCACGGCGAACGACGACGGCAGCGTAACCGTAATGCCTGACGGGAACGAAGGACAGGAGTGGCAGATAACGCACATCGGCAGCGGTCAATATAAGGTCGTGAACGTTAAAAACGGGATGGTGCTTGCTGTCGCCGAAGGTATAGCGCACTCGGGCGCTGAGTTTTTGGTTGAAGATTACTACGGCTGGGCGTCCCAGAAGATCATATTTACAGCCGCTGTCAAGGATTCGTACCGCATCTTCGCGGCGCATGCGACAAAGGCGATGACGGCTTCGGGCGGCAAAGAGGGCGCAAAGATTATACAGAAGCGGTACGAGCAGGGCTTCGAGCAAATGTGGAAGCTCGAATGGGTCGGCTGAGACGCGAGCTGACGGAACGCTAAAAATGCGCTCGCGCGAAAGTATGATTTTATAAGTTTGCGATAAAACTTCTCAGCGCCGCTGCGCGGAAAAACATAGCGAAAAAGCGGGAACCTATGAAAAAAGGCTCCCGCTTTTTTATATGCGCAAAATCTCCGTATCCCTGCATATCGTGGGCAGCATTTTTTCAACCCTCGGCGGCAACAGAAAATTGTAAAAATTTTTGTCAGTTCTATTGACGATTATATGATTGTATTATATAATATAACCACTATGTAAGGAAAACAAGAGAATTTGATTTAAAATCAGACACAAGGACGACTGCGCGCTTTTGATGTCGAGTGCTCGCACGCCTCAGGCTTGCGGGAAACATGGTAGAATCGCCGGTTCTATTGACTTACGATTCGGCAGTGATTATAATTTATATTGCGAAGAAACGAACAATCTACCACCGCCGCAATTAAAACGCTGGCGGCGAGCCGTCGGGCGGGCGGCTGATGTGACCCGCATAAATATTATCAGAGAGGGGGAGATTTTTTTTTGGATCATTCAGCATATGAAAAGGCAATCGAAGGAAGGATGGCGTACTTTATAATCATCGGCGCTGTCGTTTTTATAGTGGGGATCATCTCTATAATTTATATGTGCAGGAATATGCGCGGCGAAAAAATATACTTTGCCGTTTTGCTTACGCTTGCGTGCTTTGCAGTCGTCGGAAGCGCTGTCCTTGTCGGAAGCGTAGTATATTCTTCTCTCTACGATATAAATAATCAAGCCTTTGTTATTTACGAAGGACAGTTTAAAGTTGATACTGATGTGGAAACACGTTCAGGCACGTGCTCCCTGTATCTTGAAGACGGCACAAAATTGGAAACGGATGCGTATCTGCTTTCGGCGGGAATTCATGAGGGGCGCATCGTATACGGCTTAAAAACAAAAATTGTGCTGGATGTCGAAACGGATGATGCCGAAAACGATCAGCAGCTATTTCCCGATGTAGAAAATAAGGCGGAGATCGTCATGCCGGCAAAAGACAAAACAGTGGCTTCAAAGGAGGAACAAAAACATGACCGTTTACTTACTGTATCATAAGAGACAAATTGACATCGACGCATATAACGTGAAGATCATCGGCATATATTCATCTCTTGACAATGTAAAAGACACAGTGAAAAGGTATTTGCACATTCCGGGATTTGAAGACTATCCCTACGACTTTTGTATTGAAGCTTTCGACGTGCCGACACACAGAAAATACTCCCACGCACGCAAAAAGGATGTGTTTCTTCTCCAATATGAGCATCCCGACACCGACGATTCCGATGAGAAAGTCGATATAATAGGGATCTATCCCACCAGATCCTCGGCAGTATCAGCTGCAAAAGGTGAACGGAGAGGGGAGAGCCGAGATAAGACGGCCTCTTTGCCGCGCGGATTTTATATTGATATGTATCAGGTCGATGAGGACAACTGGACGGAAGGGTTTGTGATAATGCCGTCGCCATGATATTAGATATATTTCGAACGGAGATATAAGTTATGGGTCAGAGCATTGCTTTAAAGAAAAAAGTCCTTTTAAAATTTTATTTCAGCCTTTGGATGGATGATCAATTATGTGTATGCGGACGGCAGAAATAATATGGCAGTGATATAATTTTTGACGGAATTGCCATTCTCATCGTATTCAGATCTATATCGAGCGCCAATTAGTTATGAGGGTATGACATGAAAAAACTTAAGCCATATATAATCGAAATGGTTATATTTGTATTTTGCGTTGCGGCCGTTTCTGCCGGACTGATCTTCAGCGGATCTGTGTCTGTGAAAATAAATATATTGACGATCGCTGTGATCATAATAATATCGCTGATTATGTTATGGTGTTTTTACATAGTTTTCAGGCGCGGCGTTCTGGCGTTAGTTGACGTTGCGTTTAGATTATACAACACAGATGTTGTAACCATATTAAATGTTATGCCCGTGCAGGCGGGAGATTTTACGAGCAGAGTAATTGAATGTTCTGTGTCCCGAAATGAGCAGCGATTTATTTATGTGCTCAGGAAAAATAATGGAGAGAAAATATCCCTTATTTCAAATGAGTATTTTGATTATAATAGGATGACCGAATATATAGTTGTGTACAGTAAATTCTCTAAAATTCTGATCAACATGTACCGGTATGAATAATTTATGATCGTACCATTTTTCAAGCAGACGCGCGATCTCATACGAGTGCGACTATGTCGTTTAATGTTATCACTGTTATATTTAATATATTGATTTTGAAAGCTGCTTTTTGAAGGATGATAAAGGATAAATATGGAAAATTACAATCATTACAATGAGTTGCTGCAGGGTGAAGTATTTATGGGCAAGATTGTCCTGATGTTTGTGATAATCGTTATCATAGGAGTGCTTATTCTCTGCATTAAATACAAATTAAAAAACATGTCGATAGTAACGATGATTACCGGTGCTGCGATGATACTCATATGTTGTATTTTTCTGATTTATCCGTATCAAAAAGATATAGATGATAATGCCTACACTGTTTATACAGGAGAGTTTTACGTTGTAGATAGTTATACTGATAAAGGTGGTAGATATGTTAGGATAAAATATCCGAATCAAAAGGAAAATGTGCGATATCAGCTTTTATGCAATGATTCATTTTCAGAAGATGAAACGGAATACGAAGGTACTATTGTTTATTCTACAAGGTCAAAGTGTATTGTTGATATCATACTGCCTTAATTTCCACTGCTTATTTATCTAAATTGATCTAATTTACAGTAGATGCTGTTATTGGAGTCATTTTGAACTTTTTTTATGCAACAGATTAAATTGAGTGTTTAGAAGGTCTTGCTAAACTTTTGAAACGGAGCAGTAAACGGCATAGTTGCAGTATACGGAGCTAGTCTTATATATGGAGGATAAATTTATGGATAACGCGGCAGCTTATATTATTATGATATTGTCACCTGTTTTTTGGTTAGTTTCAAAATTATCAATACATTACACGATATTATATGAAAATATTAGAAAGAATCATAGCAGATCATACATAAGAAAGAATCGCGGCAGCACAATAAATGAATATTTTTTATTGGATTATAAAAACGAAATAAACGGTTTATTGTTTTATGCTAATTTGATTTTAGGGATCATGGTAATAATAGGATTTGCCGGTTCGATAGTATACCTTATTCTCGCGGTGCTCCGATATAAGTTAAGAATAATTATTATACCGACAATAGTTTGCTGCATTGATATTTTTCTTGCTGCTGCAAGAACCGTACGGCTGATTTTTGATAAGTTAAAAAAATAGCGTCTTTTCGATAAAAACAAATAGCAACGGGAGGCGAGGGTCATGCACAGAAAGATGATGAAAGGCGTTATGATTTATGGATATGTATTCATGGGCATAATAGCGTGCATACTGATCCCGCACACATTATACCGTATAGCTCGTCTTTATATTAGATTTAAAAGTACAAAAAGCTGCAATTTTCATATGCTCGAACTTATTCAATGCGGCTTTCAGCTTTTTTATTCGGATTTTGCTTGTGTACGGATTTTGTAAGTGCTATAATTGGATTGGACTTAAAAAACCGTGACAAATAAAATTGCCCGGCGGCACATCTGAAAAAAGGAGAATAGCATGAAGACTGTTTTAATTGAGGCCAAAGAGGACATGGGAGTTCATATTGACGGCACGAATCTGGGACCTCATATTTTAAGCAGTCATTTTGCAGGCGGTGAGCTTCGGATATGCGCGGTTGATAAGCTTGACGCAGTCAAAGAGACAGAGAGGGAAAACAAAAGAAAGAACCTCGGATATGTAAATGAGTTCAATGCGAGGTTATATCATAAGGCAGAGGAGCTTATTGAAGCGCAGACGCTGCCGATAATATTGGGCGGAGATCACAGCATAGCAATAGCTTCCGCCCTCGCATCAATAAAAGTACATAAAAACCTTGGTATAATCTGGCTTGACGCACATGCGGACTATAACACTTTTGAGACTACTGTCACGGGGAATATACATGGATTGCCATTAGCCGCTGTAAATGGCTTGTGTCCGGAGCTCACATCTTTTCATAATGAGAGTTATTATAGCCCCGCAAATACAGTAATTGTCGGCTGTCGGGATATTGACGAGCTTGAATCGGTAAATCTTCGCAATAACAACATAAAAATATATACAACAGAAGATGTACATAAATCAGGCATAACCGTCGTGCTTGAAGAAGCTTTCAGAATCGCGGGCAGCGGAACAAACGGAGTTCATATCAGCTATGATCTCGATGCAATTGATCCTCTGCATGCTCCCGGCGTAAGCGTTCCCGCTGCTGACGGTCTTAGCGCAGACGAAGCGATGCAGGCGGCAGATTATATTTCAAAACATAAGAGCATTATCAAATCGATCGATTTAGTAGAATTCAATCCTTTGCTTGATAAAGAGAAAAAGACGGAAAATTTAGCAGTAAGAATACTGAACAAGTTGATTTAAAAGGAGGTTTTGCTGCCGGACATAGTTTCAATGGTATCAGCCAAGCGCCACTGTGTTTGATCTATATGTAAAATGAAAGCTTATAAAAGCGCGTCAAATCTTTTCATGCGATGCGATTCAACATAAAATATTGCAATTTCAAAAACCGCGCGATCGGATGAACTGATGACCGCGCGGTTTTTAATTTGCCCAATGTTCATTTTTTTCGGTAAAATATATGTAACCGCTAATGTGCGGGGTACTGTCAAGGATTTTTCGCAAAATTGGGTACTGTCAAGGATTTTTCGCAAAATTGTATAGAAAGAAGTCACATCTCGCTTTCATCACCCCTCGAATTCGAGG
>CANRIL010000024.1 GCA_947630625.1 uncultured Clostridia bacterium
CTTTTTCCGTGCTATATGCCGAAGTGAGCGTAAATCTCATGAAAGGGTATGATATCGGGGTAACTATATCATACAAGCGGGATCTATGTTCTTATATACTAATTTTGAACTTCGCAATCCCTTTATCTCACTTGAACTGATCGTATGGTCGCTGTTTGCCGGCTTCATCATCGCCGCGCTCATGGCGATATACAATAAACGCCTTATCGGCGGCTTCGTCAAACAGATCCTTCGTGAGGAGTGCCTGTCCCCCGAAACGGCGAAAACCGTGACGGAGCTCGGCTACGGAACCGACTGGTTTATAAAAAACGCGCTGCGCACAGACACGGTGCTGCGCCGCTTCGTTGTGCGCATTGACAAAGAAAAACCGGAGGGCGAGGACAGTGAAACGGCTGAGAGCCCGGAAAACGCGGGAAAAAACAAAAAAGCGCCCCGCTCGCCGAAGCATGACGTGATCGACTTCGAAACTGCAAAATTCTACATCCCAGAAGAGCTCAAATACAGAGCCGACGTTAGATACGCGAGCAAGGGGACAAACTTTTTCATGTTCGGCGTCTGCGTCGTCGTCTTTGCCGCCGCCGCGTTTGCCGCGATATATATCATCCCTGACCTGATCCAGCTCATCGACAACTTTATTACGACCATGCGGACAGAGTTTTAAGGGAAATTAAGCAAAAAAACGTCTTTCGCAATGTGACAGCCTTGTTTTGCGCCCAAAAACTCAGCCGCGCCGTGGGAGCCTGATCATATTAAAATGTTTATGCCGCGCCGCGGCAGAATGGAGATTAGCATCATGGAAAGAAAAAAGGCGATGCCGAGGTCTGCATTTATACTGCTCGTTATCGTCCTCGCCGCCGCGCTTGCCGTCGGGATCGTTATACTGGCGATGTATATGTACGGCGTCAGGTACCTGAAAATACCTGTCGACAAAAAAAACGAAGACGCCGGCTACAACAAATTCTTCGGGATCGTAGACCGCGACGGCGATCTTTATCGCGGGAGGATCATATTTTCGGACGGACTTTCCGCCTCTGTCGACGCTGACACGGGAACGATAAAATACAGCAACGGCGACACATACGACGGCTCCCTCACCGACCTTCAGCGCGACGGTCACGGAACGCTTCATTTCGCAAACGGCGATATATATGAGGGCGACTTCGACATGGGCAAGCTTTCCGGTTACGGCAAATACGTATACAGCAACGGCGACGTGTACGAGGGCGATTTCCTTGACGGGCAGAAGCACGGCGAGGGAAAATACACCTGGTCAAACGGCAGCGTCTACGAGGGCGGATTCGATCACGACAGGAAAAACGGTGAAGGAAAATACGTCTGGGCGGACGGCAGCCAATACGAGGGAGAATACAGGCTCGATATCAAAGAGGGCAAGGGCAAATATACATACGCGAACGGCGACATATACGAAGGCGACTTCAAATCTGACGTAAGATCGGGCAATGGGACATACACGTGGGCAAACGGCGAATCATACGTCGGACAGTTCGCGAACAATACCCCCAACGGCGAGGGCACATACACGTGGACAACGGGAAGGACATACACGGGTCACTTCGTAAACGGCGAGATCGTCCGGGTCGACAACAGCGATGAGGGCGCCGGCGAGGACGGCGGCAGCGACACGGCCGGTACGGACAGCGAAAACGGTCAGGAATAAAATTCTGCGTGCCGGTCGATAAATCGTACAATCTAAAAATTTCGGGGTCGGGACATTTTGCAAAAGTCCCGACCCCGCTTTATTTTTCCGGGATAACCCCGAACAATATATTTCTTTATTTTCCGACGCAGAATTTTGAAAAAATTTCTGAGATGACCTCGTCCGCAACTTCCCTGCCGTCAAGCCGGGAGAGGGCTGACAGCGACGCTTCAAGCTCCGCCTCCGCAATATCGACGGGCATCCCGCACGACAGCGCGTTGACGGCGGACGCGAGCGATTCCTTTGCCTCTGCCGCCTCAGCATGCTGTCGCGCGCTTGAAAGGATCGCGTCCGTGCCCGGACGGAGCGCGCCGTCCGTGAAGGAGTCGTTTATTATTTTGACAAGCTCGTCAAACCCCTTCCCCTCTGAAAGCGCGCACATGACGGGAAAAGCGCCCCGTTCGCGCGCGAGCGCAGCGTATTCGTCGGCAAAGGAGGCTGATCCCAAGTCTGTTTTGTTGATCAGGGCGATTTTTACGGGAGCGGATGATGAAAGGATTTCAACATCCTCGCCGTTCGGGGACACGGCGGCGTCGTGCACGGATATGAGAAGCTCCGCCGAGGCGATTTTTGCACGCGCGCGCGAAACGCCGATCGACTCAACCTTGTCCTCGGTGTCGCGTATCCCCGCCGTATCTGAAAGCTTAAGCAGCACCCTGCCGGCCGAAACGTCGGCGGTCAATGTATCGCGCGTCGTCCCTGGTATGTCGGTAACGATCGCGGCATCCTCGCCCGTAAAAAGATTATATAACGTGCTCTTTCCGGCGTTCGGTCTGCCGCAGATAACGGTATCGATCCCCGCAAAGACGGCGCGGCCTGTCTTATACGTTGAGACAAGCGACTCGACGCGCGCCAGAAGCGCGCGGCACTCCGACAAAAGCTCTTCTTCATCTATGTCGGCAAGGTCCTCTTCGGGATAATCTATCCTGACGGCGACGCGCGCCAAAAGCTCCGTCAGCTCGCAGCAAACAGAGCCGACCTCGCCTGAAAGCACGGCACGGGCGTCGGGAGATGAAAGCTCGAGCTGCGCCCTTGTCTTTGCGTGCAGAAGGACTCCGGTCGCTTCCGCCTCGGCAAGCGTCATCTTCCCGTTTACGAACGCGCGGCGCGTAAATTCGCCCGCCTCCGCCTGCCGCGCTCCCGCCGCAAGGACTGCGGCAAGGACCTCATACGTGATAAGCACGCCGCCGTGGCAGCTTATTTCAACGGTGTCCTCCCCCGTGAACGAATGCGGCGCGCGGAAAACGGTCGCGATCCCGTCATCTATAACGGCGCCGTCTTTCAAAATATTGCCGTAATACGCATGCGAAGGCAAGGCGTCGCACAGCGATATCCCCGATGACGGGTAAAAAACCTTCGCGGCACACCTGATTGCCTCGCCGCCGCTTATCCTGATGAGCGCCACGCCGCCGACGCCGTGCGGTGTCGAGACGGCGGCGATCGTATCCGTATATATCATAGTCATTTCCCGGGAAAAGTTTTCCCCGCGCTCCTTTTCTTCTCTGCCAAAACTAAACCGCAGCGGGGAGAAATTTTCCTTCCGGAAAATTTCTCCCCGCCTTTTTTATCATTCTTCTTCTTTCTCGCCGCGGTCGAGAGTTATGACGATGCGGCGCTCGGAGTCGACGCCGATTGAATGCGTCGTGACGCCCTCGATGTTCTGCACCTCGGAATGTATGATGCGGCGCTCGTATGGGTTCATCGGTTCAAGCGTGACGGGACGCTTATATTTCAGCACGCGCGCCGACATGCGGCGGGCAAGCGCGCGGAGCGTTTCGGCGCGCTTTTCGCGGTAGCCTTCGATATCGACGATGACGCGGCTCTTTTGTTCCTCGTCGCTCTTTCCGCGCGCGTTCGCGAGGCTCGCGAGATATTGGAGCGCGTCAAGCGTTTCGCCGTGGTGCCCTATGAGGATACCGACGCCCTCTCCCTCGATGTCGAGCTTGAGCGCGCCTTCCTCACCGTCGGAAGCGGTGACCTCCGCGTTGAGGCCGAGCTCCTTTACGAGCGAAGAAACGAGCTTGAGCGCCGGATTTTCTTCAGGTATCGTATACGTTACCTTGATGACCGCGGGGGACGAGCCCATTCCGAAAAGTCCTTTCTTAGGAAATTCGATTATCTCATACTGCATATCCTCGCTGTCGGTCCCGATCTCGGCCTTCGCATTCGCGAGCGCCTCGTCGATAGTCTTACCGGTAACGGTTATTTCCTTTATCATTTTCGAATCATTCCTTTCTTTAGCTTATAGAAGGCTTAATCCTCATCTGATTTCTCATCACTTGAATTTTTCTTGTTGTTCTTGCTGCTCTTGCTGTCCGTATCGTCCTTAAGAGGCGCCGCCTCGATCGGGGACGAACCCTTCTTTGTTCCGTCCGTCACGGCGGGAGTCTTCGTTTCGGTACCTTCATCGTCGTCGTCAAAGTCGATCCTGTGCAGGGACCTCGGCTTCGGGCGGTCAGGGTCGCGCTCAGTCTTTTTCTTCTTCGTCTTTCCGAGATATTCACGTTCGGCTGCCTTGAGCTCTTCTTCCGTAAACTTGGGCGTCGGGAAGAGCTTTGAGAGAACTATCTGCTGAACGACCGCGAGAATATTGCGGTACATCCAGTAAATGCCGATCGCGGAGGGGACGATGAACGCAAAATACGTACACATAACGGGGCTGACAAGCTCCATTATCTTCATCGAAGTCTGCGACTGTTTATCCGCCGTCTGCTGCTGGGGCTGATACGAGAACTTGCGCGTCAGCTTCATCGAGCCGTACATGAATACGAACGTGAGGAACGGGACGAGCAGATATATGCTCCAGAAATTCGTCGAAGGCTGAACGGAAAGGTCGAACGCGCCGCCGAACATTTTGAAGTTCGGCATACCGTCTACGATCTCCTGCGTTATGTGCTCGCCGAGTCCGCCCATCGAAGCGGCCCCGTTTTCCTTGAGGAAGGAAACGGCGCTTATCTGTTCATATCCGGGAGACGCGGCGCCGATGCCGGTTATGAGCCTGTTGAGAGTCGAGATAATGTTCGCCGGGAGCCTCGTTATATACTTAAGCGGCTCGCGGACGACGGCGAACAGCGCGAAGATTATCGGCAGCTGGATCAGAAGCGGCAGGCAGCCGCTCGCGGGATTAAAATTCTCCTGCTGATATAGCGCCATGATCTCGTCGTTCATCTTTCTCTGGGTGACGGCGTCGGTCCTTCCGGCGTACTTCTTGCGTATCGCGTTTTCCTTCGGGCGCAGTGCAGCCTGCCTGTTCATATTCTTCTGCTGCTTTATGCCGAGCGGAAGGAGCACGAGCTGCATCACGACCGCGAAGAGCAGAAGCGCCACAGCGTAATTGTGCGTTATCATGTAGCAGACGCGGATGACGTACCCCATCGGTACGAGAAGTATATCGAAAAGGCCGAAGTTTGAACTGTCTTTCGGGTCGTAAGTATCGAACACGGCGACGGCGATCTTTCCGGCTTCGAGCTCGCCCTTTGAATTGACGGTCGAAATGCTGTCTCCCTTGTCGTCAACCGTGATCTCATACGTGATGCCTGACGGGAGCCCTTCAGCCGCCGCGGCGGCGTTGTCCGCAAGTTCAAACGTCGAAACACCGTCTTCAAACGTCATATAGAGCGCATTTTCAGCGTCACCCTTGAATTCACCGTTTATACTCTTGTCCGACAGCGTGACGGTGAACGTATATTTTCCGTTTGAGGCGACCTCAGCCGTCTTTTTGATGACGAGGGAGGACAGAGTTTGATCCGTGTTCTCGCTTTCTCCCGTTTCGGCTTCCTCCGCGAACGCAGAAAACGCCATTGTTATCAAAAGCGCCATGACAGTCAGCATCAAAACGACTGCTCTTAACGCAAGCGCGGAGTGTTTTCTTTTTTTCTTTTCCATAAAGTCTTTTCCCGGCCATTTACAAATTGTGTCCGCGCACACGACCGACAGTGCGCGGTACGGGCGTTGCCCGTGCGATTTTTTTGTCTCTTTTATCTGCCATGCCTTTTCGGCACCGGATCATATCCGCCGCGGCAAAACGGGTTGCATCTCAGAACGCGCCATATTGAAAGCGCAGAACCGACAATGAGTCCCCACTCCGACAGCGCCTCGATCGCGTATTGAGAGCATGTCGGGGTAAACCGGCAGCTCGACGCTCGTTTATACGGCGAGATATATTTCCGATAAAGCCGCAAAAGGAAAATAAACGGGCGCGACAGAAGCGGCACACGCTTATTCATTTGCGATCACGCCGAGGTAAGACAATCCCCGGCAGAGTTCCGGCGCAATATCAGTCGATTTAGCCGAAACCGCGCTGTCCCTTGCGACGATTATCACGTCAAATCCGGACTTTGCGGGATACTTTGAAACGACATACCGCCACGACGCGCGCAGAATGCGGCGGACGCGGCTGCGCACAACGGCGCATCCCCTTCCCTTCGTAACTGTCAGACCGAGACGGCACAAGGGGGAGCCTTCGTTTCTGACGGCGTAAACGACGATATATCTGCCCGCGAACTTTTTTCCTTTCCTGTATGCGCGAAGAAACGTCCTGTTCTCACATACCGAAACAATTTTCATAAGGCTTCCGTTTTTTTATTGTTTTTTTGATTTTCCTTCTAAAACCGAAAACCCTCCGAGTGTCGTGACATCCGTCCGGCATCGGCGGGTTTACATAGCGAAGGTGTCCTTCTTGATTCAATAGGAGAGACGGGCTCTGCCCTTATCGCGTCTTCTCTTTAAAACCTTGCGTCCGTTAGCGGTCTTCATTCTCTTCATGAAGCCGTGCTCCTTCTGTCTCTGGAGCTTCTTGGGCTGATAAGTTCTCTTCATTATCCTCTACCTCCTTTTCCCTGATGAATGCGGAAGCTTTTATACTTTTCCTTATCGGCATAGCACAGCTATTATTATATACATAAAAAAATTTGATTGTCAAGTGCCTTTTATAAATTTGCCTTCAATCTCGTCGGGTTTTTGGTGCGTTTTTTCGCCGTCGGCTGAAATCTTTCAAAAAACCGACTTCATCTTCGATATAAGCATTATAAAAATCGGTTATACTCTTGTAAAATCAAACGCTTTATGATATAATAATAATGTATAATATTATATAAAGGAAAGTATGGCTTCCCAGAGGACGTTTAATGAAGAATGACGAAAGCACAAAGGAAATATGGCAGGCGGTAAAGACAAGCCTGCGGGACGCTTTTCCGGCGTTCGCCTACGACCTGTGGGTACCGGCGCTTGAACTCAGCGATATAGACGAGAGCCGCGCCGTGCTTGTCTGCACGAGCGACACAAAATATAGGATAATAAAAACAAGGCATATAGAGACGATATCGCGCGTATTCCGCGAGGTGCTAGGATACCCGGTCGAAGTCGAAATAGTGTTGAAGGAAGAGCCTGAAACAAGGGAACCCGAAACGCCCCCGGCCGAGGTCAGGCGGGAGCCGGGGAGAACATCTGAAAAGATGATGGGGACAGGGACCGACAGCTTTGTTTTCCATAAGGAATACACGTTTGATAATTTCATTGTCGGCGGCTCCAACAAATTCGCACACGCTGCATGCGTCGCCGTCGCGAACAATCCGGGCGAAGTATATAATCCCCTTTTCATATACGGACAGAGTGGGCTCGGCAAAACGCATCTGATGTACGCGGTCGCAAACGAAGTCAGGCGGCAGGACCCGACAAAAAAGATAATATACGTGACGTGCGAGGAATTCACGAACGAGCTGATCGAGGCTTTAGCGAAGAAAAACCCGCTCGTAAATTCCGCGTTCCGCGAAAAATACAGGCAGGCGGACGTTCTTCTGATAGACGACGTACAGTTTATCGGCGGCAAGGAATCAATGCAGGAGGAATTCTTCCACACGTTCAACGAGCTTTACGACAACCATAAGCAGATCATTCTAACGTCAGATAGACCCCCGAAGGAGATAAACCTGCTCGTCGACAGGCTGAGATTCCGCTTTGAAGTCGGTCTTTTAGCCGACATACAGCCGCCGGATATGGAGCTGCGCTCGGCGATCATAATGAAAAAAGCGGAAACTGCAGGTATCTCGCTTTCGCCGGAAGTCGTCAGATTCCTGTCCGACAAGCTCAAGAGCAATATCCGTCAGATCGAAGGATCGCTGAAAAGGCTCGGCGCTATGAGTCTGCTCTCAGGCGAGGAGATAACGCCGGAGATGGCGGCAAGATGCCTTTCGGATATAGTTTCAGAGGAGCTGCCGCTGTCAGTCAAGATATCACGCGTCATCGAGGGAGTTTGCGACAAATACGGAGTTGAGGAAGCGGACATAAGGAGCAAGAAGCGGACGAGCGATATAACGTGGGCGCGCCATGTCACCGTTTACATTTTAAGAAAAAAGACGGACATGTCGCTCCAGGATATCGGAGCCGAGCTAAAGCGCGACCACTCGACGATCCTTCATTCATACAACACGATCGAAAACGAGATCAAAACGAACCCGCCTTTCGCGGCGGAAATAAACGAACTGATGAACGAAATAGATATTTGACATTCGCATATTATCCACAATCGGTGGAAAACGTTGTGGAAAAGTCGGATCGTCATGATGGAAAACATCTCTTTTCGCCCCGCTCTTTCCTTGCGAGCGGAAAAATGAAACTTTTAAAAACGTCCGTGGCGGCCATGTTGAAAAGTAGAAAACGCCATATTTTAGACGTTTTCCGATTAAATTTTACATAAATTTCCTCACCACTTATCAAACGCAAAGCAACAGCTTTTCAACATCGCAAATCGGAATTTCAGACGCCCGAAAACCGAGCCGGAAAAGCATACAAACGACTTTTCAACCGGTTCAACACACCTACGACGACTGCTACTGCTAAAAAAGAATAATATAAAATATATATATCGAGGCAGCGCGGCTCAAAAAACGTATCCACACGCTTTCGCCAAGTCTGAAAAAGGACGGAAGAGCCGCAGCATGAAAGCTTTATCGGGCAGGAGCTGAAAAAGCAAATATTTTCATAAGCATAAATAAAGAAAACCGAAAGAGGAGAAAACGAAACATGAAGCTTGTTTTTGAAAAGACACCGCTTATCGCGGCTGTAACACCGGCGATGAACGCCACATCAAACAAAAATACACTCACGGCAATAGACGGTCTTTTGTTTGACGCAAAGGACGGGGAATGCGTCATCACGGCGTACGACAATGAAAAAGGGATCAGAACATCAGTCGAGGCCGAGGTAAAAGAGCCGGGATGCTATATCATAAACGCGCAGAAATTTTATTCCATAATAAAGGCGATGCCGGATGAGGAGATCACCGTCACCGTCAACGACAAGATGAACGTCAAAATCGAGAGCGGCAGAAGCAGCTTTGAGCTTCACGCGCTTCCGGGGTCAGATTTCCCCTCGCTCCCAACTTTGTCAGGCGAGCGCGGATTTGACGTTCCGCAGCATATAATGAAAAAATTCGTCTCGCAGACTGCGTTCGCGATAGCGCAGAAGGATCAGAGGCCTATATTTACAGGCGCGCATTTCAGAGTCACGGCCGACGATATGACCGTCGTCTCCTGCGACGGAAACAGGCTCGCAAAGTGCACGTCCGTGTGCGAGATCGGCAACAGGCAGGGCGGAGACGAGGATATAAAATTCAACGTCCCCGGAAAGACGCTGTCCGAGCTCGGAAAGCTGCTTTCCGACACCGAGGACCCGGTGACCGTTCTGCTCACGAGAAAGCACGTTATATTCACGGTCGGCGGGATAGTGTTCTTCTCGCGCCTGATCGAGGGAGAATATATAGATTACAACAGGATCATACCGAGCTCGCAGAAGATCACGGTCGAGATCAACAGAGCGGCGCTTTCGGCATCGCTTGAAAGAGCGTCTTTGATGATTGAGGAAAAATCAGGGAGCGGCAGAGGATATGTCACATGCAACTTTGTCGGCGACAAACTCTCGATCACGGCGGACAGCATAACGGGTTCGTTCTTTGACGAGATCCCCGTCGGAAAAGAAGGCGACGACATAAAGATCGGCTTCAATTGCAGATTCCTGCTCGACGCGATCCGCGCCGCGGACGCGGAGACGGTGAAGATCGCGCTCTCGACGCCGCTGATGGGCGTCTCGATAACGGACGCGGATGAAAGACCGGAGGACGAGGGAGATTTCCTGTTCTTCGTCATGCCCGTGAGAATGAAGGACTGAAAACTTTGATCTGCAAAAGGGTCGAATATAAGGATTTTCGGAACATAAAGGACGAGACTGTAAGCTTTTCTCCCTCAACGACGATACTTTACGGAAAAAACGCGCAGGGAAAGACGAACATGCTTGAAGGCGTCTACATCTTCGCGCAGGGGAAAAGCCACAGGGCCGGAAGGGATTCGGAGCTCGTCAGGTTCGGCGCCGATTCCGCGCGGCTCACGATGACGTATGAGTCGGCGGGCAGAGAAAACACTCTCTCGCTTGTGATCGAGGGCGGAAGGCACAAAATACCGTATAAAAACGGCATAAAGCTCGACAGGCTCTCGGAAATGATAGGCAATTTCCGCGCCGTGCTGTTTTCGCCGGAGCATCTGGCGATAGTAAAGGCTGGTCCGTCCGAGAGGCGCGCGTTTCTCGATGTGGCGATCTCGCAGCTTCGTCCCGTATATATGAGGACGCTTCAGAGATATAATACGATCCTTATGCAAAGAAACGCGCTTTTGAAGAGCATGAAGCAGAATACGTCAGCGTCACTGATAAGCTCGCTTGAGGCATGGTCGGAGAAGCTTTCGGAATACGCGGCGAGAGTCGCCGTTGTGAGAGCTGACTACGCGGAAAAGCTGTCTGAGCTGACCTCGGAACTTTACGCGGACATGACAGGCAAAAAGGAATCCGTCTTTATATCGTATCACGGAACGTCGCGCATCGGCGGCGACTATGGGGATGAAAAAAGGATACGGGAGATATACAGGCGCCAGCTGACGGAAAACGTCGAGAGGGAGATAATGCTCGGTTCGACGCAGTACGGCGTCCACAAAGACGACGTTGACATAATGCTGAACGACAGGGAGGCAAAGTTTTTCGCGTCTCAGGGACAGCAGCGCAGCATAGTTCTGACGCTGAAGCTGGCAGAGGGAGAATATTCGAAGAGAGAGACAGGCGAATATCCAGTGTTTCTGCTTGACGATATTCTCTCCGAGCTCGACCCGGCAAGGCGGTCTTACGTCGTATCCGGAATAAAGGACAGGCAGGTGATAATCACCTCATGCGATATGTCCGTGAAAAGAAGAATACGCGGAGGGCTTTCGTACTGCGTCAGGTCGGGCACAGCGTCGCTTATGGCGGGAGCAAAAGAATAAATCATGTATGTCAATACAGGTAACGGAAGGCTGATGAGAGAAGAGACCATCGTCGGAATATTCGATATGGATACGGCGACGATGGGGCCGGCGACGAAGGAGTTTTTGTCCTCGTCACAGCGGGAGGGAAGAGTCGTTTTGACGACGTATGAGCTCCCGAAGAGCTTTATTTTGACGGTCGACGATATGGTGACGCTGTCGCAGCTTTCAACGTCGGCGCTCGCGGGAAGGATAACGGCGGGCGCGGCAAGAGAAGACGATATGCCGCAGTGATCGTATATAGAAAAATTTACAGATAAATTGTTTCATTTGACGGAAAGGTTGAGACTTAAAAACAATGCCTGAGGAAAAGAACAACATTGAAAACGAGAGGGCAGAATCGGTGACGAGCGCCACAGGCGCTTATACGGAAGAGCAGATACAAGTTCTCGAAGGGCTTGAGGCCGTAAGAAAGCGCCCGGGAATGTATATAGGAACAACGTCGTCGCGCGGATTCCATCATCTCGTTAACGAGATCGTGGACAATTCGATAGACGAGGCGCTTGCGGGCGCGTGTGACACTATAATTGTGACGCTTTACCCTGACGGGAGCGTTTCCGTCAAGGACAACGGACGCGGTGTTCCTGCCGGTATACATCATAAAATGGGCATACCGACGCTTGAGGTCGTCTTCACGATCCTCCACGCCGGCGGAAAATTCGGCGGCGAGGGATATAAGATCGCGGGCGGTCTGCACGGTGTCGGCGCTTCCGTCGTCAACGCTTTGTCCGAATGGATGGAAGTTGAAGACAGGGTCGGCGGAAAAGTATATACGGAACGGTTCGAGAGGGGACACGTTGTAAGGCCGTTTTTGTGCGTAGGCGATACGAGCGAGGACGACCGCGGGCTTTATGTCAGGTTCAAGCCGGACGCGGAGATATTCGAGGAAACGGTTTTCGACTGGGATATACTTCTCCAGCGCATACGTGAACAGGCATTTTTGAATGCCGGGCTCGCAATAGTGCTTCGCGACGAAAGGGACGGCGAGGAAAACGTCAGGGAGGAAAAATGCTGCTACGAGGGCGGCATTAAGAGCTTCGTCGAGTATCTTGACTCTGACAGAGGGGTCGACCCGATACATGAAGAAGTCATATACATGAAGGACGAAAAGGCGGAACGGAATATGTCCGCCGAAGTCGCATTGCGCTATAACGACGGGCTGAACGAGATGATAATCACGTTTGCAAACAACATGACGACTATCGAGGGCGGCACGCATGAGACGGGCTTCAAATCCGCGCTTACAAAAGTCTTCAACGATTACGCGCGCAGAATGAAGATACTTAAGGATTCGGACAAGAATCTCGCCGGAGAGGATGTCAGGGAAGGTCTGACCGCGATCGTTTCGGTCAAGCTTACAGACGCGCAGTTTGAGAGCCAGACGAAGGCGAAGCTCGGAAATTCCGAGGTCAGGACGTTCGTTGACGGGCTCGTTTCAAGAAAGCTCGCGGAATATCTCGAAGAGAATCCGCAGACGGCAAAGGTCATACTCGATAAGGCGCTCACGGCGTCAAGGGCGCGCGAGGCGGCGAGAAAGGCAAGAGAGGCGGTCAGAAAGACGAGCCTTGAGGTGACGACGCTTCCGGGCAAGCTCGCGGACTGCCATGAGAAGAGAACGGATCTGACCGAGCTTTTCCTTGTCGAGGGAGATTCGGCAGGCGGCAGCGCCAAGACGGGGCGGAATTCGCAGTTTCAGGCGATACTTCCCCTTCGCGGAAAGATACTGAACGTTGAGAGAAGCAGGCTCGACAAAATTTACGGCAACGTCTCGATAATTCCGATAATACAGGCGCTCGGCTGCGGAATAGGCGACGATTTTGACATAAACAAGCTGAGATACGGAAAGATAATCATCATGGCAGATGCCGATGTCGACGGCTCTCATATAAGGGTATTGCTTTTGACGTTCTTCTTCCGCCATATGAGAAAGCTGATCGAGGACGGGCACGTTTATTTCGCGCATCCGCCGTTATATGAGCTTAAAAGAGGAAAAAGGACGAGTTACGCATATTCTGACGAGGAGCGCGACGCGCTGATCGCGGAGATGGGCGGAAACGTTGCGATCAAGCGATTCAAGGGTCTTGGCGAGATGAACAACGAACTGTTATGGGAGACTACGATGAATCCCGAATCGAGAACGATACTTCGCGTCTCGATCGAGGACGCGGTCGCGTGTGACAGAATTTTCTCGATTCTGATGGGCGACAAGGTCGAGCCGCGCCGGGATTTCATCACGGCGAACGCAAAGTATGCAGACGCAGACATGCTCGATATATAAGACAGATACAAATAAAACTAAAGCAGTACAAAAGCTATTGAAAGAGTCCGGAGAGCGAAAGCTTTGACCGGTTAATTGACACAATGAAAAAGAACGAGACAGAAAACATAGAGTTTCCGGAACAGAAAATAGTAGATATCGAGATGCACGAGGAGGTCAAGCGCTCCTACATCGCGTATTCGATGAGCGTTATAACGAGCCGCGCCCTGCCTGATGTAAGGGACGGTCTTAAGCCCGTGCAGCGAAGAATACTATATTCGATGTATGAAGAGAAATACACGTACGACAGGCCGACATATAAGTCCGCAAAGATCGTCGGCGCCGTCATGGGCAACTATCACCCTCACGGCGACTCGTCCGTGTATCTCGCGCTTGTCAGAATGGCGCAGCCTTTCTCATATAGATACCCGCTCGTGTTCGGAGACGGAAACTTCGGCTCCGTCGACGGCGACCCGCCGGCGGCGATGAGGTATACGGAGGCAAAGCTCGAACGGCTTTCAAACGAGATGGTGGCCGATATCGACAAGGACGTTGTCGATTTCAGACCGAACTACGACAATACTTTGAAGGAGCCGATCGTTTTGCCGTCCCGCTTCCCGAACCTGCTCGTAAACGGCAGCATGGGCATCGCGGTCGGAATGGCGACGAATATCCCGACGCACAACCTTGCCGAGGTCATTGACGGAACGCTTTATATGATGGATCATCCCGACGCTGAAACGGTCGAGCTGATGAGATATATAAAGGGACCCGACTTCCCGACAGGGGCGATAGTATACGGGACATCGGGCATCCTCGAAGCGTATTCGACAGGCAGAGGACATATAACAGTCCGCTCGCGCACCGAGATAGACGAGGAAAATCACCGCATACTCGTGACCGAGATACCGTACGGCGTGAATAAGAGCATGCTCGTTGAGAGCATTTCAGACCTTCACCGCGAAAAGAAGATAGACGGGATCACGGGTCTGCGCGACGAATCGGGCAGAGCCGGAATGAAGATCGTAATAGAGTACAGGCGCGACATAAATCCGCAGGTGCTGCTCAATCAGCTCTTCAGGTTCACGCAGCTCCAGGACACGTGCGCCGTCAATATGGTGGCGCTTGTGAACGGCGAGCCGAAGACGTGCACGCTCAAGGATATTCTCCGTGAATACATACTCCATCAGGAGTCCGTAGTCACAAGAAGGCTCACGTTCGATCTTGAAAGGGCGCGCCGCGAGGCACATATATATGAGGGTTACAAGATCGCCATCGACCATATTGACGAGGTCATCGCGATTATAAAGGGGTCAGCCTCGATCCCCGACGCCAAGGAAAACTTAATGGCGGCGTTCGGTCTTTCGGAGATACAGGCTCAGGCGATCGTGGAGATGACGCTCGGAAGGCTGTCAGGTCTTGAACGCAGCAAGATAGAGGACAGGCTTGCCAAGCTTTACCTTGAAATAGAAAATATCGAATCTATTCTTGCGGATGAAGAAAAGCTTAAAAACCTCATCAAGAGCGAAATGATCGCCATCCGCGACAAATACGGCGACAAGAGACTGACAGAGATCGTTCCGGTCGAGGATGAAATTCTTGCTGAGGATCTGATAGACCGCCACAACTGCATCATCACGATCTCGCACAGCGGCTATATCAAGCGCCAGCGCGCGGACACGTATACGGCGCAGCGGCGCGGCGGCAAGGGCATCATAGCGATGACGACGAAGGAAGAGGACTACATCGAGCGCGTCATCTCCGTCGGCAGCCACAGCGACCTTTTGATGTTCACTGACAGCGGCAAAGTATATACGAAGCGCGCGTACCAGATACCGGAATCGGGCAGGGCGTCGCGCGGAACGAATATCGCGAACGTGATAGAGCTTGAGCCGAAGGATTCCGTGACGGCGTTCGTCGCGGTCGACGGTTACGAAGAAGGCAAGTATCTCTTGATGGTGACGAAGTTCGGCACCGTCAAGCGCACGGCTCTGTCCGAATTCGAATACCAGCGGCGCGGCGGAAAGCGCGCGATCACGCTTGATCCGGGGGACGAGCTCATCTATGTCGGCTGCACAGACGGCGAAAAGGACGTTATAATCGCGTCCGTCTCCGGCAGAGCAGTCAGATTCAGCGAAAGCGGCGTTCCGTGCCATGGAAGAAGCGCGAGAGGCGTCCGCGGCATAAGGCTGCGCGAGGGCGAAGCTGTTGTCGGCGTCGCGATCGTTGAGGCGGGGAAGACTCTATTGACAGTGACGGAGAACGGATTCGGCAAGAAGACGGAGTTTGAGAATTTTAACGCCAAAAACCGCGGCGGACTCGGCATTTTCTGCCACAATATAACCGAAAAAACAGGGAAGCTCGTCGGGCTCGCTGCCGTTTCGGACAATGAAGATATAATGCTCATCACGGACAGCGGGATCATGATCCGCACGCCGGCGACGGATATAAGCACGTTTGGGCGTACGGCGTCCGGCGTTATCGTCATGCGCACGAACGGCGCAAAGGTGGCGAATTTCGCCGTCGTCGAAAAGGATGAGGAAAACGGACCTGCCGACAAGGATAAGGACGGCGAGCCGACAGACGATATCGAATCATTTGACGAGAGCGAAACGGAGGATCAGACTGAGGAATGAAAAAGATCGCGGCGTTTCTTTTGTTGACTGTTGTCCTGGTCATGTTGTCGGGATGCGAAAAGGGGCCGACTGACGAGGAGGCGAAGGAGATCGTCGCCGGGCTCGTTGAGAAGTCGTATGAATTCAACGTGATCTATTTCGGGGAAGGCATGCCGGCGGAGGCTGATTCGGACGAAGACTACGTCGGATATTATTCGCGGCTTACGGACGACGCGCCATATCTTACGGAAGCCGAGCTCAGAGAAGCGACGCTCGGGGTGTATACCGAGAAATACGCGTCCGTTTTGTTCCAGACGTTTTTGTCCGGGATAAACGACCCGGATACGGGAGGCGTCGTTTACGCGCGTTACGTCGAAAACGGGGACAGGCTCACAAAGATGGTGGATTACGAGCCGTTTGTGGAAAAGCAGCGCACTTATGACCTTGAAAACATCACGATCGACCGTTCAAAGCCGGACGAGATAAAGGCGACGCTGAAATCGTTTATCGACGGAAAAGAAGACGTGGATGTAACGCTTATAATCAGGCGCGAGGAAAGAACGCCTGAAACAGCGGAAACGGCAGCCGAAGGAAGCGAGACGGGGAGAGGGGAGCCCGCGGGACTGCAATACGTCTGGCGGCTCGACAGCCCGACATACTGAGACTTTTAAAAGGTTAGTCCGGGGAGCGAAAAATTTTTTTCGGAAATTTTGCAAAACCGCTTGAAAAAGCGCTCTGAAGCTGGTACAATATACGAAGAAAACATTTGTTCGGTCATATGACCGCGGAACGGAGATAAAAAATGGCAAAATCAAAGAAGACGACAACTGTAAAGGCGGCTCCCGCCGACGATAAGCAAAAGGCGCTCGCGGCGGCGCTCGCACAGATCGCGAAGGATTACGGCAGCGGAGCTATAATGAAGCTCGGAGATACACAGAACATGAGCGTCAGCGCGTCGCCGTCCGGTTCGATCACGCTCGACCTCGCGCTTGGGATCGGCGGATATCCGAAGGGGCGCATAATAGAGATATACGGTCCCGAATCATCGGGCAAGACGACGCTCGCGCTCCACGCGATAGCGGAAGTTCAGAAGGCTGGCGGCGAGGCGGCGTTCATAGACGCGGAGCACGCGCTTGATCCCACCTATGCGGCGGCGCTCGGCGTCAATATAGATTCTCTGCTCGTCTCTCAGCCGGACAGCGGCGACCAGGCGCTCTCGATCGCGGAGTCTCTCGTCCTTTCCGGGGCGATCGACATAATTGTCATAGACTCGGTGGCGGCTCTCGTTCCGCAGCAGGAGCTCGAAGGCGAGATGGGCACGGCGACGGTCGGACTTCAGGCGCGCCTCATGTCTCAGGCGCTCCGCAAGTTGTCGGGCTCGATATCGAAGACGAACTGCATCGTAATATTCATAAATCAGCTGCGCGAGAAGATCAACGTCATGTACGGCAACCCGGAGACAACGACGGGCGGCAGGGCGCTGAAGTTCTACGCGAGCGTTCGCCTTGACGTGAGAAAGGTCGAGGCGCTCAAGAACGGCTCGGAAATCTACGGCAGCAGAACGCGCGTCAAGGTCGTAAAGAACAAGGTCGCGCCGCCGTTCAGAACGGCGGAGTTCGATATGCTCTACGGAAAGGGCATTTCGAAATCGAGCGAGCTGATAGATCTCGGCGTCGACGCGGGCATAATCGTAAAGAGCGGGTCGTGGTTCTCATACGAGGGCAACAGGCTCGCGCAGGGGCGCGAGGCGGTGCGCAAGCTGCTTGAGGAGGATCAGGCGCTCGCGGATGAGATCGAGGCGAAGATCAAGGAAAAATTCCTCTCCGGCGAGGATGCCGGCGATGAGGAGATCGACCCGGAGGAGCTTGACAACGACGAGCTTGACATAAAGCTGCTCGATATTGACGGAGACGACGACATTTGAGCGTCATAATATCGGACAAAAAACGGGGCGAGCTTGCGATCTCTTCCGAGCTGACGCTTACGGACACCGAAACCGGAGCACAGCTTCCGCTTTGCGTGCTGACATTGTTTGTCGACGAAAAGGGATATCGCATCGGCGATATCGTTGACGACGGCGAGGTCGAGGAGATCGTCACGGCGTCGCGCGTCTACGACTGCGCCGTCGCGGGGGTAAAGCTTCTTTCGTACTCGGACAATTCTGTGCGCGGACTTTCGCGCAAGCTTGTCACGCGTGGGTATGAGAGATCGTGCGCAGACGAGGCGGCGCGGGCGCTTTCGGAGCTCGGATATATAAACGAGCGCGAGCAGATAGAGCGTAGAGGACGCAATATAGCTGAGCGCAAGCTACGCGGCAGCCGTCGCGTAGCTGCCGATCTTGCGTCTCTCGGATATGACCGTGACGCGATCGAAGAATGGGAGCGCGAATGCGGGATAAATTATGCGGAAATTTGCGCGCGCGCCATCATGCGCCGCGGAGGTTTGCCGCCCCGCTCGGACACGGACGGCAGAAGGCGGCTGATCTCGTATCTCTACCGTCAGGGGTTTTCGGGCGAGGACATAAGGGCTGCCGCGATCATGATCGTCGACGCGAAAGATACAAAGTGACATTTCGAAAGGATAGTACATATGCCGACAAAGATAGGCTTCGTTTCGCTTGGATGCGCGAAAAATCTTATGGATACGGAGGTCATGCTGAAGCTTCTGACCGACGCGGGCTATGAGATCACGCCGGAGGACACGGAGGCGGACATAATAGTTATAAATACGTGCGCGTTTCTTGAGGAGTCGCGCCGCGAGGCGATAGACAATATTCTCGACGTTGCGTGGCTCAAGGAGCATAGGTCGCTGCGCGGCATAATCGTTACGGGATGTCTTCCGGAGAGATATCGCGGCGAAATAATGGGCGAGATGCCGGAGGTCGACGCCGTGCTAGGCGTCGGCTCGGTGCATGAAATAGTAGACGCCGTAAAAGCGGTCGAGAGAGGCGAGAAATATTCAAGCTACGGCGACCGCGATTCGGCCCCTCTCGGAGGCGAGCGCGTAGTCACGACCGAGGCTTACGCTTATCTCAAGATCGCCGAAGGGTGCGACAATCACTGCACGTACTGCGCCATCCCGTCGATAAGAGGGAAGCACCGCTCCCGCACGATGGAGGACATAATAGAAGAGGCGAAGTCTGTTGAAAAGCTCGGGATCGGCGAGCTGATCCTCGTCGCGCAGGACACGACGAGATACGGGATAGACATATACGGCGAATATAAGCTGCCGGAGCTTTTGCACCGGCTTTCTGAGGAAACCGATATCCCGTGGCTCCGGATACTGTACTGCTATCCCGACAAGATCACGGACGAGCTCATAAAAGAGATAAGGGACAACGACCGCGTTGTCAAATATATAGACCTTCCGATACAGCACGTGTCCGAAAACGTGCTGCGCCGCATGAACAGGCACGGCGGCGCCGAGGCCGTAAAAAGCGCGGTAAAGCGGCTGCGCGAGGGAGTTCCGGGCATAACGATCAGGACGACGGCGATAGTCGGCTTCCCCGGCGAGACTGAGGAGGAATTCTCGGAGCTTTGCGAGTTCATAAATGAAGCGAAGTTTGAGCGGTTTGGCGCGTTTACGTATTCCCGCGAGGAAGGAACGCCCGCATACGACTTTGAAGATCAGATAGACGAGCAGGTTAAGCAGGACCGTTATGACAGGATAATGGCGCTTCAGCTCCCGATCACGGCGAAAGTAAACGCGAAAAAACTCGGCAAAACGATAGATGTCATATATGAGGGCTACGACTACGTTTCCGAATCGTGCTACGGCAGGAGCGTAGCGGACGCGCCCGATATCGACGGGAAGGTGTATTTCTCCTGCCCGGAGCGGAAAAGACCGCGCGAGGGCGAGATCATCAGAGTTCGCGTCACGGATACGCTCGACTATGATCTCATGGGCGAACTCATCCCGAAGAAAGGAAAGAAAAAATGAATCTGCCAAATAAACTGACTGTTCTGCGGGTGCTGCTCGTCCCCGTATTCGTTCTTGTGATGACGCTCGGACTGCCGTTCCCCGCGTCGAATATAATCGCCGCCGCCGTTTTCTTTGTGACGGCGCTGACCGATATGCTTGACGGCAAGATCGCAAGAAAATATAACCTCGTGACCGACTTCGGGAAGCTGATGGACCCGGTCGCGGACAAATTCATGGTGTTCTCGGCGATGATAGTTATGACGACGAGCGAAGCCTTTTCGTATATGCGCACCGTGATGCTCTGGGCGACGCTGATAGTCATATTCCGCGAACTCGGCGTAACTTCTCTGCGCATGGTCGTTTCGGGCAAGACATCCGCGACGGCGCTTGCGGCAAACATGCTCGGAAAAATAAAGACCGTCTCGCAGGTCGTCTTTATCATGATAGCGCTTCTCGAGCCTGTCATACTCGGAGATTTGCTTTATCATATCTTCACATATATTTCGCTCGCGTTCATGGTAGTAATGACGATCTGGAGCGGGATAAACTACGTTGTCGGATATTCTAAGTATATCAACTTCAAATAATTTTATCGTATTTCGATAAAAAACTCTTGACAAACGAAAAAACTCATGATATACTTTACTCAAACAAGAGAAAAAAGAGAGGTTAGTTTATCATGAAACAGAAAACACTTGCGATATGGCTCCAGGTGATACTTGCGGGTGTCCTTGTATGTGGGCTGACTGTATATTTTTTTATAGTCCCCACGCTCGCGCACGATTTTGTTATGATGTATCCGGAGCTTGAATCATGGTATATGCCGTGGCTCATGTTTATATTCGGGACTCTGCTCCCCTGCACTCCGGGATTCATCTTTGCGTGGCTCATCACGGTCAATATCGGGCGGGACAAATCGTTTTCCGCCGAAAACGCGAAGTATCTGAAATATATCGCGATCCTGGCAGCAGTTGACGCGGGGTATTTCTTTGTCGGAAACGTGGTTTTTTTGATACTGAACATGACGCAGCCGGGAGTTATGATATTATCGCTCATGATAGTATTCGCGGCAGTGGCTGCCGCGGTCGCGGCGGCGGTGCTCTCGCATCTCGTCTATAAGGCGTCTTTGCTTCAGGAAGAAAGCGACCTGACGATATGAAAACGGGCGGCGTTAATACTGAAAGGACGGTCAGACGATGGAAGATATAGAAAACACGGAAAACATGGAAGGCGAAATAGTATTCAACATAGACGTGATGCTCGCAAAGCGCAAGATGAGCGTGACCGAGCTTGCCGAGCGCGTTGGGATAACGATCACAAATATGTCGATCCTCAAGACGGGCAAGGCGAAGGCGGTCAAGGTTTCAACACTTGCGAAGCTGTGCCGCGCGCTCGGCTGCCAGCCCGGAGATCTGCTTGAATATAGAGAGACCAGAAAATAAAATTTTCTGGGCGCGTCGCGTCCGGAAATAATAAAGGCGGGGAGGAAAATCTTCACGATTTTCCTCCCCGCGCGTTGTCAGGCGCCGAAAATTTACGGCAAAAATTCGAGGAAAGACACCGAAAAAACGTCTGACGGCGTAAGTTCAGTTTTTGATTATCTGAGAATATCTGCGCGGATAGGCGGCGGGCGTGGGGGATACCTTTTCTATTACGACGACCGTGCGGGAGAGCGTTTCGCTTAATTCGCTGTCGGTCAGCGTCAGCTCGTCGGTGCGAATGTGCGACAGCCCCAAAAGGCGCATGACGGGGGCGGCGTCCGAAACCTCGCCCGCGGTCACCGAATTTTCGCCCTTCATAAGCAGAAGATGTCCGCCAGTCTTGATAAATCCGGCGGCGAGCTCTGCGAGCACGGGGACGCGCGAGACGGCGCGCGCCGTGACGATATCAAACGCTTCGCGGTATGCGGGATCGTGAGCGAGCTCTTCGGCGCGCGCGGATACGGCGGTGAGGCGGCTTAGCTTAAGGCGCGCGGCGGCGGCGTTTATAAACGATACCTTTTTCGATGTCGCGTCAAGTGCCGTCACGGTCAGGTCGGGGCGGCAGACGGCGAGCGGAACGGCGGGGAAACCGGCTCCGCTGCCGATGTCGAGCACGCGAGCGCCTTTTTCGATATACGGAATGAGCGTCATCGAGTCGCAGAGATGGCGGAGCATCACGGCGCGCTCATCCCTGATGGCGGTCAGGTTATATTTTTCATTTTCCGCAAGAAGAAAATCGGCGAACGCGGACAGCTTTTCCGCCTCCGCCGCGGTGCAGGGGATCGAGTTTTCACGGCATATCTCAATAAAAAGCGCGGTATCCAAAATAAAAACCTCCGTCGTATAAGTCGCGTTATAATTTCAAAGCCGGAGCGTAAGATCCGTAAGGTGTAAGGGGGGGGGAACCTGAAAAAGGTTCCCCCCGAAATTTTATCTTCCCAAAAATATAAGCAGCACGGATACGTCGGCGGGGGTGACGCCGTCGATGCGGGACGCCTCGCCGACGGAGAGGGGACGGCGGGCGGTGAGCTTTTCCACAGCCTCGCGCGAAAGCCCGCCGATTTTTGAATAGTCGGTGTCGGGCGGGATCAGCGTCGTTTCATGCGAGTGGGCGCGGCGCACGGCGGCCTCCTGCTTTTTGATATAGCCTTCATATTTTACTGCCGTCTCGACAGTCCGGATAACGGACGCGGGGAGCGCGGGTCTGTCGCTGTCAAGCGCGGCAAGTGACGCGTAATCGAGCTCCGGGCGGCGCAGAAGCTCGGAAAGGCTCGCGCCGGAACGCAGCGGGGTCGAGCCGCTTGCGAACAGAAACGCATTCGTCTCCTCATCAGGCGCGACAAAAGTTCGGTCGAGCCGCTTGATCTCGCCGTCAATATCGCTCATTTTGCGCCGGAAGGACTGCCATCTGTCATCGGGGATAAGCCCCGCTTCGCGGGCAAGCGGAGTCAACCGCATGTCGGCGTTGTCCTGCCGCATGTAGAGGCGGTATTCGGAGCGCGATGTCATGATCCTGTACGGCTCGCGCGCGCCCTTCGTGATAAGGTCGTCGATCATGATGCCGATGTAGGAGGTCGAGCGCCCGATAAGGAGCGGGGGACGGCGCAGCACAAACAGCGCCGCGTTCGCGCCTGCGACGAGCCCCTGCGCTGCCGCCTCTTCGTATCCCGACGTTCCGTTTGACTGTCCGGCGGAATAAAGGCCCTCAACATCGCGGACGGCGAGCGTCTGCCGCAGGCACGTCGGATCAAGGCAGTCGTACTCGATCGCGTATGCGGTGCGCGTTATGTGCGCGTGCTCGAAGCCGGGGAGCGTGTGCAGCATCTGATACTGCACTTCAGCCGGCAGAGAAGTCGAAAAACCGCCGATATAAAGCTCGCTGCTGCTGCGTCCCATCGGCTCGACAAACAGCTGGTGGCGTTCCTTGTCGGCGAACCTGACGAGCTTGTCCTCGATGCTCGGACAATAGCGCGGACCTCTGCCGTGTATGTTGCCTGAATACATCGCCGAGCGGTGAAGATTTTCGCGTATGACGCGGTGCGTCTCGGAATTTGTGTAAACGATGTGGCACGGCACCGTCACCACGCCGCGCATGTAATTTTCGTCCGTGTAATATGAGAACGGCGCGGGGGAAGCTTCCCCGTCCTGCCGTTCGAGCTTTGAAAAATCGACGGTCGCGGCGTCGACGCGGACGGGAGTTCCCGTCTTGAAGCGCTGAAGCGGTATACCCGCGGCGCGCAGCGACTGAGTCAACAACGACGCGGGGAGCGAACCGTCGGGACCGGCGGGATAATTGATGCTGCCGACGTGGACGACGCCGCCGAGATAAGTTCCCGTCGCGACGACGACGGAGGAACACTCCCACCTGACGCCGAGCCGCGTCGTAACGGAGACGACGCGCCCGTTTTCAATGTCGATCGAGGCGATCTCCGCCTGATTTAGGCGCAGGTTTTCGGTGTGCTCGAGCACGTCGAGCATGAGAGCTTTATATTTGGCGCGGTCAGCCTGGACGCGCTTTGAACGGACCGCGGAGCCGCGGCTCTCGTTGAGGGTCCGGCTCTGGAGCGTCGAAAGGTCGGCGATGCGCCCCATTTCTCCGCCGAGCGCGTCAAGCTCAAAGACGAGGTGCCCCTTTCCGGTCCCGCCGATCGAGGGATTACATGGCATGTTTGCCACACCGTCGAGCGACAGCGTGAAAAGCACCGTGTCGCATCCGAGCCGCGCGGAGGCAAGCGCCGCCTCGCATCCCGCGTGTCCCGCGCCGATTATTGCAACTTGTGTTTTTGGCATAATTTTTGAAATATCAGTCCTTCGCCATCTTGTATAAAAGGTGCCATTCGCCGTCGTAGGCGGCGAGCAGTCCGGAGGACACGTTTGAAATATATGAGAACTGTCCGTACGGAATTACGAAATTTCCGTCCGTATCGACAAGCGCCGTCTGCCCGTCCTTTTTGACGACGGCAAGCCCCTCAAAAAACGGCTCCGCGTCGTCAAGATCGGGGTCTACGATCCAGATCCCGTTATAATCCATAAAGCCGCAGCCGTTTTGCCCGCGGAGCAGAAAAACTCCGGATGAATAAGCGGCAACATCATATCCGACCGGCGTGCTGTAACGCTCGCCCTTCTCGTTGATGACGACGACCTCATCTGACATCACGTATACGCGGCCCTTGTCAAGATAATATGTGTCGACGGTCATAATACGCGCGCGCGTGAGCCCGTGCTCGAAGAAGTAGAAGCCGATGGATTCCTTGCCGTTTGTGAGCGGTTCCATATAGTATTCAACGACGGTGCGCTTTATGGCGGTGTCTTTGTAACGGCGGGTCGATTCGATCACGGTCTTGCCGGAGGTGTTGATGTATGAAAGGTGTCCTTCCTCGTCAATTACGGCGGCGTACGAATCGGAAAATTCGTATGCACGCGTGTATGCGTAGCTGCCGATCTCCTCCCCGGAGCTCTTCGCTAGCGCAGCCGAGTATTTGACCGTCGGGGTGACAGTGAATGTGTCGTCCTTGCCCTCGACCGGGGTGAGCACCTCGACCACGTCTTTCTTGCTTACGAACCGGCGGTTGTCCTCCTTTGACGTGCCGTAATCGGGCGTATAGTCAAAAAGCGCGCCGCGGTTGTCTTTTTCAGGGTCATAACCGGAGAGGGTAAAGCGCTTTTCATCTTCGTCGATGTAGTAGTATGCGCCGGACGAGGTAAAGAGCGGACGCCCGTCGCGGTCGCGGCAGAATGCGGGAGTTATCTTTGTCCTGTTGTAGCTGCCTATGGCGGCACCGTCTGAGGTGTAGATGTTGACGGTGTTTTTCTTCGTCGTGTCGACGATGATGTATCCCATGTAAAGAGATACGGCGGGCGCATCCTTTTCCGTTTTCTTTTCGACTACCTTATAAGGCTTGCCGATGCCGGGCTGCATGTATGAGACGGACGTTTCCGTGATCTTGTATGATGAAAAATATCCGGGCGCTTTGATGTCGATGTCAGCTTCCGCAAGCGTCCAGCCGTCATCCGCCCACTCCGCGTATGAGGGCGACCAATCATCACCGAGCGAGTCCGCGGCGGGAATTTCAATGAATTCGGGTGCGTCCGAGACGGGAGGCGTGTCTGTGCCGCCGTTTTGAGTCGGTTTTTTGGAGGTTTCGGGCGAATCATCCGGTTCGTGCGCTTCGGTGCCGGGAGAGAAAGGTTCGCTGTCGGCGGAGGTCTGTGTTCCGGAATTCTGCACCGCGTCGACCGTTTCCTCGTGTGAGTCTCCGCGCACTATAAATGAAATATCGAACCAGCCGTCGAGATACAGATATGAAATAAGGCAAAGAATAAAGAGCACCGCGAACGCGGGTAGTCTTTCTTTAAGCTGACGCATCATGAGCGGTCTCCTTTCTCTAATTTATTTATGGTATTTACCGCCGGTTATGATCGAGTAGGAGCGGTAAATAATCTCGTACAGGATCGGCTGCATCATCCCATGCGGGAATGTGAAGTCGGAAACGGAAAGGCGCAGCTCGCAGGCGGATTTGACCGATTCGTCAAGCCCGTATGAGCTGCCGATTATAAATGTTATCTCGGAGGCGCCGCCGTCTGCGGCGCGGCGCAGATATTCGGCAAAGCCGGGCGAGTCAAACCGTCTGCCCTCGACGCAGAGGGCGATTTTGTGCGCCCCGCGCGGGATCGTGCGGAGGATCGCTTTTGATTCCGACGAAAGGGCGGAGCGTATCTCGGCGTCTGACGGGTCGGGCGAAAGCTTTGACGCCGGTATCTCTGTTTTTTTGATCTTGCACGCGCCGGAAAGGCGCTTCGTGTACTCCGCCGTGAGCTCGCGGTGCGCGGGATCCTTAAGCGGACCGACAGATATGATGTGGAATGTGTACATGTCAGAAAAGCCTTTGCGCTGTGTCGGGCGACGCTGCCGCGATCGAGGCGGAAACGCCCGCGTCCGAAAGCGCGCCGCTGACGGTGTCGAGCGCGATCGAAGGCGTGTTGTTCTCCCGCGAAATGTGCGCGAGCAGAAAAGCACGCGTGCCGCGCAGCGAAAGCTCGCGCGCGGCGGCGGCCGAATCGTCGTTTGAAAGGTGTCCGAGGCTCGACAGTATGCGGGACTTGAGAAAAAACGGATATGAACCGTGTCTTAACATGCTCTCGTCGTGATTTGCCTCGAGGATCACGTGCGTGCATCCCGAAAGCGCGTCTATCATGTCGTCTGTGACGCAGCCAGTGTCTGTAAGTATGCCGACGCGGACGCCGGAGCCGTCAATATCGACCGTGTAGCCGACGGAACAGGCGCTGTCGTGGTGAGTCAGAAAGCTGTTTACCGTAAACGGGCCGACGCATACGGAATAAAGCGGCGCGTGCGGTACGGCGCAGCCGCGCAGATATTCTCCGCCCGTTCCCGGAAGCGAGCGGAGCGAATCTTCGACGATATGGATCGGGAAGCGGAATTTTTTCGCCGCCGTGTCGAGCGCCGAGACGTGGTCGCGATGTTCATGCGTCACAAAGACGGCGCGCACCTCGTCCATATTGCCGCCCACGGAGGCGACGCCGCGCATCATGGCGGCGCATGTTTTGCCGCCGTCGATCAGGATAGCGTCGTGGCCTGAGCTTATATATGTGCAGTTGCCGGAGCTGCCGGAGTAAAGCGTATATGCTTCCGCCATCGGCGTCAGATCGAAGAGAACCAGCTTTGGATCGCCGGGATGTAGAATAATTCAATTATTTCAAACATGAACACGAATATAATAGCGATGAGCGGGATCATTAAACTCTTCGCGATCTTCTTGCGGCGGCGGTCATCCTCAAGATACGCGAGCTTTTCCGCGGCGTTCATCGAATCGGGAAGCTCATCGGGCAAAAGGGGCTTGCTTGAAAAACCGCGCTGCAAAATTACAACGGAGATAAAAACGCCGCAGCCGATGAGCATCAGCGCCCACATCATCAGGGTGAACCAGATGGAAGGAATCTGTCCGTTTTCGGCGAGCAGCAGAACGACGCGGTACATGAGGAATACGGCGGAGACAACGAACGCCGAGAGCCAGAACAGCTTTATATTCGGTTTCTTCTGCCCGCTTCTCATAAGACACGGACAGCGCCGAGCGCGCGAATGCGGAGCACCATGCAGGCGCCCTCGCCGAAGACGGAATCGAGCAGTTCACGGTATCCTTCAACGTGCTCGTTCGGGACGAACGCCTGGATCGTTCCGGCGAACCCGCCGCCGTGAACGCGCCATGCGCCGTGTTTGTCTTCAAGGTACGATTCCGAAACGGCGAGCGCCACCGAAAGCCCCTGCTCGGAGACGTTTTTCGTCGTGTATACGTTCTGGAGGTATTTGTAGCTCGAGTCGCCGGAGGCGAGAATGTAATGAAGGAATCCGTCAAGGTCGTCATTTTTCAGGCAGGCGACGGTCTTTTCAACGCGCTCGTCTTCCCTGATCTCGTGGTAGGCGCGCAGCCATGCGCGGTCGCTGCACTTCTCGCGAAGCGCGTGCGCGTTTGTGATGATATCGTCGAGCGCGACGGGACGAAGCACGGGCTGTCCGAGCTCGGCGGCGAGCGCCTTCATCTCGGCGGGAACGGAGGCGTAGTCCTCGTTCAGGTCGGCGTGGTTTCCGCCCGTCGCCGTGATGCAGAGCGAGTAGCCGTGATTTGTGAGCGAGAAATCAAGACCTTCGGTCACGGGATGCGCCGGGTCCATGAAATCTATCGTGATAAGTCCGCCCCACGCGCACGCCATCTGGTCCATAAGTCCGCACGGTTTTCCGAAGAAGACGTTTTCCGCGTACTGAGAGATCGTGGCGATCTCGGTTGCGGAGACGCGCCCGTCGTTGTAGAAATGCGAAAGGATGTTGCCGACCATGTCCTCGAACGCGGCGGAGGAGGAAAGCCCGGAGCCGCCGAGAACGTCGGACGTTGTGAACGCGTCATATCCGCCGACGTTGAAGCCGTTAGCGCGGAATCCGTCGGCGACGCCGGCGATTATGGCGTCGGACTTGAAGAAGCGCGACTCGTCGGGCATGCGGAATTTCTTCGTGTCCACAACGTCCTCCGGGAATCCGGCGCTCTTGATGCGGATCACATAGTCGTCGCGCTTCGACGCGACGGCGATGCAGTCAAGCGTGATGGACGCGGCGATGACGCAGCCGTGCTGGTGGTCGGTGTGGTTGCCCATTATTTCGCTTCTGCCGGGGACGGAGAAGAGCGAAACGTCCCGGTCGACGCCGTAAATTTCCTCAAACGATGATACGGCGTCAAGCCAGCGCTTCCGCTGTACCGCGACCGCGGGGTCATTCACGTGAAGCTCGCGAAGCGCGGCAAATTTTTCGTCCATGATGCCGTCGGAGATAAGTTTTTTCAGTTCGGATGTTTTCATAAATATGTACCTTTCTTCAGTCGGTCGAAAAATGTAATATTGATCTGCAAAAAAGTCAGAGCCGGACGCGCCTGACATGGGTCGCGCGCGCCGATTCGGCGTCGATGTCGAAGACGACGCCCTCAAGCGACACTTCTCCGTCCGCGACTTCGAATTTGCCGGGCAGATGGTCTTTTGTGAACCTGATTATAATGTCGGAGCGTATGCCGAGGATGCCGTTCTGAGGCCCCGTCATGCCGAGGTCGGTGACGTAACCGGCGCCGCCCGGCAGAATGCGAACGTCCGAGGTCGGGATATGAGTGTGCGTCCCCCAGACGGCGGCGACGCGGTATTCGCGCATCATGTCAAGGTAACGCGCGAAAGCAAGCTTTTCGCCCGTCGCCTCAGCGTGAAAGTCGACGACAGCAAAATCGTATGACCCGGACTCGCGTAAAAATATTCCCTCCGCCGTTTCAAATGGGGAGGCAAGGGACTCGTCCTTCATGTAAACGGTCCCGGAAACGTTCATGATAAGCACGCGGACGCCCGATAGCGTTATTACCGTGTACCCGACGCCGGGCACGCCGGCAGGGTAGTTTGCCGGGCGAAGAATGCGGTCTGTCGAGTCGAGATATTCAAGTATTGCGTTCTTGTCAAATATGTGATTCCCGGTCGTAATAACGTCTGCCCCGGCGGCAAATATGTCCGCGGCAAGCGGAGGCGTCAGCCCGCGCCCGCCGGCGGCGTTCTCGCCGTTGACAACGGTGAGGTCGGGTAAATATTTCCGCGAAGCGAGCGACAGCAGATGTCCGAGCTCGCGGACGGCGCGTTCGCCTACAATATCGCCGACGGCAAGTATTCGCATGGAAGTTCGCCTTTCTGTTAAGATGTCGGGGATTTGTCGTGATCCGGCATTAAAACTCACGACGAACATGGGGGAGCCGGTTCGGCTCCCCCAATTGTTTTTACGAAAGAAGCCTTATTTTGCGTAGTCAATTGCTCTGCTTTCGCGTATAATATGCACCTTTATCTGTCCCGGATATTCAAGCTCGGATTCGATGCGCTTCACAATGTCATGAGCGAGGATCTTCATCTTGTCGTCGCTGACGATCTCAGGCTTGACCATGATGCGGATCTCGCGCCCAGCCTGGATCGCGTAGGACTTTTCGACGCCTTCGAACTCGTTTGTGATCTCTTCGAGCTTTGTCAGGCGTTTGATATAGTTTTCGAGGTTTTCACGCCTTGCGCCCGGCCTTGCGGCTGAAATCGCGTCCGCCGCCTGGACGATGAGGGCGATGACGGTCTTCGGCTCCACGTCGCCGTGGTGCGCCTCGATCGCGTGGATGACTTCCTTGTTTTCGCGGTATTTCTTCGCGACCTCAACGCCGAGCTGAATGTGCGAGCCTTCGGCTTCCTGCGTCAGCGCCTTGCCTATGTCGTGAAGCAGTCCCGCGCGGCGCGCCAGCGCCGGGTCGGCGCCGAGCTCGTCCGCGAGTATTCCGGACAAGAGCGAAACTTCGATCGAGTGCAGAAGCACGTTCTGACCGTAGCTCGTGCGGTATTTGAGACGGCCGAGAAGCTTGATGAGTTCGGGATTGAGCCCGTGGACGCCGGTGTCGAACGTCGCGCGTTCGCCCGCCTGGCGTATGGCGGTGTCGACTTCCTTTCTCGCCCTTTCGACAGTTTCTTCGATGCGGGTAGGATGGATACGTCCGTCGGAGATGAGCTTTTCGATCGCGATCCTCGCCACCTCACGGCGGACGGGATCAAAGCTTGAAAGCGTGATCGCCTCGGGCGTGTCGTCGATAATGAGATCGACGCCGGTAAGCGTTTCGATCGTGCGGATGTTGCGGCCTTCGCGCCCGATTATGCGACCCTTCATCTCATCGTTCGGCAGCGTGACGGAGGAGATCGTAACCTCGGA
Source organism: uncultured Clostridia bacterium (assembly GCA_947630625.1). Taxonomy (GTDB): domain Bacteria; phylum Bacillota; class Clostridia; order Oscillospirales; family CAG-272; genus DTU064. Next base: position 30,595 of record CANRIL010000024.1, read on the forward strand.
GACATGGTCTGCGGCGCAGCGCTGAATGGCGAGGGAGAGAATGTTCTTTGCCTTCTCGTCTGCCTCGTCCTTGAAGCGGCGCTCGTACTCGTCGAGCTTCATGGCAGTTTCGTGCTGTATTTCTGATTCAAGACTGTCAAGGAGCTCTGCCTTCGCCTGTTCAACGGTCAGCCCGGAAATTCTTTCAAGCGCTTCCCTCTGCTCGGCGATGGCGCGCGACAACTCTTCGTTCTTCGCGTCGAGGTCGTGCATTTTTTTGTTCAGCGATTCGGTCGTTTTTTCGTTTGCTTCGATCTTGCGGTCGAGAGCTTCTTCTTTCTTTGCAATCCTGTTTTCGGTACTCGTTATCTCGCGGCGGCGATCCTTTATTTCGCGGTCGGCGTCGTTCTTCTGCTTCAGAATTTCTTCCTTAGCCTCGACAAGCATTTCCTTGCGCTTTGTTTCGGAATCTTTGATCGCGTCGGAGACTATTCGTTTGGCTTCCGTTTCAGCTTCGCTGACAGTGCGGTCAACGATCCTGCGCACATGGCGTCTCCACAGAAAACCGACAACGAGTCCTATGATTATACCGATGACGGCGGCGATCGCCGCCCATAAGTATTCCATGTATGATTGCACCTCCATTTCTTTGACAATTTGCGTCTTTTCGTTTAGTTTTTGTTAATAGTACATATGTATGACAGGGGCGCCGAAGTAAATACCCCACCACATCGCATATACATCTTATTGTATACTAAAACTATGCGGTCTGTCAAGTAGGACATGTGTGTAATGAAGGAATAAATTGTGCAAATTCTCCCGCTCAGGATTTCAGGGGTCAAAAAGAGTCGTCCGGAGGGAAAAAAAAGCAGCCGGCAATCCGGCAATTTGAGAGACTGAACCTCGGATCAGCGGTTGTTTTACCGCATCATATCTGATCGCTGACCACTGACGGCTGTGCTTTGGCTGCTTATTTCAGCCAAGCGCTTTTCCTGCGCGTCAAATTTTGAAAAATTATTTTTTTGGCAGTGACAAACAGCGCGATTCGGTATATAATAACTATAAGCAAAAGGGAGGAGAACGCATATGAACGGATACAGAACGATAAAACCCGAAGAGCTCGAAGGAAACGTTTTTAAAATGATAGGCGACGACTGGATGCTCGTCACGGCGTCTGACAGAGACGGCGGGTATAATACGATGACAGCGAGCTGGGGCGGCATGGGAATACTGTGGGGCGAGCCGGTGGCGTTTGTGTTTGTGCGCCCTCAGCGGTATACACACGAATTTACAGAGTCCGGCGACCGCGTGACGCTGTCGTTTTTCGGCGGCGAATGCAAGCGCGAGCTCACATATTGCGGAACGAAAAGCGGAAGGGATAGGGACAAAATCGCGGATACGGGACTTACACCGGCGGCGACAGATGAGGGAGCGGTCGGGTTTGAGCAGGCAAAGGTGATATTGTCGTGCCGGAAGCTGTACTCGGATAAGGTGAGAGAAGCGGGTTTCCACGATGAAGCCGTGCGCGCCTCCGCATATCCGGGCAGGGATTATCATACAGTATATGTATATAAAGTTGAAAGAGTTTACGTGAAGGAATAAGGATTTTGGCTGAAAAAACCGTCAAAAAAGTATTGCAAAAGAAAAAGCTTTGTGATATAATGCGGTATGGCTCCCAAAAGGGGGCTATATAGGGGTATAGCTCAGCTGGTAGAGTACCGGTCTCCAAAACCGTGGGTCGCGGGTTCGAATCCTCCTGCCCCTGTGAAAAACGCCTTAGAATCGAGAGATTCCGAGGCGTTTTTCCTTTTTATTTTGTGCGACCTATCATGGTGCAAGGTCGGCGGATTTTTCGCAAAAGCGCCGATTGCAGCGGTGCGACAGCGTGGTTTTTCAAAAGTACTTCTATATTTAGCTCATAATAGACGGCAGGATTTTTTCAATTAGGATTGCATTGAAAATAATACATTAGGTATGGAAATTCAGTCCATAACGTGATACAATTAATAAGGCTGTGCGTAACCGCTTACAGAAAAGCAGAACGTTATATAAAAAGATTGACATATTTAATGTAAAGACAATTCAGGTGGGAAAAAACGTATGAAATATCCATTGACTACTCAGCAACGCAATATTTGGAACCTTATCAGAACATATAACAGCAGTATTGCGAATATAAGCGGAATTATTATTTTTAATTCAGTTCTTGATACGGACAAACTTGCGGAGGCTATTAACCTGTTTGTAAAATCACAGGAAGGTATCCGCATTCGGATATCCGAAGAGGGAAAGAATATTTTTCAGATTCCTGAAGATTACTGCCATTTTGATGTTCCGGTATATCAATTTGACAGCCTCTCAGATGCAACACGGTTTTTTACGCAAGAAGGACGAGTTCCATTTAAGTCTACCGATAGACTTTATCGGTTCTGCATTTTTACTGCCGAAGGTCATACAGGCGTATTCCCGTGTTGCAGTCATCTTGTAGCTGATGCATGGTCTTTAAGTCTGTTTTGCAACAGTATTATAGAGAACTATATAAAGCTCGCAAATGATGATGAAATTGAGCCTGCATGCTTTTCATATCTTGAGTACGCAGAAAAAGAATCTGAATATATTTTGTCTCAGCGGTTCAGTCGTGACAAAGAATATTGGGAAACGCGTTTTTCCGAAAAACCGCAGTTGAGTTTTATTGTTCCCGAACGAAAGGACAGTTTTGACGGAAAATCGGAACGATTCACTTCTGTTTTAGAAAGAGACGTAAGCGAGCGGATTTATAACTGCTGTTCTGAAAACGGAATCTCACCTGCCATACTTTTCGAGGCAGCAACACTCATATATCTTCATAATATAAATGATTCATGCGACGAAAATATAATTGGTGTGCCGGTTCTTAATCGCACGACCCGTCGCGAAAAGCAAGTTGCGGGTATGTTCATATCTACAGTGCCGCTTGGAATTAAGATAAATGACAATGAAACTGCCCTTGATTTGTTTAAAGATATATCGTCAGCGCACAGCGCAATTTTCAGACATCAACAATATCCTTATTCGGATATTTTGCGTTACATAAGAGACAAGCATAACTTCTCTGGAAATCTGTTTGATGTTGTCGTAAGCTTTCAAAACGCCAAAATTACCGTTCCTTGCGAATATGAATGTCATACCCGGTGGCTTCATAATGGATTTGGAGAAATTCCTCTTGCTATTCATATTGATGATCGCGACGACATAGGAAGGTTTACGCTTAATTTTGATTATCAGACCGCAGTTTTCTCAAAAGAACACATAAAGCTGCTTTTTGATCGGATCATATATATAATTGCGCAGATCGTTTCAAATAGTGATATCCAGGTAGATAATATTCGTATTATCCCCGACGAAGAATACAACAGACTGATATACACATTTAATGAAACCGACGCCGACTATCCTCGTGAGAAAAGTGTTCAAGAGGTGTTCGCCGAGCAGGTGAAGAAAACGCCGGATAAGACAGCGCTCGTCTATGAGGGGGAAGAATTTACATATCGACGGCTCGATGAAATGTCGAACTCTCTTGCGAGATACTTACGAGAGGAATCCGGGATAAAGCCGAATGACATAGTGCCGCTGATCTCCGCAAGGAGCTGGCATGTGATAGTGGGAATGCTTGGGATCATGAAAGCGGGCGGAGCATATATGCCCATAGACCCGACATATCCGAAGGACAGGATCGCATACATGATCGGCGAAGCGGGGAGCAGTGTTGCGTTAACTTACGGATACAGCGGAAGTCTTGACATAGACACGGTGGATCTCGGGAAGTTCGATTTTTACCGCTCTCCCGAACCGATAGAGAACGTAAATTCTCCAGACGACACATGCTATGTGATATTTACTTCCGGCTCTTCCGGTAAACCGAAAGGAACACTCATAAAGCACAGAGGACTAAATAATTTCTCTTCAAAGAACAATGTGTTTTTTAAAGCCATATTTGAAGACTGTGAAAGAGTGCTGTCTATCGGTTCGTTTACGTTTGATATATCGGTGGGCGAAATATTTCAGCCAATATTAAATGGCGCAGGTTCGGTGATTGCCGATGAAAGCAGTCTTAACAGTGCCGATGAAATGGCGGATGTAATAACAGATAACGAAATTGATTTAATACATATTACACCGTCAAGGCTGAAGTATTACTTGACAAATGAGCGGTTCAGAAAATCTCTGAGCAGAGTAAAAACGATCCTTTCGGCAGGAGAGGCGTTTTCTGCGTCAATGTTTACGGAGATTCGCAAATGCTCAAAAGCAAAGGTATTCAACGGATACGGACCGACAGAGGCGACGATCGGAAGCACATTTGCGGAAATACAAAATGCCGAAGACATTGTCATAGGCAAGCCGATGTCTAACGTTCAGATCTACATATTAAATTCGCATGGAGAAGTCTGTCCCGTAGGAGTACCGGGTGAACTTTGCATATCCGGCGACGGAGTTGGCAAAGGATATCTCAACCGCCCCGAGCTTACGGCGGAAAAGTTTGTGTCGGATCCGTTCAGAGAAGGGCAGACGATGTACAAGTCCGGCGACCTTGCGAGATGGAGGGAAGACGGGGAGCTTGAGTATCTCGGAAGAATAGATACACAGGTAAAAATACGCGGACTCAGGATCGAACTCGGCGAGATAGAAAGCGTGATGAGCGCATTCGACGGCATAAGCATGAGTGCCGTTGCCGACAAAAAAGACGCTTCCGGCAGGCAGTATCTTGTCGGTTACTATACCTCGACGGACGAAATCGATGAAAAGCTTCTGAGAGAGCATTTGTCTACAAAGCTTCCGAGGTATATGATTCCGAATTACTTCATGCGCCTCAGCGAAATACCGATGACCTCAAGCGGAAAAACCGACAGAAAAAGCTTGCCGGAACCGGCGTTTGATAATTCCGAAAAAGAACGTGTCGAGCCGAAAACACAGACGGAGGCTGTGCTGGTTCAGATATGGGAAGATATTTTGCGTTTGGATTCCGTAAGCTGCAGCGATGACTTCTTTGAAGTCGGAGGCGACAGCTTGACGGCGATAACAATGCTTGTTGAAATTGAAGACAAGCTCGGGATCCACGCCGAAATGAAGCATATTTTAGAGCATACGGTTCTTGACGATCTTGCGGAATGTCTGGACGGATTAAGTTCAAAGGCGCTGCATATACCGAAGAAAAATCTGCAAAAGTATATTCTCACACCTCAGCAGAAGGCGATATATATCGCGTGCAGCAAGGATCCGAATTCTTTGGTGTACAATATGCCGATGTTCATAAGCCTTGCTGAAGGCACGGACACTGAAGCTCTGAAGATGAGGATAACCGAGGTATATGATCTGCATCCGTCCCTGAAAACAGCGATAAAATTAGAGGGCGGCGATGTAATAGGCTGCATAGACGATAGGGCGGAGCTGAAGTTTGAAGAGCAGGTTGATATGGCGTCATTTGTCAGACCTTTCGATCTCGGAACGGCGCCGCTTATGAGAGCTGCGTTCATAGACGGCGGGTTGGCAATAGATATGCATCATATCATATCCGACGGCGATTCAATGGAGATAATACTCTCTGCGATCTTCGGAGGCGATCTCAGAGAAGAAAGCGTGAGCTATGCTGATTATGCAGACGATTTTACCGAGCGTCTCGAAAGCGGTAAAATGTCTGAACATATCGAGTATTTCAGGAAGACGACGGATGCTTCCGCACAGCCGCCTGAGCTTCCCGAGATCCCGTCCTCATACGTTGGCGGAAAGACGCTTGAACACGTTATTGACAGTGATATTGCTTGCAGAGTAAAGGAATACGCGAAGAAAAACAATATGACCGATACGGGGGTGTATTTCAGCGCATTCGGTCTTCTGATCTCCAAATACTCGAACATGGAAAAGTTCATGACGAGCATCATACTGTCAAATCGCGGATATCACGAAACTGCCGATACAGTGGGAATGTTTGTAAATACGATCCCGTACAGTTTTGAAGTTGATCCCGCGGCAACGTGGAATGAATATGCCGCTTGTGTCGGGAAACGGCTCACGGATATATATCAGTATCAGGAGCTTCCGTTTTTAGAGATATGCGACGCTGTGGGGATAACAAACAAGAGCATCATCAACTCGTCCTTCATATATCAGCCGGGCGAACTAAAAGCAGAAGGGCTGAATATCTCCTCGTATGATACTCACACCTGTAAAATGGACATATCATTTCAGGTCATTCCGCAGCAGAACGGCAACGTCAGGATATTAGTTGAATACAACGGCTCAAAATATGACGATAAGTTTATTCACGCTTTTGAAAAGAGCTATATACGGATACTGGAGCAGATCAACGCGGATAAGAAACTAAATACTTTTGATGTAATAGGCGAAGAAGAATACCGCAAAGTCGTATACACATTTAATGAAACCGACGCCGACTATCCTCGTGAGAAGAGTGTTCAAGAAGTGTTCGCCGAGCAGGTAAAGAAAACGCCGGACAAGACCGCGCTCGTCTATGAGGGCGAAGAATTTACATATCGCCGGCTCGATGAAATGTCGAACTCTCTTGCGAGATACTTACGAGAGGAAGCCGGGATAAAGCCGAATGACATAGTGCCGCTGATCTCCGCAAGGAGCTGGTATGTGGTAGTGGGAATGCTTGGGATAATGAAAGCGGGCGGAGCATATATGCCCATAGACCCGACATATCCGAAGGACAGGATCGTATACATGATCGGCGAAGCGGGGAGCAGTGTGGCATTGACTTACGGATACAGCGGAAGTCTTGACATAGACACGGTGGATCTCGGAAAGTTCGATTTTTCCCGCTCTCCCGAACTGATAGAGAACGTAAATTCTCCAGACGACACATGCTATGTGATATTTACTTCTGGCTCTTCCGGTAAACCGAAAGGAACACTCATAAAGCACAGAGGACTAAATAATTTCTCTTCAAAGAACAATGTGTTTTTTAAAGCCATATTTGAAGACTGTGAAAGAGTGCTGTCTATCGGTTCGTTTACGTTTGATATATCGGTGGGCGAAATATTTCAGCCAATATTAAATGGCGCAGGTTCGGTGATTGCCGATGAAAGCAGTCTTAACAGTGCCGATGAAATGGCGGATGTAATAACAGATAACGAAATTGATTTAATACATATTACACCGTCAAGGCTGAAGTATTACTTGACAAATGAGCGGTTCAGAAAATCTCTGAGCAGAGTAAAAACGATCCTTTCGGCAGGAGAGGCGTTTTCTGCGTCAATGTTTACGGAGATTCGCAAATGCTCAAAAGCAAAGGTATTCAACGGATACGGACCGACAGAGGCGACGATCGGAAGCACATTTGCGGAAATACAAAATGCCGAAGACATTGTCATAGGCAAGCCGATGTCTAACGTTCAGATCTACATATTAAATTCGCATGGAGAAGTCTGTCCCGTAGGAGTACCGGGTGAACTTTGCATATCCGGCGACGGAGTTGGCAAAGGATATCTCAACCGCCCCGAGCTTACGGCGGAAAAGTTTGTGTCGGATCCGTTCAGAGAAGGGCAGACGATGTACAAGTCCGGCGACCTTGCGAGATGGAGGGAAGACGGGGAGCTTGAGTATCTCGGAAGAATAGATACACAGGTAAAAATACGCGGACTCAGGATCGAACTCGGCGAGATAGAAAGCGTGATGAGCGCATTCGACGGCATAAGCATGAGTGCCGTTGCCGACAAAAAAGACGCTTCCGGCAGGCAGTATCTTGTCGGTTACTATACCTCGACGGACGAAATCGATGAAAAGCTTCTGAGAGAGCATTTGTCTACAAAGCTTCCGAGGTATATGATTCCGAATTACTTCATGCGCCTCAGCGAAATACCGATGACCTCAAGCGGAAAAACCAACAGAAAAAATCTGCCGGAACCGGCGAGAGAAACACAGACAGAGGCATACCGCGCGCCATCTACAGACACCGAGAAAAAAATATGCGCGGCAATGAGAGAGGTGTTTGACGGGAATGAAGTAAGTGTTAATGATAATTTCTTTGAAATAGGTGGTGACAGTCTCTCGGCAGTGTATTTGGTGTCGCTGCTTTTAGATAAGGGAATTACGATAAATGTGCAGGATATTTATGAACACCCCGTTCCGACGGAACTTGGTGCTTTTATAGACAACAAGACAGCGCAAAAGCTTGAATCGGGATCAAATGAGTTTGTACTCGAATATAAAGCTCTTGATCTGAACAAAGCGGATGTACCATACACGTTGTTATATAAAACAATGGGGAATGTTCTCATTACAGGCTCAACAGGCTTTTTGGGATCACATTTATTGGACGAGATCTTTGAAAGAGAAAAAGGCAAAATCTATTGCCTTGTAAGAAACGTTGAAAAACTCAAACAAACCTTGACGTACTATTTCGGGCAGAAATATGATGCTGAAATAGGCGGTAGGATCATTCCGATCGTTGGCGACATAACTGAGAAAGACAGCCTTGCATCATTGCCGTTTGACGTGGATACTGTCATACATTCGGCGGCAAATGTCAAACATTACGGCAATTATTCCGACTTTGCACAGGTGAATGTGGCAGGAACAGAAAATATGCTTGAGTATGCATGTTCAATCAAAGCGAAATTTGTATTTGTTTCTACCACAAGTGTCGGCGGAGGCGTTCTTGAAAGGAACGGAAAAGGTTCGGTCAGCTTTTCTGAATCAGACATTTACATCGGTCAAGATCTCAGGAACGTATATATCCGAAGTAAATTTGAGGCTGAAAAACTGGTGCTCGGAAAAATAACGGAGGTACTGTCAAGGATTTTTCGCAAAATTGTATAGAAGAAAGTCACATTTCACTTTCATCACCCCTCGAATTCGAGGGGTGATGAAATTTCGCGCCGATCAGGCGGTCAAGCTTTCAGTTTCGTCAAAATATTTCATGCTGAGATAGCGCTTGCACCCCCAATCTTTGCCGGAGATATATCGCAGTCTCGCACATA